>NZ_CP107921.1:4657500-5257500 GCF_036014215.1 Streptomyces sp. NBC_00440
CAAAATGCCCCCGTAACTTCGGGAGAAGGGGGCCATTCCTGGTGATTGGATTTACTCCATGAGCTGGGGGTGGCCGCAGAGACCAGCGAGAAGCGACTGTTTACTAAAAACACAGGTCCGTGCGAAGCCGTAAGGCGATGTATACGGACTGACGCCTGCCCGGTGCTGGAACGTTAAGGGGACCGGTTAGTGACCTTTCGGGGTTGCGAAGCTGAGAACTTAAGCGCCAGTAAACGGCGGTGGTAACTATAACCATCCTAAGGTAGCGAAATTCCTTGTCGGGTAAGTTCCGACCTGCACGAATGGCGTAACGACTTCTCGACTGTCTCAACCATAGGCCCGGTGAAATTGCACTACGAGTAAAGATGCTCGTTTCGCGCAGAAGGACGGAAAGACCCCGGGACCTTTACTACAGTTTGATATTGGTGTTCGGTTCGGCTTGTGTAGGATAGGTGGGAGACTTTGAAGCGGCCACGCCAGTGGTTGTGGAGTCGTCGTTGAAATACCACTCTGGTCGTGCTGGATGTCTAACCTCGGTCCGTGATCCGGATCAGGGACAGTGTCTGATGGGTAGTTTAACTGGGGCGGTTGCCTCCTAAAGAGTAACGGAGGCGCCCAAAGGTTCCCTCAGCCTGGTTGGCAATCAGGTGTTGAGTGTAAGTGCACAAGGGAGCTTGACTGTGAGACCGACGGGTCGAGCAGGGACGAAAGTCGGGACTAGTGATCCGGCAGTGGCTTGTGGAAGCGCTGTCGCTCAACGGATAAAAGGTACCCCGGGGATAACAGGCTGATCTTCCCCAAGAGTCCATATCGACGGGATGGTTTGGCACCTCGATGTCGGCTCGTCGCATCCTGGGGCTGGAGTCGGTCCCAAGGGTTGGGCTGTTCGCCCATTAAAGCGGTACGCGAGCTGGGTTTAGAACGTCGTGAGACAGTTCGGTCCCTATCCTCTGCGCGCGTAGGAATATTGAGAAGGGCTGTCCCTAGTACGAGAGGACCGGGACGGACGAACCTCTGGTGTGCCAGTTGTCCTGCCAAGGGCATGGCTGGTTGGCTACGTTCGGAAAGGATAACCGCTGAAAGCATCTAAGCGGGAAGCCTGCTTCGAGATGAGTATTCCCACCCCCTTTGAGGGGTTAAGGCTCCCAGTAGACGACTGGGTTGATAGGCCAGATGTGGAAGCCCGGTAACGGGTGGAGCTGACTGGTACTAATAGGCCGAGGGCTTGTCCTCAGTTGCTCGCGTCCACTGTGTTAGTTCTGAAATAACGAACGACCGTGTTGTATCCGGTGTTGGTTAATTTCATAGTGTTTCGGTGGTCATTGCGTTAGGGAAACGCCCGGTTACATTCCGAACCCGGAAGCTAAGCCTTTCAGCGCCGATGGTACTGCAGGGGGGACCCTGTGGGAGAGTAGGACGCCGCCGAACAATTTTTAGCCTCAACCCCGAGCTGTAATGGCTCGGGGTTGAGGCATTTTTGCGTTTATGGTCAGGGTATGCGCTACGACCTGGTCATCTTCGACAACGACGGCGTCCTTGTGGACAGTGAGCCGATCTCCAACACCATCCTCGCGGGGTACCTGACCGAGCTGGGGCACCCCACGTCGTACGACGAGTCCGTCCGCGACTACATGGGTGCCGCCGTGCACCGGGTGCACGACACCATCCTGGAGCGGAGCGGACAGCGGCTCCCCGACGACTTCGACGAGGTTCTGCACGCCCGGATCTTCGCCGCCTTCCAGACCGAACTGCGGCCGGTCGCCGGCGTCACCGACGTGCTCGGTGAGCTGGTCGCCCAGGGCGTCCCGTACTGCGTCGCCTCCTCGGGCACCCACGAGCGGATCCGGGTGGGACAGCGGGCGACCGGCCTCGACGAGTGGTTCGAGGACGAGTGGATCTTCAGCTCGCAGGACGTCGGCCGGGGCAAGCCGGCACCGGACCTGTTCCTCCACGCCGCCCAGCAGATGGGCGTGGCCGCCGAGCGGTGCGTCGTCATCGAGGACAGCCCCCTCGGGGTGGCGGCCGCCCATGCCGCGGGGATGGATGTGTACGGGTTTACGGCGATGACTCCCGCCGAGCGGCTCGCCGGGGCGAACGGCTTCTTCTCGAATATGTCGCAGCTGCCCCAACTCCTTGCCTGATCCATCTACCCACGGGTAGGCGAGGGGCCTACTGTGCCGCCATGACGACAGATGTTCGCCTGCGGCACGGCCGGGCCTCTCTGGGGCTCAGCTTCTTCGCACAGGGCGCCGCATTCGCTCTCCTGGTGACGCGGATCCCCGCCATCCAGGACCGTTACGGGATATCCGACGGCCTGCTTCCCGTCTTCCTCGCCGCGGTTCCGGTCCTCGCAGGCGTCAGCAGCGTCGGCACCGAGCAGCTGGTGAAGCGGGTGCGGCCCTCGGCCGTGCTGCGCTGGGCGCAGCCCGTGGTGCTGCTGGCGCTCCTCGGTGCCGCGGCCGGCACCGAGCTGTGGCAAGCGGCGGTCTCGCTGGGGGTGTTCGGGCTCGCCGTGGGCGCGTTGGACGCCTCCATGAACATGCTGGGGGTGAGTCTCCAGCGGGCCTACGGGCGCAGCATCATGCTGGGGTTCCACGCCGCGTACAGCCTCGGCGGGATCGCCGGTGCCTCGCTCGCCTGGGTCGGGGCGCACTGGCATCTGTCACTGCTGACCTCGTACTGGCCGGTGGCCGTGGTGCTGCTGCCTCTCTGCCTGGTGGGGAGCCGGTGGTACGCGGACGCACGGGAGGCCGACGGGCCGACCGCCGCGGCGGGTGGGGGCGTTGAGGCGGTTGGTGGCGCTGGTGGTGCCGGTAGTTCTGGTGGGTCTGTCGTCTTCAAGATGCTGCTGCCGCTCTGTCTGGTGATGGCCTTCACCTACATCGGCGACTCGACCGTCTCCAACTGGAGCGCCAAGTACCTTCAGGACGTACTGGGGAGCTCCGAGCAGCTCTCCACCGTCCCGTACAACGTCTATACGGTCACCACGCTGATCGGCCGTGCGGTCGGGGACTTCGGGGTGCGGCGCTTCGGTGCGGTGGCCGTGGTGCGGTTCGGGTCCGTCGTCGCGGCTGTCGGGTTCGGTGTGGTCGCCGCCGCGACCGGTCCCTGGGTGGGGCTGCTCGGGTTCATGGTGCTGGGCTTCGGGCTCTGTGTGATCGTGCCGCAGACCTTCGCGGCCGCCGGGCGGATGTTCCCGCACGCGTCCGACGCGGCCATCGCCCGGCTCAACATCTTCAACTACGTGGGGTTCCTGGTCGGCTCGCCGCTGGTGGGTGCGATCGGTGACGCGTGGAACTACCGGGGCGCGATGCTCGTCCCGATGGTGCTTGTGCTGGCGAGCCTCGTGTACGCCCGCTCGTTCGGTGCAGGCGACGCCCGATACGGTGTCCGGCATGAGCGGCCGCCGACTGTTGATGTGGGACGAAGCAGTAACGAGGTATGACTTCGGGCCCGGCCATCCGATGGATCCGGTGCGGCTCGCACTGACCATGGGGCTGGTCCGGGCGTACGGACTGGACAGCGCGGTCGACGTCGTCGCCGCCAGACCGGCCGGGGAGTCGACCCTGCGCCTGGTGCACCGGGCGGACTATCTGGACGCGGTGCGGGCGGCGTCGGCGGATCCGGGGGCCGCGGACATCTCGTACGGTCTGGGGACCCCTGACGACCCGGCCTTCGCCGGGATGCACGAGGTCTCCGCGCTGATCGCCGGGCAGTCGGTCGGCGCGGCCGAGGCGGTGTGGCGCGGTGAGGCGGACCACGCGGTGAACTTCTCGGGCGGGCTGCATCACGCGATGCCGGGTGCGGCCTCCGGGTTCTGCATCTACAACGACGCCGCTCTGGCGATCGCCCGGCTGCTCGAACTGGGGGCGGAGCGGGTCGCGTACGTCGATGTGGACGTGCACCACGGGGACGGGGTGCAGGAGGCGTTCCGGGACGATCCGCGGGTGCTGACCGTCTCGCTGCACGAGCACCCCCGGACGCTCTTTCCCGGTACGGGCTTTCCGACCGAGACGGGCGAGGGCGCGGGCGAGGGGTCGGCGGTCAACCTGCCGCTGCCGGCCGGGACCGGGGACGCCGGGTGGCTGCGGGCGTTCCACGCGGTGGTGCCCGAGCTGCTCGCGGACTTCCGGCCGCAGGTGCTGGTGTCGCAGCACGGGGCCGACACACACTTCGAGGACCCGCTGGCTCATCTGGCGGTCTCGCTGGACGCGCAGCGCGCGGTGCAGGTCGCCTGCCACGAGCTGGCGCACGAGTACGCGGACGGCGGGCGCTGGGTGGCGCTCGGCGGGGGCGGTTACGCGGTGGCCGACGTCGTACCGCGGTCCTGGACGCATCTGGTGGCGATCGCGGGGCACGCCGAGATCGATCCGGAGTCGGTGATCCCGCCGTCCTGGCGGGACGAGGTGTACGCGCGGACCCGGGGCGTGGGGCCCGCGCGGATGACGGACGGGCGGTGGCCGGTGGCCTGGCGGTCGTGGGACGCGGGGTACGACCCGGCGGACCGGCTGGACCAGGCGGTGCTGGCTACTCGGCGGGCGGCGTTTCCCTTGCGGGGGATGCTGGCTTAGGAGGTGCGGTGGGGTTGCGCCCCGGCGGCCGTGTGGTGGCCTTGTGGGGGTGTTACGCCAACTGTGCCGCATATCCCCCGTTCCGGCCCGCCCGCGCGGTCATTGCGGCACGATCGGCAGGGTGTTGACCACCGGCGCCCTCCGAGCGCATCTGCTGGCGGCCAGGCTGGCCGGGCCCGTGGCTACCCCGCGGGAGGTGAGTCTGCGCAGTTACCGGCTCTTCGCCGCGCGCGATCCGCGGGTGACTCTCGGCATCCATCCTGAACGGGTCTGGGGCGAGCGGGAGTTGCTCGGTCTGATGGCCGAGCGGTGCGGGGTGTCCGCGGACCCGGGCCATGTGTCGGGGCCCGATGTCATCGACCCGGAGCGGACGCTGGCCGCGCTCGACGCGTTCGCCGTGCGGCTCGGCGAGGCTGTGGCGCGTGGTGCCAATGTGCTGTTCGGGACCGGGCATCCGCATCGGCTGCTCGGTTTCTACGCCGCGCTGGCAGACGCCTTGTCGGCGGCCGGATGTACTGTCCTCACCCCCGCGCAGGGCCGCAGTGTCGACATAACGACCCGGTTCGGCGTACGTACGCACCTTCTGGAGTACGTACGGGGAGTCGCGCTGATGCGCGAACCCGGCGTGCGGCTGCCGGGAAGTGAGCCCGGCGCACACACCCATTCCCCGCTGCCCGTCCGGGTCGCGCTGGAGGCCGCCGCAGGGGGCTCGTACGGCCTTCCCGGGCTGGTCGTCGGCGACCACGGATGGGTCTGCGGGGCAGGTCAGCTGGGGGTTGAGGCCATCGGGCTCGCCGACACCGACGATCCCGCGCTGTTCGTGGGTGAGGCGGAGGGCCGGGTGTCCGTCGCCGTTCCGCTCGACGATGCCGTGCGGCCGGACTACTACCGGCCGCTCACTCGCTATGTACTCAATCGGGCGCTTCTGCCCCAGTAGGGAAGGGGCTGTTACTCCTCTTCCCCACTCGTATCACCCGCACCTAGTCTGGTGAGTGAGCGCGCCACGACGAAGAGTCACCGGAAGGGGAAGCCGGTGCCCCGTCGGGTGCGGAAGGTTCAGGTGGGTCATGGCTGCTGGGAGTGAGAGGCCTCTCAACGAGGTCAGGTTCCTGACCGTGGCGGAAGTCGCCTCGGTGATGCGAGTGTCCAAGATGACCGTGTACCGGCTGGTGCACAGCGGTCATCTGCCGGCGATCCGGGTGGGCAGGTCCTTCCGGGTCCCGGAGCAAGCAGTGCACGCATACCTTCGCGAGTCCTTTGTGGGGGTCCAGACCGCCTAGTGGGGTCCGGTCGAGTCCGGTGGTTCCCCTCGGATTACGTCCCTCACTCGGCGGCAGGTAGGCTAGGCCGACGTAGGTCGTGTGGGCCCAGACGCCCCGCACCGAGTGAAGAGAAGTGAGCGAGGGTAGTCGTGGGCTCTGTTATCAAGAAGCGGCGCAAGCGGATGGCTAAGAAGAAGCACCGCAAGCTGCTCAAGCGCACCCGCGTTCAGCGTCGCAACAAGAAGTAAGCGGCAGCTGTACGTGGTTCTGAGGCCCTCCCGCCAGCATGGTGGGAGGGCCTCTGCGCGTTCCTGCGGGTAGATTTCCGATGACTTCACGCAGCGCATCATCAGTACAGCGCGATATCGAGCCGCTACCGTGGCCCGTACGGGAGTCCGAATGGGAAGGCGCTGATCTTGGGCAAGGTCGTGCTCGTCACCGGAGTGGCCCGGCAGCTCGGAGGCCGGCTCGTGCGCCGCATACTGCGGGACGCCGAGGTGGACCGGGTGATCGCGGTGGACATCGTGGAGCCGGCGCACGGACTGGGCGACGCCGTCTTCGTACGGGCGGACATCCGCCAGCCCGCCATCGCCCGGGTACTCGCCGAGTACGACGTCGACACCGTCGTGCACATGGATGTCACCGGCACCCCGCTGGGCACCGGCGGCCGGACGACGGTCAAGGAGACCAACGTCATTGGCACCATGCAGCTGCTCGGTGCCTGCCAGAAGTCGCCGGCCGTCCAGCGCCTGGTGGTCAAGTCCAGTACCAATGTGTACGGGTCGGCGCCGCGCGACCCGGCCGTCTTCACCGAGACGACGCCCCCCAAGTCCCTGCCCAGCGGCGGCTTCGCGAAGGACGCGGTCGAGGTCGAGGGTTACGTACGGGGCTTCGCCCGGCGCAGGCCCGATGTGGCGGTCTGTGTCCTGCGCTTCGCGAACATCCTGGGGCCGAGCACGGATTACCCGCTCGCCGAGTATCTGTCGCTGCCGGTGCTGCCGACCGTGTTCGGTTACGACCCACGGCTCCAGTTCGTCCACGAGGACGACGTCATCGACGTACTCCGCCTCGCGCTGGGCGAACCACCGCGCGGGACGCTCAACAGCGGCACCTTCAACATCGCGGGCGACGGTGTGCTGTTGCTCTCACAGTGTTCGCGGCGGCTCGGCCGGCCGACGGTGCCGGTGCTGCTGCCCGCCGTGAACTGGGTCGGCTCCGCGCTGCGGACCGTCGGGGTCACCGACTTCTCGCCCGAGCAGATCCGGCTGCTCACCCACGGCCGGGTCGTCAGCACGGCGCAGATGCGCGAGACGCTGGGCTTTGTACCGAGGTACTCGACGGCCGAGACCTTCGAGGACTTCGCGCTCAGCCGGGGGGACGGCCTGCTGCCGCCCCGGGCGTTGGCGCGGGCGGTCGACCGGGTCGCTGCCTTCGCCGAATCCGTCGGACCTGCCGGACCCGCCGCCCGGCCCGTGATCCCCGCCCACTCCGTCAGCAAGGAGCGCATCTGACATGGCCGATGCCAAGGTCATCCCCTTCGGCGACGAGCCGAGAGCGAGGCGGAACAGGAACGGCAAGACCGCCAAGCGGTCCGGGGCGCGCGGCAGGGCTGCCGCGGGACCGCTCGCGCCCGTACCGGAGCAGCAGACCGGACCCGAGGCGTCCGCGGGGCCGGCCGAGCCGGCCGGGGAGGGGGAGCCGTTGCAGGACGCTCCTGTGCAGGGCCCGGCGGGCCGCGCGGAGACCACCGACTGGGACCGGCGGATCGCCGGCGGGCTGGCCTTTCTGCGGCGGCGGATCACTGGTGAGTACGACGTCGACGAGTTCGGGTACGACAAGGAACTCACCGACCAGGTGCTGATGTCGGCGGTGCGGCCGCTGTACGAGAAGTACTTCCGCGTCGAGGTGAAGGGCATCGAGAACATCCCGTCGGACGGCGGGGCGCTCGTCGTCGCCAATCACTCCGGGACGCTGCCGCTCGACGGGCTGATGCTCCAGGTCGCCGTCCACGACCACCACCCGGCGGAGCGCCATCTGCGGCTGCTCGCGGCGGATCTGGTCTTCATGCTGCCCGTCATCAACGAGCTGGCCAGGAAGGCCGGGCACACGCTGGCGTGCGCCGAGGACGCGGAGCGGCTGCTCCAGCGCGGCGAGGTCGTCGGGGTGATGCCCGAGGGGTTCAAGGGGATCGGGAAGCCGTTCTCCGACCGGTACAAGCTCCAGCGCTTCGGGCGGGGCGGCTTCGTGTCGACCGCGCTGCGGGCCGGGGTGCCGATCGTGCCGTGCTCGATCGTCGGGGCGGAGGAGATCTACCCGATGATCGGCAACGCGAAGACGGTGGCGCGGCTGCTGGGCTTCCCGTACTTTCCGGTCACACCGACGTTCCCGTGGCTGGGGCCGCTGGGTCTCGTGCCGCTGCCGACGAAGTGGACCATCCAGTTCGGTGAGCCGATCCCGACGGACGGGTTTCCCGCGGAGGCCGCTGAGGACCCGATGCTGATGTTCAACCTGACGGACCAGGTGCGGGAGCAGATCCAGCACACGCTGTACAAGCTGCTGGTGCAGCGGCGGTCGGTCTTCTTCTGACGCTGACTTCTTCCGAGCAGAAAAGTGCCGGGCCCGTGATCTTTCGGGCCCGGCACTTTCCTGTACTGGTACTGCGGCTTACTGGTACTGCTGGCTCTACTGGTACTGCTGCTGTCTCTCCGTGCTACTGGGCGTCCTCGCCGTCGATGCCCAGGCCCGGAAGCAGGCCGGGGAGCAGCGGGGGGAGAGTGACGTCCGGTGCGGGCTTGGTGCCGTCGCCGGACTTGCCCGTGCCTTCGGATGAGGACGATCCGCTGCTGCTCTTCGGCGGGTCGAGGAGGCCGCCCGTGCTGCCGCCGATCAGGCCCTGATCGGCCTTGCCGCTCTCGGAGCCGGAGGGCTCCGGCCGGGCGTTGCCCTGGCTGTGGTGGCCGGGGGCTGCCGAGGTGGGTCCGGAACGGTCGGTCCCGGGTGTGCCCGGCCTTGAGGTGCCCGGGTGCCCAGGGGTACGGGCGGCGGGTGTGCCGGGGGTGCGCGGCAGCTGCGACTGGAGCGGGCCTACCTCCTGGTCTATGGCGTCGAAGACCGAGTTCACCTGGTTTCCCACGTCGTGGAGCTGGACGGGCAGCCGGCCTCGGAGCTTGCTCCAGGCCTCCCGGTGCGAGCGGGAGAACGAGGAGAGTGTCTGGATCGGGCCGAGTGCCCCGTTCCTCGCGTACGCCTCGTGCAGCAGCCGGTGTCCTTCTCCGGCGTCGTGGTTCATGCCGTTCAGTGCGCGTCTGACTTCGCCCAGTTGCTCGTGGTCGAGCCGGCCCGCCCGGTCGCGCTCCATGAGGCGGCGTGCCTCCTGGAGACGGGTGGAAGCCTGGTCGAGGTAGATCTGGCCGCGGGCGGCATCGTCGTTCGCCATTCCCAGCTTGAGATCTTCCATGCCGCGCTTCAGCCCGTACAGCGAATCACCGGGGAGGGCGTCGGAGCTGGCAGCCGCGACGCCGCTGAAGGCTCCGGCTGCGACGCCGACGGTGAGTCCGCCCGCAGCGAGGCCCTTCGACCAGCGGGAGCGGGGGCGCAATTTCCGGAGCGGGGACGCCCGGTGGGCGCCTCGGCCGGTCCGCTGTTCGGGCACCTGAGGGCCCTCGGACACACCTCCCCCCGCGAGCATCGTCTCCATGGCGGCGACGAGCTGGGCTCGCTGCACCACTTTGACCTCAGGATCCAGCTGTGGTTTCGGTAGCTCTTCGAGCCCGGTCACCAGGGCCAGCAACTGCCCTTGTGCGCTCGGGTCGGTGGGAGCTTCGGGCTGGTCGGCCGCCGAGCCCTGGAGTGTCTGCTCCTCCAGGGCCTGGGCGAAGGCGTTCGCCCGCCGGTGTGCCGAAACTTGTCCGATCACTGGCGGCACCTCCTCTCGTCATGACGATCGACTCCCCTCGGGGTCCGGAAGGTTGCCCACCTTGAGTGCTTCCACTCGATCGGGTGAGTACCTGCGGGCGTGGCTTGACCACAGGGAGCCTGCATCCCACTCAACGAGCCGCACAGCACTTGGGTTACGGACGAAGGATGATCGGACCGCAGTGTCATGAGCCCATGACTGACGGTGAGTTGTGCGCTGACGGTGAGGTGTGCACTGTCGGTGAGTTGTGATCAGCGCGCGTCATCGGGGAGGAGCCGGGCCAGCGTGCGCACGGCCCGGTACTGGAGCGTCTTGATGGCGCCCTCGTTCTTGCCCATGGCCCGTGCCGTCTCGGCCACGGAGAGCCCTTGCAGGAAGCGCAGGGTCACGCACTCCTGCTGCTGTGGATTGAGCTTCCGTACGGCTTCGAGCAGGGCGGCGTTGGAGAGGGACTCCAGGACGGAGTCCTCCGGACTGCGCTCGACCTCGTTGGCGTCGAGCATTTCGCCCGTGGTCACTTCGAGCCGGAAACGGCTCGACTTGAAGTGGTCGGCGACCAGGTTCCGGGCGATCGTGACCAGCCAGGCGCCGAAGTCGCGCCCCTGCCAGGTGAAGGTGGAGATACGGCGCAGAGCGCGCAGGAAGGTCTCGCTGGTGAGATCCTCCGCCGTCGCCTTCCCTCCGACGCGGTAGTAGATATAGCGGTAGACCGTGTCGCTGTACTGGTCGTAGAGCCGCCCGAAGGCGTCGGCCTCGCCGGCCTGAGCTCGTTCGACGAGGTCCATCATGCGTGCGCTGTCGCTGTCGGCCGCAGGCCGACGGGCGGTGGACGTGCCGGTGCCGCCACGGCTGCGTCTGCCGACCGCCGCGCCCGCACCGCTCTCGGCGAGGGCATAGCAGGGGCCGGCGGGCGCGGCTGTGGCAAATGCGGGGACGGCGTACGCGGTGGGGACGAAGCCGCGCAGCTGGTCAAAGACCGTTGCGCGCAGCGTAGCCAGGCCCGAGGCGTCAACCCCGACGTGTGGGTACACGGGACTCCCAGAGGCAGAGCTTCCATCACGTGCAGTGCTGGATGATTCACTCGACGTGATGGCGAGTGAGGTCCGGTATGCGTCTGAGGAGAATAACGCTTCGTACAGGCAGTGCTACACCCAGTTGCTCAAATCATCGATTACGTCGCTTCTGTTACGTCTACACGTCGGATCAAGTAGCACTTCGTGACCGTTTATTGATCGGATAGCCTCACGATCCGCTTGATTGAGGGGTCACTTGTGCGCGAGTCGCCGGAACGGGACTGGCGGCGGGCGCAGGGGGGTAAGAAGTTCGATTCGCCCGCGCTTCTCGGAGTGGCGAGGCGGTGCAGAGCTGTTGACGTTCCGGTCAGCGGTGCCTGACGTACTGATGATCGAGGCGCGAGCCGGTGATCTGCCCGCGCGCCGGTGCCGTGCCGCTCAGTGGCGGCGGCGGTGCAGGGCGACCGCGGCGGCGGTGCCGCCCGCCAGTGCGCCGACCCCGGCAGCGGCCGGGATGCCGACCCTGGCCGCCTTGCGGCCGGTCCGGTAGTCGCGCAGCCGCCACTCGCGCTCGCGGGCGTAACGGGCCAGCTTGGCGTCGGGGTTGATCGCGTACGGGTGGCCGACGAGCGAGAGCATCGGGATGTCGTTGTGTGAGTCGCTGTACGCGGCACAGCGGGCCAGGTCGAGATTCTCGGCGGCGGCGAGCGCCCGTACGGCCTCCGCCTTCGCCGGGCCGTGCAGCGGCTCGCCGACGAGGCGGCCGGTGTAGACGCCGTCCATCGACTCCGCCACGGTGCCGAGCGCTCCGGTCAGGCCGAGGCGCCGGGCGATGATCGTCGCGGTCTCCACGGGGGCGGCCGTGACCAGCCAGACCCGCTGGCCCGCGTCCAGGTGGGCCTGGGCCAGGGCGCGGGTGCCCGGCCAGATGCGGTCGGCCATGTACTCGTCGTAGATCTCCTCGCCGATGGACATCAGCTCGGACACACGGTGGCCCTTGACGATGGACAGGGCGCTCTCCCGGGCGTCCTGCATATGGTCGGGGTCCTCGACGCCGGCCAGCCGGAACCAGGCCTGCTGCCAGGCGAACCTGGCCAGCTCGCGCCGCTCGAAGAACTTCCTCTTGTAGAGGCCGCGGCCGAAGTGGAAGATCGCGGCGCCCTGCATCACGGTGTTGTCGAGATCGAAGAAGGCGGCGGCCAGGCTGTCGCCCGCGACGGGGAACTCGGGCTCCGGGGTGGCCCCTTCGCCGGCTGTGCCGGTTTCGCCGACTGTGCCGGACCCGGCCGGTACCGGCTCCTGCGAGGACTTCCGGGCTGCTTCGGCTGCGGCCTCGCCTGCCAGCACGCTGCGTGCTGTTGCCGAGCGCCTACGAGGGGTGAGCCATCCCAGTGCGGCCATGGTGCGAGCATAGCCAGTTCGGTGAAGCATTCCTCACCTGACGGAATGCGGCGGAGTGAACTCTGGTGTACGGACGGCTCCCGTGGCGGTGGCCGGGCCTGGACCGGGGGCGGGCCGCCCGCGGGAGCTGATGCGGAATGTGTGGGCCCGGGTGGGGGAGATCGGGCGGTGGGGAGCGTACGGCGGGGAGAGGCGGGGGGTGAGACGGAGAGGGGCGGAGAATGGGGGTATGAGTCCTCTGTTCCGCCGCAGTGCCGGTCAAGGAAATCCCGCCGAGCGGGTCGTCACTCTGGTCGGGAAGCCCGGGTGCCATCTCTGTGACGACGCGCGCGCCGTGGTCTCCGCGGTGTGCGGAGAGGTCGGTGCGGCGTGGGAGGAGAAGGACATCACTCAGGACTCCACGCTCAACGACGCGTACTGGGAGCAGATTCCGGTCGTACTCATCGACGGGGAGCAGCACACCTTCTGGCGGGTCGACCCCGACCGCCTCCGCCGCGCGCTGCGTTCCTGACGTTCCTGAGGGGGTCAGGACGGATGGCGGGCCGGGAGGCGGGTGACCGGTCCGCGCGGAGCCTCTCGCGCAAAAGACAGCTACCATCGTGGGCGATTTGAGCGGTCTCGGGGGCGTAAGCGTGAGGAGTGTGTGCGGTTTTGTCCCCTTTGGGATCTCAACGCATCGGACCGGTCAGTGGTTCCGTCAATGTGCCGCCGAAGTGCGTGACCCCGGTCACTTTGCACGGACAAAACGGACACTATCTTTGTGCACGCGTTCACAAAGACATAGCCTGCATTCGACGGGGCGGTCCTGCTGGATGTGGCCGCCTGCAGCCTCGCTCATCCCGCAGGAGCACCGTGGCAACTGGCCGAACTCACCGACCGGCGACCCGTAGCCGAGGAATCCCCGAGGCCACCGTCGCCCGACTTCCGTTGTATCTCCGCGCCCTCACCGGGCTGTCGGAGCGCTCCGTACCCACGGTTTCGTCCGAGGAGCTCGCAGCCGCTGCCGGAGTCAACTCCGCGAAGCTGCGCAAGGACTTCTCCTACCTGGGTTCGTACGGGACCAGGGGCGTCGGCTACGACGTCGAATATCTCGTATACCAGATCTCGCGTGAGCTGGGTCTCACCCAGGACTGGCCGGTCGTCATCGTCGGTATCGGTAACCTCGGCGCCGCGCTCGCCAACTACGGCGGATTCGCCTCGCGTGGATTCCGGGTCGCCGCGCTGATCGACGCCGACCCCGCCATGGCCGGAAAGCCGGTGGCCGGGATCCCCGTCCAGCACAGCGACGACCTCGAAAAGATCATCTCGGACAACGGCGTCTCCATCGGCGTCATCGCCACCCCCGCGGGTGCGGCGCAGCCGGTCTGTGAGCGGCTCGTCGCCGCCGGTGTCACCTCGATCCTGAACTTCGCCCCCACCGTGCTCTCGGTGCCGGAAGGCGTCGACGTACGCAAGGTGGACCTCTCCATCGAGCTGCAGATCCTGGCCTTCCACGAGCAGCGGAAGGCCGGTGAGGGGGCGCTCGCCGACCCCGACACCGACGCACCCCCGGTGCGGGGCGCCGCGCACGCGGCCAGTGCGGCCGCCGCCGCGCACACCGTGAACGCCCGCACCGCCCCCGACCGGAAGGGACCCGACGGGGACATGCCCGCCGTGATGCCGGCATGAGTCTTCTGGTCGTCGGAGTCAGCCACCGCAGCGCGCCCGTCAGTGTGCTGGAGCGTGCGGCGCTCTCCGCTGATGCGCAGGCCAAGCTGTTGCAGGACACGCTGGCCGCCGAGCCCGCTGCCGAGGCCGCGACGCTCGCCACCTGCAACCGCATCGAGCTGTACGCCGACGTGGACAAGTTCCACGCGGGCGTCGCCGAGCTGTCCACGCTGCTCGCGCAGCACTGCGGCGTCGGGCTCGAAGAGCTCACTCCCTATCTTTATGTGCACTACGAGGACCGGGCCGTCCACCACCTCTTCTCGGTGGCGTGCGGGCTCGACTCCATGGTCGTGGGCGAGGGCCAGATCCTCGGCCAGATCAAGGACGCTCTCGCGCTCGGCCAGGAACTGCACACCGCAGGGCGGCTGTTGAACGATCTGTTCCAGCAGGCCCTGCGGGTCGGCAAGCGTGCGCACAGTGAGACCGGCATCGACCGGGCCGGGCAGTCGGTCGTCACCTTCGGCCTCGAACAGCTCGCCGGTGGCACGGATGTGGCCGGCTGGGCCCGGGGCAAGCGCGCCCTGGTGATCGGCGCAGGCTCCATGTCCTCGCTGGCCGCCGCGACGCTGGCCCGCGCGGGCGCCGGGGAGATCATCGTCGCCAACCGGACGCAGGCGCGTGCGGAGCGGCTCGCGGAGATCCTCGGCGGCGCCGGGGTGACCGCTTCGGCCGTTCCCATGGACGCCGTCGACGGGGAGCTGGCCCGCGCCGACCTCGTCGTCTCCTGTACGGGGGCGACCGGTCTCGTACTGACCGCGGAGTCCGTGGCCCGGGCACTCGGCGAGGAGTTCACCCCTGCGGAGCCGGTGGTCGAACCCGTCCCCGACGTGCCCGCCGACGCCACGGCCGCCACCGCAGCCGCCCGCGCGGTCGACGCGCTGGAGCAGCACGGCGCCTGGGCCGGTACGGCAGGAACTGCCGCCGTCCCCCGTCCGGTGCGCCGTATCGCCGCCGCCGACGGAGCCGCGCCGCGGCTCGCCCTGCTCGACCTGGCCATGCCGCGCGACATCGACGCGGCGGTCCACCGCATCAGCGGTGCGCGCCTGGTGGACATCGAGTCGCTGGCCGACGCGTCCGCCGACGCCCCGATGGCCGCAGATGTCGACGCCGTACGGACGATCGTCTCCGACGAGGTCGCGGCGTTCGGCGCCGCCCAGCGGGCCGCCCACATCACTCCGACCGTTGTCGCCCTGCGCACCATGGCCGCCGGCGTCGTCGCCGGTGAGATCGCGCGGCTCGACGGACGCCTTCCCGACCTGGACGACAAGGAGCGCGCCGAGATCTCGCAGACCGTGCGCCGTGTCGTCGACAAGCTCCTGCACGCGCCCACCGTGCGGGTCAAGCAGCTCGCGAGCGAGCCCGGCGGCGCCGGGTACGCGGACGCGCTGCGGGAACTCTTCGACCTCGACCCGCTGACGGTCGCGGCCGTCAGCAGGGCCGATCTGACCGACCTGAGCAACACAGACGTCAAGAACCGAGGGCGGGCATGACCGATGCCTTGAGGCTGGGGACCAGGCGCAGCAAGCTCGCCATGGCGCAGTCAGGACAAATCGCCGAGGCGGTGCGGCAGATCACCGGTCGCCCCGTGGAACTCGTCGAGATCACCACGTACGGGGACACCTCCCGTGAGCACCTCGCGCAGATCGGCGGGACCGGTGTCTTCGTCACCGCCCTGCGCGATGCGCTGGTGAGCGGCGAGGTCGACTTCGCCGTGCACTCGCTGAAGGACCTGCCCACCGCCGAGCCGGACGATCTGGTGCTGGCCGCGATCCCGGTCCGCGAGGACCCCAGGGACGTGCTGATCGCGCGGGACGGGCTGACCTTCGAGCAGCTGCCGGACGGCGCCCGGGTGGGCACCGGCTCACCGCGCCGGATGGCGCAGCTCAACGCGTACGCCCGTAACCACGGGATACGCATCGAGACCGTGCCGATCCGCGGCAACATCGACACCCGCATCGGATTCGTCCGCAGCGGGGAGCTGGACGCGGTGGTTCTCGCCGCGGCCGGGCTCCACCGTGTCGGCAGGGCCGGCGAAGTGACCGAGTACCTGCCGGTCGACATCATCTTGCCCGCCCCCGGCCAGGGGGCCCTGGCGGTCGAGTGCGCGGCATCCCGCGCTGATCTCGTCGCCCAGCTCGCAGAGCTCGACGACCCGTACACCCGGGCCGCCGTGACCGCCGAGCGATCCCTGCTCGCCGCCTTGGAGGCCGGTTGCAGTGCGCCTGTTGGTGCACTGGCCGACGTCCTGGCCGACGGGCAGGCTGTCACCGAGATGCGCCTGCGCGGTGTCGTCGGCTCGACCGACGGCTCCTCGCTGGTGCAGCTGTCCACCACCGGTCCCGTACCCACGTCGCACGAAGGCAACGAGGCGCTCGGACGCGAACTCGCGTCCGAGATGCTGGCCAAGGGTGCGGCCGGTCTTATGGGGGAGCGAGCACGATGAACCCCACCTCGAACCTGCCAGCCGCCCTTCCCGCGCACGGGCACGTCACCTTCCTCGGTGCCGGACCCGGGGATCCGGGACTCCTCACACTGCGCGCTGTCGAAGCGCTCGCGAGTGCGGACGTACTGATCGCCGAGCCGCATGTGCTCGACGTCGTACGCAGCCATGCGAGAGCGACCGTAAGCACGCCTCAGCTGACGGTTGTTGACGAAGCGTCAACAGCCGCCGGGATCCCGGCCATCCGAGATGCGGGCAATCTTGTCATGGAGGCCGCACGGGGTGGCAGGCGGGTCGTCCGTGCTGTCACCGGGGATCCCGGACTCGACGGAAACTCCGGCGAGGAGATGCTCGCCTGCGCCTCGGCGGGCATCCCGTTCGAGGTCGTCCCCGGCGTCTCGACGGCGGTGGGCGTCTCCGCGTACGCCGGTGTACCGCTGCGGGACGCGCAGGGCACCGACGTCCGCTTCGTCGACGCCCGTACGGCATCCGACCGCTGCTGGAGCGAGGTCGGCGCGAGCGACGCGACCGCGGTCGTCTCCACGACGCTCGACACGGTCGGCGCCGCCGCCGGTGAACTGGTCGCGGCGGGCCGCAAGCCCGACACCCCGATGTCCGTCACCGTCGCCGGCACCACCACCCGCCAGCGCACCTGGTCCGCGACGCTCGGCACGGTCGCCCAGGTGCTCAAGCAGGCCAAGGTGCTCCCGTCGCCGGACGGACACCAGCCGGTCATAGCCGTGGTCGGCGAGCGCAGCTCGGCCGCCCGGCGCGACCAGTTGTCGTGGTTCGAGTCGAAGCCGCTCTTCGGGTGGCGGGTGCTCGTTCCGCGTACGAAGGAGCAGGCGGCCTCGCTCTCCGACCAGCTTCGTTCGTACGGCGCCGTGCCGCACGAGGTCCCCACCATCGCCGTCGAACCGCCGCGCACCCCGCAGCAGATGGAGCGCGCGGTCAAGGGCCTGGTCACGGGACGCTATGAGTGGATCGCCTTCACCAGCGTGAACGCCGTCAAGGCGGTCCGGGAGAAGTTCGAGGAGTACGGGCTCGACGCCCGTGCCTTCGCGGGGATCAAGGTCGCCGCCGTGGGCGAGCAGACCGCGGCCTCGCTGGTCGAGTTCGGCGTCAAGCCCGACCTCGTGCCGAGCGGTGAGCAGTCGGCCGCCGGTCTGCTGGAGGACTGGCCGCCGTACGACCCGGTCTTCGACCCGATCGACCGTGTCTTCCTGCCGCGCGCCGACATCGCCACCGAGACCCTGGTGGCCGGGCTCATCGAGCTGGGCTGGGAGGTCGACGACGTCACCGCGTACCGCACGGTGCGTGCGTCGCCGCCGCCGGCCGACACCCGTGAGGCGATCAAGGGCGGCGGTTTCGACGCGGTCCTCTTCACCTCTTCGAGTACGGTCCGCAACCTCGTGGGGATCGCGGGCAAGCCGCACAACGTGACGGTCATCGCCTGTATCGGTCCCGCCACGGCCAAGACGGCCGAGGAGCACGGGCTGCGGGTGGACGTACTCTCTCCGGAGCCCTCGGTGCACAGACTCGCGGAGGCGCTCGCCGAGTTCGGCGGGCAGCGCCGCGAGGCGGCCCGGGAGGCGGGCGAGGCGGTCACCCGTCCCAGCGAGCGCCGTCCGGGCGGTCGCAGGCGACGCACCACCTAGGGTCTTCGGGCCCTGTCCGGGTGCCGGGGGGACCACAGCGCGAAGAGCCGAAGAACCGAAGAGTTCGAAGAGGTAACTGAGGATGACTGTGTACGGATCTTTCCCCGGCGCCCGTCCGCGGCGGCTGCGCACCACCCCGGCGATGCGCCGCATGGTGGCCGAGACGCGGGTCCACCCGGCCGATCTGATCCTGCCCGCCTTCGTGCGGGAGGGGATCGGGGAGCCGGTGCCGATCACGACGATGCCCGGTGTTGTCCAGCACACCCGTGACACCCTGCGGAAGGCGGCCGTCGACGCCGTCTCCGCCGGGGTCGCCGGGATCATGCTCTTCGGAGTCCCCGAGGACTCCAAGAAGGACGCCATCGGCACCGCGGGCACGGACCCGGAGGGCATCCTCCAGGTCGCCCTGCGCGATGTGCGCGCCGAGGTCGGCGACGACCTGGTGATCATGTCCGACCTGTGCCTCGACGAGTTCACCGACCACGGTCACTGCGGGGTCCTGGACGAGTCGGGCCGGATCGACAACGACGCGACGCTTGAGCGGTACGCCGAGATGGCGCAGGTCCAGGCCGACGCGGGCGCCCATGTGGTGGGCCCCAGCGGCATGATGGACGGCCAGGTCGGCGTGATCCGGGACGCGCTGGACACGATCGACAAGGAGGACGTGTCGATCCTCGCCTACACGGTGAAGTACTCGTCCGCCTTCTACGGTCCTTTCCGCGAGGCCGTCGGCTCCTCGCTGCGGGGCGACCGCAAGACGTACCAGCAGGACCCGGCGAACGCCCGGGAGGCGCTGCGCGAGCTGGAGCTCGACCTCGCCGAGGGCGCCGACATGGTCATGGTCAAGCCGGCCGGACCGTACCTGGACATCCTGGCGAAGGTCGCGGAGTCGGTGTCCGTGCCGGTGGCCGCGTATCAGATCAGTGGTGAGTACGCGATGATCGAGGCGGCCGCGGAGAAGGGCTGGATCGACCGGGACAAGGCGATCCTGGAGGCCCTGACCGGCGTCAAGCGGGCGGGCGCGAACATGATCCTCACGTACTGGGCGACCGAGGTCGCGGAGTGGCTCGGGCACTGAGCTGAGCCGCGCGGGCGGCGGCGCGCGGCGGGCGCCGCCGTTCGCAGCGGGGTGCCTCCGCCCTCCCCCGGGGAACTCGGTCAGCCGCCGTGTGCGGTGAGCGTGTATCCCTCGGGGCCCTCGAAGGAGAACATCGGCCCGAAGGGGCTGTCCGCCATCGGCGTGAGGATCTTGACGCCGGCCGTGTCGAGCTGCTCGTGAAGCGCGTGGGCGTCCGGGGTCCGGAACCAGATCACCACGCCGAGTCCCGGTCGTGCGGTGTCGGCGAGGCTGACGCCCGGGAGGAGCGCGCGGACGGCGAACGGGGTCGGCCGGGTGTCGAACACGACCGCGTGCGGCGGCGAGACCGCGGCCCGGCGCAGGCCCAGGTGCTGCTCGCAGAAGGCCGCCGCGGCTTCCACATCGTGGACCTGCAGGGCGATGAAGTCGGGTCCGTCGATGGCAACAGGCATGGGGTTCCCTCACTTTTCTATGTCAGGACTTTGACATAGGCGAGGTTAGGTTCCCTGGATTGCTATGTCAAAATGCTGACATGGATGAAAGTCTGCCGATGGACGCGTTCCGCCCCGAGGGCGACGACGTCACCCGGCACGTGGGATATCTGCTCAAACGCGCCCAGGCGGCCCTGCGCGGAGCCATGGACAAGGTGCTGCGCGAGCAAGGGCTGACCGTGCCGCAGTACTCCACTCTCGAACTGCTGGCCCTGCACCCCGGCATGTCGAACGCCGACCTCGCCCGCGCGACCTTCGTCACCCGGCAGTCCGGAAACGTCGTCCTGCGGGGCCTCCAGGAAGCGGGACTGATCGCCCGCCCCGACACCGCCGAGCACGGCCGGGCCAGGCCGGCCCGCCTCACCGAAGCGGGCCGGGCGCGCCTCGCCGCGGTCCAGGCCGCCGTGTACGCCGTCGAAGAGCGCATGGTCGGGGCGATCCCGCCACAGCGCGTCGCCGCGCTCCTCGCCGACCTCGACCGCATCGCGGCAGCTCTGGAGGACTGACCCGCCGACCGGGCCGCCGAACCAGCTTCCGGCGAACCGGCCTACGGATGGCGCCCCTGGGTCACCGTGCGTCGGAGAGCCGGATGAAGTGGTGCCCGGACGCGAGGAGTTGGGGGACCGCGGTGGCGAAGCCCTCGGCCGTGCCGCCGGTGGGCTGGTTCATGTGGCCGATCACGATCGAGCCCGGCCGGGCGGCCACGACAGTGGTGTGGACCTGCTCGGGGGTGAAGGTCGCGCCGCCGTCGCCGTTGACCGTGAAACTCACCGGGCGTTCGCCCAGGGCGCCCACGATGCGGGACGCGACATCGTCGTAGTACGCGGTCCCGGACCGGAAGTAGCGGGGCGCCCTGCCGAGCAGCCGGGTGAGTTCGGTGTGGTTGCCCGCCACCTCGTCGTAGACCTCGCCCGCGTCGCGCGTTCCGGGGATGCCGTACGCGGAGCGGCCCGAGACCGACAGCGGGCGGTGCCGGGTTCCGTGGTTGGCGATCTCGAAGAGCGGATCGTCCGCGAGCTCGCGGAAGACCGTGGGATGGGCGTCGATCCAGCGGGAGTTGATGAACAGGGTCGCCGATACCTTCCTCGATCTGAGGAAGCCGATCAGGTCCTTGTCGTAACCGCTGCCCCCGGGGCCTCCGCAGGCGTCGAAGGTCAGCGCGATGGCCCGTTGGGACCGGGGCAGGGACGGAGGCAGTGCGGTCAGGACGCCCGGTGCGTCGAAGCCCCAGGTCGTCGGGCGGGCCGAGCCGTACCGGGCGACCGCCGCCGTGCGGGTCATCGCGGGCGCCGCCGGTTCGGGTGCGGCCCTGCGGCCGGCGTGCGGGGTGCGGCTCGGCCGTTCGATGTCGGACGGGGTGGTCGGCGTCGACGTCGAGAGCGAGGCGCCCGCGGAACCGGACCTGGCGTCACATCCCGCCAGCCCGGCGCCGACCAGTGCGGCAATGACAGCCCGACGAGTCAATGACACGTGCCCTACCCATCCCGTTCACACCACGATGCCCGGCTCCTGAGTGCGAGTCGGATCATGCTACGAACCGGGGTTGGTGGGGCGGTCCGACACTCCGGTGCGCCGTGGAGTCCACCCGTACCGGCCAGGGCGGGGCTACGCGGTCGGGCCCGAGCCCGTCTCGCGCAGGGCCGCGAACAGGGTGTGTGCCTTCGTGCCGTCCGGGAGCAGCATGTTCCCCTTCACGTGGCCCAGGTCCTGGGCGGCGGCGTCCTGGCCGGGGCGGACCACCCGGGTGAGGTGGAGGGTCAGCACGGAACCGGAGGTGTTGGCTGTCCGTACGCGTACGTCGGTGCCGTCCGCGTCGCTGGTCACCGCCGCGATCCCGGTCGCCACGGGGTGCTCCGTGCCGGTGAAGTGCCCCTCGACGGTCGGGTTCGGGGTGTTGCTGATGCTCTGCTCCTGCGGCACGGCCGCCCCGGCCATCAGGGCGACCAACTGGGCGACGAGCACCGGGTCGTGGGTCCCGTCGTACACCCAGCGCTTGCCGAGCACCCCGTGTTCCGTGGTCCCGATGAGCGCGTCGTCGCCGGCCCCTTCGAGCGCTGCTCCCCGGTAGCTGAACGCCACCTGGTACGTGACGGGCTCGTCCCCGGACGCGTCGGTGACCAGCATGAACTCGATCCCGACCGCGCCGGTCGGGTCGTCGAGCCGGTAACCGCCCGCCTTGGCCAGCTCGGGCTCGCCGCTCGCGCCGAGGTACCAGGGCTGCTTGGGCAGCCAGACGGCCAGCAGCTCCAGCTTGGTGGGGGTCAGCGTGGATCGGTGGATCACAGACATGTCTTCAGGTCTCTCTCCCGTTGGCCTGCCGTCATCCTGCCACTGGCGCGGGCCGGATCAGGCGGTTGCGGTGCCGGTGGCGAACCTGGCGAACGCGGACCAGGCGGCGGGGGGTGAGGGTGAGGGTGGGGCCGGACAGGCCCTGGCCGGTCCAACAGACCTTTCGTATCCCCAGTGTTGAGGGTCTGCGTTCGCAGCATCGGCAGAACGAACGGGCCGGCCAGAGCCGCGTGGGTCTGTCGGCCGAACGGCATGACCTGGAGAGCGATACCCCGGCAGCTCGGAGCAGGCTCGGGTGCGAGTTCGACTGAGCGGTGCCGGGGTCGGTGGATGCGCTGTGCGTCGAACCCGGCGCCGTTGGGTGCTCGTTGTCAGAGGCGAATGACCAGGAGGGAGATGTCGTCCTGCTGGCCGGCGGGGTCGGCCATGGTCCGCAGCAGCTCGTCCGCGAGCTGGGGAGGCGGCAGTTCACGCATCTCCCGCACCGCGTCGAGGAGGCGCGAGAGCCCTGCGTCCAGGTCCTCGCCGCGCCGCTCGATCAGGCCGTCGGTGTACAGCACCAGCGTGTCGTCCCTGCGGAAGTCGACCGTGGCCTGGGGGCGCGGTACGTGCTCGATGCGTACTCCCAGGGGCGGATCGGTGGCCTCGTCCAGCCACAGTGACGTTCCGTCGGCGTGCATGAGCACGGGAGGCGGGTGGCCGGCGCTGCTGTAGGTGAGCAGCCGGCTGACGGGGAAGAGCTGGCAGGCGAACGTCGTGGTGGCCGTGGCGCGCTCCTGGGCCCGCGCGTACAGGCCGAGTGTTTCCAGAGCACCGCTGGGCCCGTCCGCCACCCGGACTGCCGCGTTGAGCGCGCTCCGCAAGGTGCCCATGACGCTGGCGGCATCAACGCCGTGCCCCACCACGTCACCGACAGTCAGTGCCAGCCGCCCGTCCGGCAGGTCGATGACGTCGTACCAGTCGCCGCAGGCATTCATGCCCCTCAGCGCCGGCCGGTAGCGCACCGCGATCTCCGGATGCCCGGCCAGGTCGGGGGTGGCGAGCATGGCCCGCTGAAGGGTCAGGGCCACATCACGGGTACGCACGGTCGACTCCTGCAACCGGACGTTGGCCCGCTGGAGTTCCTGTGTACGGGTGAACAGCTCGGCGCGCGGCGCGCGGGCTTCGGCGTCCTCCGGCGCTGCCGCACTGTCCCCTTGCTCGGCACGGATGAATTCCGTCACGTCGTCGACACGGTGGATGATGAGCTCCACGCGGCCGTCGGCTCCGGTGAGCGGCTGGTTCACCACGTTCCACCACCGGGGCTCGAACCTGCCGCCCCCGCCCGGCCCGGGGATCGCGAAGCGGTGCAACATCAGCATGTTGGTCTCCCCGGACGCGAGGACCGCTTCCAGGGAAAGACGCTGCACCTCCGCGCCGTGGGAGGAGGGTTCGGCGGGCTCGGGCGGGAAGGCGTCGAAGAACGCGCGCCCCAGCAGGTCCGCCGCCGGGCGCCCGGTGACGTCGGTGTACGCCTTGTTGGCGGCGACGATCACCAGGTCACGGTCGAGCACCACGCAGGCGGCCGGTACCGCCGAGAACAGGGCCTCGTAGTCCGGGGCGCCCCTCTCGTACGTCGCCACAACGCCTCTCCTGCCTGTGCTGCGGCATCCCGGCGGCCCCTGTGCCCGGCGCGCCCGATGACCTGGTGGACTCACGGGCATTGAACCCCGGTCGCCTGCCCGGCGCCGCGCTGGTACGGGCCTCCTTAGCCCAGACAGCGGAAGATGCCTGCTCGTGTCCACGAGGCCGTCGCGTCCCGTGGTGGCGCGGGTGTCTCGATCGCGGGCCGGCGGGGGAGGCCGGAGGCGCGGCCCCGCCCGGCATGACTGAGCCGCACCGCGTGGTGTGCGGTGCGGCTCGGGCAGGCCGTGAAGCAGGTGGGCTCAGATGCCGACCGGGCTGACGAAGGTGCCGGGGTGGGTGGCGCCGGACTGGTCCAGGATGGCGCCGCCGTACGGCCAGTCGAGGGTGACGTGCGTGGTCTCGTTGGGCGGGGTGATCAGGACCTTGCTCGGGACGAACGGCTTGGTGTCCTTGGTGTCGGCGGGGATGGCCAGCAGCATGATGCTGATCGAGGCCGTGCTCTCGCCGGGGTGCAGGGTCATGGTGGACGGGGTGTCCGACGAGCGGCGCAGGTCCCATGCCTCACCGGTCTTGCTGATGAGGCGGACGCCCGGGAAGCCGCGCAGGGTGCAGGTGCGGTCGCTGCGGTTCTTGAGCGCGATCGAGGCGATCTGCTGGTCGGTGGAGTCGTTCATGTCCGGGGCGCCGCCGTGCGGGCCGCCCCAGGTGTAGCCCAGTTCGCCGGTGTGGCAGCGGCTGCTCCCGGTGGCGGGGGCTGCGGCGGGGACGGGGTTCACGGCGTCGGTCCGCGAGCCCTTCTGGGACATCGACTTCACCTTGTGCTGGGCGGAGCCCTCGGCGGTGGTGCCGCTCCGGGGCTTGTCCTGCGAGCCGCCCTGCGCCGTGGAGGACGAGTCCTGGCCGGCGCCGGACTGTGCACTGGTCTTGGAGGCGCCCGATCCGGAGGACGAGTCGCACGCGGCGGCGCCGGCGCCGACAGCGACGACGGTCAGCACGGCGGCGGCGCAGCGAGCGACTCGGTTCAGCTTGGCGGTCATGGTTCCCCTTTTCCAGCGCCGGTGTTGGGCCCGGCGCCCCCGTGGCGAGTGCGTCTTACGGAAAGTGAGATGTGCCGACCGGCGGGGGAAGTTCTCGCGAGACTGTCCGGAGCCTGTAACGGCGTGTAACAGCCGACCGTCCTGTCCCGGTGGCTCGTCGGGCAGGGCGCGGGGGCGCGCCCGCGACCGGGGAGCCGTCCTCGCGGCTCCCCGGTCGGGTTCAGCCGGCCTGCGGGGCGAACGCCGCGAGCTGGGGGTCGATCGGGGCGCCCGTCAGCCGGTTGGCGAAGGTCGAGAGGGTGTACGTACCGATGCCGAGGACCACCTCCAGGGCGTTCTGGACGGTGTAGCCCTGGGCCAGGAACGCCTGGCGGACGGGGTCTCCCACGGCCCCGGCGGTGGCCAGGACCTCCAGGGTGAAGGTGCGCAGCGCCTCCAACTTCCCGTCCGTGAGCGGCTTCTGGGTGCGCAGGGACTCGATGAGGCCGGCGTCCGCGCCCATCGCGGTGAGCTTCGCGGTGTGCATGGCCACGCAGACGTGGCACTCGTTGAGGGTGGCGATCGTGAGGATGAGGACCTCGCGGTCCAGCTGGGAGAGGGTGGTCGACTCGAAGATCCCGCTGAGCTTCAGGAAGCCGTCGAGGGTCTGGGGGGAGGTGGCCATCCGGGCGACGGGGGACGGCAGGTAGCCCAGCCGGTCGGTGGTGGCCTGCATGGCGCGGCGGGCCGCGGCGGGGGCGGACTCGACCGTGTGGTCGGGGAAGACGGTGCGGTCGGAGGAGGCGGTGGGGCTGGAGGGGGCGGTGTGGTCGGGCGTGACGGTGGTGGTCATGGCTGGGCCTTCGCTCTCGCAGTAAACTCGACAACGTGATTGACGAAAAGGTAAACCAGGTTGTCGAAATGCGCAACGGCGGGCCGACCCATGGCTGAGCCCGGGGCTGAGTACCGGGCCGAGGGTGCGGCTGGGCGCGGCGCCGGGCGCGGGTCTGCTGACGACGCGGCGGTGAGTGCGGAGGCCGGGCGCGGATACGAGCTGCCGATGCTGCTCTTCGCCGGGTTCCGCTCGGCCATCGACCAGTTGCACGCACGCCTCGCCGAGGAGGGGCACCCGGATGTGCGCCCCGCGTACGGCTTCGCGCTCCAGGCGATCGGGGTGCGGGGTGCGACGGCGAGCGAGGTCGGCCGGCGGCTCGGGGTCTCCAAGCAGGCGGCGGGCAAGACCGTGGAGCGCCTGGAGGAGCTGGGGTACGCCGAGCGGGCCGCCGACCCGGCCGACGGCCGGCGCAAGCTGGTGCTGCTCACCCCGCGCGGGATGGAGGTGCTGGTGCGGTCGGGCCAGATCTTCGACGAGCTGTACGCGCAGTGGGCGCGGGTCCTGGGCACGGAACGGCTGGCCGGTCTTGAGTCCGACCTGCGGGCCCTGGTGCCGGGGGCGGTTCCGGGCGGCGGCTTCCGGGTGGATGTGGCGGGGTGGTTCGGCGGGTGAGTCCTGCCCTGGCTGCGTAGCCGATGGCTCGAATCAGGGCCATCGGGCGGTTCGTTGGCCAGGCAGTGCTGCGCGTTTTATGAGGGTTTGCCGCCCGTCGTGTCGCTCTCGGCGCACGGCGGGCGGCTCTGTTCTGTGCGGGCTGTCGTTCCTTCGGGATCCCTCCCGGTATGCCAAGTGCGCTCCCGGGTGGGTAAATGGCCGTGATGAAGATGCGGTGTCTTGCCCGCTTTTCACCTCTCAAGTGCCCCGTAAAACAGGTGAATACGGCTCCTCGGGCCCGTCCTGGGATTGCACTATTTGGTATACCGTTGCGCCTCAACGCGTGCCCCTACCGGTCCGCGCTCTAGCTCTGTGCTGTCCTGAAGGAGTCTTGGTCCCGTGCGTCGAATACCGGCCACTCTCGCGGTGGCCGCATTGCTGGCGGCCACCACCGCATGCAGCACTCTCTCGCCACCCGGCGAAGCAACGGCCGCGAAAGCGCGGCTCACCGACCTGCGCCCCGTCCGCGACGGCGGCACGGTCACGATCGGGCTCAAGTCCGATCCCGACATGCTGGACCCGAGCCTGACGTCGACGCTGGTCGCCCGCACCGTCTTCACGTCCATGTGCGAACAGCTCTACGACGTCGACCAGCACAACCACTTCGTGCCGCAGCTCGCCGCCTCGCTGCCGAAGATCACGAACGGCGGCCGGACCTTCACCTTCACCGTGCGCAAGGACGCCAGGTTCAGCGACGGCGCACGGCTGGACGCGGCAGCCGTCAAGACGTCACTCGACCGCCATCTGCACCTGCGCGGATCCGGGCGCGCCTCGGAGATCGACTCGGTCGACAAGGTCGCGGCGATCGGCCCGTACACCGTTCAGCTCTCCCTCAAGCACCCCGATGTCCCGCTGCTCGGGCGGCTGGCCAACACGGCCGGGCTGATCATGTCCCCCAAGGCGCTCCGTCAGTACGGCAGCAAGTTCGCGACCCATCCGTCCTGCGTGGGCCCGTTCAAGTACGTCAAGCGGGTCGTCGGCGACCGGATCGAGCTGGCCAAGGACCCGCTGTACTACGACGCGGACAAGGTGCATCTCGACCGGGTGATCTACAAGACCATCACCGACGGCAACATCCGGATGGCCAACATCCGGTCAGGGGACGTGCAGATCGGTGACCAGATGGGCCCGGTCGAGGTGCGCAACTCCATGGGGGAGAAGGGGATCCAGCTCCTCAACACCCCGTCGCTCGGCTATATGGGCGTCACGCTGAACGTCGGCAACGTACACGGCATCGACCAGAAGCCGGGCACCGTCGACACCCCCTTCGGCCGCGATGTGCGCGTCCGGCAGGCGTTCGAACTCTCGCTGGACCGCGAGCTGATCAACAAGCTGGTCTTCCAGGGCATGTACGAACCCGCCTGCGGCCCGGTGCCTCCCGGGATTCCGCTGAGCAGCCCCGTCAGCTGCCCCGGGCGAGACGTGGCGAAGGCGAAGAAGCTGCTGGAGCAGGCCGGGGTGAAGACGCCCGTGCCGCTGGAGCTGATGATCAACACAACGCCGGAGGACAGCCGTCTCGGGCAGGTCATCCAGGCGATGGCCGCCGACGCCGGATTCGATGTCCGGCTGCGGCCCACCGAGTTCGCCACCGGTCTGACCCGCACCCTCGCCGGCGACTTCCAGGCCAGGACCGGCGGGTGGGGCGGCCAGCCCGACCCGGCGGGCAACATCGACAGCCTGGTCGGCACAGCGGGCAGCAACAACCAGGGCAAGCTCTCCGACCCGGAGATCGACCGGCTGATCGTGGCGGGCCGGAGCACATCCGATGTCGCGAAGCGCCGTGCGGTCTACCGCGACCTCACCGCCGCGATCAACAAACAGCACGCGGTCATCTACCTCTACCGCCCGATCAACTACGTGTCCGCATCGGACGACGTGAGCGGCATCAAGCTCTCCGGCGACGGCCTGATCCGGGTCAAGGAAGCCGGTTACGTGAAGGGGAGCCGGTGATGAAACTCCGCAGACTGCTCACGTCCTATGTGAGCCGACGGATCGGCATGTCGCTCGTGACGATGGTGCTGGTCAGCATCACCGTGTTCCTCGGGGTCAGGGCGATGCCCGGCGACACCGCGCAGGCGCTGGCCGGTGAGCAGACATCCCCGGCGGTGCTGGCCGCGATCCGCTCCGAGTACGGACTGAACGACAACATCGCCGTCCAGTACTGGCGTTACGTCAGCAACGCCGCCACCGGGGACTTCGGCACATCGGCCAGAACCGGGCTGCCCGTGCTCGACTCCATCACCCAGGCCCTCCCCATCACCCTCGAACTGGCCGCGCTGGCCCTGCTGATGGCGATCGTCGTCGGTGTCGGGGCGGGGGTGCTGGCGGCCGTACGGCGCGGGAAGCCGGAGGAGTGGATCGCCAACGGCATCGCGCTGCTCGGGATGTCGGTCCCCGCCTTCTGGCTCGGCATCGTGCTGGTGCTGGCCTTCGCCATCGCGATGCCGGTGTTCGCCGCCTCGGGTTTCGTCCCCTTCGGCACCGACCCGGTGGAGAACCTGCGGCGCATGGTGCTGCCCGCCATCGTGCTCGGCTCCGGTCTCGCCGCCGTGGTGATGCGCCAGACCAGGGCCGCGATGATCGACGCGATGCAGTCGGACTACGTCCGCACCGCGCGCGCCAAGGGGCTCGCCCCGCGCACCGTGATCGGCCGCCACGCGCTGCGCAACTCGCTGGTCACCGTGGTCACCGTACTGGGCCTGCAACTCGGCCTGCTGATCTCCGGAGCCGTCGTCACCGAACAGGTCTTCGTGCTGCCCGGATTCGGCAAGCTCACCATCGACGCGGTCTTCACCCGCGACTACGCGATGGTCCAGGGCGTGGTGCTGTTCACCTCGGCCGCCTACATCCTGATCAATCTGCTGGTCGACTTCCTCTACTCCGTCGTCGACCCGCGTATCCGGCTCGGAGGTTCCCAATGACCGTCGCCCCCTCACCGGCGCCGGCCGTCCCCACCGCCCGCGTCAGGGCCGGGACCCCCGTCCGCCAGGGCCGGTTCGCCGTCGCGCTGCGCCGGCTGCGGCGCAACCGGCTGGCGCTCGTCGGCGCCGTACTGACCGCCGTCTTCGTGCTGGTGGCCGTGGCGGCGCCGCTGCTCGCCCCGTACGACCCGGCGCGCCCGGACTTCGACGCCGCGCTCACCGCGCCCGGCTGGTCCCACTGGCTCGGCACGGACGATCTGGGCCGGGACCAGCTGTCCCGGGTGCTGGTCGGGGTCACCGCCTCCATGCAGGTCGGCGTGGTGGCCGTGCTGCTGGCCTTCGTGGTCGCCGTACCGCTGGGGCTGCTCGCCGGGTACTACGGCCGGTTCGCGGACACGGTGGTGTCGCGGCTGACCGACACCATGCTGGCGTTCCCCTTCCTGGTGCTCGCCGTGGGGCTGGCCGCGGTGCTCGGCCCGTCGCTGCAGAACGCCACGATCGCCATCGGCATCTCGCAGATCCCGGGGATCGTGCGGATCACCCGCGCCGAGACCCTGCGGCTCAAACACCTCGACTACGTGGGCGCGGCCGTCGCGAACGGCGCGGGCGACGGTGTGATCCTCTTCCGGCACATCCTGCCGAACGCCACATCCACCCTGATCGTGCAGGCCACCGTCGGCATCCCGGCCGCCATCATCGGCGAGGCGGTGCTCAGCTTCCTCGGCCTCGGAGTGCAGCCGCCCTCACCCTCGCTCGGTGTGATGCTCTCCAGCGCCCAGCCCTTCATCGCGGACGCCCCCTGGATGGCGGTCTTCCCCGGCCTGGTCATCGTGCTCGCCACGCTGGCGTTCAACCTGCTCGGCGACGGCGTACGCGACATCCTCGACCCCCGCGGAGGTACCCGGTGACCCGAGTCGGCACACCCACGGCGGGCACGGCGGCCACGGCGGCCGGTGGCGCTCCGCGCGCCGCCCACGCCGAGCCCGTCCTGCGCGTCCGTGACCTGACGGTCTCCTTCCACGGCGCGGAACGCACCGTGCACGCAGTGGACGGTGTCTCCTACGACCTGGCGCCGGGCGAAATGCTCGCCGTGGTCGGGGAGTCCGGCTGCGGCAAGTCCGTCACCTCCATGGCGGTGATGGGACTGCTGCCGCCCACCGCACGGGTCGGCGGATCGATCACTCTGGACGGCCGGGAACTGGTGGGCGCCCCCGAGAAACAGCTCAGGTCGCTGCGCGGCCGACGGCTTTCGATGATCTTCCAGGAGCCGATGACCTCACTCAATCCGGTCCTCACCATCGGCCGGCAGATCACCGAAGTACTCGTCCGGCACCAGGGGCTGAGGCGCCGCGAGGCCACCGAGCGCGCCGTCGAACTGCTCGGACTCGTCGGCATCCCGGCCCCGCGGACCCGGGTGGACGAGTATCCGCACCAGCTGTCCGGCGGGATGCGGCAGCGGGTGATGATCGCGATCGCCGTGGCCTGCGATCCGGCGGTGCTGATCGCGGACGAGCCGACGACCGCCCTCGATGTCACCGTGCAGGCGGGCATCCTCGATGTGCTGCGCTCCCTGCGTGAACGCCTCGGCACCGCCATCGTGCTGATCACGCACGACCTCGGTGTCGTCGCCGACGCCGCCGACCGGGTCCTGGTGATGTACGCGGGACGCCCCGCCGAACAGGCGTCGGTGGACGAACTGTTCGCCGCGCCGAGGCATCCGTACACCCGGGGTCTGCTCGGCGCCGTCCTGCGGCCGGGCAGCCGGACGGCCGACGGGCGGGCCAGGCTCAACGAGATCCCCGGACTCGTGCCTGACCTGCGCGAGCAGCCCGACGGGTGCAGCTTCGCGCCGCGCTGTGCGGCGGCCGACGCGGACTGCCTGGCGAGCCGTCCGGTGCTGCGGACCGCGTCCGGGACGCATGAGATCGCCTGCTACCACCCGGCACCTGAAGCGCCCGCGGCGACCGAAGCACCAGAAGCGCCCGCGGCGGCCGAAGCACCCCTGGCGGCCGAAGCACCAGAACCACCTGTAGTAACAGAAGCAACAGAAGGGACCGTCCGATGACGGCGCTCGAAGTACGCGACCTGAAGCGGCACTTCACCGCCGCCGGCGGCACCGTGCGCGCGGTGGACGGTGTGTCGCTCACCATCAGGAGCGGTGAAGTCCTCGGCCTGGTGGGCGAGTCGGGCAGCGGGAAATCCACCGTGGGGCGCTGTGTGGTCCGGCTCGACCGGCCGACCGGCGGCAGCGTGCTGGTCAACGGTACGGATGTGACCACCCTCTCCCCGCGTGTGCTGCGGCCACTCCGCAAGGACTTCCACCTGGTCTTCCAGGATCCGTCGTCCTCCCTCAATCCCCGGATGACCATCCGTCAGATCATCGCCGAACCGCTGCGGCTGCACAGGATGGCGAACCGGAAGGAAGCCTCGGAACGGGTGGACGAGCTCCTCGCCCAGGTGGGGCTGCGGCCCGAACTGGCCGACCGCAACCCGCACGAGCTCTCCGGCGGCCAGCGCCAGCGGATCTCCATCGCCCGCGCCCTGTCGGTGAATCCGGCGCTTCTGGTGGCGGACGAGCCGACCTCGGCGCTCGATGTGTCCGTCCAGGCGTCCGTACTGAACCTGCTGGCCGATCTCCAGCGCGAGCGGGGCTTCGGCTGCCTGTTCATCACCCACGACCTGGCGGCCGTGGAGTATCTGGCGGACCGCATCGCCGTGATGTATCTGGGCCGGATCGTCGAACAGGCCCCGGCCGCCGACCTGTTCGCCGCACCCAAGCACCCCTACACCCAGGCGCTGCTGTCGGCCGCGCCGGTGCCCGACCCCGGTGAGCAGCGCGGCCGCAGCCGTATCGTGCTCGGCGGCGACCTGCCCAGTCCGCTGGACCCGCCGTCCGGCTGCCACTTCCACACCCGGTGCCCGCTGGTCACCGACCGGTGCCGTACCGAGGCCCCGGCTCTGCGCACCCTGCCCTTGGGATCCGGCCCCGGGGCGGCCGAACGGGAGGTGGCGTGCCATCTGGTCGCGGACGACGGCACCGTGCCCGACGCCGCGAAAGCACCTGCCGCCGCGGGGACTTCCGTGTAGCCGTTCATCCGGAGTAGCCGTACATCCGAGTAGCGGTACATCCGGGCAGCCGTACAGCGGTGCAGCCGGTACGCCGGTACGGGCAGGGCCCGTCCACCACCTGGTGGACGGGCCCTGCCCGTATCCGGTCGCGGGTGCGCCGGGTCAGCCCACCAGCTCCAGGCCGTCCGCGACGACCCGGCCGTCATGCAGGACCGTACGGTCGGAGCCGCGGTCCATGACGGCGGACGTCACCGTCTCGCCGTCCACGAGGAGCAGATCGGCGCGGTCGCCCACGGCGAGGCCGGGGCGGTCGGCGACCGACGTCAGACGGGGCAGGCTCCCGTCGAGGATCGCGGCGCCGCCCAGGCTCGCGACGGCCATGCAGTGCTCGATCAGCTCGTCGGCCCGGTAGCGGTTGGTGAAGGCGAGCTGCCAGGTGCGGTCCAGCATGTCCGCGTTGCCGTACGGCGACCAGTAGTCGCGCTGGCCGTCCTCGCCAAGACCGACCCGGACCCCGGCTGCCGTCAGGTCGGCCAGCGGCAGCGCGTGGTGCTGGGCCGGGGCGATCGTCGCCATCGCGATGTCCAGCTCCGCGAACTCCTCGATGAGACGCCGGGTCGTCGCCTCGTCGACGCTCCCCAGGTCGTACGCGTGGGACAGGGTCACCTGGCCCGCCATGCCCAGCGCGCGCACCCGCTCCAGGATCAGGTCGACGCTGAACACGCCCAGCGGACCCGGCTCGTGGAGGTGCATGTCGATGGGGGCCTGGTGGCGCTCGGCGAGTTCGAAGACGATGTCCAGGTGGCGTACCGGGTCGCGGTCCAGCGTGCACGGGTCGATCCCGCCGACCACGGCCGCGCCGGAGGACAGCGCCTGGTCCATCAGCTCCGGTACGCCCTTCTCCCGGAGCAGACCGGCCTGCGGGAACGCCATGATCTCGACCTCGCAGCGGTCGGCATGGGCCTCCTTGGCGGCGAGAACGCCCTCGAAGCGCTCAAGGCCGGAGTCCGCGTCGATCTGCGCGTAGCTGCGGACCCGGGTGGTGCCGCGCTCGATCATGCGGCCGAGGGTGTGGGTGGCGCGCTCGGCCACGGTCCACTCGTCGTCGCGCCAGTGGGCGCGGTCGTTCATCGTCATGGCCCAGACGCCGGGGGCGCCGGTGTGCGGACGGAACGGCAGTCCGATGCGGGTGGCGTCCAGATGGCAGTGGACGTCCGAGAAGGACGGCACGGCGAGCCTGCCCCGGCCCGCGACCACCTCGCCCGCCGCGTCGCCCGTGGTGGGGCGGGCCGGGTCGTGCGGGGTCAGCGCGGTGATCGCGCCGTCCTGGATCTCCAGGTCGCAGGGGGCGCCGCCCCAGGGACGGACGTTCGTGATCAGCATCCGGTGTCTCTCCTTGTTCGGTACCGGGTGCTGCCGGCCGGTCATTCGGCGGGCAGCACCCCGGCCAGCGTTGCCAGCGAGGGGCCGCGGCCCCTCTCGATGTGCGCGTAGACGAGGGCGTCGGCCAAGTCGGGATTGCCGGCGTGGATCGCGGCGCAGATGTCCTTGTGCTCGGAGCACTGGACCCGCGGGTCGAGACCGCCGGTGAGGGTGAACAGCCACTGGACCAGGCCGAGTGAGGGCTGGAGGGCCGTCCGGAGCAGGCGGTTGCCGGTCATCGCGACGATCTCGGCGTGCAGGGCGGTGTTGGCGGCCGTGATCTCATGCACGTCACCGCGCCGGGTGGCGTCCTCGGCCACCTCCATGAGCTCGCTCAGCCGACCGCCGCCCCGTCCGGCCGCGCATACCTCGGCGGCCCTGCGGGCGGCGAACACCTCCAGGCTGAGCCGCAGGTCGAACAGTTCGGCCACATCGCGCAGCGAGAGATTCCGTACGGATGCGCCACGGCGGGGGGAGATCTCGACCAGCCCTTCCGCGGTGAGCCGGGTGAGCGCCTCACGGACGGGGATGCGCGACACCCCCAGGTCATCGGAGAGTTCGCGCTCGCGCAGCCGGGCGCCCGGCGGGTACTGACCGGAGATGATGCGGGCGCGAATGGTCCGCTCGGCGTGGGTGACGTGCGACGCACCGGTTTCGGGTGATTCGTTCGGCAAGGCGTCTCCTGGAACGGCGTGGCTGCTGCGGGAACAGGTCGGCGGCGCCACGGCCGCGCAGTTCTCGCGGCCACGGTGCGCCGCGCGCATTCTCCCGGAGGCGGCCCTGCGCTGCGGCACGGCGCCCTGGGAACGGGTGCCGCGGCGGCGGGTGCGCATGGAGCCTCCTGCGGGGTGCGGTGTCCGGAGCGGGCCCAGCCGGACGGCCGTCAGCGGCGGAGACGAGGCGACATTAGCATTCGGCATACCAAATGCGAATTGCCCTGTCTGTTATGCGGAGTTCATGGCATTTACTCCAGCGAGGAGTGAGTGATCCGGAGGGTCTTTTCCATCTGGGTATACCAATGCGGTCGAGGGTGAGCCGATGTCGCGCTGTCCGCTGCTGTGGCAGTGTGGCGTCCTCCCTGAGGACGGAGTGGACATGTACCAGGCGGGCGACACAGCTCTGGTGATCACGGTGCCCGAGGCCGAGCCCGTGGTCGGTGGCTGGCGCGAGCGGTTCGACCCCATGGCGGCGGACGGCATTCCGGCGCACCTGACCGTGCTCTATCCGTTCCTGAGGCAGGACCGCATCGATCAGGACGTACTCGGCGCCCTGGCCGGGCTGTTCGGCGGGCATCGCGCATTCGACGTGAGCTTCCGGGAGTGCGGGCGATTCCCCGGGCTGCTCTATCTGGCCCCCGAGCCGGACGGACCGATCCGGGCGCTGACCCGGGCGGTGCACGGACGCTGGCCCGAAGCACCGCCGTACCGGGGCAGGTTCGGTGATCCGGCGCCGCACGTGACGATGACACAGGGGCAGGATCCCGCCGTACTGGACACGGTCGAGGCCGATGTGCGCGACAAGCTGCCGTTCGGCGCAGCCGTACGCTCCGTCCAACTGGTCGCCTACGACGGCACGGTGTGGAGCAGCCGGGCCGACTTCCCGCTGGGCGGGCAGCAGCCGTCCTGAGGTGACCCGGGACGCCGGAACGCCCTGGCCGCCGGGGGAGGGGGCCAGGGCGCGTCATGGTGCCGGAGCAGTGGGCCGGGGCCCGGTCGAGCGGTCGGTCACTGGAGCGCGGCGGCCTCGTCCGACTGCCAGTAGGTGACCATCGAGCTGTCGGTCAGGGCGATTCCGGAGCCGAACGCGGTGACCGTGTCCTGGCCGTCGATCGGGCCCATGTCCCTGCCGCGCAGACCGATGGTGAGGACCTTCTCGCGGTGCTTGTCGGCGCCGCTCGGCAGGCTGATCGCGGCGTACCCGGACTTGCCCGGGGCGAGGGTGACCACTGCCTGCGGCTTGCTGTGCTCGTTGGCCCCGATGGCTGACTGCGCTCCGGGGTAGCCCACGGTCGGGAAGCCGTACAGGTCGCAGCTGCTGCCGGAGGCGTTCGTGGCCTTGAGGAGGACTGCGGGCAGGGTGCCGCCCGTATCGGCCAGCGAGATCTTCACGGAGCCGGTGGTGCAGGCGCCGCCCTTCGCGGCTGCGGCACCGCTCGTGCCCGAGGCCGACCCGGACCCGCCGCTGTTGCCCCCCGAAGCCCCGGAGGAGCCCGAAGTCCCCGAGGCGTCCTGGCCCTGCGCGGAGGAACCGGTCTTGCCCTCCTTCGCCGCGGACACGTCGGCTGTCTTCTCCGCGGACGAGCCCGAGGCCGGGGAGCCGGACACCGAAGAGCCCGCGCCCTTGCCCCCGTTCGGGGAGTCGGCGGCGCTGCTTCCGTTCGTACCGCAGGCCGCGGTGGCGAGCACGGTCACCCCGGCGACGGCGAGGAAGGTGAGGGCGCGACGAGTACGGCGGATACGCATGGGGGGTTCCTTACGGGATTCGGTGTGTGGGGCCAACGGGTCTGTCAGGCTGCGCGGCTGTCCGCCGGGTGGTTACCAGATGAGCGCGTCGGCCGCTGTGGACTGCCAGTACGAGACGGCGGCGGAGTCGTCGACCCAGGTCTTGGCGGGCACCTTGGGGAAGGCCGTGGGGCCGACCGAACCGGCCATGGCGCGGCCCTCGAAGTTGAGCGACATCTCCTTGGACAAGTGGCCGCCGCTTCCGGCGCCGTCACCGCCGGAGGTGAGGACACTGGCGTACGCCGACTGGCCGGGCTTCAGCGTGACGACGGCCTGCGGCCGGCTCTCGTCCAGAGTCCAGACGGTCGACTGCGGGTGGTCGAAGCCGATGAGCGGGGCGCCGTAGGAGTAGCAGGGGGTCTTGCCCTTGTTGGTGGCCTTGATCAGCAGGTGGTTGATGGGGCGGCTGACCGTGGAGACCGAGATCTTGGTGTTGGCGGGGGTGCAGGTCACGGTCTTGGCGGCCTTGGCCGGTGCCGCGCTGGCGGTGGCGGCCGATACGCCGGTGAGAGCGAGTGCGGCGACCAGGCCGGTGGCGGCTGCGGCGGTGATGCGGGTGATGCGGGTGCTCATGTTCATGGTGGCTGTTCTCCCCGTGGTGGAGTGTGGGTGAGCGCCGGTGTGCGCCCTCAGAGGTATGCGATGAGAGTGACGACCGTGGTGATGGAAGCGGCCAGTACGACGAGAGCCAGCCCGTCGACGAGACCGGGGCTCAAGCCGCGGCAGGTTCCGTGCCGGAGGCGGTTGAACACGAACTCAGCTTGGCGGGCGGCCTGTTCCGGCCACAATCGTTCCCGGGCCATTGGGGACACTGGAACGCCGGCGCGTACTGTGACCTGGAGGGATGGAACGCCCCTGGAACGCTTGCCTGGGACGTGGAACGAGGGGGAACAGCGGCTGTGGGCTCGGAGACCGAGGAATTCGCCACGCTTCTCCGGGAGCTGAAGGAACGCTCCGGACGCAGCTACGGCGTCATCGCGGGGAAGCTCCACATGAGTACGTCCACGGTGCACCGGTACTGCAACGGTGACGCCGTCCCGACCGAGTACGCGCCGGTCGAGCGGTTCGCACGGCTGTGTGCGGCGACTCCGGAGGAACTGCTGGCGCTGCACCGGCGGTGGCTGCTGGCCGACGCGGCGAGACGACGGCCCAAGGACACGGCCCCGGTCGCGGTGAAGCCGGAGGTGACGGCTCCGGACGTGAGGGGTTCGGGAGCAGGCACTTCGGAAGCCGGAGTTCCGGAAGGACGGGGCCCGGACGTAGGAGTTCCGGAGGTACGGAATCCGGAGGTGCGGGATCCGGAGGTGCGGGATCCAGACGTACGGAACCCGGAAGTGGCGGGTCCCGATGCCGTGGGGCCGGAGCTTCCCCCTGCCACGCTCGGGACGGACCGGGCGCCCGCCCCGTCACGCGGGAACCGCCGCCGCTGGCTGATCGGGGCCGCCGTGGTCGCCGTCGCCGCCGTGGCCGTACCCGTCGCCGTGACGCTGCGCTCCGACGACGCGTCCCATGTCAGCGCGGTCGCCGGCGGAAAACCGGTGCCCCCGGCGGGCGAGTCCCTGCCCGGGAGTCCGTCGCCGCGGCCGTCCGGCTCCGTGTCCCCCTCACCCTCTCCGTCCCGTACCGCTTCGTCCACCCCTGCGGCCTCCCATCCCGCACCGGACGCCGGTGACCTGGGCGCCGACGGCCGCAGTACCCCCGCCGTACCGCTCACGGTGAACGTCCGGCCGTACGTCTGGGACGACCAGTGCAGCCAGTCGTATCTGGTGGACCGGCCGGCCGCGAAGATGCCGCCGCCCCCGGCCGAACAGGATGCCGCGAGCTGGGCCACCGCGCTGGGCGGTGTCTCCAGCGGCGGTGCGCGCATCGAGCTGTCCGTGCAGGGCAAGACGGCGGACGCGGTGGTGCTGCAGGCCCTGCATGTGCGGATCGTGGGCCGTCACGCGCCGCTCGCCTGGAACTCGTACGCGATGGGCGACGGCTGTGGCGGCGGGCTCAAGCCGGCCGGTTTCGACGTGAACCTGGACGCCGGTACCCCGCTGACGGAACCGGCCGCCGGGGTGCAGGGCGACCGCAAGATCCCGGCCACCGACTTCCCGTACAGGGTGTCATCCAGCGATCCGCAGGTCCTGGAGATCAAAGCCAGTACGGCGGCCCACGACGTCAGCTGGTACCTGGATCTCCAGTGGAGCAGCGGCGACCGGCACGGGACCATCCGTCTGGACGACCACGGCAAGCCGTTCCGCGCGAGCAGCGTGCAGGGCCGGCCCCGGTATGTGCACCCGCTCGGCGGGGACACCTGGGAACCGGCCCTGCAGTGATGCGCGGCCCGCGCGCTGCTACAGCCGCTCGGGCGTCCGGATGCCCAGCAGCGCCAGGCCCTGGTGCAGGGTGCGCGCGGTCAGCTCGCAGAGGAACAGCCGGTTCTCCACCTGCTCCGGGGTCCCGGCCTTGAGGACCGGGCACTCGGCGTAGAACGTCGTGTAGTGCGAGGCCAGCTGGTACAGATACGCGGCCAGCTTGTGCGGCTCGTACGCGGCGGCCACCTCGGCGAGGACCTCAGCGAACTGGTCCAGGTGCAGCCCCAGCGCGCGCTCCGCCGGTGCCAGTTCGAGCTCCGGGTGCGCGGCCGGCTTCGCCTCGCCCGACAGCCGCAGGATCGACTGGATACGGGCGTACGCGTACTGGATGTAGACGCTGGTGTCGCCGTTGAGCGACACCATCTGGTCCAGGTCGAACTTGTAGTCGCGGGCCGCCGACGTGGACAGGTCCGCGTACTTCACCGCGCCGATGCCGATCTGCGCGCCGTTCTCGACGATCTCGGCCTCGGTCAGCCCGACCTTCTCGTTGTTCTTCTCCCGTACGACGGCCGTGGCGCGCTCGATCGCCTCGTCCAGGAGGTCCACCAGCCGCACCGACTCGCCCGCCCGGGTCTTGAACGGCTTGCCGTCCTTGCCGAGGACCGTGCCGAACCCCAGGTGCACGGGCTTCGCCTCGCCGTCGCCCGTGTCGAGCCAGCCCGCCCGGCGGGCCGTCTCGAAGACCATCTTGAAGTGCAGCGACTGCCGTACGTCCACCACGTACAGCAGGGTGTTCGCCTTGAGGTCCTGCACCCGGTTGCGGACCGCCGAGAGGTCGGTGGCCGCGTAGCCGTAGCCGCCGTTCGTCTTCTTCACGATGAGCGGGACCTGGTTGCCGTCCGGGCCCTTCACATCGTCGAAGAAGACGCAGAGCGCGCCCTCGGACCTGACCGCGACACCCGACTCCTCCAGGAGCCGGCAGGTCTCCTCCAGCACGTCGTTGTAGCCGGACTCGCCGACGATGTCCGCGTCGGCGATCTCCATGTCCAGCTTGTTGAAGACCGAGTAGAAGTAGATCTTCGACTCGTCCACGAACCGCTGCCAGTGCGCCAGCGTTTCCGGGTCCCCGGCCTGGAGGGCCACCACCCGGTCCCGCGAGCGCGCCTTGAACTCCTCGTCGGAGTCGAAGACCGCACGCGACGCCTTGTAGAGCCGGTCGAGCGAGGACATGGCGGCCTCGCCGGCCTCCTCGCCCCCCTCGTGGTCCAGCTCGTGCGGGTGCTCGATCAAGTACTGGATGAGCATCCCGTACTGGGTGCCCCAGTCCCCGATGTGGTGGCGGCGGATCACCGTCTCGCCGCCGAACTCCATGATCTTCGCCATCGCGTCGCCGATCACGGCCGACCGCAGATGCCCGACGTGCATCTCCTTCGCCACGTTCGGCTGGGCGTAGTCGATGACCGTGGTGCCCGCCTGTGCGGCGTACGGCACACCGAGGCGCGCGTCGGCGGCGCGCGCCGCGAGGGTCTCGGTGATCGCCCGGTCGGTGAGCGTGATGTTCAGGAAGCCGGGGCCCGAGACCTCGATCTCCTTGATCAGGTCGTTCGCCGGGAGCGCCGCCGTGACCGTGGCCGCCAGCTCGCGCGGATTGCCCTTCAGCTTCTTCGCCAGGGCCAGGATCCCGTTGGCCTGGAAGTCGGCCCGGTCACTTCGGCGCAGCAGCGGGTCCGCGGCACCGGCATCCGGCAGAGCTGCCGTCAGGGCGTCCGCAAGGTGCTGCTGGAGCGTCGAAGCGAGGGAATTGACCGAGACTGGCTCAGGCATGGGGCCGACTGCCGTTTCCATAGAGGTACAGGGGATCAGGCCAAGTATCCCATGGCCGTACCACGGCCTGGAAAGCCGTTTTCGCTCTCCAGGACGGACCTGGGAGAATGGCAGTCGCCCTTGCTTGAAGGCGTACGAGAAAGAAGGACGTGCCGATCGTGGCTCAGAGCACCGAGACCGACTGGGTCTCCCGTTTCGCGGACGATGTCATCGCCGAATCGGAGCGCCGTGCCGCGGGCGCGAAACACTCTGGCGCCGACGCACCAGTGGTCGTCGTCGCGTCCGGCCTCTCGCCGTCCGGCCCGATCCACCTGGGCAACCTGCGCGAGGTGATGACCCCGCACCTGGTCGCCGACGAGATCAGGCGGCGCGGTTACACGGTGCGCCACCTCATCTCCTGGGACGACTACGACCGGTACCGCAAGGTGCCGAACGGCGTCCCCGGTATCGACGCGTCCTGGGCCGAGCACATCGGCAAGCCCCTCACCTCGGTGCCCGCCCCGGCCGGGTCCGCGTACCCGAACTGGGCCGAGCACTTCAAGGCCGCCATGGTCGAGGCGCTCGCCGAGCTGGGTGTGGAGTACGACCCGATCAGCCAGACCGAGCAGTATCTGGCGGGCACCTACCGCGAACAGATCCTGCACGCCATGAAGCACCGCGCCGACATCGACGCCATCCTGGACCGGTACCGCACCAAGAAGGACCCGGCGAAGCAGGGCGCTGCCGACGGCGCCGGTGGCAAGAACAAGAAGCAGCAGGGCCAGAAGCAGGGCCAGAAGCCGCTCGACGAGGCCGAGATCGAGGCCGCCGAGGGGTCCGGCGCCGCCGACGAGGACGACGGCAGCAGCGGCGCCACCGGCTACTACCCCTACAAGCCCTACTGCGGCGCGTGCGAGAAGGACCTCACCACGGTCACCTCGTACGACGACGACACGACCGAGCTGTCCTACACCTGCACCGCGTGCGGGCACTCCGAGACCGTCCTGCTCAGCGAGTTCAACCGCGGAAAGCTGGTCTGGAAGGTCGACTGGCCGATGCGCTGGGCGTACGAGGGCGTCGTCTTCGAGCCCAGCGGCGTCGACCACTCCTCGCCCGGCTCCTCCTTCGTCGTCGGCGGACAGATCGTCCGCGAGATCTTCGACGGCGTGCAGCCGATCGGGCCGATGTACGCGTTCGTCGGCATCAGCGGCATGGCCAAGATGTCGTCGTCCAAGGGCGGCGTGCCCACCCCGTCCGACGCGCTGAAGATCATGGAGGCACCGCTGCTGCGCTGGCTGTACGCGCGGCGCCGGCCCAACCAGTCCTTCAAGATCGCCTTCGACCAGGAGATCCAGCGGCTCTACGACGAGTGGGACAAGCTGGAGACCAAGGTCGCCGACGGCTCGGCGCTCCCCGCCGACGCGGCCGCGCACACCCGCGCGGCCCGCACGGCGGAGCGTGAACTCCCGCGCACCCCGCGCCCGTTGCCGTACCGCACGCTCGCATCCGTCGCGGACATCACGGCCGGGGCCGAGGACCAGACGCTGCGCATCCTCAGCGAACTGGACCCGGCGAACCCGATCGCCTCGCTCGACGACGTACGCCCCCGGCTCGACCGCGCCGAGAACTGGATCACCACCCAGGTCCCGGCCGAGCAGCGCACCCTGGTGCGCGCGGAGCCGGACACGGAGACCCTGGCCGCCCTCGGCGACCAGGACCGTGAGTCGCTGCGGCTGCTCATCGAGGGTCTCGACACGCACTGGTCGCTGGACGGTCTGACGACGCTCGTCTACGGCGTACCGAAGGTCCAGGCCGGTTTCGAGCCGGATGCCAAGCCCACCCCGGAGCTGAAGGTCGCGCAGCGCACCTTCTTCGCCCTGCTCTACCAGCTGCTGGTCGGCCGCGACACCGGGCCGAGGCTGCCCACGCTGCTGCTCGCCGTCGGCGCCGACCGGGTGCGCAAGCTGCTCGCTGCCTGACGGAACGGTACGGCGAAGGGCCGCTGCCCCGGGGACGTTTCCCGGGGCAGCGGCCCTGGTGCTTTCCGTGCTTTCCGTGCAGCCCGGTTACGCGATGTGCTCCGCGTCCAGCTCCTCCGCGTAACGGTGCTGGAAGCGGGCCAGGTACGGGCGGAGCGAACTGTCGCTCAGGGTCTCGCTGTTGCGGCCCGTGACGCCGTACAGGTCCTTGAGGTACCGGCCGAACTGACGCACCGTCGGGACCTCGTTGTTCTCGCTGATGAACTTCCGGTAGGCCCCGAAGTACGCGTCCTCGCGGGACACGTCCTCCGGCAGCCCCTGCACCTCCGGGCTGTCCGCCTCGGTGGTCTCCGGGGTGCCGGTGGTCTCGGTGACCGCGTCGGCGGGGTGCGACTCGGCGCGCGGCCCGGGGATCACCCCACCGAGGGGGCGCGAACCGCCCGCGCCGGTGGGGACCATGACCTGTGCGGGGTCGGGGGAGCCGGCGGCGTCCGGCCGGTCGTACTGCTGGGGCTGCTGGGTCTGGTCGTACTGCTGGGCCTGCTGGGGATCGCCGTGCTGCGGGCCGTGACCCTGCGCGTACGGGTCGTCGTACCCCTGCTCGTAACCCTGCCGGTACTCCTGCTCGTAACCCGGCTCGTAACCCTGGTCGTAATCCTGCGGGTACTGCTGGTCGTACGCGGGCTCGTACGCCGGGTCGTAGGTGCCCGTGTACGCCTCCTGCGAGACCTGCGGCGCGGCGAACCACGGGCTCTCGTGCGTGGTCGGCGGCTCCTGCTCCCGCGCCTGGCCGGTGGGGCCCGGCGGGACCGCTGCCTCCGTCGCGGCCGGTGCGGGCGCGGCGGCGGGGCCCGCAGCAGTGGTCCCCGCCTCCAGGGCGGGCACCGGGGACAGCAGCACCGGTTCGATGCCGGCCGCGGCCAGCCCGGAGGAGGCCGTCTCCGCGAGAGGGACCCCGTACCTCGCCAGCCGCAGCGGCATCAGCGACTCGATCGGCGCCTTGCGCCGCCACGCGCGCCCGAACCGGGCCTGGAGCCGGGCCTGGTAGATCAGCCGGTCCTGTTCGAGCTTGATGACCTCGTCGTACCTGCGCAGCTCCCACAGCTTCATCCGGCGCCACAGCAGAAAGGTGGGGACCGGTGCGAGCAGCCAGCGGGTGAGGCGCACGCCCTCCATGTGCTTGTCGGCCGTGATGTCGGCGATCCGGCCCACCGCGTGGCGTGCCGCCTCGACGCAGACCACGAACAGCACCGGGATCACCGCGTGCATCCCCGTCCCCAGCGGGTCGGGCCAGGCCGCGGCGCCGTTGAACGCGATCGTCGCGGCCGTCAGCAGCCACGCGGTCTGGCGCAACAGCGGGAACGGGATACGGATCCAGGTCAGCAGCAGATCCAGTGCGAGCAGCACACAGATCCCCGCGTCGATACCGATGGGGAAGACCGTCGAGAAGGAGCCGAAGCCCTTCTCCTGGGCGAGTTCGCGCACGGCCGCGTAGGAACCCACGAAACCGATCCCGGCGATGATCACCGCGCCCGCGACGACGAGCGCGATGAGTATCCGGTGCGTGCGTGTCAGCTGCATCGCGGCCACCCGCGGTCCCCTCCTGAATTCGACATCCGGCGGGCACAGCCTGGCACATGTGTACGGACGGCGTTGCGCGGGTACGCCCGGAGCCCGGTCCCCGAGGGGGCCGGGCTCCGGAGGCGGGTTCCCGAAAAGGCTTGCGGGGGCTACTTGTTGGCCGAGGCCACCGAGGCGACCGCAGCCTTGGCCGCCGTCTGCGCGCCCTTCGACATGTCGTCGGCCGAGGGGGACTTGAGGCCTTCGTAACCGGCGCCGTTGTGGTTGACGACGGTGACGACGTTCTCCGAACGCGTGATGACCACGGCGTAGATGAAGTCCGCGTCGGTCTTGCGCTGTTCGTAGGTGACGGTGGTCGCCTCGTTGCCGATGCCCGGTGTGGTCACCGTCTTGACGCTCTTCGCGCCGTCCGTCGCCTTCACGTCGGCCACTGTCTTGGCGTACTGGTCCTGCGCGCGCTTCTGCCCGCTGCCGAGGACGGAGTCCGAGCCGAAGCGCAGATACGAGACGGAGAGCCAGCGGTACTGGGAGCCCTTGGTGCCCTTGCTCTCCAGGCCGTTCCAGGAACAGCCGGCGCGGGCCGACAGGTCGGTCGACTTATCCGCGGTGCCCGACTTGTCCTTCGCCTTGGGGACCAGGTCCGAGACGGTCTTCGCCGGGATCGACTTACAGGCGTCGGGCAGCTTCGGGTACACCGCCTTCGCGACGGTCGGGGACGCCGACGCGCTGGGCGCGGGGGAGGAGCTGGAGTTCTTCTTGCCGCTGGAGCCGGAGTCCGATGAGCAGCCGGCGACGACGAGCATCACGGGGACGGCTGCACAGGCGAGAAGGCGGGTGAGTCGCGGGGCTGATCGGTGCATGGTTCCTTCGCTCAGGTGTCGTACGGGGCGTACCGGGCGTACGGGTCATATATGTCGTTTGTGTGTACGTCCGGGCCGCCACGGTACGCCGAGGGCCGGCCGGCGGACTATTCGCCGATCTGGTCGGCGAGTTTGCCGGCCATGGTCTGCGTCCTGTCCTGCAAGGTCTTGGTGTCGGGGGGAGCGCCCGCCTCGGCGGGCTCCTCGCTGTACTCCACGGTGACGAGGACGTTCGACGCGCGGAAGACCACCCTGACGGTGTGCTGCGGGGATGCCGCGCCTGCCTTGGCCGGGATGTCGGCGAGGAAGGCGGAGCTGCCGAGGCCGCTGAGGGTACGCGACTGGAGGCCGTCCGCCGACTGGTCGTCGTCGCTCTGCCCGCCGGCCGTGGCGTCCGGCGTGCTGTCCTCCTGCCCGCCCTTCTGCCCGCCGTTCTTCCCGGGCTTCCCGGGCTTCCCGGTGGCCGGTGTGCCGCCGGTCGCGGCCCCGTCCGCGCCCGTGTCCGTACCGCCATCCGCGCCGGTGGACGCGGTCGCGGTGGGTGAGGAGCCGTCCGCCGGGAGGCCGGCGGCGGCGAGCTTCTGCTCGTAGAGGGTCTTGGCCTGGTCGTCGTCGCTGACGGTGGTGTCGTAACTCACGACGCGTTCCATCGAGATACGCAGCCGGTGGGCGTCGGTGGGCGCGTCGGCCTTCCACCGGCAGCCCACCTGGCGGTCGGTGTCGAAGGTGGCCTCGGGGGTGCCCGCGTACGCCTGCTCCTGCTGGTCCTTCGGCAGGTCGGCGAACTCCGGGAACATGTCCTTCAGAACGCCGTGGTCGGCGGCGCGGCAGGGTTCGGGCAGGGTGGAGTACTTGCCGGGCGCCGCGGCGGGAGTGGTCTCACCGGGCTTCGCGTCGGCGGCGGAACCATCGGTCCCGGAACCGGTCGTGCAGCCGGTGACGAGCGCTGCGAGCAGCACCAAGCCGGGAACGTAAGCCCTTCGCTGCACTGTCCGAGGCTCCCTTCGGAACGGAAAACGGATACCGCCTGATGACGGTGACCGGACACAATGTCTATCGCACGCACTGGTGTACACGCCGGTCCGCTGTCGTTTTCGCGGATCTTGATGCGTATTTTTCTCTTTCATGTTGTTCGGGGGAATCGAGGAGCTATGTCGTATGTAGAGGTTCCGGGCGCGAAAGTCCCCATCCGCATGTGGGCCGACCCGGCGTCGGTCGAGGACGGCGCGATGCAGCAGCTGCGGAACGTCGCCACACTGCCCTGGATCAAGGGCCTCGCCGTCATGCCGGACGTGCACTACGGCAAGGGCGCGACGGTCGGCTCGGTGATCGCGATGCACGGGGCGGTCTGCCCGGCGGCCGTGGGTGTGGACATCGGCTGCGGAATGTCGGCGGTGAAGACGTCACTGACGGCGAACGATCTTCCGGGGGATCTGTCGCGGCTGCGCTCCAAGATCGAACAGGCCATTCCGGTGGGCCGGGGGATGCACGACGACCCGGTGGAACCGGGCCGGCTGCACGGCTTCCCGGCGGCGGGCTGGGACGACTTCTGGGAGCGGTTCGACGGGGTCGCCGAAGCGGTCAAGTTCCGTCAGGGCCGGGCTACGAAGCAGATGGGTTCGCTCGGAAGCGGAAATCACATGATCGAGGTCTGTCTGGATGATGACGGCGTCGTGTGGTTGATGCTGCACTCGGGGTCCCGCAACATCGGCAAGGAACTGGCCGAGCACCACATCGGCATCGCGCAGAAGCTCCCGCACAACCAGGGGTTGGTCGACCGGGACCTGGCGGTGTTCATCTCGGACACCCCGCAGATGGGTGACTACCGGAACGACCTGTACTGGGCCCAGGAGTACGCCAAGTACAACCGCGCGATCATGATGGGTCTCCTCAAGGACGTGATCCGGAAGGAGTTCAAGAAGGCGCGGGTCACCTTCGAGCAGGAGATCAGTTGCCACCACAACTATGTGGCGGAGGAGCGCTACGAGGGCGTGGACGTGCTGGTCACCCGCAAGGGGGCCATTCGCGCCGGCTCGGGCGAGTACGGGATCATCCCCGGATCGATGGGCACCAGTTCGTACATCGTGAAGGGTCTCGGCAACGAGAAGGCCTTCAACTCGGCCTCGCACGGGGCGGGCCGGCGGATGAGTCGCAACGCCGCCAAACGGCGGTTCTCCACTCAGGATCTGGTGGAGCAGACGCGTGGTGTGGAGTGCCGTAAGGACTCCGGCGTGCTGGACGAGATCCCGGCCGCTTACAAGCCGATCGAACAGGTCATGGAGCAGCAGCGGGACCTGGTCGAGGTCGTCGCCAAGATCAAGCAGGTTGTGTGTGTGAAGGGCTGACCCGTAGCCGGTCGGGCTGTTTCACAGTTCCCGGTGCACCTTGGTGTTGGACGCCTGGGCGCGCGGGCGGACCACCAGGAGGTCGATGTTGACGTGGCTGGGGCGGGTCACCGACCAGGTGATGGCCTCCGCCACGTCATCCGCCACCAGCGGCTCTGCCACGCCCGCGTAGACCTTGGCGGCCTTCTCCTCGTCGCCGCCGAAGCGGGTCGTGGCGAACTCCTCGGTCCTGACCATGCCGGGGGCGATCTCGATCACCCGTACCGGCCGGCCCACGATCTCCAGGCGGAGGGTCTCGGCGAGCACGCGGGCGCCGTTCTTGGCGGCCACGTAACCGCCGCCGCCCTCGTACGCCCCGTGGCCCGCCGTGGACGAGACGATCACGACCGTGCCGTCGCCGCTCGCGACCAGGGCGGGGAGCAGGGTCTGGGTGAGGTTGAGTGTGCCGATGACGTTGGTCTCGTACATCTGGCGCCAGTCCGCCGGGTCGCCGGTGGCCACCGGGTCGGCGCCGAGTGCGCCGCCCGCGTTGTTGACCAGGACACCGATGGTGGGGAACGCGGTGGCGAACTCCTCGACGGCCGGGCGGTCGGTGACGTCCAGGACGTACGCCGTGGCCTGGTGGCCCGCTGCGTTGATCTCCGCCGCCACGGCCTCGATGCGGTCCTTGCGGCGCGCGGTGAGCACGACCCGGTAGCCGGCTGCGGCGAGCTGCCGTGCGGTGGCTGCGCCGATGCCGCTGCTCGCTCCGGTGACGACAGCGATGCGGTTGGTGGCTGCGGGCGCGGCGGTCATGGGGAGGCTCCTCGGGACGGCGGCCGGGTGCGGCCAGGGCGGTCGGTGCGGGACGGGCTGCCAGGATATGCCCGGTCTCAGCGGCCGCGTGGTGCGTACATGATCACGGCCATCCCGGCCAGGCAGACCAGTGCGCCCGTCACGTCCCAGCGGTCCGGGCGGTAGCCGTCGGCGACCATGCCCCAGAGGATCGACCCGGCGACGAAGATCCCCCCGTACGCGGCGAGGATCCTGCCGAACTGGCCGTCGGGCTGGAGGGTCGCGACGAAGCCGTAGATGCCGAGCGCGATGACGCCGCCGCCGATCCAGATCCAGCCCCTGCTCTCCCGTACGCCCTGCCAGATCAGCCAGGCGCCGCCGATCTCGAAGAGTGCGGCGAGGACGAAGAGGGCAACCGAGCGGAGGATCAGCATGGGGCACAGCGTGGCAGGTCTACGATTTCTGCATGACGCAGAAGACCGGGCCGCGCAGCGCGCTCATGGCCGAGCTGGGGGCCACCTCGCGCCGGTACATGGCTGCGTACGCGCTGTTCAACCAGGCTCTCGCCGACCATCTGCGGCTGCACCCCACCGATGTGCAGTGCCTCAATCTGCTGAGTCTCGAACCGGGGCCGGTCACGACGGGGCGGATCGCTGAGCTGACCGGGCTCACCACCGGGTCGGCGACCCGGCTCGTCGACCGCCTTGAGCGCGCGGGCTATGTGCGGCGGCAGCGCGACGCCGACGACCGGCGGAAGGTGCTCGTGGTGACGGTGCCCGCGCGTATGGCGGAGTTCGGGGCGGTCTGGGCGCAGCTGAACGGCGCCTGGTTCGCGATGTTCGACGCCTATGACGACCGGGAGATCGCCCTGCTCACCGACCACATGCGGCGGACCGTGGCGATGAGCGCGCAACAGATCAGCCGTCTGCGGAGCGGGGAGCTGGGCTGAACTCGCGCAGCGCATCGGCCACGATCGCCTCCAGGCGGTGGTGGTGCGCCCCGCGCCAGTACACCCGCCCGCACGCGACGCACTGGGCGAAGACGTCGTGGGAGCGCTCGGTGCCGCCCTCGATCCGTCCGCGCACGCTCTCCTTGGAGGCGGGGACCAGCTCGCCGTTGCAGGCGCTGCACCGGGTCCAGGGTGCGAGGTCGGGGGCGAACCTGCCCAGTACGTCGCGGAGTTGCTCGTCGGGCTGGTCGCTGTAGACGTACGCCCCGGCCCAGAGCTCGCGCCGGCGCAGCAGGCCACGGTCCCGGGACAGCAGGACGCGCCGGTGCTGCGCCGAGTATGTGGCGAGGGCGGGGTCGCCGATGTCCTCACTGAAGTACGCGGTGTCCACGCCGAGCAGCCGCAACCGCCGTGCCAGCGTGCCGAGATGGACGTCGAGCAGGAAGCGGAGCGGGGCGCCCGGCACCTGCTGGGGGCGCTCCACCGCGTACACCTCGACGGTCTCCCCCGCGCGCGGGATGTGCGAGGGCGGTACGGTCCGGCCGTCCACGGCCAGCCGGCCGGCCTCGGTGAGCGGGATGCCGGCCGACTCGACGACGTGGCCGAGCGTGGACGAGCCGTCGGTGACCAGGTCCGTACGTCCCTGGCGGCGTTCCGACGGGAGGAAGAGGCGAAGTTCAGGGGCGACTTCGAGGTGGATCTCCGGTCCGTTCACGCTGTCAGGATGTCATCGGGCCGGGGGGCCGGGCCAGAGATTTCCGCTGTGTCGGGGGAGAGCCGGGGGAGAGCCGGGGGAGAGCCGGCAGGGTCAGGTGGTTGCGGGTCCGGTGGCGGTGGGTCCGGCGGTTGTGCTGGGTGCTGCGGTGAACGCTGCCGCGTTCTCGGCGGCCCAGGTGGCGAAGGTGCGTGCCGGGTGGCCGGTGAGTATCTCCACCTGGTCGGTGACGGTGGTGGGGACGCCGTCGGACGTGGCCCAGTAGTGCAGCAGGCTGTCTGCGGCTGCGGCGGGCAGATAGGGGCTGACCGACTCCTTCCACGCATCGGGGGCGACGCGCCGGAACGGGATGGCGCGGCCGGTCGCGGCTTCGAGGGCCGCGATCTGCTCGGTGAAGGTGAGCGACTGCGGACCGGTCAGGTGGTACGCCTGGCCGCGCAGCGCGGGTTCGGTGAGTGCGGCGTACGCGGACTCGGCGATGTCCCGTTCGTGGATCGGGTCGGAGTAACTGCCGGGGTAGGGAAGGTCGATGGTGCCCGCGGACTGCAGGGCCCACTTCCACTGGAGGGCATTGCCCGCGAACGCGCCGGGCCGCAGGAAGGTCGTCTCGACGGATGAGGCGGCCAGCGCCTGTTCGACGGCGAGATGGGTGGCGGCGATCGCGCTTTCGGATGCCTCCGGGCCCAGCACGGAACTGGAGGAGAGCAGCACGATGTGCTGGACGCCCGCGGCCTCGGCCTGCTGGACGAACGCGCCGATCTGCGAGGGCTCCGCGTACAGGAAGACCGCGTCGGCCCCGTCGAGCGCGGCCGGGAAGGTGGCGGGGTCATGGAGGTCGCACCGTACGGCTGCCACGCCGTCGGGGAGGGAGAGGCGCCCGGGAGCGGCCGACGCGGCCCGCACCTCCACTCCCTTGCCGTGCAGCAGCGGGATGAGGGCGGAGCCGACTTTGCCACGGCTTCCGGTGACGAGGACGGTCATGTGAGGGTCCTTTCGGTGGGTCCGGGGGCGGGCCCCCGGGTGTCCGGTGCGTATGCCGGGTGTGCGTGCCCGGTACGAGTGGTCCGTAATGTTAAGCGTGCAACAGAATCTGTGTCACGCAGTTAAATGTGCCGGAAATATGCCGGGGCTGCCGAATGGCTGCCGCTCGGCGCCCACCATTCGCCAGCCCCTGTGAACTCCCCGTGCGAGTGGGATCGGCGGCCAGTCGGGGTCGATCCGCTGACGGGGGCGTGCCTTCGGACGCCTCCGTGCGTTACCCCGACCATGAACGTACGTCGAATTCTCACCACCGCCGCCGCCGGATCCGCCCTCCTCGCCGCCTTCGCTCCCGCCGCCCAGGCCAGCAGCCTCGGGGGCACGCTCAGCGACACTGCCCAGACCACGGCCGCTGTCGGCGAGCAGGCCAAGCCCATCGCCAAGAGTGTCGTCGGGAACAACGTCGGCAAGAAGGTGCACGCCGTGAAGGGAGCGGCGAAGGCCGGGGGCGACGCCCTGAAGGCGGGCAACGAACTCCTCAGCAGCTGAAACGGGCACTACCCCGGACGATCCCCCTGGTGCTGCCCGTGAGGTGGTACCGCCCTTGAGGTCCGGGGCCGCCGATGGCCGGTTCCCGGGAGCGCCTGCTCCCGGGGGCTCCGCCCCGGCCGCCACCCCGGTCACCGCGTCACCTCGGAACGTGGCGGTCCAGCGCGGCCACATCTTCGGCGAGCCGGTGCCGGTCGCGGCCGGGGCCTCCGCGTTCGACCGGGTGCTCGCTCTCACCGGCCGCGATCCGCACTGGAGCCGTCAGCCGTCAGCCGTCAGCCGTCGGCCGGGAGCGGTGGCGCCGGCGGGCCGTGTTGACCAGGGCGGTGAGCGCGGAGGCCACGAACAGCCCCGCGGTGATCAGCAGCCACCGGTCGAGGTAGACGCTGTCCGAGAGCCCGGTGTCCTGGTGGTACGGGGCGGACCTGCGCAGGATCAGCGGGAACCAGACCAGCAGCAGGAGCAGCGACAGGACCACCGGGGTGCGCAGGTGGTTGAGCCCACGGCGCCCCGCCGAACGGCCCGTACGGCCCCTGCGGCCCTCGCTGTCCGTAGGTCCCTTGCTGTCCGTAGGTCCCTGGCGGCCCTTGTGCGGCGGGAGCGCGGCCTGGGCGGTGAGGTCCGCGGCGCTGTAGAGGGGCACCAGGACCAGGTCGTGCAGGAGCGCGGCACCGATGAACCAGACGGCGACGGCGACGGTACGGCCCATGAGGAGCTGCACCGCCGCGTACCCGGCGACGGTGAAGCAGCAGGCCATGACGAGCAGATGGACGGGGTGGGCGCCGTAGCGGCGCGAGAAGAGGCTCATGGTCACGTCCGGAAGGTGAGGCGGCGGACCCATTTGGTGTTGTTCACGCCGGGGTTGGCGGGAACGATGATGCGGGCGGGGTAGCCGTGGTCGGTGGAGAGCGGGGCTCCGTTGACGTGCAGGGCGAGCAGCGAGAGCGGGTTGCTGATCTGGTTGCCCGCCAGGAGCACCTTGCGGAAGGCGCCCTGGCGCTGCACGGATTCGACGAGGACGCTGGTGGCGTGCGGGGCCCCGGCGAGTGCGGCGAGGTCGGAGAGGCGTAGCCCCGACCAGCTCTGGTCGTCGGTGGACCAGCCCTCCACACAGGCGATCGGCAGCTGGGCCGTGTGCTGGTCCATGGCGAGCAACTGCGCTCGGGTGAAGGTGAGTTGACGGGCCCCGCGGATCTCCAGGCGCCAGCCGGGGCCGATGTCCGACGCCCTGATGCCGACGGCGCCGGCGCTCTTGTTGATCTGGAAGCCGTTCGGGCCCGGCCGGGGGTCGCGGTTGTGCGGGGCGAGCAGTGCGGTGCGCCGCAGGGAGCCTCCGATGCTCTGCCCTGCGGTCACCACGAGCAGGGCCAGCGATCCGGCGCCGACCAGTCCGAGCGCGCCCCGCCTGCTCATGGTCGGCCGGGCGGGCGCGGGGGCGACCAGACCGTACGGATCGGGCCGCTCCCGTTCGGTGTGCGCCGCGTCGGTGGCCAGGACCGAGCGCAGGGTACGGGAGCGCACCGCCCGCCACATCCGCCCCAGCCGTAGCACCGCATGGGCGGCGAAGGCGGCCATGAACACCCAGGCGCCGTAGAAGTGCAGGGTGTAGAAGGACCCGGGAAAGATGTAGTCGAGCTGGATGTTGAGCACACCGGTGACGAGTTCGAAGAGGACTCCGCCGACCAGCAGAATCAGCGAGAGGCGCTCCAGGGCGTGGGCGGGGCTGAGCGCGGGCGGCCAGGTGAAGAGCTTCGGGACGACCGACCAGAGTTTGGCGAGTACCACCGGGATGAGGACGATCCCGAGGGTGACGTGGACGCCCTGGGTGAGGCGGTAGAGCCAGTAGGGGTGGGTGGGCCAGGTGAACAGGTAGAAGCCCAGCAGCCCCTTGCCGGGCGTCTTGTCGTTGAGCGCCCCCAGGCCCGGGTTGTAGGCGGCGTACGACAGCAGTCCGGTGACGAACACGACCGTGATGCCGAACAGCAGGACCAGGCCGAGGACCGCCGTCAGCCACGGGCCGCGGAGCGGACTGCGCCAGAACGCGGGGCGGAAGGGTCCGGGCGGCGCCGTGCCGGCCAGCACCCGCGCCCGGCCGAGCAGCCCGCCGGTGCGCCGGGCATCAGGGCCCGGCTCCTTCCGCGGCTTCTGCTGCCAGGGGCTGGCCCCGGTCGCCGGTACGGCCGGCCGCGGGGCGCGGTCGCCGTCGGCTCCGCCGTCACTGCTCCCGGCCACGGCGCCCACCTGCCCGTACGGCCGCCGGAGCCGCTGCCGCCGGATCGGTCACCCCTGAACCTGTCACCGCTGAACCTGTCACTGCCGGATCGCTTGCCGGATCCGTCGTCCGAAGATGCCTGGCCATCTGCCGATCCTCGGGCCGGATTCCGCAGGGGCCGGGTGTACGCGGTCGACCGGGGGCCGTACATCAGCCGCACGGCGCAGTGCTGGGGGCCCGCTGCCGGTGCCCGGCATGTGAAGACGCCCCGCCGGACTGCCCGGCCGGCTGCCTGGACTGCCTGCCCGACTGCCCGCCCGGTGTCGTGGTCAGTGACCGCCGGTGAGTTCGCCGGTGAGTCTCCCGTGGATCTCGGCGCTGGGACGGTTGAGGCCGACGATCTCGACGGCCTTGCCGCGCTGCTCGTATTTCGTGGTGACGGCGTCGAGTGCGGCGACCGACGACGCGTCCCAGATATGGGCGGCCGTCAGGTCGATGACGATCCTGTCCGGATCGGCGGCGTAGTCGAACCGGGTTACCAGCTCGTTCGATGAGGCGAAGAAGAGCGCGCCGGTCACCGTGTACGTGATCCGGCCGGCATCCGGGTCCATGACGGAGGTGACCCCGGCGAGTCGGGCGACGCGGCGGGCGAAGATCACCATGGCGATGACGCTTCCGACGACCACCCCGATGGACAGGTTGCTCGTCGCCACGGTGATGATCACGGTGATCACCATGACGACGGTCTCGCCGGCCGGCATCCGCCTGAGCGTGGCCGGTCTGATGGAGTGCCAGTCGAAGGTGCCGACCGAGACGAGGACCATGACGGCGACCAGCGCCGCCATGGGGATCCTGGAGACGACCGGGCCCAGCACGATGCACAGGACGAGCAGGAAGAACCCGGCCAGGAAGGTGGACAGCCGGGTCCGGGCCCCGTTCTTGACGTTGATCATCGTCTGGCCGATCATCGCGCAGCCGCCCATACCGCCGAAGAAGCCGGTGACGATGTTCGCGATGCCCTGTCCGATGGATTCCCGGGTCTTGTCGGAGCGCGTGTCGGTGATCTCGTCCACCAGCTTCGCCGTCATCAGGGACTCCATCAGCCCGACCAGGGCCATCGCCAGCGCGTACGGAGCGATGACGGTCAGGGTCTGGAGGTCGAACGGTACGTCCGGCAGGCCCGGCACCGGCAGCGACGAGGGGAGCCTGCCCTTGTCGCCGACGGTGGGGACCGCGATGCCGGCGGCAACGGTGATGACGGTGAGGATCGCGATGGAGACCAGCGGCGCCGGGACCACCTTCGTCAGTCTCGGGAAGAACACCATCAGGAGCAGGCCCGCGCAGGTCAGCGGATAGACCGGCCAGGGCACACCGGTCAGGTTCGGTATCTGGGCGGTGAACAGCAGGATGCCCAGGGCGTTGACGAAGCCGACCATCACCGAACGCGGCACGAACCGCATCAGCTTCGCCACGCCCACGGCGCCGAGGACGATCTGGAACGCACCGGCCAGAATCACCGTCGCCAGGAGGTACGCGAGTCCGTGCTCCCGGGCTACCGGGGCGACGACAAGAGCCACCGAGCCGGTCGATGCGGAGATCATCGCGGGGCGGCCGCCGACGAAGGCGATCACCATGGCCATCGTGCACGCGGCGAAGAGGCCCACCTTGGGGTCGACACCGGCGATGACGGAGAAGGAGATCGCCTCGGGGATCAGCGCAAGACCGACCACCAGGCCGGCCAGCACCTCCGTACGGAAGACCCGAGGGTTCATCCAGGGAGGGCGGGCGCCGGAGACCGGGCGCGGTCCCCGGACGGGGTCGGGCAGAACTGATGAGCGCAAGGGGGAGGGAACCTGTCGTGCTCGGGCACCACCCGGATCGAGGCGTGCGGCAGGCGGGCAGGTCAGGGATCCGGGAGATGTGGGAGATACGAGATGCCGGGCGGCACCCCGGCGCCATGAGGACACACGGACACACGGGTCTCGCGCGGGCAGGGCAACTCTACGGTCAGGCCGTCGGCCCGCTCCCAGGGAGGGTTCCGCCTCTGCACGGAGGCGGATGTGGCGCGGCTGGCGGGGAAGTAGGGGAGTAGGGCCCGGAGGCCCCGTCCGTGCTGCCCCTCCCCATTCATTTGCCCAGTGCAAAGAGTCACATGCGTAGCTTCTCGCAGTATATTTTTGCATAATGCAAATATGTTGAGCAGAGGCGTCGCACAGGCAGCAAGGATGCGCGAGGAGCACGGGAAGCTCGCCGTGCTCGCCGCGGTGACCGGCATCGGCGCGGGGCTCGGGTCCATAGTCTTCCGCTGGCTGATCAAGACCTTCACCCAGCTCTTCTCCGGACACGCGGACTACGCGGGCGCCGGGCACGCCGCGAACCCGCACGTGTCTTGGCTCGGGCCGTTCTTCGTGCTGCTCGCGCCGGTCGTCGGCGGGCTGCTGTACGGGCCGCTGGTGGACCGGTTCGCCAAAGAGGCCCGCGGCCACGGGGTGCCCGAGGTGATGCTCGCGGTCGCCCGGCGCGGCGGCCGTATCAACGCGAATGTGGCGGTCGTCAAGTCGCTCGCCTCGGCGCTGACCATCGGGTCCGGCGGATCGGTGGGGCGTGAGGGCCCGATCGTGCAGATCGGCTCGGCACTCGGCTCCACGCTGGGCCGGCTGGCCAAGGTCACCGAGGGCCGGATGCGGCTGCTGGTGGCCTGCGGTGCGGCCGGCGGCATCGCGGCGACCTTCAACGCCCCGCTGGCCGGGGTGTTCTTCGCGATGGAGCTCATCCTGCGGGACTTCGCCATCGAGTCGTTCGGCGCTGTCGTCCTCTCCAGCGTGGCCGCGAGCGTCATCGGCCGGGCCGCGTTCGGGAACGCCGCGTTTCTGAACCTGCCGTCGTTCCATGTCGAACACGTCGCCCAGTACGGCCTGTTCGCTCTGCTCGGCATCGCGGCCGGATGCGCGGGCATCGGCTTCACCCGCGCCCTCTACTGGATCGAGGACGCCTGCGACTGGGCGTGGCGCGGCCCGGAGTGGCTGCGGCCCGCAGCCGGCGGACTCCTGCTGGGCGTCGTCCTGCTGGCGCTTCCGGAGATGTACGGGGTCGGCTACCCGGTTCTGGAGAACGCCGCCGAGGGCCGGTACGCCGCCGGGTTCCTGCTGCTGCTCCTGGTCGGCAAGATCATCGCCACCAGTCTGACCATCGGGATCGGCGGCTCCGGCGGGGTGTTCGCGCCGAGTCTGTTCATCGGCGCGATGCTCGGCTCCGCGTACGGGATCGGCATGCAGCAGCTGCTGCCCGGCACGGCGGGGGCGGTCGGGGCGTACGCACTGGTCGGGATGGGCGCGGTGTTCGCCGGATCGGCGCGGGCGCCGATCACCGCGGTGGTGATTCTCTTCGAGCTGACGGGTGAGTACTCGATCATCCTGCCGCTGATGCTGGCTGTGGTCACCGCCACCCTGGTCAGCAAACTGCTCAGCCAGGACACCGTCTACACCCTGAAACTCCGGCGCCGGGGCATCGACCTCGACGCCGCGGCCCCCGGCGCCCCGCTGGGCAGCCGGCGGGTCGACGAGGTCATGGAAGAGCTCCCGCATCCGCTGCCCGCCGGGACCACGCTGTCGGCAGCCGCGCTGCTGCTCTCCCACTCCGAGCACGGCAGCCTCCCGGTGCTCGACGCCGACGACCGGTATGTCGGGACGGTCACCGCCCGCGCTGTGGCGGAGGCCCTGGCCGAGACCCCGGACGGCCGGGCCGGAGCACCGGCGACGGCCGGGGACCTCGCCGAACTGCCGCCGCGGCTCCGCTCCGACATGCCGCTGTCGGCCGCGCTGCACGCACTGGTCTCGGCACCGGGCACCGGACTGCCCGTACTCGACGCGGACCGGGGCGCCCCGGTCGGCTGGATCACCCACCAGAGCGCACTGCGGGCGCTGCACCCGGTGGCCGCGGCAGCCACGTCCTGAATCCGGCCGGGGTGGGGGCACCGGCGGCCGGAACCCGCACCGGGGCGCGGTACAAAGAACCATGAGCGAGCAACCGCACCCCACTGACTCCGGCACCGACGCAGACCCGGGCACCGGCCCCGGCGCTGCCCCGAGGACCGGCGCCGACGACGTCGACGCGGTGACCCACGCGGTGCTGACGGCGTCCCGTCTGCTGGTGGCCGTGTCGGCCAGGTCGCTGGCCGAGGTGGAGGACCGGGTCACGCTGCCTCAGTTCCGGCTGCTCGTCGTGCTGTCGACGTACGGCACGGCGAAACTCGTGGTGCTCGCCGAGCTGCTCGATGTGAACCCGTCGACAGCGATGCGCATGCTCGACCGCCTCATCTCGGCCGGCCTCGCCGACCGGCAGGCCGACCCGGACGACCGACGGGCCACACTGCTGCGCCTCACCGCCGAGGGACGCCGACTGGTCGAGGAGGTCACCGCCCGCCGCCGCCGGGAGATCGCGACGGTGGTGGAGAAGCTCGCACCGGAAGAGAGGTCGGCCCTGGTGAAGGCCCTGACGGCCTTCAGCGACGCGGGCGGTGAGCCCGCGGTCCAGGGCAAGGACGCCGTGCTCTATCCGCTCGGCTGGTCCGATCCCCCCGTGCGCCGCTCCACCTGACACGTCCGTCCGGCAGGTCCGTCCGGCACGGCACACCGGAGACCGGGCAGGGGACCGGCTCCGCTCACGGCCACACCAGGCAGTACGCCTGATGCCCCGCGTCGTGCAGCCGGTGGGAGAAGTCCTGCCATTCGTGCAGCAGTTGGTACGCGTTGAACGCGTCCCGGGGGCCGCCGCGGTCCGGGACCGTCGACCAGATGAAGGCCGCGGCTCCTACCGATTCCTCGCCGACCCCGCGCAGCGGGTCCACGACCGTCATCGGGAGCTTCACGACCGCGTAGTCGGGGTGCAGCACGACCAGTTCCAGTGGGGGCACCTTGCCCAGCGGTATGCCCTGGATGCCGGTGAGGACCATGGCGGCCATCGTCTCCGGCTTTATCTTCGTGAACATGCCGCCCATGCCGAGCTCGTCGCCGCCCAGCTGCTCGGGGCGCATGGTGACCGGCACCCGGGCCGCCGTCGCCCCGTCGGGCGCGCCGAAGTACTTGTAGGTCACGCCCACAAGCCCACCACTCCTGCTTCCCGTACTCCGTGCCTTCGCCCGCGCCTCTGCCTCTCGTCGGTGCTTTCCCCTTCGGGCAGGCTCGGGACCGAGGTCATCGGTCCCCTCACCCAGTCCGCCACCGCGATGCATATCTCCACCCGACCACTCGCGGCCCCCGCCGCGCAACCCGATCATCGTGTCAGAGACCTCCCCCACGGATGTGCGGTGAAACACCTGTCCGCAATACCGTCTGCGCCTCTGACACCATGGCTTGTGTGAGCTATCCGTACGAATACGAAGCCCCAGTTTCGCAGACGCTCTTCGACCGTGCGTCCCTTGTGACCCCCGGCGGGGTGAACTCCCCGGTACGCGCCTTCCGTGCCGTGGGCGGTACGCCCCGGTTCATGGTGTCCGGTACCGGTCCCTACCTGACCGACGCCGACGGCCGTGAGTACGTCGACCTCGTGTGCTCGTGGGGTCCGATGATCCTCGGGCACTCGCACCCCGAGGTCGTCGCCGCCGTGCAGGCCGCCGTCGCGCGCGGCACCTCCTTCGGTACGCCGGGGGAGGGCGAGGTCGCACTCGCCGAGGAGATCGTCGCCCGAATCGAGCCCGTCGAGCAGGTGCGCCTGGTGTCGTCGGGCACCGAGGCGACCATGTCGGCCATCCGGCTCGCCCGCGGGTTCACCGGCCGGGCCAAGGTGGTGAAGTTCGCCGGCTGCTACCACGGACATGTGGACGCGCTGCTGGCCGCCGCCGGATCGGGTGTCGCGACCCTCGGGCTCCCCGACACCCCGGGGGTGACCGGCGCGCAGACCGGCGACACCATCGTCCTGCCGTACAACGACCTCGAAGCCGTACGCCAGGCCTTCGCCGCCCACCCCGGTGAGATCGCCTGCGTGATCACCGAGGCGTCCGCGGGGAACATGGGCGTGGTGCCGCCCGTCGACGGGTTCAACGCCGGGCTCAAGGAGCTCTGCTCCGCCGACGGCGCGCTGTACATCTCCGACGAGGTGATGACCGGTTTCCGTACCTCGAAGGCCGGCTGGTACGGCGTCGACGGGGTCCGCCCCGACCTGATGACCTTCGGCAAGGTCATGGGCGGTGGCTTCCCGGCCGCCGCGTTCGGCGGACGTGCGGACGTCATGGGGTATCTGGCGCCCGTCGGCCCCGTCTACCAGGCGGGCACGCTCTCCGGGAACCCGGTCGCCACCGCCGCCGGGCTCGCCCAGCTGCGACTGCTCGACGACGCCGCGTACGAGAAGGTCGACGCGGTCTCCCTGGAGATCCAGGGCCTGGTCACCGCGGCGCTCAGCAAGGAAGGCGTCGCGCACACGATCCAGACGGCGAGCAACATGTTCTCCGTCTTCTTCAGTGACAGCCCCGTCCGCGACTACGAGGACGCCAAAGCGCAGGAAGCCTTCCGCTTCACCCCCTTCTTCCACTCGATGCTGGAGCAGGGTGTCTATCTCCCGCCGTCGGCCTTCGAGTCCTGGTTCGTTTCGACCACGCACGACGAGCGGGCGGTCGAGCGCATCGCCGCCGCACTGCCCGCCGCCGCCCGAGCCGCCGCAGAGGTGTCCGCATGAGCGACAGCAGCAGCGACAGAAGCAACGAGATCACCGTCGTGCATCTGATGCGCCACGGTGAGGTGCACAACCCCGACGGCGTGCTGTACGGGCGCCGCCCCGGCTACCACCTCTCCGAGCTGGGCCGGGAGATGGCCGACCGGGTCGCCGAGCACCTCGCGGGCCGGGACATCACCCATGTCGTGGCCTCCCCGCTGGAGCGCGCGCAGGAGACCGCGGCCCCGGTCGCCACCTCGCACGGCCTCGACCTCGCCACCGACGCACGGCTCATCGAGGCCGAGAACATCTTCGAGGGCAAGACGTTCGGCGTCGGGGACGGCGCACTGAGCCGGCCCGCGAACTGGAAGTACCTCACCAACCCGTTCCGGCCGTCCTGGGGCGAGCCGTACGTGGACCAGGTCGTCCGGATGATGGGCGCCCTGAACTCCGCGCGGGACGCCGCGCGCGGGCACGAGGCGGTCTGCATCAGCCACCAGCTGCCGATCTGGACCGTACGGAGCTTCGTCGAGCGGCGGCGCCTGTGGCACGACCCGCGCAAGCGGCAGTGCACGCTCGCCTCGCTGACGACCTTCACGTACCAGGGTGACCGGATCGTCTCCGTCGGTTACACGGAACCGGCGAGGGACCTGGTGCCGTCCCATCTCCTGGCTGGTGCAAAGCCCGCCAAAGGAAAGGCAAAAGCGTTCGGCGCATAGGGTGAAAAATAGTACCGGTTGGTCGGAACCATCACGTTAATCCCATCATCTGACCGGTTGCCCGCTTGTATGGGCCGCCGGACGACGCAACAGATGGGTGACGCGATGAGCAACATGAGCAGGAGGGGCCTGCTGGGGCTGGGAGCCGGGGCTGCGGCCGCGGCCGGCCTGGCGGGCTGCGGTGCCGGCGGAAAGTCCACAGTCGGAAGTGCGCAAAAGGGAAGCCAGGGTGCGGGATCGGGCCCGCAGAAGAGTCCGGTCCGGCTGATCGGGGACGGGTCGACCGCCGACACCGGCCTCCAGCCGAATCAGCCGGACAAGCCGGTCCCGCTGGAGCCGGGGCAGACCCCGCCGCAGTTCGTGATTTTCTCCTGGGACGGCGCGGGAGAGGTCGGCAACGGCCTTTTCCCGCGATTCCTGAAACTCGCGAAAGAACACCAGGCCGGGATGACGTTCTTCCTCTCCGGGCTGTACCTGCTCCCCGAGTCGAAGAAATCGCTCTACCACCCGCCGAACAACCCGGTCGGCGCCTCCGCCATCGGTTATCTCAACGATGACCACATCAAGGCGACCATGAAGTACACGCGGCAGGCCTGGCTCGACGGCCACGAGATCGGGACGCACTTCAACGGGCATTTCTGCGGCACCACTTCGGGTTCGGTCGGGAACTGGACGCCCGAGCAGTGGCAGAGCGAGATCGACCAGGCCGTCTCGTTCGTCACCGAATGGCGTACGAACACCGGCTGGCACGACGAGCCCCCGCTGCCTTTCGACTACCGGAAGGAACTCGTCGGCAGCCGCACTCCGTGCCTGCTCGGTCAGGACAATCTGCTGCCCACGGCGAAGAAGCTCGGCTGGCGCTACGACGCCAGTTCGCCCGGCGGAATGCAGACATGGCCGGTCAAGCGCGGCGGACTCTGGGACCTCCCGCTCCAGCAGATCCCGTTCCCCGGGCACACCTTCGAGGTGCTCTCGATGGACTACAACATGCTGGCCAACCAGTCCAAGAATTCGACAAAGGGCATGACGTCGCAGTATCCGTACTGGCGCAAGCAGGCCGCCGACTCCTATTTCGCCGGATTCAAGCGGGCGTACGAATCGAACCGCGCGCCCATGTACATCGGCAACCACTTCGAGGAGTGGAACGGCGGCCTCTACATGGACGCCGTCGAGGAAGCAATGAAGAAGATCGCGGGCCGTCCCGACGTACGGCTCGTCTCCTTCCGGCAGTTCTGTGACTGGCTCGATGTACAGGACCCCGCTGTGCTCGACAAGCTGCGTACCCTCGAAGTCGGACAGCGGCCCGAGGGCGGTTGGAACAGTTTCCTTAAGGCTGCTTGACATCGGGCTTTCCGGGCAGTGAGGGGGGTGCCCGAGATCCGGGAAACGGCCATGCGAAACTTTTCACATGGCTCTTACGCGCCCTCTCCGCCGCCGCACCGACGTCCGCCGCGCCGCCCAGCTGGGCGCAGTGGTCGCGGTCTCCGCGCTCGCTCTGTCGGCGTGCGGATCCGGCGCCAAGGTGAGCAGTTCCCAGGGCTCCCGCTACGTCACCAGCAGCAGTGGCATTGTCACCGCGGCGAAAAGCGGGCGCCAGACCGCGCCCGAACTGTCCGGCAAGACCGTCGACGGCAAGACACTCGATGTGGCCGGCGCCTACAAGGGCAAGATCGTGGTGTTCAACGTCTGGGGCTCCTGGTGCCCGCCGTGCCGCGCCGAGGCCGGGAACCTGGCGAAGGTCTCCAGGGACCTCAAGTCCAAGGGCGTCGAGTTCGTCGGGATCAACACCCGTGACACCTCCACCGGTCCGGCCCAGGCGTTCGAGAAGAACTACGACGTCCCGTACCCGAGCCTCTACGACCCGAGCGGCAAGCTGCTGCTCCGCTTCCCGGCCGGCAGCCTGAACCCGCAGTCCATTCCCTCCACGGTCGTCGTCGACCGCAACGGGAAGATCGCGGCCCGGAAGGCGGGCGGGGTCGAGGAGGACACGCTGCGCAAGATGATCGACCCGCTGCTCACGGAGAAGTGATCCGGTGAGCGCGCTCGTCACCGTCGCCGCCGAATCCGGGATCAGCGGGACCGTCACCAACGGCGCCCTCCTGGTCGCCCTGCCCATCGCCGTACTGGGCGGGCTGATCTCCTTCTTCTCACCGTGCGTCCTGCCGCTGGTCCCCGGATATCTGAGTTACGTCACCGGGGTCAGCGGATCCGATCTCGCGCAGGCCAGACGCGGCCGGATGGCTGCGGGCGCCGCGCTGTTCGTCGTCGGCTTCACCGCCGTCTTCGTCTCGGGCGGTGCGCTCTTCGGTTACTTCGGGCACCGGCTCCAGGAGCACCAGAGCCTCATCAGCAGGATCCTCGGTGTGCTGATGATCCTGCTCGGGATCTTCTTCATGGGCATGATGCCCTGGCTCACCCAGCGCGAATTCCGCTTCCACAAGCGGCCGGTGACCGGCCTGGTCGGGGCCCCGCTGCTGGGGGCGCTGTTCGGTATCGGCTGGACACCGTGCCTGGGACCGACACTCGCGTCGGTGCAGGGCCTCGCCTTCGAGCAGGCGACCGCCGGCCGCGGCGCCATACTGACCGTGGCCTACTGCCTCGGTCTCGGAGTGCCGTTCGTGCTCGCGGCAGTGGCCTTCCGCAAGGCGCTCGGCGCCTTCGGCTGGGTCAAGAAGCACTACGCCTGGGTCATGCGCATCGGCGGGATCATGATGATCGTGACCGGACTGCTGCTCGTCACCGGCGCCTGGGACCGCATCATCCAGGAGATGCAGGTCTGGTCATCCGGCTACACGGTGGGGATCTGAGTTCCACATGAGCAAGACGACTGAAACGACGGACGCCACGAACCCGGAGGCCGAGAACCCGGAAGGCGCCCCTCCGGAAGAGGCCGCGGACACCGCCGGGAGCGACACCGCGGAGAGCGAGAACGACCTCGGCGCAGCCGGGTCGCAGCTCTCCACCGCGCCCAGGGAGGAACCGGTCTCCAGCCTCCCCGCCATGGGTGTCATCGGCTGGATCCGCTGGTTCTGGCGGCAGCTGACCTCGATGCGGGTCGCGCTGCTCCTGCTGCTTCTGCTGTCGCTGGGTGCGATCCCCGGCTCACTGATCCCGCAGACGAGCATCGACGCCCTGAAGGTCACCGACTTCAAGGCCAAGCACGATGTGCTCGCGCCGATCTACGACAAGCTGGGACTCTTCCACGTCTACAGCTCGGTCTGGTTCTCGGCGATCTACATCCTGCTGTTCATCTCCCTCATCGGCTGCATCGTGCCCCGCACCTGGCAGTTCGTCGGACAGCTGCGCGGCCGCCCGCCGGCCGCGCCCAAGCGGCTGACCCGGCTGCCCGCGTACACGACCTGGCGTACGGAGTCCGAGCCCGAGGCCGTCCGCGACGCCGCGCTCGCGATGATGAAGAAGCGCCGGTTCCGCGCGCACATCACCGGTGATGCCGTCGCGTCCGAGAAGGGCTTCCTGCGCGAGACCGGGAACCTGCTCTTCCATATCGCGCTGATCGTGCTCCTGGTCTCCTTCGCCAGCGGCCAGCTGTGGAAGTCCCAGGGCGGCAAGCTCGTCGTCGACGGCGACGGCTTCTCCAACACCCTCACCCAGTACGACGACTTCACGGCCGGCACGCTCTTCGACCCCGACAATCTGAAGCCGTTCAGCTTCACGCTGGACAAGTTCGTCGGCACGTACGAGAAGAACGGGCCCAACCGCGGCACGCCCCGCAAGTACGAAGCCCAGGTGACGTACTCCGACGGCGCGAACGGCAAGGACAAGAAGGGCGTCATCAAGGTCAACACGCCCCTGGAGATCGAGGGCTCGAAGGTCTACCTGGTCTCGCACGGCTACGCGCCGATCGTCGCGGTCAAGGACGCCAAGGGCAAGGAGATCTACCGCGACGCGGTGCCGCTGCTGCCGCTCGACTCCAACGCCACGTCGACCGGCGCCATCAAGGTGATGGACGGCTACCGCAACGCCGCGGGCAAGAAGGAGCAGCTCGGCTTCCAGACGATGTTCGTGCCGACCTACGCCGGCAAGGGCAAGGGCTCGATGTTCTCCACCTTCCCGGGGCTCGACTTCCCCGTGATGGCCGTCTCCGGCTTCCACGGCGACCTCGGGGTCGACTCCGGGCTGCCGCAGAGCGTGTACCAGCTCAACTCGAAGCACATGACGCAGTACAAGGACAGCAAGGGCAACAAGCTCGCCAAGCTCCTGCTGCCCGGCGAGACGATGAAGCTGCCGCACGGCGAGGGCTCGATCCAGTTCCTCGGTGTCAAGCAGTGGGCCAGCTTCAAGATCTCGCAGCAGCCCGGCACCGACTACGCGCTCGCCGGCGCGCTGGCGGCCATCGCGGGCCTCGCCGGATCGCTGTTCATCCAGCGCCGCCGTGTCTGGGTCCGCGCCGTACGGGGAGAGGACGGCGTGACCGTCGTGGAGATGGCCGGGCTCGGCCGGAGTGAATCCGCGAAGCTCCCCGAGGAGCTGGCCGACCTGGCCGCAACGCTCCATTCAGTGGCGCCGTCGGCGCCTGATTCCGCTGCATCCGCAGAGACTCCCGAAGGGGCCGAGAAGTGAATCTCGCCGCCGCAACCAATGAGCACCTGGCGAACATCAGCAACGTGCTCATCTATTCGTCGATGGCCGTCTACACGCTGGCCTTCTTCGCGCACATCGCGGAGTGGACGTTCGGCGCCCGCAGCAAGGTGGGCCGTACGGCCGCCGCGCTGACGACGACCACGGCCGCCGCCCCCGCCGTGCAGGTCAAGAAGCAGGGCGGTGGCACCGCCGTACTGGACCGGCCGAAGATCGTCACCCGGTCCGCGGCCGGCTCCCGCGATGTCCCCGACGGACCCGGCGCCGCCGGCGGCACCGAGAAGGGCGACCTGTACGGGCGGATGGCGATCTCGCTGACCGTCCTCGGGTTCCTCGTGGAGGCGGGCGGTGTGGTGGCCCGCGCCATGTCGGTGCAGCGGGCGCCGTGGGGCAACATGTACGAGTTCTCGATCACCTTCTCCTCGGTGGCGGTCGCGGCGTACCTGATCCTGCTCGTCACCAAGAAGAACGTCCGCTGGCTGGGGCTCGCCCTGGTCACCACGGTCCTGCTCGACCTCGGTGTGGCCACCACGGTGCTCTACACCAAGAGCGACCAGCTCGTCCCGGCGCTGCACTCGTACTGGCTGTGGATCCACGTCTCGACCGCGATCATCTGCGGCGCCATGTTCTACATGGGTTTCGTCGGCACCGCGCTCTACCTCTTCCGGGACCGCTACGAGGCCAAGCTCGCGCGGGGTGAGCAGCCGGGCGCCTTCGCCGATTCGGTGCTCTCGCGGCTGCCGTCCGCCGCGTCGCTCGACAAGTTCGCGTACCGCATCAACGCCGCGGTCTTCCCGCTCTGGACGTTCACGATCATCGCGGGCGCCATCTGGGCCGGCGACGCCTGGGGCACCTACTGGGGCTGGGACCCCAAGGAGACCTGGTCGTTCATCACCTGGGTCGTCTACGCCTGCTACCTGCACGCCCGCGCCACCGCGGGCTGGAAGGGCCGCAAGGCCGCCTATCTGGCGCTCTTCGCCTTCGCCTGCTGGATCTGGAACTACTACGGCGTGAACATCTTCATCAACGGCATGCACTCCTACGCCGGAGTCTGACAGCCGGCAGTCCGACAGCCACCAGTCCGACAGCCACCCAGTCCGACAGCCGGCAGAGGGCCGGTTCCCGACACGCGTCGGTGAACCGGCCCTCTTCCGGTGTGGAACACGCCTCTTGGGGCGAGGCTTGAACCATGACCGAGGCGATCGCACAGGGCACCAGCACCAGTCACGGGGACACCCACATCCTGCGGTTCGCCCTCTTCCTGCCGTACGCGGTGGCCCGGGTGTGGGGTGCGGTGGCCACCCCGGTGGGCCTGCGGCGGTGGCTCGCCACCGCCGATGTCTTCGAGTCGCGGCTCGGCGGCCGGGTCACGCTGCGCGGATCCGATGTGCCGGTGGTGGCCGCCGGGACCGTCACCGCCTGGGACGGCGAGCGGGTCGCCGAGTACACCTTCGCCGGACACGGCCGTATCCGCTTCCATCTGGAATCCGTCGGGGCCGAGGCGACCGTGGTGCGCTTCACCCACGAGTTCACCGGCCCCGACGACCGGCGGCCGGACGCGCTGGCCTGCTGGCACGAGCACTTCGAGCTGCTGCACGAGGCCCTGGAGGGCCACCCCCTGCGGCCGGGCGGGCCGGGCGGACCGGCCGGGCCCGCCGGGAGCGCCGAGCGACGCGAGGAACTGCGGGCCGCCTACCGGCCGCGCGGCGGCAGGCACTCCTGAGCCGGTGGCTTCTTCGTCTTCGCGGGCCAGGCGAGCTTCACGAACTCCTGGGTCCCCGTCTGCGTCAACTGCACTATGGCCACGGCCTTGTCGTACGGGTTCCCGTAGTTGTCCAGGCAGATCCAGCCGCTCGCGCCGTTCACCCGCAGCGGCCCTTGCAGCTTCGACCAGACCGCGCCGACGTCCTCGATGTCCGGCAGGACGCTGCTGCTCGCCCTGGCCCTGCGGATCCCGGTCACCGCGGTCGCCATTCCGTCGTACGCGATGATCGCCTGGCCGTCGGCCAGTGAGGCGTTGTCGATGGGGCCGATCGGCCCGACGCCGTTGCCCGAAGCCGTCGCCACCGCGTTGGTGAAGGCCGTGTAGTCGGCCGGGCTGCCGCCGGTCGCCGGCATGCCCGGGTCGGTGGCCTTCGACCAGGCGCCGGGGTGCGCGAGCGCGGCGTACTGGACGATGACCGGCTCCGCGCCCTTCTTGGGCTTCAGCGCCTTCTTGTTGAGCTTGGTGTCGTAGCCGAGGTACGAACCCTCGTCGCCGGTGAGGATGGTGAACTTCGTCCGTACACATATCCGGTTGCCCAGCGCGTTCACGAACTGCCGCAGCTGGGTGTGGCGGCCGGCGAAGAGGATCGTGTTCACATTGCGGGCCGAGCAGATCGCGTCGGTGATCTGCGCGAAGGTGTTGGCGGTCGAGCCGTCCTCGGACTGGTCGGGCGGCGAGGTGTACACCCGGTCCTCGTACGGGGCGCCCGCCAGCATTCCGTTGAAGGCGGCCCGCAGCGTCTCCGTGTAGTGGTCGCCGGGGTGCGTGTCGCGCACCAGGAGTGTCTTCTTCGGGTCGATGTCCGCGAAGTTCTTCAGCGCGTCGGCCTCGTCCTTGTTGGTCGGCGAGACCCGGGCGAGCCCCGGGAAGGGAATGCCGTTGGGGCCGTTGGAGATGTCGTCGGCCGTGATGGTGGTGCCGATCACCGGGATGTGGCTGGTGGTCAGCTCCTTGACCGCGTTGCGGGTGGCATCGCTGCTGGTCGCCACGCCGGAGACGGCGCGCAGATTGTCCGGGGCGCCCGTCATGCCCTTGAGCTTGCGCACCGTCGTGGGCCACTGGTCGCTGCCGATACCGGTGTTCGCGAGGACCAGCCGGATCTTCGGCACCTGGTCGTTGTCGTCGTGGTTGGCGCGGTACTGCTCCACGAACGCGCCCTGCGCCTCGTGCAGCACCTTGTTCGCCATGTCGCTGTCCGTCGAGGTCAGCGGCAGCAGCAGCGCCACCGTCGCGTACTGGCCCTTCTTGAGCGTCCGGTTCTCGCGGGCGATGGCCTGCGCCACCTCGTGCAGCGCGGGCCGCCCGAAGTCGTAACCGTCGCCGTTGACCCCTATGCACTCCGCCCCCTTCTCGGGGCGGTCGACGCCCTTCGCGCAGTGCAGGTCCGGGGTGTAGAGGGCGTACGCGGCGATGCCCGCACCGGCGAGCAGGACCAGGACCACCGCCGAGGTGAGGATGCGGCGCAGACCCGTGTACCAGAAGAACTCGCGGAACCTGTTGCTCACGGCGTGATGCCCCCTGGGTCGCTAGCGGTACGGTCCGGGCTCCGCCACTCCCGGACGGCCGACGGCCAGGTCCTGGAGGCGTGCCAGAGCACTTCGTTGCCGGTCGGATGCAGCGCCGACAGCTGGGCCAGCTCGTCGCCCATCTTCTCGGTGAGCCCTTCGTCGGGCAGCGCCAGCAGGTCGGTCAACTGCCATACGCAGTAGAGGAGTCGGCGGATGCGCAGATGGAACACGCGGTCGGTGCCGGGCGGCGGCTGCTGCGCGGAGTCGGTCCGTCCCAGCGCCACCGCGCGCCGTACGTCGTACTCCGCGAAGTGCGGCGCCGACGCGATGAAGCGCAGCTCGTCGAGCCAGGCGGCGGCGTCGGCCGCCCGGAAGGTGTCCCGCAGATGCGCGACGGCGTTCTCGGTGGTGCCGAGCGCCAGCTCGTGGTGGAGGCGGCGCGGAGCCAGCTCCGCGCAGTGGTCGCGCATCGTCTCCTGGACCTCGCGCCAGAGCTCCGAGGCCGACGCGGCCTCCCCGGTGGGGTGGCGCAGCCGGTGCAGCAGCAGGGTGCGCAGGAACGGGTCGCCGACGAAGTGGTCGGGCGCGGCCGGCCAGCACTCGTCGGCCAGCAGATCGCGCATCGGCAGGACGCCGGCCCGGCCGCCGTCGTGGTCGAGCCGGGCGGCGGCGAGCACTTCGGCGTCCGCCGTGCTGTGCGCTGCGGCCAGCACGGCGAGCCGGTCGAGCCTGGCCGGGGGCACCAGCTGCTGGAGCAGCTCGGTGGCGGTCGGGCGGCCCGGTTCGTCCTCGCGCAGCGCGACGGGCAGCGAGAGCAGCTCGCCCGGGGTGAGGTTCTCGGGGCCGCCGTCGACCGGCACGGTGGGCCCGGTCAGCTGGGCGGCCGCCTGCCCGGCGGCCTTCGTCAGCAGCGCCACCCCGAGCGGGCGCCCGCCGGTCAGCCGGTGGATGGAGCGGGCCAGCAGCGGCGGGGTCCGCATCCCCGGGTCCTCGCGGTCGAGCAGCTGGCTCACATGCTCCGGGCCCAGCTCCGTCAGCCCCACGGTGAGCGCGCCGGACGCGACTTCGGTGCCCCGCGTCCAGGGCGTGGAGTGGGTGACCTCGGGCAGCAGGCACCGCTCGGCCGAGTGCAGCGCCGGATGGTCGTCACCGCGCAGCGTGGCGATGAAGACGACCTGGTCAAGACGGCCCGCCGCACGGTCGCGCAGCACCGGCTCCAGGAGCCTGCGGCCCAGCGGCGCCTGCACGTTGTCGAGCAGCACCAGCGGCCTGCCGACCCGGCGCAGCCGCCCCATCCCCTGGTAGGCGGCCCGCAGATCGGCGCGGAGCGCCCCCACGAGATGCCGCTCGGCGAGCGCGCGGGCGTCGCTGTCGCGCTCCCGGTGGAACTGCAGGGCCAGCAGACTCAGCCCGCGCTTGGCGTGGCCGCCGGCGCCCGGGTAGTCCCCGTACCAGTTGGCCGCGGCGCGCTGGCCCCGGTCGAAGAGGTCTTCGAGCAGGGACTCGACGGTGGTCTCCACGATGACGTCGAGACCGGGCGGCGCGCCCGTCCACAGTGCGGCGAACTTCGCCGTGAGCTTGACGAGCCAGCCCTTGCCCAGGCTCTTGAGCCGCGCCCCCGACTCCACCAGCAGGCCGAGCCGCAGCGCCTCGTCGTGCACCTGCTGGCTGTTGTTCGGGTCCCACCCGGTGGAGGCGATGGCCATCAGACCGGCGGCCAGCCGGGGGAACTCTATGGCTCCGGCGCCCCGCACGGCCGGACCCAGCTGCTCGCCGAGGACGGAGAGTGCCTCGGTGGCCGGCGACCAGAAGGGCGCGCGCCGGTGCCCTGACGGCAGCGCCGCGAAGTCCGGGTGCTCGCAGTCGATGAGTGCGACGGGGGTACGGCCGCGGTAGTTGGTGCGGAGCTGTTTGAGCACGACGGTCTTGCCCATGCCGCGCCCACCGGTGAGTACGGTCACCGGCAGGTCGTCCCGGCGGCCCCCGAACGCCTCGACGGGCGTCTGCTGGAAACCGTGCGGCGGCAGACCGATGAGCCGCGGTGCGAGACCGTGGAGGAGACCGCCCCGTGCGTACAACTCCCTTTCCACAGCACCTCCCACGCCGGTGTGCGCAGATGTCACTGCGTCAACATCAGCTTACCGAGGGTGGGTTGGCAGGGGCATAGGCTTTCGGGCGCCGGGAAGCGGACGGCGCCCCTCACTCCGCGCCAATGTCCTCGTTCCACAGCTCCGGGCTGCGTGTGATGAAGTCCCGCATCAGCGCGGTGCATTCGGCGTCGTCGAGCACGACGACGCGTACCCCGTGCTCCGCCAGCCAGTCGTGGCCGCCGTGGAAGGTGGCGGCCTCGCCGACCACCAGCCGGGAGATCCCGAACTGCCGGACCAGGCCGCTGCAGTACCAGCAGGGCGAGAGCGTGGTGACCATGGTCGTGCCCCGGTACGACCGCTGCCGCCCCGCGGCGCGGAAGGCGGACGTCTCGGCGTGCGTCGACGGATCGCCGTCCTGGACCCGCCGGTTGTGCCCGCGGCCCAGCAGCGTGCCGTCCGCCCCGTACAGCGCGGCCCCGATCGGGATGCCGCCCTCCGCGAGCCCGGCCCGCGCCTCGGCGACCGCCGTGGCCAGCCACCGCCGCGCCAGAGCGCGGTCCGGAACGGCCTGACCGATGCCCGTATCCATATCCATGTCCATGCGCCTGTCCATCTCCGTCAGCCCCGTCCGTCAGCCCCGTCCGTCCGGCCCTGCTGTCAGGTCGCGTCCTCGCCGCTCTCGCGGCGGCGCAGCTCGTTCTCGCGGCGGCGCAGGTCCGCCTCCCAGTCCTTGAGCACCGATTCGTCCTTCGCGCTGTCCTTCTTGTTCCCCTTGCGCAGGCTGTTGAGGAACTCCGGATTGTCGTCCGGCGCCGTCCAGACGGCCCGCCCGCCGCCCGCCCCGCGCCGTGTCCGGCCCACCGCGATCCATGCGACGGGCCCGACGAGCACCTCGCCGAAGAGCAGGATGACGATGACCCACACGACCTTGGGCAGACCGCGGACCTCCTCCTCGGGCGTGTTCAGGCAGTCGATGAACGCGTAGATCCAGAGCGCCAGGACCAGCAGGAAGGGCAGATACCTGAGCATGGTCGAACGTTCCCCCCGGGAATTGCTGCGAGACGTCCGCAACGCCCCGATGACGGCCACAGGGTAGCGGTCGGACACCGGCCGCCGCGCGGCTCGCCGCCGCGCACCGGCCGGCCCCCGTCCCGCCCGGCACATGGCGGGCTCCGGCTTCACCGCTGGGGATGACAGACTGGACCGCATGGCTTACGACGATCTTCGCTCGCTGCTCAGGGCGCTGGAGCGCGACGGCGACCTCAAGCGCATCAAGGTCGAGGTCGACCCCCATCTGGAGGTCGGGGAGATCGTCGACCGCGTCAACAAGGCGGGCGGCCCGGCGCTGCTCTTCGAGAACGTCAAGGGCGCGTCGATGCCCCTGGCGATGAACGTCTTCGGCACCGACCGGCGGCTGCTCAAGGCCCTCGGCCTCAGCTCGTACGACGAGATCAGCGACCGGATCGGCGGCCTGCTCAAGCCCGAGCTGCCGCAGGGCTTCGTCGGCGTACGGGAAGCCTTCGGCAAGCTGGGCACGATGGTCCACGTACCGCCGAAGAAGGTGAAGCCGGAGGCCGCCCCCGTCCAGGAAGTGGTCCTCACCGGCGACGACGTGGACCTCGACCGCCTCCCGGCGCTCTTCACCTGGCCCGAGGACGGCGGCTCCTTCTTCAACCTCGGGCTCACGCACACCAAGCACCCCGAGACCGGTATCCGCAACCTCGGGCTCTACCGGCTCCAGCGTCACGACAAGCGCACCATCGGGATGCACTGGCAGATCCACAAGGACAGCCGCAACCACTACGCGGTGGCCGCCAGGAAGGGCGAGCGGCTGCCCGTCGCCATCGCCTTCGGCGCGCCGCCCGCCGTGACGTACGCCTCGACGGCCCCGCTCCCCGAGGACATCGACGAGTACCTCTTCGCCGGCTTCGTACAGGGCAAGCGGATCGAGCTGGTCGACTGCAGGACGGTCCCGCTCCAGGTCCCCGCCCAGGCCGAAGTCGTCCTGGAGGGCTGGCTGGAGCCCGGCGAGACGCTGCCCGAGGGCCCCTTCGGCGACCACACCGGCTTCTACACCCCGCAGGAACCGTTCCCCGCACTGACGATCGACTGCGTCACGATGCGCCGCCGTCCGCTGCTCCAGTCGATCGTCGTCGGCCGCCCGCCGACCGAGGACGGCCCGCTGGGGAGGGCGACGGAACGCTTCTTCCTGCCGCTGCTCAAGATCATCATTCCGGACATCGTGGACTACCACCTGCCCGAGTCGGGCGGCTTCCACAACTGCGCGATCGTCTCGATCGACAAGAAGTACCCGAAGCACGCCCAGAAGGTGATGCACGCCGTCTGGGGCGCGCACATGATGTCGCTCACCAAACTGATCGTCGTGGTGGACGCGGACTGCGATGTGCACGATCTGCACGAGGTGTCCTGGCGGGCCCTCGGCAACACGGACTACGCACGTGACCTGACCGTCGCCGAAGGCCCGGTCGACCACCTCGACCACGCCTCCTACCAGCAGTTCTGGGGTGGCAAGGCCGGTATCGACGCGACCAGGAAGTGGCCCGAGGAGGGCTACACCCGGGACGGCGGCTGGCCCGAGATGGTGCGGTCCGACCCTGCTGTCGCCGACCGGGTGACGAAGCGCTGGAAGGAGTACGGCCTGTGAGCGCATCCGCCGCCGCGCTGCCGCAACCGGGCAGGACCAAGGCGTTCCTCCGCCTGGTGATGATCGAGCACTCGGTCTTCGCGCTGCCCTTCGCGTACATCGCCGCACTGACCGCGATGTACCGGCTGGACGGCAACATCCACTGGGGGCGGCTGCTCCTGGTGACCGTCGCGATGGTCGGCATGCGTACCTTCGCGATGGCCTGCAACCGCATCATCGACCGGGAGATCGACGCCCGGAACCCGCGCACCGCCTCCCGCGAACTGGTCACCGGCGCGGTCTCGGTGAAGTCGGCCTGGACGGGGGCGGGGGTCGCGGTCGTCGTCTTCCTCGTCGCGGCGGCCGCGCTGAACCCGCTGTGCCTGGCGCTCGCGCCCATCGCGGTCATCCCGATGGTGGTCTATCCGTACGGGAAGCGCTTCACCAACTTCCCGCACGCGATCCTCGGCCTCGCGCAGGCCATCGGCCCGGTCGGCGCCTGGCTGGCGATCACCGGCCAGTGGTCCTGGGACGCGGTCATCCTCGGCCTCGCGGTCGGTATCTGGATCGGCGGCTTCGACCTGATCTTCGGCTGCCAGGACGTCCAGGCGGACCGCGCGGACGGAGTGAAGTCGGTGCCGGCCCGCTTCGGCATCCCGGCCGCGCTGTACGGCGCCCGCGCCTGTCACGCGGTGACCACGGCCCTGCTGGTCTGGTACGGGGTGGCGACGGACGCCGGAGCGTTCTTCTGGGCCGGCCTGGTGATCGTCGCGGTGGCCTTCGTCTACGAGCACAACGTCGTGAAGCCGCACGACCTGTCCCGGCTGAACCGGGCCTTCTTCTCGGTCAACGGCTTCATCGGGATCGCCCTGTTCGTGTGCGCCCTGCTCGATCTGCTGGTGCGGGGCCTGACGGTGTGACACCCGTCCGGGCCGCCCCTCGTCGGCGACCCGCCTCCCGTCTCCGGCCGGCCGGACGGGCCCGGATAGGCTCGGACACGTGGAGCGCGTGAATGTACACAGTCAGCAGCCGCGGCGGCCGTGGATCGTCGGGGTCTCCGGGGCGTCCGGTACGCCCTACGCGGCGGCAGTGCTCCGCGGGCTGCTCGACGCGGGCGAGGCCGTGGACCTGGTGGTCAGCCGCTCGTCGCGGCTGACGCTGCTGGACGAGACCGGGATCGCCTTCCGCGACGCGCACTGGCCGGAGGATCTGCGGACCTGGCTGGCCAGGGGCGCGGACGGGAAGCCGGACACCTTCGCGGTGGACCCGGGCCTCTTCGCGGAGGGGACCGGAGCGGTACGGCACTGGGCCGCCGGGGATCTGGCCGCCGGGCCGTCCTCCGGTTCGTACCCGGTCAAGGGCATGATCATCGTCCCGGCTTCCACCGCCTGCGTGGCGGGGGTCGCGCTCGGGCTCTCGAAGGACCTGCTCCAGCGGGTGGCGAGCGTGACGCTCAAGGAGCGGCGCCCGCTGGTGGTCGCGGTGCGGGAGACCCCGCTCAGCGGTCAGACCCTGCGCCACCTGGTGTCCCTGGACGAGGCGGGCGCCGTGGTGCTGCCCGCCTCTCCGGCGTTCTACGCGGGAGCGACGCACATCCAGGATCTGGTGGACTTCGTCGCGGGGCGGGTGCTCGATGCGGCAGGGGTGCCGCACCGGCTGTACCGCCGCTGGGAGGGAGAGCTCGGTGGCTCCCGCAAGGACTGACGTACTCGGGCGGTCATGGAACCGCCCGGCGGTCAGCGCTTCTTGGCGTGCCGCTTCGTACGGCGGGCCGGGGCTGCGGCGGCGAGCCGCTGGTCACGCGAACGGTTGGCCTGGTCCTGAAGCTCGCGCATCCGGGCGTAGGCCATCTCGATCGTGTACACGGTGAACATCACTCCTGATGGAAGATTCGCAGGGCGTTTTCCCTGCATGCCTTAGATTCTATACGTAAACTCGCGATATTGCTGAACAATGGAAGGCTTCAACAGTATGGACGCGGTGGACAGGCAGCTCATCCAGGCGCTGCGGGAGAACGGCAGGGCCTCCTACGCCGAGCTCGGCCGGCTGGTCGGGCTCTCCGGGCCCAGCGTCACCGACCGCATCAACCGCCTTGAGGCGGCCGGAGTGATCACCGGTTACCGCGCCACCGTCGACGCCAAGTCCCTCGGCCTCGGGGTGACCGCGCTCATCGGTATCTCGCTCTCGGACGCCGCCGACCACGAGGACGTGGCCCACCGGCTCAAGGACCTGGCCGAGATCGAGGACGCCTGGTTCATCGCGGGCGACGACTCGTACATGCTCAAGGTCAGGGTGGACGACGTGGACGGTCTGGAGCGCACGATCCGCCGGCTCAGCGGCACCCGGGGCGTCTCCCGCACCCGCACCACGATCGTGCTCTCCACCAAGTGGGAGAACCGGGTCGGAGAGCTGCCCGAGCCGAGCTGACCCCGGCCCCGGCACCGGGAGCGAGGCGGTTGCCGGCCGGGTGCCAGCCGGGTCCCGGAGCCGCGCGGGCGGGGGAGTACGGTTGGCTGGTTGTTTACGTACGCATATGGGAGGCGGCCGCACATGACTGCGTCGATCAACGATGTAGGCCTCAAGCGCGAGATCGAGGCAAAGGTCCGGGCCGGTGAGCGGCTGACCCGTGAGGACGGCGTCGCGCTCTACGAGACGGACGACCTGGCCTGGCTCGGCGGCCTCGCCCACGAGGTGCGTACGCGCAAGAACGGCGACGTTGTCCACTTCAACGTCAACCGGCACCTCAACATGACCAATGTGTGCACCGCCTCGTGCGCCTACTGCTCGTTCCAGCGCAAGCCGGGCGAGAAGGACGCGTACACGATGCGTATCGAGGAGGCCGTCCGCCTCGCGAAGGCGATGGAGGGCGACAACCTCACCGAGCTGCACATCGTCAACGGCCTCCACCCGACGCTGCCGTGGCGGTACTACCCGCGCTCGCTCAGCGCGCTGAAGGAAGCCCTCCCGCAGGTCGCCCTCAAGGCGTTCACCGCGACGGAGATCCACCACTTCGAGACGATTTCCGGGCTCTCCGCTTCGGAGATCCTGGACGAGCTGATCGAGGCCGGCCTCGAATCGCTGACCGGTGGCGGCGCCGAGATCTTCGACTGGGAGGTCCGGCAGCACATCGTCGACCACGCCACCCACTGGGAGGACTGGTCGCGCATCCACCGCCTCGCCCACGAGAAGGGTCTCAAGACCCCGGCGACGATGCTCTACGGCCACATCGAGGAGCCGCGCCACCGCGTGGACCACGTCCTGCGACTGCGTGAACTCCAGGACGAGACCGGCGGCTTCCAGGTCTTCATCCCGCTGCGCTACCAGCACGACTTCGTGGACATGAAGGACGGCAAGGTCCGCAACAAGCTCCAGGTGCGGACCACGATGGCCACCGGCGCCGAGGCGCTGAAGACCTTCGCGGTGTCCCGGCTGCTCTTCGACAACGTCCCGCACGTGAAGGTCTTCTGGCCCATGCACGGCGTCCAGACCTCGCAGCTCGCGCTGCAGCACGGCGCCGACGACATGGACGGCTCGGTGGTCGAGTACAAGATCACCCACGACGCCGACAACTACGGCACGCCGAACAAGCTCGGCCGCGAGGACCTGCTCGAACTCATCCGTGATGCGGGCTTCCGCCCGGTCGAGCGCAACACGCAGTACGAGATCGTCCGCGAGTTCGACGGACCGGACCCGGCCCGCCGTGACGCCCCGCAGCCGATGCGCTTCTGAACGGGTCGCGCTCTCCCTGCCTCGATGACGGAACCCCGGGCACGGCCGGGGTTCCGTGCTTTCCTACGCTGGTCGTATGAGCCTCACGTTTGAACTGGACCCGCGGATGGACGCCAGGCTGCGGGACGAAGTGGCCGCGCTCTGGGCGGATGTGTCGAACGCCGGCGGCGCCGTCGGCTTCGTCCCGCCGGTCACGTCCGACGACGTCCGCCCGGAACTGATCAAACATCTGACCGCGATGACCGAGGGCCGGGTCCGGCTGCTGGTCGGCCGCGACGAGAGCGGCACGGTCGCCGCCACCGCTTTCCTCACGCTCAACACGCACCGCCTGATGCGCCACTGGATCTGGCTGTACACCGTGATGGTCCACCCCTCCCACCAGGGCAAGGGGTACGGCCGCCACCTGATGACAGCGGCGGCGGACGCCGCCCGCACCCTCGACGGCATCGAGGCGATCCGCCTCACCTGCCGGGGCGGCACCGGGGTGGACCGGTTCTACGAGTCCTGCGGCTACAAGGAAGTGGGCCGGGTGCCGGACGCGATCCGGGTCGCCCCCGGCGACGACCGCGACGACATCATCATGTACCTGCCGCTGCTCTGACCCCGACGCGCCGCACCCCTACCCCGGCCGGGGTGATCGCAAGTGGGGCGTGCTTCACTTGTCGGGCAGGTCCTGAAGCACCAGCGATCATCGGTACGAAGAGAGAGGCCCCACCCGTGTCTGTAGCCAACCCGGGCGCCACGATCCGCTACACCGCGATGCGGATCGTCATCTTCATGGGATCCCTGGTCTTCTGCGCGGTCCTCGTCCACTTCGGCATCATCCCCAAGGGACTCGGCGGCTCCAACTTCATCTGGACGATCCTGCTGGCGCTGGTCATCTCCGCGCCGCTCAGCTTCGTCCTGCTGCGCAAGCAGCGCGACAAGATGTCCGAGCAGCTGATCAACAAGGTCGAGCGGGCCAAGGTCAAGCTGGAGGCCAACCGTACGCAGGAGGACGGCCTCACCCAGTAGGCCGTCGGCTTCCGTTCCACCCGCGGCCCCGCAGCCGTCCCAAGGCGCGGGCAAGCACCGTAAGTTACGTCACACACGCCGGGAACCCCGGGCCGGAGCGAGTCGCTCCAGCACCGGGGTCCCGGCGTTTTCGCGTACTGCCGCGCCCCTGCCCCAAAGAACGGCTTTGAGGCACTCAAAGTTCAAGTGTTAACGTGTTCGACATGAAGACAGCCGTGCGCCCGCATCCCAGGAGCCCTGCGCTCGTGGAGCGCCTGCATGTCGATCTCTGCCGCTGCATGTCCGCGGCCTGTCGCCGCTTCTGATCGGCCTCATGCGGCGGCGCCCCCACTGACAGGCGCCGCGCCCCCGTCCCCCCGTGCTCCGTACCGAGCACACAGCTGCGTCCTCACCGGAGTGTCCCCATGTCCGCAGGTCCCGCGAGTTCCGAGGATTCCGCCGCGAATCCCACGGCGCCTTCCACCGCCGACTCGACCGGCAGTCCCAGCGCCGGTCCGGCGAAGTCCCGAATATCCGACAAGTTCCCGTTCTGGGCCCAGATCATCGCCGGTCTGGTCCTGGGTGTCCTGCTCGGCTGGCTCGCCCGCAGCCAGGACATCAGCTGGCTCAAGTCCACGCTGGAGCACGTCGGCGGCATCTTCATCCAGCTGCTGAAGCTGGCGGTCGCCCCGCTCGTCTTCTTCGCGATCCTGGTGTCGATCACCAATCTCCGCAAGGTCAACAACGCGGCCCGGCTGGCCACCCGCACGGTGATGTGGTTCATGATCACGTCACTGATCGCGGTCGTCATCGGCCTCGCGATCGGCCTGATCACCAACCCCGGCGCGGGCACCGGTCTCACGCCCAAGGACGGCAAGGCGCCCGACGGGTCCGGCTCCTGGATCGACTTCCTGACCGGCATCGTGCCGACGGACGTCGTCACGCCGTTCACCCAGCTGAACGTCCTGCAGATCGTCTTCATGGCCGCCGTCGCCGGTATCGCCGCACTCCAGCTCGGCGCGAAGGCGGAGCCGATCCTCAAGATCAGCGAGGCCGTACTCGAACTGCTCCAGAAGGCCCTGTGGTGGGTCATCCGCCTCGCGCCGCTGGGCACCATCGGCCTGATCGGCTTCGCCATCGCCGACTACGGCTGGGACCTGATCGGCAAGTACGCGACGTTCACCGCCGACATCTACGTCGGTTGCGCGATCGTGCTGTTCGTGGTCTACCCGGTGCTGCTCGCGACGGTCGCCAAGGTCAACCCGCTGCAGTTCTTCAAGGGCGCCTGGCCCGCGATCCAGCTGGCGTTCGTCTCCCGCTCCTCGGTCGGCACCATGCCGGTCACCCAGCGGGTCACCGAGCGCCTCGGGGTGCCGAAGGAGTACGCCTCCTTCGCGGTGCCGTTCGGCTCGACCACCAAGATGGACGGCTGCGCCTCGATCTACCCGGCGATCGCCGCGATCTTCATCGCGCAGATCTTCGACGTACACCTCGGAATCCAGGACTACGTGCTGATCGCCTTCGTCTCGGTCATCGGCTCGGCGGCCACCGCCGGACTGACCGGTGCGACCGTGATGCTGACGCTGACCCTCTCCACGCTGGGGCTCCCGCTGGAGGGCGTGGGCCTGCTGATGGCGATCGACCCGATCCTGGACATGATGCGCACCGCGACGAACGTCGCCGGCCAGGCTCTGATTCCGGTCATCGTCTCGGCGCGCGAGAAGATCCTGGACCTCGACGCGTTCAACTCCGCTTCGGCCTCCCCGGTCGACGAGCGCGAGGTGCACGCCGCCGACGTCGAGGAGAAGCAGTCCGTTCCGGTCGCGGCCTGACTCACCTGACAGGCCTGACACATCTGACCGGCCTGACAGACCTGGCAGTCCCGGCAGACCTGACAGTCCCAGCAGATCTGACCGCTGCTTGATCGTTCACTTCACGCCACCCGGCCCCTCTCCGTACGACGGAGAGGGGCCGGACCCGTACCCTTGCCTGGTGTGTACCAACTGGCTGGAGGGGCTCTGAGGTGGGTGCAGTCAAGGCGGCCAAGGCCAAGCGGATGCCGAGGGCGGTGCGCGAGCGGCAGATGATGGACGCTGCCGTGCGGACCTTCGGGCAGCGCGGATACCGGGCCGCCTCGATGGACGAGATCGCCGAACTGGCGGGCGTGTCCAAGCCCTTGATCTATCTGTACCTGAACTCCAAGGAAGAGCTCTTCACTGCGTGCATCCGCCGGGAGGCCCAGTCCCTGGTCGCCGCGGTACGCGCCGGGGTGGACCCGGCGGACCCCGCGGACCAGCAGCTGTGGCACGGCGTCGGCGCCTTCTTCGAGCACACCCGGGGCCATCAGGACGGCTGGAACATCCTGCACCACCAGGCGCGTACGCACGGGGAGCCGTTCGCCGCCGAAGCCGCAGCGATGCGCGACGAGATCACGAACTTCGTGACGGGCCTGATCGCGGCGGCCGCCCGCGAGGCGCACCGCGACCCGGCCCTGCCGGACGGCGATGTGGCGGGACTCGCGCAGGCCTTGGTGGGTGCGGCGGAATCCCTCGCCGGATGGGCGAACGGGATGCCCGGAGTCCCGGCCAGGGAAGCCGCGTCGACGCTGATGAACTTCGCCTGGTCGGGCCTGGAGAACCTTATGAACGGGGAGCGCTGGGCGCCGTCACCGCGCCCGTGAGGTGGATCCGTTCCGCCCCGTGGGGCCCCTGGCTCAGGACCTGGAAGGCACCCGCTCCGGCGGTGTACGTCACGGTCCCCGGCAGCAGCACCGGCGCCCTGAACTCGACGCGTACGTGGACGTCTTCGGGGGTCCCGACGGCGGCCAGACAGCGTGCGGCGGTCCACATGCCGTGCGCGATGGCGCGCGGGAAGCCGAAGAGCTTCGCGGTGAGGGGGTGGAGGTGGATCGGGTTTCGGTCACCGGAGACGGCACCGTACCGGCGGCCCAGGCCGGCGGGGAGCTCCCAGGTGGCGGTGGTGAGGGCGTGGCGCGCGGCCTGCGGCGGCGCGTCCGGCGTACGGGCTGCCACGCCTTCGGGCGCCGGGTGCCGGGCCAGATACGTACTCCGCGACTCCCAGACCGGCTCACCGGCCACCCGCGCCTCGGTCACCATGACGACTTCGGTACCACGCCGGTGTGCCCTCAACCCGTCGGCGTAGACGGCGAGTTCGAGCTCATCGCCCGGATGCAGAGCCCGCCGCCGGGTGATCTCGATACCGGTATGGACGAGCCCGAGAACCGGCAGCGGGAAGGCCCGCGCGGACATCAGCCGCATGGCCTGCGGAAAGCCGAGGACATGCGGATACGTGAGGGGGAGCGGGCCGCCCCGCTCGAAGCCGCAGACCCGCGCGTACGAGTCAAGACGCCCGGGATCGATACGCACCCCGCCCCGCACCAGCCGGGTCGCGGGCAGGGGCGCCTCGGCCGACACCCCACGCTTGAAGGGCGAGGCAACCGCCCCACGCACCATGGAGGGCAGCAGGCCGGGGGAGCGCGTGAGGCGGTCACTCATGGTCCGGGCTCCGTGATCCGTAATCCGTAAGGTATTTACTCCAGAGTAAGGTTACCCGCGGGTCGGGCGTTGGTCGAGGTGGCCGGGGTTCTGCGGCTGCGGGGTCCGTGTGCCCCGTTCCATCGCGGAGCTGAGGTCGAGCGCGACATGTGGCCCTGGCCAGTTCTTTCTGGCCGAGGCCGGCCAGTTCGGAGCCACAGCGTCTGCCGCAACCCAAGTGAGCCCGGATTGCGGGGTGTTAGCCTTACCGGTCGATCTGAGGGTTGACGGGGCTGGGGGACGCACCATGGCACGACCGGACGAACCGGCGGGGGAAACACCGGAGCAGCTGAAAAAGCGCGCAGGCGATCTGCGCGCCTGTGCGCGCAGGGCTCGTACGCTCGCCAAGAAGCTCGGGCCCCATCTGGACGGCGCGGCGAAGAAGGCCCAGCAGACCGATCCTCCACTCTGGCGTGGGCCGTTCGCCACCCGATCGACGCAGCAGATCGCGAATCGCAAGAGCACGCTGGGGCAGATGGCGTCTGCGCTCATGCACGATGCGGGCCGCTGGGACACCGAGGCGGACCGGCTCGACGATGAGGCGAAGACGGGCTCGGCCAAACGGAAGACGGGACTGGGGCATTGACCGAATTCCGTGGCTTCGACAGCACAGAGATACGTGCCCTCGCCGCCAGTCTGCGCAAACTGGGCGGCGACGCGCGTGGCTTGCACCGGGACCTGGCCTCCGTTCTCACCGAGGCGACCCAGCTCATGAAGGGCAAACCGGCTACCACCGACCCGCTCCTGCAGCCCCTGGTCGGCCAGGTCTTCTTCATGCCGTCGCTGTTCGGCGGGCCCGCGCAGATGCCCGGAGTGCTGGACGACGAACTGGGCAACATGGCCGGGTCGATGGATCGCCGCAGCAAGCAGCTCGACGAGTGCGAGATGCTCATCGAGCATGGCTACGCGGTCGACCCGGCTCTCCTCTTCGCGGACGAGGCCCCTGCCGACGAGCAGCACATCAAGGATGCGCTGAAGCAGATCAAGGAACTCGACGGCAAGGACTTCGGCACCAACGGGAACCGAGACGATCTGAAGAAGGTCGAGAGCATGCTGGACGGGATGACGTCCGCTGAACTGGACGCCTTCTTCGACCGTGTTCCCGAGGCCGATCTGAAGCGCTACAACGACCTGATCAACAACACGGATGACAGCGGCTGGAAGTGGTGGGACGAGAACGGCCTGCCTGAGGGTGAGCGCCGTGACCATCTCAGCAGGATCCTGGCGAAGCTCGGCCCCGCCCACTGGGCCAAGGCCCAGGCGGCTTTTCCGGGAATGCAGCCGGGATTCGACACGACGGACGCTTATCTGGATGGCAAGAATTCCCAGTCCGGAGCGGACGCCAAGGGAATGCACTGGGGTATTCCGTCCGACCCTCTGTTCGCCCCTGGTTCCAACGGGCAGGACATCAACGCTGCCGACATCAACCAAGGACGGTTCGGCGATTGCTGGTACATCGCATCACTCACGTCGACGGCTCAGGTGAACCCGCAGTTCATCCGTGACGGGATCAAGCAGAATCCCAATGGCACCGTCAACGTCCGCATCTGGGACAAGGACGGTAATCAGCGATGGGTCACCGTCACCCCGGACGTACCGCTGGACAAGGACGGCACTCCTATGACGGCTCATGCCAAGGGAGCCATGTGGCCCGCCTACTACGAGAAGGCGTTCGCTCTCGTCTACGGTGGCGACGACGGCGGCGCGCCGGACGGCCATGAAGGTGACAAGCGCTACGACCGTACGGAGCACGGGACGTACGGGGCGATCGAGTGGGACTACAACGAGAAGGCCCCTCCTTATGTCACCGGTCACGATTCCAAGGGCATCGACAACAGCGTGGATTCGGTGCGGACGAGTTTCAACTCGGGGCATCCGGTGATTGTCAGCACAGGCAGCGGGGACGATGTGAACAAGAAGGGCCAGGACAAGTGGGGAACCACTTTCTCCACCCGTCACGTCTACTTCGTCAAGGGGTTCGAGAACGGGAACATCGTGCTCGGCAACCCATGGGGCCCGCCCAACAAGGACATCGTGGCCACCCCCGACGAGTACAAAGAGTTCTTCGGGAATCCGCAGGCTCTGGAGGTGCCCAAGTCATGAAGGCAGCCCGATTTGCCGCAGTCGTCGGCTGTGTGCTGCTCGCGGCGGGCTGCGGCTCGTCCGGAAAGCAGTCCGGGCAGACCCCGCCCCCCGGCGCGTCCACGACGAGCCCCGCCCCGCCCCGCGACAAGGGCCCGGTGTGCGCGGGTAATTCCGCCGCGAAGGGGCTCCACGTGCTGCGCGGTGGTTTCGTCAAGCTGCCCGGCGGTGCCGGAAACGTGTCGTACAAGGAAGCCCGGTCGGACGGCTCGGCCCGTTCCGCTGTCCTGACCAACGGGACAGGGCTCGGCTCGGCGGAAGCCGGTACCCGGGCATGGACCGTGAAGCCGGGCCAGGCCGTCACCGTGGGCGGTGCCTCGTTCACGGTGGCGCAGATCTGCACGTACCGAGTGGTACTCACACCGAAGGGCCAGAAGAACGTGACCGAGTCACCCCAGCCCAGCTCCGAGGCCACGTGGCCGTCTCTGGTCGACGGCCGCTTCCGCCTCAGGTGGCACGTGCCGAACAACGAGTACAGCGGGCAGTACAGCGCGGTGGTGACGGAGATCAACCAGGGCCCGCGCGCCGACATCGGCATCGCGAGCCGTGACGGCGGGGACGCCGCCTACCGGGACGCCCGGGTGGGCGACACTCTCGAATTCGCCGGCCGCCTGTGGAAGGTGGCGGACATCGACGTCGGTGACGGCAGCCCCGCCGAGAGCAGTCCGCACTCCGGGTACGTGGACCTCCAGCTCATCGGGCCTGCCGGGGGCTGATGCCACGAAGTGGTCTGGCCGCAGGACGCTCGGGTGGGCCACGGTGGCCCACCCGAGGCCTGTCACTTCCGCCAGAACAGGTGGTGGGTCACCCCGCTCGGGCTGGGCACGACATCGAGGTGGAACCGGTCGAGCAGCTCATCGGGGGACTCCCACAGTCGCAGTCCGTACCCGAGCTTCACCGGTGAGACCGCCACATGCATGGTGTCGACGAGGTCGGCGTCGAGGAACTCCCGGATGGTGGTGACCCCGCCGCCGAGCCGGACGTCCTTGCCCTGTGCTGCTTCCCGCGCCTGCTCCAGGACCGTGGCCGGGTCGCCGTCGACGAAGTGGAACGTGGTGTCGGAGAGCGTGAACGAAGGGCGCTCATGGTGGGTCATGACGAACACCGGTGTGTGGAAAGGGGGTTCGTCGCCCCACCAGCCGCGCCACTCCTCGTTGGGCCAGGGTCCGCGCTGGGGGCCGAACTTGTTGCGGCCCATGATCTCGGCACCGATGTTGCGTGCGAAGTCGCGCGTCAGGTAGTCGTCCAGGCCCCGGCTCCCCCCGGAGTCGGTGCGCATGGGCCAGCTCGCCGTGGCGCCGGCCCAGGCGAACAGCCTCCCGGGATCGACGTGGCCGAAGGGGCGCTCAAGGGTCTGATCCTCGCCGGCGCCGATTCCGTCACTTGAGACGGTGAAGTTCTGCACTTTCAGCAGCTGAGCCATTTGTTCTTCCCATGTCGTCGACAACGGTGGTCGGAGTGAGACTCCCCGGGCCGGCGGAACTCATCGCTCCCTCCCCGGGGACCGGCCGGAAGCCGGGCGGACCGGGGGATCGCACTCTTGAAACGCAGGCACTCTCCTCCTTCTGCCGCTACGGTCTCCGGGTGACCGAACCCGACACCCTGTGCGCCACCCGTGAGGCCTACAACGCCATCGCCACCACCTACGCGGAGCAGTTCCACGACTCCCTGCGTGACCGCCCTCTGGAGCGCGCCCTCCTGGGTGCCTTCGCGGAGCTGGTACGGGCGAACGGCGGCGGGGTCGCGGACCTCGGCTGCGGACCGGGCCACATCACAGCCCACCTCCGCGAGCTGGGCCTGAATGCCTTCGGAGTCGACGCCTCCCCTGTGATGGTCGAGCTGGCCCGCGAAGCCAACCCCGGGATGCGGTTCGAGGTCGGCTCGATGGCCGCGCTGGACATCGAGGACGGTGCGCTCGGCGGGGTGCTCTCGCGGTGGTCCGTCATCCACACTCCGCCGCAGGATCTGCCCGCCATCCTCGCCGAGTTCGCACGGGTCCTGGCTCCCGGCGGGCACCTGTTGATCGAGTTCCCCGCCACTGACGGCCCCCACCACGAGACACAGTCCTACGACCATGTGGTCGCGACGGCCTACCGCTGGTATCCCGATCGCCTCGTTCAGCTCCTGCGCGACCATGGACTGGCCGAGTCGGCCCGCCTGGTGACCGAGCCGAAGCCCACGGACCGGCGGCAGTTCCAGGAAGTCCAGCTTCTCGCACACAAGGTGTAGACCGGATGGACATCGGCGCATCGGGACGTCCCGGCATCGAAAACTTCCGCTACGCAACGGGCCGTCAAGTCGCCGCTACACGGCGTGCGTTGTGAGTAAAAGAAGTGCGTCGTGTGCCGAGTTTCTCGCTGTGAAGATTGTAATGGTCACAAGATGGTCACTAGGGTTGGGCCTCGAACCTTCGCGCGATTGATCACCCAACCGGGGTGTCAGCGGGGGTACCGCCGAGTCCGTGATGTGCACGGAGCCGGGGATGCACTTCCCCCCATGACCCGGTAGGCGGCTCTGAGGAAGAAGGAGCTCGCCTTCGTGGCGTCCCACCGTCGTCCCAAGCAGCCGAGCCGTGCCCGCGTGACCGTGCTGACCGCGACCGCCGCTGCGGCCGTGGCCCTGACCTCTCAGGCCGCTCACGCCGATCCCAAGCCGACCAAGAGCGAGGTGAAGGCGAAGGTCGACAAGCTCTACGACGAGGCAGAGGTGGCCACCGAGCAGTACAACGGGGCCAAGGAGCAGCAGGACAAGCTGGAGAAGCAGACCGACGCGCTGCAGGACAGGGTGGCCCGCGGCCAGCAGGAGCTCAACACGCTCCGCGCCGGCCTCGGTTCGATCGCCGCATCGCAGTACCGCGACGGAGGGATCGACCCCTCGGTGAAGCTCTTCCTCGCCTCGGACCCGGACAGCTTCCTCGACCGGGCCACCGACCTGGACCAGTTGACGGCCAGGCAGGCCGAGGCCCTGGCGAAGATCCAGAAGAAGCAGCGGACCCTCACGCAGGAGCGCACCGAGGCCCAGGGCAAACTGCGCGACCTCGCGGACGTCCGTAAGACGCTCGGGGAGCGCAAGAAGAAGCAGCAGGACAAGCTCGCCGAGGCGCGGAAAGTGCTCAACACCCTGACCGTCTCCGAGCGTACGAAGATGCACGATGACGACGTGCGCGCCAGCCGCGACGCGGGTGACCGGGTCAAACTCGACCACGAGGCCCCCGCATCCGCCCTCGGCGCCGCCGCCCTCCAGGCCGCCGAGACCCGGGTGGGCAAGCCGTACGTCCGCAGCGCCACCGGTCCCAACGCCTTCGACTGCTCGGGCCTGACCCAGTGGTCGTACGCCCAGGCCGGTGCCCAGATCACCCGCACCACGTACACCCAGATCAACGAGGGCACCCGCATCTCGCGCAGCCAGCTGAAGCCTGGCGACCTGGTCTTCTTCAACAACACCCAGCACGTGGGGCTCTACGCGGGCAACAACACCGTGCTGCACGCCCCGTACCCGGGCGCCTATGTCCGCTACGAGTCGATGAACACCATCGGCAGCTTCCAGGCCGCGGTACGCATCTGATCAACCACTGACGTGGGCGGGTCTGCTGTTGCTGTCGTGTCGGTGTTGATATGGGGGAGCGGTGCAGCACTTCGTGCGACCTGAAGGGGCGCCACCCGTGAACGGATACAGCCACGCTGTGGCGTTCACGGGGACGGTCGTCGCGGTCTCGGGTCAGGTTCCGGTGGACGGTGAGGGCCGTCCAGTGGGTGAGGGCGACGCCGAGGCCCAGGTGCGGCAGGTGTACGCGAACCTGGCCACCGCCCTGGAAGCGGCGGGTTCGAGTCTGGCGCGGGTGGTCAAGCTGACCGTGTTCCTCACCGACTTGCAGGATCTTCCGGCCTTCCGCCGGGTACGCGACGAGCACCAGGATCCGGCACATCCTCCGGCCTGCTCGCTGGTACAGGTCGCCGGGCTGGTGCATCCCGCCTTCCGGGTCGAGATCGAGGCATGGGCCGTGGCGCCTACCGGAGGGTGAAGCGAGGCGGCGGGCCGGAGGGTGGAGCGAGGGCTCGCCCGGCGGGCAGAAGCGAGGGGCCGGTGGCCGGGCGGTCGGCGCCCCTCATGCCCCCAGCAGGCTCTGGCCGCAGACCCGTACGACCTGGCCGTTGACGCCGCCCGACGCGGGGTGGGCGAACCAGGCGGTCGTCTCCGCGACGTCCACCGGGAGGCCACCCTGTCCCAGCGAGTTCATGCGCCGTCCCGCTTCGCGGATGAAGAGCGGTACGGCGGCCGTCATCCTGGTCTCGATGAAGCCGGGGGCCACGGCGTTGAGCGTGATGTGCTGTTCTGCGAGCCGGGGGGCGAGGGTCCGGACCAGGCCGATGATGCCGGCCTTGCTGGCTGCGTAGTTGGTCTGGCCGGTGTTGCCCGCGATCCCGGCGATCGATGCCGTCGCGACGATGCGGCCGCCCGGTCGCAGTGTGCCGGACTTGAGCAGGCCGTCCGTCGTCCGCAGCACGCTGTCCAGGTTCACGTCGAGCACGCTCGCCCAGCGGTCGGCGGCCATGTTGGCGAGGCGGCGGTCGCGGGTGATGCCCGCGTTGTGGACCAGGATGTCCAGGCCGTCGGGGAGCGCGGCGGCGATCCGGTCCGCAGCGTCGGCCGCGGTGATGTCCAGGGGCAGGGCGGTTCCGCCGAGTGAGTCGGCCGTACGGGTCAACTCTGCCTGGGACTGCGGGACATCGAGGCAGAACACCTTCGCCCCGTCACGGGCGAGAGTCGCGGCGACCGAGGCGCCGATGCCGCGTGCGGAGCCGGTGACCAACGCCGTGCGGCCGGCGAGCGGCAGGTCCCGGTTCGCGGGGGCCGCGGTGCCGGTGTCCGTCCCTGGCCCGCCGATCTCGATGACCTGCCCGCTCACGTACGCGGACTTCGGCGACAGCAGGAACCGCAGCGTCGACTCGGCCGCCGTCGCGGAGACCGTCCTGACCAGTTGGACGGTCCTGCCCCGGCCGATCTCCTTGCCCAGGGACCGTACGAAACCCTCCAGCGCCTGCTGCGCCGCAGCCTGGTGGTGGTCCTCGTCGGAGAGCGGGGCGCCCAGCACCACGACCCGGCCGCCCGGCGAGAGGGACCGTACGACGGGATGCAGCGCGCCGTGCACCTCCGCGAGACCGGCCACCGTGACGACACCGGTGGCGTCCAGGACCACGCCGGCCGGCCGTTCACCTTCCGCTGCGGGACCCGTGGGCTCTGTGGGCTCCGCGGCCTTCAGGCCGGTGCGGGCGAGCACCTCCGCCAGCCCCGGCAGCCCCGCGAGCGACGGTCCGCCCGCTGTCACATGGAGCAAGGGCCCTTCAAGGCACGGGCGTTCGGCCGACCAGCGGCGCAGCTCGGCCGGCTGGGGCAGGCCGAGCCTGCTGGTGAGGAAACGGCCGGGTGCTGTGCTGGTGAAGTGCAGATAGCGATCGGCCATTGTCCAGGCTCCCTACGGCATCGTAGATTTACTCTTGAGTAAGGTTACTCAAGAGTCAGGAGCTGGTCGAGATGATGCCGAGATGAGGCCGCGATGACGCCGGGCATGATGCCTCTCAAGGTCGCAGTGGTCGGCGGCAGCCGCATCCCGTTCGCCCGCTCGGACGGTCCGTACGCCACCGTGTCCAACCAGTCCATGCTGACAGCGGCGCTGGACGGACTGGTCGAGCGGTTCGGCCTGGAGGGCGAGCGGATCGGCGAGTTCGTCGCGGGCGCCGTCCTCAAGCACAGCCGCGACTTCAACCTCGCCCGGGAGACCGTGCTCGGCTCGCGTCTCGACCCGCGCACGCCCGCGTACGACATCCAGCAGGCCTGCGGTACGGGACTCCAGGCCGTCATCGCCACCGCCAACAAGATCGCCCTCGGCGCGGTCGACTCGGCGATCGCCGGCGGCTCGGACACCGCGAGCGATGCGCCTCTCGGCGTCAACGACGAGCTGCGGAAGATCCTCCTCGACGCACGCCGGGCCACGTCGGTGAGCGGGCGCCTCAGGGCTCTCTCCCGTGTACGCCCCGGCCACCTCGTCCCGGACATTCCGCGCAACGCCGAGCCCCGCACCGGGCTTTCGATGGGGGAGCACGCGGCGCGCACCGCCCGCGAATGGGACATCGGCCGCGCCGACCAGGACGCGCTGGCCGCCACCAGCCACCAGCGGCTGGCCGCCGCGTACGAACGCGGCTTCTTCCAGGACCTGGTGACTCCCTTCCACGGCCTGGCCCGGGACCAGAACCTCCGCCCGGAGTCCACTGTGGAGAAACTCGCCACGCTGAAGCCGGTGTTCGGCGCCAGAGAGCCCGGCGCGACCATGACCGCGGGCAACTCGACCCCGCTCACCGACGGCGCTGCGACCGTGCTGCTGGCGAGCGAGGAGTGGGCGCGCGAGCGCGGACTCGAACCGCTGGCGTATCTGACGCTGTACGAGACGGCGGCCGTCGACTACGTCAACGGCCCCGACGGGCTGCTGATGGCGCCCGCGTACGCCGTTCCGCGAATGCTGGAGCGCGCCGGCCTCACCCTGGACGACTTCGATCTCTTCGAGATCCACGAGGCGTTCGCGTCCCAGGTGCTCGCCACGCTCGCCGCCTGGGAGAAGCAGGGACTCGCCCCGGTGGACCGGGCGAAGCTCAACGTCGCCGGCTCCTCGCTCGCGACGGGCCACCCCTTCGCTGCGACCGGCGCCCGCATCGTCGCCACCCTGGCCAAGCTGCTCGCGGAGCGGGAGGCTCCCGGGCGGGGGCTGATCTCCCTCTGCGCGGCGGGCGGCCAGGGCGTGACGGCAATCCTCGAACGCCCCTGACCTGCCTGGCGGAACACACCCCCGGGCAGAACACACCCCCGGACAGAACACACCTGCCGGGCAGAACACACCTGCCCGGGAGAGCGCCCTGGCTGACGTACCACGACATCACGACATGAGGAGCCGCAAGTGACCGTGCCCGTGTCAGTGCAGCAGCTGGAACCGCGCAAGCGGCGCGTGGACGGGACGGTGCGGGAGGTCTCCGTACCGCCACTGGTCCGGCCCGTCGAGTACGGTTCGCTCGCCGACATCCCCTTCGACAACGCCCACCAGGCCCCCGACGAACCGGTGCTCAGCCGGAAGCAGCCGGACGGCCGCTGGACCGATGTCTCGTCCATGGAGTTCGCCCTCGAAGTGCAGGCCGTCGCCAAGGGACTCATCGCAGCGGGCCTGGCGGCCGGCGACCGTATCGCGATCATGGCCAGGACCACCTACGAGTGGACGCTCCTCGACTTCGCCTCCTGGGCGGCGGGTCTGGTCACCGTCCCGGTCTATCCGACGTCCTCCGCCTTCCAGGTCCGCTGGATCCTCCAGGACTCCGGCGCGGTCGCCTGCGCCGTCGAGAACAAGGAGCAGGCCAGGCTGGTCAGCGTGGAGCGCCGTCAGCTGCCCGCCCTGGCGGACCTCTGGGAGTTCGACACCGGCGCGATCGGCATCCTGAAGGACGCGGGCCGGGACGTACCCGACGAAGCGGTGGCCGAACGCCGGGCCGGGCGCTCGCCGGCCGCCGTCGCCACCCTGATCTACACCTCGGGCACCACGGGCCGCCCCAAGGGCTGCGTCCTCACCCACGCCAACTTCTTCGCCGAGGTGGACAACGCGGTCGAACTGCTCCACCCGGTCTTCAGATCGGTGACCAAGGACCCGCCGTCGACGCTGCTCTTCCTGCCGCTCTCCCATGTCTTCGGCCGGATGGTGGCGATCGGCTGTATGCGGGCCCGGGTGCGCCTCGGGCACGCACCCAGCATCAGTACGGAGGACCTGCTGGCGGACCTTGCCGGGTTCCGTCCGACGTTCCTGCTGGCGATCCCGTACGTCCTGGAGAAGGTCTACAACACCGGCCGCGCCACCGCCGAGAAGATGGGCCGGGCCTCGTCCTTCGACCGCGCGGCGCGGATCGCGCAGCGGTACGGGCAGGCGCTGGAGGCCGCCGAGCACGGCACCGGCTCCGGGCCGGGGACGGGCCTGCGGCTGGCCCATGCCGTGTACGACCCGCTGGTCTACCGGCGGATACGTGCGGCGCTCGGCGGCCGGGTGAAGTACGCGATCTGCGGCGGTTCCCCGCTCGGCCACCGGCTGGCGGCGTTCTACGCGGGCGCCGGAATCCAGATCTTCGAGGGGTACGGCCTCACCGAGACGACGGCCGCCGCGACGGTCACCCCGCCGATGAAGCCGCGGCTCGGCACGGTCGGCTGGCCGCTGCCCGGCACGGCGGTCCGGATCGCGGACGACGGTGAGGTGCTGCTCAGCGGCGGCCAGGTCTTCAGCGGCTACTGGGACGGGCAGCGCGGCGAGAGCGCGGGGGCCGGGCAGTACGCGGGCAGCGCCGGGCTCGGCTCCGGCCAGTGGTTCGCCACGGGCGACGTGGGCGAGCTGGACGAGGACGGCTACCTCACGATCACCGGCCGCAAGAAGGACCTCATCATCACGTCGGGCGGCAAGAACGTGGCGCCGGCGCCCCTGGAGGACTGGCTGCGGGCGCATCCGCTGGTCGGACAGTGCATGGTCGTCGGCGACAACCGCAGCTATGTCACGGCGCTGATCACCCTGGAGCCGGACGGCCTCGCGCACTGGCGGCTGATGCGGAAGAAGACGGGTGTCCCGATGCGGGAACTGGTCCACGACGAGGAGTTGAGGGGAGCACTGCAGCGGGCGGTCGACGAGGCGAACCGGCTGGTGTCGCGAGCCGAGTCGATCCGGAAGTTCGCGGTACTCCCGGTTGACTTCACGGAGGAGAGCGGGCATCTGACACCGTCGCTGAAGCTGAAGCGGGCGGTTATAGCCAAGGACTTCGGCGAGCAGATCGAGGAGATGTACCGGCGGTAGTCGACAACCGGGGATAGGCGACAACCGGCGATAGGCGACAGCCAGTGGTAGGCGGCAATCGGCGGTCCATAGCCGGGTGCCGGAAAAGGCAGGAGCCCCTTTCCGTACGCGAACGTACGGAAAGGGGCTCCTTGGGTGGTGCTATCCCGACCGCGATCCGATCGGCCCGGGCAACTAGGCCGGGGTGACGTTCTCCGCCTGCGGACCCTTCGGGCCCTGCGTGACGTCGAAGTTCACGAGCTGGTTCTCCTCAAGCGAGCGGAAACCAGACGCGTTGATCGCGGAATAGTGGACGAAGACATCCGGGCCGCCGCCGTCCTGGGCGATGAAGCCGAAGCCCTTTTCAGCGTTGAACCACTTGACGGTTCCGGTAGCCATAAGCCCTCCTTGGGCCAAAGGGTTGCCCTGCTCCAGAACCTGCTAAGAAGTCTGAAAACTACAAAAGCCTGCGGGTCACATGCTCCGCAGGCTCTGTACTGCAAGGGAAACCAAACTGCAACTTGCGGCGAGCCTAGCACGCGCCCGCGCGCCCGCGGTAGAGGCGAAGATCACTTCACCCGGACGTTTGGCCGCGGTGCGTCATGCTGACGGACCACCCTGCGTTTTCCAGCGTACAACGCGGGTCTAGCCTCACGATGTGGACAATTCATACGCCGAAGAGGCCGCCGCACCCGTCACCGGACACGCCACCGGGACCGCCCCCGCGCACACCGCGGAACACGGCGAAGAACACGCCGCCGAAGCCGACCACCGTCGCAGCCGGCCCCGCGTCGGGCACATCCAGTTCCTGAACTGTCTCCCGCTCTACTGGGGGCTGGCGCGCACGGGCACCCTGCTCGATCTGGAGCTGACCAAGGACACCCCCGAGAAGCTCAGCGAGCAGCTGGTCAGGGGTGACCTGGACATCGCGCCCGTCACGCTCGTCGAGTTCCTCAAGAACGCCGACGACCTCGTGGCCTTCCCCGACCTGGCGGTCGGCTGCGACGGTCCCGTGATGTCCTGCGTGATCGTCTCCAAGAAGCCGCTGGAGCAGCTCGACGGGGCGCGGGTGGCGCTCGGCTCCACCTCGCGCACCTCCGTACGCCTGGCGCAGCTGCTGCTGGCCGAGCGGTACGAGGTCACGCCCGACTACTACCGGTGCCCGCCCGACCTCGGCGTGATGATGCAGGAGGCCGACGCGGCGGTCCTCATCGGCGACGCGGCGCTGCGTGCCGCACTGCACGACGCCCCCAAGCTCGGCCTCCAGGTCCACGACCTGGGCCAGATGTGGAAGGAGTGGACGGGGCTGCCGTTCGTCTTCGCGGTCTGGGCCGCCCGCAAGGACTACGCCGCGCGCGAGCCCGAGGTCGTGAAGGCGGTCCACGAGGCGTTCCTGTCCTCCCGCGACGTGTCCCTCGAAGAGGTCACCAAGGTCGCCGAGCAGGCATCGCACTGGGAGGTCTTCGACGCGGAGCTGCTGGAGCGCTACTTCACGACACTGGACTTCCGCTTCGGCGCCGACCAGCTGGAAGGCGTCAAGGAGTTCGCACGACGGGTCGGCTCCACGACGGGCTTCCCGTCGGACGTGCACGTCGAACTGCTCGGCTCCTGAGGGCTGTTGCCGAACCCCGAACCCCGAACTCCGGACCGTGGGCGCCGCTGTTGGGCGCCCACGATCGCCCCTGACGGCCCCCGGCCGCTCCCGTTACATGCCGTTCGGGCCGCTTTCCACTACGGGCCGATACGGACCGATGAGCGTTCCGGCCCGTACCGCCGTCCCGGGCGACCGTTCCAGCGGTACGGCGTTCCCACAGGTCAGAGGCCGTTTCGCCGTTCCAGTGTCCCTCCTTTCCGGTAGATCATTGCGGGTATGCCCGGCTCCCACGAAGCTCGTTGTCGTCGGCAGGGCGCGAGCCTGGCGCCGCGTCCGGCTGAAGCAGTCCGATCTCTGCTGAAGCAGTCCGATCACTACGGGGAGCCCACCCATGCGTAAGAACCTCATCCGCACGTCCACCCTGGCCGCCATGGCGGTAGCCGCCGTCCTGTCGCTGACCGCCTGCCAGGGCGGGTCCGACTCGGCCGCCGCGGCACACTCCGCGGACCAGGCCCAGGACACCGCAGGCAAGGCCGGGAGCTCAGGCGGCAAGGACGTCTCGGCTGAGGCGGAGAAGGGCAAGTCGGCGGATGGCGCCACGTCCGGCGACGACAGCAGCGCATCCGGCAACAGCGGCACCTCGTCGAACGGCGCCGCAGCCAAGAGCAAGGGCAGCGGAAGCAGCAGCGGGGACAAGAGCGGCTACGGGCAGGCCTGCGGCGCCAACGACCTGAAGTGGGGCGCCAAGTCCGAGACCCAGGCCGGCGGCTACATCCTCATCTCGGTGAAGGCGAAGCCGGGTATCACCTGCACGCTCCCGTCCGCGCTCCCGATGGTGGCGTTCGGCTCCGACGGCACGGAAGCGGGACCGGCCGAGCAGTCCGTCGGAGACCCGGTGAAGCTGAGCGGCGCCACCACCGCCTACGCCGGGGTGAACCCCAAGACCACCAACACCGATGGCGGCAAGGAACTCAACGAGATCATCACCGCGGTGAGCCAGGACGACCACACCGACCCGGTCAGCCTGCCCACCGGCAGCATCACCGTCGACAAGCCGATCGTCACCAACTGGCACGAGTCGCCCCAGAACGCCGTCCCCGGCGACGGCGTGGACAGCCACTGACGACCGAGCGGCGCCCCGGAGCGGAGGAAGGCGGGCGCGCCCCGCTGCCACCCGCCCGCCGAGGCCGATGATGTCCCGTAATCCCTGAGCCCTCAGGGATTACGGGACATTTTCGTTCGAGGCGGGCCGGAGAGCTCCCTCCGCGCCGGCGGCCGGAAATCCCGAGCGGGACGGTCCGGCGCTCGTGAACCCATGGTCGTGGGTCGTGGCGGGAGCCCGTCCCGTTTGCCGACCTTAGGCGTACGACGTCACACAGCACTCTCTAAGGTGTCGAAGGCACCGAGCCTGACGAGCAGACACCCTAAGGAACACTGACATGGACCTGTTGCAGCCGGACGACCCCCGAACGCTGGGAAACTACCGGCTGTTGGGCCGGCTCGGTGCGGGCGGAATGGGCCGGGTGTACCTGGCCCGCTCACCCGGCGGCCGCACCGTCGCGGTGAAGGTGGTACGCCAGGACCTCGCCGCGGACCCGGCGTTCAGGGAACGGTTCCGCCACGAGGTGGACATGGCCCGCCGGGTCTCGGGCCGCTACACCGCACCGGTGGTCGACGCAGCTCCCGACGAGCCACTGCCCTGGCTGGCAACGGCGTACGTCCTCGGCCCGGACCTCACGGACGTTGTCGAGGCCCACGGGCCCCTGCCCGAGCACACCGTACGGGCCCTCGGCACGGGTCTCGCCGCGGCGCTGCAGGAGGTCCACGCGGCCGGCCTGATCCATCGCGACCTCAAGCCGTCCAATGTGCTGCTCGCCGCGGGCGGCCCGCGCGTCATCGACTTCGGCATCGCGCGAGCGGTGGACGGAAACCGCCTGACACAGACGGGAGTTGTGGTCGGTTCACCCGGTTTCATGCCACCGGAGCAGGCGATGGGACAGGACGTGGGCACGGCCGGAGACGTGTTCTCGCTCGGTGTGGTCCTCGCCTTCGCGGCGACCGGGCGCAATGTGTTCGGCGATGCGGTCGCCGCGGCGACGATGCTCTACCAGGTGGTGCACGCCGAGCCGGACCTGACGGGTGTCCCCCAGATGCTGACCGGCCTGATCCGCGCCTGCCTGGCCAAGGATCCGGCGCAGCGCCCGACCCCGGCTGAGATCCTCCAGTCGCTCGACCCGAAAAACACGGGCGAGGTCTTCGCCGACTGGCTCCCCTCGGCGGTCTCCTCGACGATCGCCACACATGCCTCGCGCATCCTGGACCTCGACACCCCGACGGGGGGCGACATCCCGGTGCCGGCGCGGGCGGAGACCGTAACGGCCGCTGGCGCTGCCCACGGGCTGCCGACCGCCACGGCCTTCCCGGCGGCAGCTCCCCAGGGCTTCGGTCCAGTCCCGACCCTGGCGAACAGCGCGGGTGACACCAGCGCGCCCGCAGCCCCGAGCCGCCGCCGGTTCTTCCGTATAGCGGCGGGCAGTGTCACCGGGGTGGCGGTGGTGGGCGCCGGCGGAGCCTGGCTGGCCACCCGCGATAGCGGTACGAATCCCGTCGTGAAGCCGACGGAGAAGCCCGAGGCCTTCACGACCCCGCCGAACGGAGTCGCCCCGCAGCCGCTCTGGCACAAGACTCCGGGTAACGACAACCTCGATTACGATGTCCCGCCGCTCGTCATCGGTGATGTGGCAGTCATCAGTGGCGATGAGATGCAGGGTTTCGACGTGAAGTCCGGTGCCCGCCGATGGAAGACCGGAGAGCTGGAGACGACGGATGGCGCCGGGAAAATCGTCGCCTCGGGCGGGATGTTCTTCTGCGGCAGCGGCGATTACGACGGCACGCTCGTCGGTATCGACGCGAAGACCGGCAAAGAGGCGTGGCGCACCCGCCTCGGAGGGAAGCTGAGCGCGAAAGCTCCCATAGGCGCTGATGACAAGCGGATCTACGGCATCGCGGAGGTCCAGGACAGCGATATCAAGAAGAACCTCACCGCGATCGTGGCCATCGACATCAAAACCCGCAAACTCGCCTGGCAGCAACCGCGCGACGAGGGAACGGAAGACTTCGGCTTTGCGCTGACGGTGGTGCCGGGCTGTCTCGTCTATACGGACGGACGAAAGAACCTCACCGTGCGTAACAGCGCCAACGGCGGGCAGCTGTGGAGCAAGAAGGTCGGCGACGGTTCCACTGCGAACAAGGTCGGGGTGCATGCGAACACCGTCATGGTCAGCGGTAAGACGATGCGCGCGTTCGACCTCAAGTCCGGAGATCCGCTCTGGACGCTTCCTCCTGCCGGGCGCCGGGGGTTCGAGCCTCCGTTCGTCTTCGACGGTGTGGCGTATGCCTTCGACTACGACAGCGGCGTCTGGGCCATCAACCCGAAGACCGGCAAGAAGATATGGATGAGCGGCGACCTCGCCCGCAAACCCTTCTCGGACAATCTGGTGAAGGTCGGCGACACCCTGTACGCGGCCTCGGTCTTCGAGAGCGGCGGCGTTTATGCCATCGACGCGAAGACGGGGAGCCTGCGCTGGACGTACAACGACGGCCGCAGCCTTGACGACCGTTACCGTGTCGCGGCAGCGGGCGCCCGGCTCATGGCCGCACACGGCAACGAGTTGTACGCCCTCCCGGCAGTCTAGCTGGTGCAGCTCCGGCTTCTCGATGTGCCTGGAGAGCCCCGTCCGGATCATCACCGGCGCAGCTCGCTCCTGACCGGCACCGTGCATCCCGCGGATCGCACACGAAGAGGCAATCTGCGAAGAGGAAATCAGGGCGAAGGGGGCACCCGGCTGGCCGGGCCCCCTCGGCTGCGCCGACATCCGGTCGGACACCGCGCCGGTCCGCCTCCGCTGCCGTACGGGGCACGTGTTCCTGCCCGCGTTCGCAAGCATTAGCCTCAGTGAACCCATACGACAAGCGCGCCACCCAGGGCCGGCAGGCCACCGAGGACCGGCAGGGAGGAAGACGACCATGCGAGTGCTGGTGACAGTCGTACGGGAGGGGGAGGAGCCGCAGGATGTCCTGGTCAACACAGACGACGCGGCCACCGCCGGCGACGTGGCGGAGGTGCTCGCTGCGACCCGGGGAGCACAGCAGCGCCAGGCGCACGAAGCGGTCCCCTCCGTCGTCGTACCCATGCCGGGAACGACCCTCGACCCCCGCTTCAGCTACGCGGGCCAGGCACCGGCCGCCCCCACCCTCTGGGCCGACGGGCACCGTTGTGACCCGCGCACCCCGGTGGGCTCCGTGCTGCGCGACGGCATGCGGATCTCCGTCGACGACTCCATCGGGCCGCTGCTGCGCCGGGGCGAACCCGTAGGGCGCTACGAAGTGCGCGTCGCGGGCGGAGCCTCCTCCGGGCGAGTGGTCAGGCTGGCTGCCGGGTCCGCGACCATCGGCTCGGCCCCGACCTGCACTCTGCCCGTCGCCGACACCCAACTCCCGCCCCTCGCACTCCGTTTGGCCATCGACGTACAGGGCAGGGCGACCGTCGCACCTCAGCCCGGGGCGGCCGTCCAGCTGGACGATGCCCCCGTCACCGGCGAGCAGGACTGGCCGCTGGGGGGAGTCGTCCGCGTAGGGGACTCGCTTCTCATACTCGACGAGGTCGGCGAACCGGACGCGCACCTCTCCGACACCGGCGAAGGCGGCCTCGCGTACAACCGGCCCCCGCGCCTCTCGCCGCTCAGGCCCCGCGCCCGGATCGTCATCCCCACACCGCCGTCCAAGGGCGAACGGGCACGTTTCCAGCTGATCGCCGCGATCATGCCGCTGTTCTTCGGCCTCGGCATGTACTTCGTCACCAAGCAGATCTACATGCTGATGTTCTGCCTGATGAGCCCGGTGATGATGCTTGGCCAGTGGATCAGCGAGAACCGCGAGGGCAAGAAGAAGAACAAGACCTCGGCCAAGCAGTACAAGAAGGACGTCGCGGCCTACGAGGCCGAGCTGGTCAGGGCGGGCAAGGACGAGCAGAAGCGGCTGCGCGCCCAGAACCCGGACCCGGCCGAGATCCTGCTCTTCGCCACCGGCCCGCGCCGCCGGCTCTGGGAGCGCAGGCTCACCGACCCGGACGTCCTCAAGCTGCGGATCGGTGTGGGCACCGCACTGGCCGACGTCGAACTTGTCGCGGGGCGCCGCGATCCCGGAGAGGAGGAACCGGAACCGCCCCGTATCCCGGATGTCCCGATCACGCTGCCCTTCCCCGAGCTGGGTGTCGTCGGCGTCGCGGGCGACCGGCCCCGCGCCCTGTCGTCGGCGCGCTGGCTCGCCGTCCAGGCGGCGGTGCTCCACAGCCCGCGCGAACTCTCGCTGGTCGTACTGTCCTCGGCCCGCGACGCAGCCGAGGAGTGGAACTGGGCGCACTGGATCCCGCACACCGCACCCCAGCAGGGCCAGGACTGCGTGGCCCTCATCGGATCGGACAACGAGGCCGTCACCCGGCGGGTCAATGAACTGCTCAACGAACTCGGCCGCCGCAAGGCCGTACGGGAGCACTCGGGCGGTATGGCCGGAGGGCTCGGGGGCGACCCGCACATCCTGCTGGTGCTCGACGGGGCACGGCTGCTGCGCCGGATGGCCGGAGTGCCCCAGCTCCTCCAGGAGGGCCCGGGCCTCGGTATCTTCGCTCTCTGCGTCGACGAGGACGAGCGGCTGCTCCCCGAGGAGTGCCGGGCCGTGGTGTCCTGGACGCCCGAGTCGGCGGCGCACGTACGGCTGCGCGGCTCCGGCCTCGAACTGGCCGGTCAGGTACTCGCCGACCAGGTGGCCCCCGACTGGTGCGAGCTGCTGGCCCGTTCCCTCGCGCCGGTACGCGACGTCAGCCGTGACGACGCCGACAGCGCCCTGCCCACTGCGGCCAGGCTGCTCCACCTCCTCGGCCTGCCCGACCCGACCGGCGACGATATCGAACGGGTCTGGCTGGCCGGCGGGTCCACCACGGCCGCCCCGATCGGGGTGGCGGCGGACGGGCCCTTCGTCCTCGACATCCGTCGCGACGGACCGCACGCGCTCGTCGCGGGTACCACCGGTGCCGGTAAGTCCGAACTGCTCCAGACCATCATCGCCTCGCTCGCGGTGGCCAACCGGCCCGACGCCCTCAACTATGTCCTCATCGACTACAAGGGCGGCAGCGCCTTCATGGACTGCGCCCGGCTCCCGCACACCGTCGGCATGGTCAGCGACCTCGACGCGCATCTGACCGAGCGGGCCCTGGCCTCGCTCGCGGCCGAACTGCACCGTCGCGAGACGATCCTCTTCGACACCGGCACCAAGGACATCGAGGACTACAACGACACCCGCAGGCTCCGCCCGGAGCTCGAACCGATGCCCCGTCTGGTGCTGGTCATCGACGAGTTCGCCTCGCTGGTCGCCGAGCTTCCCGACTTCATCGCGGGACTGGTCGACATCGCCAGGCGAGGCCGTTCGCTGGGTGTGCACCTGGTGCTCGCGACCCAGCGCCCGGCCGGTGTGGTCAGCGCCGACATCCGGGCCAACACCAACCTCCGTATCGCCCTTCGAGTGACCGACGGTTCCGAATCGCAGGACGTCATCGACGCCGCGGACGCCGGCGCCATCGCCAAGTCCACCCCTGGCCGCGCCTATGTGCGCTCCGGGGCACAGTCACTTGTCGGTGTGCAGTCGGCACGTATCGGTGGCCGCAGGCCCGCCACCGGCGGCAGCGGCCCCAAGGCAACGCTCGCCCCGCTCACCTGGCCGATGTACAGCCGCCCCGCACCCAGGGGAGCGGCCGGGGCGGAGGACGACGGCACGATGGTCACGGACCTCGCCGTGCTGGTCGACGCGGTCCGGGCCGGCTCCGAGAAGATGGGCTTCCCTGCCCCGCGCAGCCCGTGGCTGCCGCCGCTCGGCGAACACGTCACGATCGACGAACTGGCCGAGTTCCAGGCCCCGTCGGCAGTACAGGACCCGGCAGCGCCCTTCCGCGACGTCGCGCCGATCGGCTACGGCCTCACCGACCTGCCCTCTCAGCAGGCCCGCAAGCCGCTCGCGGTCGACCTCGTCCACGGCGAGCACACCCTGCTCGTCGGCGGCGCCAGGTCGGGCCGCTCCACGGCGCTGCGGACCCTGGGCGGAGTCATCGGCCGGGAGACGTCTCCGTACGACGTCCATGTGTACGCCATCGACTGCGGTTCCAACGCGCTGCTGCCGCTGGTGCGGATGCCCCACGTCGGCGGTGTGGTCAACCGCGACGAACCCGACCGGGTACGACGACTGATCGACCGGCTGCTCGGCGAGATCGCCAGGCGTCAGCAGATGCTCGCCATGGAGGGCGCGTCCAGCGCCGCCGAGCAGCGGGCCGCGGCCGCGCCGGAGGACCGGCTGCCGTGGATGGTGCTCCTGCTCGACAGCTGGGAGGGGTTCGTCTCCACCTTCGAGAACTTCAACTACGGCCAGCTGATCGAGCAGGTCCAGCGCATCTTCCGCGAAGGCTCGGCGGCCGGGATCAAGGTGGTCATGACCGCCGACCGTTCAGGTCTCACCGGCAATGTCGCATCAGCCTTCATGGACCGTCTCGTGATGCGCTTCGCCGACCCGAACGACTACGGCATGGCGGGGCTCCAGACCCGCGAGATCCCGAAGAACATGCCGCCGGGACGCGCCCTGCGCATCACGGACACCGGGGTCGACGAGACCCAGATCGGCCTGCTCGACGCCGACCCGGCCGGTCAGGCCCAGGTCCGCAGGCTGCGGGAGATCGCCGAGACGGCGCAGGCGCAGTACGGCAGGCTCCCGGCCGGGCGCGGTCCGATGCGGGTGGACGCGCTGCCCGCGCGCATCACCGCGGAGCAGGCGATGGCCCTCGACCCGGAAGCCGTGCCGCAGTCGCCGCTGTGGGCGCTGCTCTGCGTGGGCGGGGACGAACTGCGACCGATGGGTGTCGACCTGGTCGATTCAGGTCCTGGCTTCGTGATCGCGGGCCCGCCGAAGTCGGGGCGCTCCAACGCGCTGGTCTGCGCTGCGGAGTCGCTGCTGGCCAGGGGCACCCCGCTCGTCCTCATCACACCGCGCCGCTCGCCGCTGCGGGAACTGGAGGGGCGGCCGGGCGTGCTGGGGCTCCTCAACGGGGAGCACCGCGAGGGCGATCTGGAGGAATTGCTGGAGCAAGCGGAGGGGCGCCCGTACGTGGTGGTCGTCGACGACGCGGAACTGCTCTACGACGGAAACTTGGACGAGGCCCTGGAGACGGTCATCAAGAGGGGCGCGGACGGAGACCACGGACTGATCGCCGCCGGCACGACGGACTCGCTGTCCTCGCAGTACCGGGGCTTCGTCACGGAGGCCCGCAAGAGCCGTAACGGCCTGCTGCTGACACCGCAGACCCCTCAGGAGGGCGAGCTCTTCAGCATCCGTCTGCCGTCCAACTCGACCGCCGGGCCCGTGGGCAGCGGGCTGCTGGTGACGGGCGGGACGATGACACCGGTCCAGGGCGTGATGCGGGGCTGAACCGGAGAGCCGGATGCCGGATACCCGGATACACAGACGCCGGGGCGGCCACCTGTCAGGTGACCGCCCCGGCGTCGTGCGTACAGCCAACCGTGCTCAGGTGGCACCTTCGATGTTGTCGGCGCTGGTGTTCGCCGACTTGTGGGCATCGCCCAGCGTTGTGACCCACTTCTCGAAGGTGGGACGAACGCTCTCCCAGTCACTGCGGAAGTTGTCGGCCTTGGGACCCTTCCAGAAGCCCGTGCTACTGGACGTCGCCGTGTTCAGGTGCTTGATGAGCGTGTGAAGGTCTCCAGAGCTGTGCTGGAACTTCTTCGCCAGGTCCCGGAGTTGACTAAGATCTGCGCCGCGATCCATCGCGATCCTCCCCGTTGTCACTGAGGTAAACGGACTATCCGTTTGCAACAGTGGACGCTACCGCACAGCAGGCAGTTCCCGTAAAGACCCTTCGGGTATCGGGGTCAGTGAATCGGGCCGCGGGCAACGGGTCTCGGGCTCTGCGTGGGGGCAGAGTTGGGCGATCTTCGCCTTTTGGGTTGAGTAGGGCGATCTGCGCAATCATCACCCGATGGACTGTTTGTCAAGATTGACCGTCGAGGGCCGCGATGACGGGTGACCGGAGCAACTGCCCCTACGGACGCCGTCGTTCACGCCACCTCCGGCCTATTCCAGTTAGATCTCCGCCCAACGAATACGGAACCAATCAGAGTCCGCCATGTTCAGGGGAATGAATGCCACCGGAACGCAGAAGAGGCATAAGAAGTGGGTGGTACGTAATGGGTAAGGGTGTGGGGCACGCAGGGCGAGGCAGGGGAGTCGTGCGCGCGCACCGGAAGGGGCGCATGAGTCAGTTCGTACGCCGGGTGGTGCGCGTCCTTGAACTGCGCTTTGCCGTCTGTTGAAGTCCGTCTATGCTTGACGGCATCTGTGTGACAGCGGGGGAGGCTGCTATGGGTAATCCGGACATCCAGGAACTAAATTCGCGCGCCGCGTCTCTGAGGTCGCTGGCCGACCACATCGATTCGCTGGTCGACTCGCCCCACACCCAGAGCACCACGGTGATGAAGACGTGGGCCGGGCCGAACGCCGATTCTGTGCGTGGAAAGCTGAAGAGCTGGCGGACCACCTGCACCATGGTCGCCAAGTCGCTGCGTGAGGAGGCCCACAAGGCCTCTCAGTCCGCCAAGGACCTGCAGCATCCCAAGAAGTGAGCCGCGCGGCCGTCAGGCCCTGGGGGAGGAACGAGAGACATGCCTTCGTACGACAGTTCCCGAGGCCGCCTGCGCCTGGCCGACCGCCACATCGGTGTCTTCGCGCACCTGCTGGACGGCGAGACCCCGCCGGACGAGCTGTGGCCCTCGCTGGTCGAGCTCCAGCAGATCGGCCTGGTCGGCGAAGAGGGTGAACTCTCCCCGCTGATGCGTGACTTGCTGGGCGCGCTGGCCGACCCCATGGTCATGATCACGGTGGAGGTCACGGGCGAGCACGGCCCGGTCAACCACGGAGTCATCGTGGGCCAGGACGCGGTCATCTCCCACGACGGCTGGCCCGGCGACGAGGAGTCCGAGTACGTACCGCTGGAGCCGAGCACGCTGGTCTGGGAGCTGGCCAGGAAGGTCAACCTCCGCAGCGGCGACAGCGAGAAGCCGGCGGTCGACCGGATAGAGACGTCGATGGGGGCCCTGGACGCCGCCTTCGTGGCGCTGGGCGAGGGCGACGGAGTCGACGAGGACGCGACGCGCGAGCTGGTGCGTAAGGCACTGGTGGAGGCGGACAGCAACCTCAAGGACCCGGACCTGGCGCAGTTCACGAATCTCGTCCTCACCATGAACTCGACCTGGCGCATCACGACGGCCTGGGACGGCAAGCACGAGGACGAACGCGCGGCGATGCTCCGCGCCCTTGCGGTCTGGGACTGCGGCGCCCTCGGCTACTGGATCCGCGAAAAGCCGGAGGAGCCGATCCTGCCGGGCCAGGTGACCCCGGAGAGCGTGCTGGTACTGGCGCGGTCGAACGCGAGGGAAATCTGGGAGAAGCTGGCTGACCTGCTACCGGACAAGTCGGATCTGATCGACGAGGCGTGAGCAGTTCGTAGGGGGTGGGCAGAGAGGGGGGCAGGAAGGCCCATCCGAACCGCTGATTCAGCTGATTCAGCGTGCCCACCCCCGGACCAGCCGGCCGCGCCGGCGGTCGGCGGCGCTCGGGATCCCGGGCCATTTCCCGTATACCCGGGTACTTGCAGGTCTCGGGTATACGGCGTGAGTCGGGGCACAGGCGTACCGGCTTTCGCTTGGATCACTACCTGGGGCTGGTCACGGCGCAGCAGAGGAAATGCTCGGAGAAGCTACGTATTCACCGACCCCAATAATTCGGGGCAGTTCGCGCCCTGTACAGGCAAGGCAAGCTACTTCAAGCCAAGTTCGCCCCGGAACTCGGACGTCATTGCAGAATGCGATCTCACCCGCCCTTGCTGGTGCAGCATGATGGCGCCGGGGCAGGCCTGGGCCCTCAGGCGGACTGATATGGACCTGCGCGGGCCTCTTTGCCGCGATGGAAGCCTTCGTGCTGTACGGCAGGCTGCGCCGCCGGGACTGACGAGGTCCACAGGCCGGACGCCCTGTGGGCGCGGGGGGACGGGACCGGACAGGCCTGGAAGCGGGCGCCGGCCCGAGAACCGGCGCCCGGCGTCAGAACCAGCTCATCGGGTTCGCATGTTTGGCGATGCTCTTTGCGCCGTTCGCGATGCCGTCCCCGACCTTCTTCGCCTTGTCCCCGACCCAGTCCGCGGCCTTTCCAGCACCCTTCTTGATGTCGTCCCAGTGTTCGACGACCTTGGCGCCGCCGTAAATAAGACCCGTACCGACGGCGAGACCGATGGTGATCGGATTAGGGGCGATCATGGCGGCTGTCATGGAGGCGTTGAAGCCGACCTCCGCGACGTCCGCTACGTAACCCGCGCCCTTCTTCTTGAAGGCGGTGACCGGGTTGCCCTGCGCGATCACATTCGCCGCACTGAAGACAGTCGATGCCGCACTTCCGGCAATGCCCGCCCCGCGGAGGAGTCCAGATACCTTGCCAGCCGTCCCGATGCCCTTGCCGAGTGCGGCCAGCCGGGTGGATCCCAGGCCACGTGACTCAGTGAAGACCTTGCCGGTGACCTTGAGTAGGTTTGCGTTGCCGGCGCGGACGACGTTCGTTCCTGCGTGGGTTATCCCTCCGTACTGCGCGGCGAGCGAATCAGAGCCGACGATGAAGTCAATGGCACTGTTTGCCGTGAGGTCCTTCACGATCTTGGCATCCATGAAGGGGAGCTTGCGAAACTCATTGTAGAGTTCGCCGGTTACGTCGCCGATTTTACCTTTCGTGCCAGGGATCTTCTGTGCCCATTGGCTAAGTTTGCCCGGAAACCAACTCCCGGGGGCCCCGAGCGAGCGGATGGGAAGCTTCGCCTTGATGAGTTTGGTGCCTGACCATCGCAGAGCTCCGTTGCTGGACCCGCGCAACGAAACGCCGATGCGGGTCTTCCAGGTCCGCAGCGCCCCCTTGGCGAGAGAGTTACCCACCAGCACCTTGGTCAGCGCGGCGCCCTGCATGGTGACCGTTGCGGTTGTCTGTGTGACTGACCCCCAGTCGCCGTAAAGCCCGATCAAATACGCAATCGTCTTCTCGTGCGGATGAAGCCCCGGAATCTGTCCGATGGCTTGCGACTTGAGTCGGTCGAGCCAGTCGTTGAGGGATTCGTGCTTCTGCCGCTTGAAGGAGTCCGACTGCGGTTCGTCGCTGGCTGCTACCGAGTTGGCCAGAAGGATGACGTCCGGTCCGAGCTTTTCTCCCTTGTATTTTTTGAGATCAGCGTCGGTGAATCCGGCCCACTTCAAGCCGGCATCGGGATCGCCATTCTCCAGTCGGGCGAAGACGGCGCGCTTGCGCAGATCGGGCGCCGTGTCCGATACCCAGGACCGCAGTGGCTTGAGAGACGCGAGATGGCTTGTAACGCCGAGATTCGACGCTCTAGTAAACGCTTCGTCAAGTTTGTCCTGTACACCGCCTTTGCCATCAATGAGCTTGGCGAGATGATCGAGGTCATCTGGATTTGCCATTCTCACGGTTTCTCTCCCCCTCAGGACTCTGCTAGGTATGACGACGTGGTGCAGCCCGCATCCTGCAACTCAGATTATCCCTGTAATCTATCGCCCGGCGCGACGCCTGATTGCGCCCGGTGCCTGTTCTTCGCCGACGATTCACTGCCCTATTTGTCGCCAACAAGGGCGAATGCGAAGGCCAGTCGACGGTCGATCCAGTCGGCCTTGATTGATACTTCGACGCTGCCCTCCGACATCATCACTACCTTTTCTTCCACGCGCCACTCAAGAGTTCGAGGCTTTGTCGGCTGATCTCCATTACCACCACCGAAGTCGGCCAGTCCGGCTACGAATCCAATGGTCATCCGCGCAGCGGCACGGCCGACTACCTCCTTCGTCGAGTCGCCACTGGCCCACTCATTGCGGCCCACGATTTCCGCGTGCCCCGGCTGGTCTATACGCCAGGTATGCCGGAAGGGACGCTTGGGAGGAATACGGCGCAAGGTGCCGATGGTCAGCCCCTGTGCGTCGTGCACGAGGTGGTGGCGTTCACCGTCGACCTCCTCGGGCGGCTCCACGTAGCACAACAGGTTTTGACACTCGGGGTCTTCGTACAGGGTGAGATCGTTGTGGGAGGGGCCGTCCACCGGTCGGGAGGCGGGAGCGAGGTATGCGCAAGGGGTGTTGACGCGGTAGTCCTTGCCTCCCTTGGGTACGCGCACCGCGCGTGGTCCGTACACCGCCTTCTTGCGTTTGATGGTCTCCGGTCGCTCTACGGTGCCGATGATGAACTTGTGGACGTTCACCCACTCAATGGGCTCCACCGCAGGCTCCTCGGCCTTTCTGCCCTTGCCGAATGCCACCGTTACCTCCTGGACCGAACTGACGGGCGAGACGGTCCGACCCTAGCGGCACGGCCTTCCGCCGAGACGCGCGGCGAGTCGGCGGAAGGCGCAGTCGGCCGGACCGGTCTCTGCGTAGTTGCTGGCTCAGGAGTTGCCGCGCCCTGCCGTCCCGTTCGCGAGGGCTGTCAGGAAGGCAGTGCGGTTCCGGGTGGCGATCAGCAGCAACTCCCCCTGACAGGTGGAGATCGTCACGCTGTCCATGCCCATCGGGACGGCCCAGCCGCCGCCGACGAGGCGGGGTCCGGTGCGCTCGGCTGCCCGCAGACCCGGCGCCGGGGCATCGATGGCGGCCGCTGAGGTTGCGTTGCGTTCCATCGGCGTCGATACGGCGCCCTGGAGCGCGGCCTGAACCGAGGCCGGGTCCACATCGGCGAGCGGAATGCGCTCGCGGCCGACCCGGAGGGTTTCCCCGTCGATTCGGATGCGCTGGTAGATGGCCTTGGAGATGGGTACGGCCAGACACGGGAGCAGCACAACGAGGAATAGCGCCGACAGCCCCAGCCACAGGCCGATTTCATCCGGAATGGAACCCACGCCCATGTAGGTGATCCCGACCAGGTAGAGGGCAATACAGATGGCCGACCAGGTCTTGGGGGACTTTTCCAGATACATGATTTTCGGGTCTGCCTCAGTGGTTGACGACATCGGATTTCGCGGGGGGACGGCGGCCTGGCCCGGGCCCGGGAGTCCTGGAGCGCCGACTCCAGCCGTACGACGCTATCCACTGAGGCTCCCGGTTCGCCAGCGCGGGAGTGGACCGGCCGGCCGGATGCAGGCCTTGCACCTGGATCGTCGCCGCGCTCGCCCGCCGGGATCCCGGTGGAGCCGATTCGGGCGGACTGAGGGGCGGTCAGCGGTTGATGGCCTGGATCTCGTCCACCGTCACGTCCTGGGTGGTGCCGAAGGTGCCGGTGCCCAGGGAGTGCTGCCCGGGGTTTCCCGTACCTGTCCAGGAGATCTTCCAGGTGATGGTGGCGCGCAGCTTGAAGGGACCGCTGTCACCGGAAGCCCGGAGATAGGTGATTCCGCACGGTGGTGTCTTGTCGGCGTCACCAGGCTTGTAGGCGGTGCCGATGGAGCCGTCGGCGTTGAAGGTGCATTCGCCTGAGGCCGGGTGGAGTTCGGAGTCGTCCGTGCCCGGCTCCAGCTTCAGCGAGACGGGTTTGGCGGTCGTGGTGGCCGACATACCGGGTATGTAAGCCGTGACGGAGACCGGTTTGAACTGTGTCTTGTCGAGCCAGGCCCACGTCGGAAGATTGACCTTGGTGGCGCCTGCGGGAGCCAGCGTCACGTGTGTGTCCGGGACGGTGGTGTGCGCGGATGCGAGTTCGGCGAGCATTTTCGGGGTGACGGCGTCGGGCCGGTCCGCCGGCGGTGGCTTACCGGTGTCGACCCAGAAATCCTTTCGGTCCTGGCAGGCGTCCCAGCCCGGTGGGTAGCTCTTGTCCACGTATGAAGTCCACCAGTAGCCCTTGCCCGCTTTGGCCTTGTTGAAGTCCTTGTATGGATGGCCGCCGGCGTAGTAGTCACGCTGGATTGCATCCCACTGATAGCCGGTCGACTCCTCGTTCCAGACATCCTCATTCTTTTTTTGGAACTCGGCAGGGGAATACGTAGGGGCAAACCAACAGGCTGGCGGTGACCAGTCGCCTGCGGAAGCCAGGTTACCCGGACCGCTGTTGGCGGGGGAGTACTGGACTCCGCGACTACCCCCGCCACTCTTGCCTGAGTCTCCCGCGTGTGCTTCGAGATCGGTGCCGGAAGCTCCGCCCCCCGTTTCAAAGTCTGCCTGAGCTGGGCCGGCGTTGAGGAACAGCAGGCCAAGGGCCGCTGTTGCCGCCAACGCGCCGTACGAGCCTTTCAAGGCTGGCACTTTGAACTCCCCCTGTCGGAGTTCAAAGCCGTGGTAACCCACACGCCTTTGTCGTTCTTGCGTAGCGCTGAATTGTAGAGGACGTAGCTGTTCTTCGTCACTGGCGTCTTGTTGATCTTGTTCGTCTGCAGGTGAAGGTCATACCCCTTTCCCTGATCCTGGCAGAAGGCGAACGTAGCCTTGTCGGGACCATTGAGTGAAATGACCGGGCCGTAGTAGCGAATGGTTCCTGTGATGCGCGATTTCGCTTTGACATACGCCGCGACGTATTCCTGAGTCGATGCGGTGAGTTCCCCTTCGGTGTAGAACCGGTAACCCGCCTGGAGTGGGTCCTGCTTGACGATTGCGTAGTCCCTCGCCTTGATGAGTTGCTCGGCGTCGGACATGACGGCGTCTTTCTCCTTGTCGCCAGTCTTGGGCCACTCGAAGACGTACTTGATGTCCGACGGCAGGCTGAACTTGGGTCGATCGACGTCAGCTGAGGCTGAGGCGGAAGCCGAGGGTGAAGCTGACTTCGATGCCCCCTGGTCCGCCCCGGCGATCTTGCCCGAGTCCTTCGACTTGCTGTCACCGCCTCCGCCGCACGCGGTCAGAAGAAGTGCCGCTGCGGTCGCGAGTGCTGCGGCAGCGGGCAAGGATCGGCGGTTCACTGGCGACTCCCGGTGGGGCGGTTGTGGACTGGAGGTAATTGACGCTATCCGGGCGGCACTTGGTTTCACCAGGCTGAATTCGCCGCGCAGGGTGAGGCCCGGGTGACGATTGGGGTGAATGGTGCGTGCGCGGGCGCGTGGGGGCCGGTGTTCGGCGGCTGTTGCCTGGGGTTCCTGGGGGGATCCGGGAGATTGGGCGCTGTCGGCCGGGGCGAAGGTTCCGTCTTGATTACGCTTTGTTCACGCTTCACATATTGCTGGGCTACCGGGCGGCTGGGCACCCGAACCGCACCCCGCTGCCGTCATCGCGCAGCCCGCGGTTCGGGCTCCGCCCGGGCTCGGCCCGGGCCTGGACCGCCCCCGGCTCGGGCCGCATCGGACCTCGCTGCGTGCCCGATCGGACCTCGGTCCGCGCCCCGATCGTGCCAAGTCCCAGCCAGGTCCGCGCCGGGCCGACCCCAACCGCGTGCCGAGGTTCCTGCCGGGGCTCGTTGCCGGGGCTCGCGTCGGGGCCCGAGCCTGTGTTCTCGGTGCAGCCCCGCCCCTCCCTCCCTGGCCCCCAACTGCCCAGTTGTGACGGTGATGCGGACGCCATGGCCCTCAGGAATTTGCGTGTGCATCGCCAGTCCCCGGGTTGGCTGCGGGCTGGCGGGCCCCGATCGGCGGATCTCCGTGAAGGGTTGGCGGATGCAACGGGCGATGCCCTGTCGTGCAGCGGGTACGGGGAAATCTCGTGAATCTTTGGGTGGCCCTCAAGGCTCGTCGATTCTGACCGGTTTGGACCGATCCTGGCGATGCGCGTGAAGTTCGCGATCCTTATCTCGTCTTGAGGCGCTTATGTGCTGCTGCTACGGTGCGATGACTTGACAGCCTCCGGTGGCCTGGGAATCGGAACCGGATAAATGGCGGCGAAGTCGACTCGCTATATGTCGCAGAGAAACATTTCGGGGATTCGGGGAGAAGCGGCGTGAAGGTCCAGGAGCGCACGGGTGCAGGCAACCACAGGGTTCCCTCACCCGCCCAGTCGGCCGGTGAGCGGCTTCCCACCGTCGCCCGTGAACGCAAACCCGCCCTCGCCGCGCTCGCCGTCCTGCTGATCCTCGTCGGCGCGCTGGGAGCCACCGTGCTGGTGCTCCGGGCCGGCAACCGGGTCGAGGTCGCCAAACTGACGCACAACGTCGAGGCGGGCCAGGCCATCACGAGTAGCGACGTCACGTCGGTGATGGTCGCCAACGACAACTCGATCAACTACATCAAGTGGGACCAGCTCGGCACCGTCGAGAAGACCCTCACCGCCAGGAGCGCCCTCTACTCCGGGTCCCTCCTGGTGGGCGAGATGTTCACCGGCGAAAAGGGCACCCCCGCGGGCAAGGCCGTCGTCGGACTCTCCCTCAAGGACGGCCAGTACCCCGTCGGGATCAAGGCCGGCGACACCGTCACCGTCTACCGGGTGGGCGACCGTAGCGGCTCCAGCAGCTCCAGCAGCAGCGGCAGCCAGTCCGGTTCGTCCAGCAACTCCGGGTCCTCCGGTGGCGGCATCATCGTGAACCGGGCCACCGTCAGCCAGGCCGACAAGCCCAACGACTCCACCATCAGCAGCGGCAATCTCGCGGTCACCCTCCTGGTCGACAACGCCGACGCCGCTGCCCTGTCGCAGGCCGCATCCGCAGGGGAAGCAGCCGTGGTCACGGTTGCTTCCCACTAACGGCTGACCGACGCCCCCAGAGGAACCCAGAGGAACGCAGAAGACATGGCGCTCATCGCCCTCGCCGCAGACAAGGGTTCGCCCGGAGTCACCACGGCCGCCCTCGCCCTCGCCGCCGTCTGGCCCCGGCGGGCGCTGCTCGCCGAAGCCGACCCGGCCGGCGGGGACCTCGTCTACCGCACCACCGCCTCCAACGGCGGCCCGCTCAACCCGAACACCGGCCTGCTCTCCATCGCCGCCGCAGCCCGCCGCGGGCTCGCCGCCGACCAGCTGTGGGACCACGCCCAGCCCATGGCCGGCGGCCTGGAGCTGCTCGTCGGGATCGGCTCCGCCGAGCAGGCCGCAGGCCTCGCCGGTGTCTGGCCCACCCTCGGGCACGCCTTCTCCACCCTCGGCGACTCACCGCACGCGCCCGCCGACGTGATCGCCGACATCGGCCGGATCGCCGGGGGTTCGCCCGCGCTCGACCTGCTGCCGCAGGCCGGCCTCGTGCTGCTCGTCGCCCGTACGGAACCGGAGCACATCGCCCGCGTACGGGACCGGGCCGCCGCCCTCGCCGCCCAGCTGCACGGCGGACAGCGCGGAATGTCGCAGCTGGCCACTCCGCTCATCGGCGTCCTGCTGGTCGTCGAGTCGAGCGCGTCCGCCAAGGTCGCCCACCAGGTCAACGACATGCTCGTCGCCGCCCAGACCGGCGCCCGGGTCATCGGCACACTCGCGCACGACACCTCCGGCGCCGCGCTGCTCTCCGGGCGCGGCCGCGGCCGGCTCGACAAGTCGCTGCTGATCCGCAGCGCCCGCAAGGTCGCCGCCGACGTCTACCAGCAGTTCGGCGCCGCCTGGTCACAGCCGGGCGCCGGGGCCGCTCGATGAGCGACGTCGTCGACCACAGCCTGGTCAAGCGGTACCGGCAGGAGGCCGGCGACCGGATCGCGGAACAGCGCCGTATCGACCAGGTCAGCAACACGCCGCCGATGTCCGGGGAGGACGAGCGGCAGTACGCGCGCGCCGTCATCGCCCAGATACTTGAGGAGTACGCGCGCGCGGAGATCAACGCCGGGCGTACCCCTTTCGACGCGGAGACCGAGGAGCAGTACGCGGCGGCCGTGCACGCGGCGCTCTTCGGAGTCGGGCGCCTCCAGCCGCTGCTTGACGACCCCGAGGTCGAGAACATCGACATCAACGGCTGCGACCAGGTCTTCGTCGGTTACGCCGACGGGCGCGAGGCCCGCGTCGACCCGGTGGCCGACACCGACGAGGAACTCGTCGAACTCATCCAGGTGCTCGGCGCCTACTCGGGACTCTCGTCCCGCCCCTTCGACTCCGCCAACCCCCAGCTCGACCTGCGGCTCCCCGACGGCTCCCGGCTCTCGGCCGTGATGGAGGTCGCCCGCAGGCCCGCGCTCTCCATCCGTCGCGCCCGGATGGGCAAGGTCTTCATGGCGGACCTCGTCGGCAACGGCACGCTCACCCCCGAGCTGGCCCACTTCCTCGCCTGCGCGGTCCGCGCCCGTAAGAACATCATGATCGCGGGCGCCACCAACGCCGGCAAGACCACGCTCCTGCGGGCCCTCGCCAACGAGATCCCGCCGGTCGAGCGGCTCGTCACGGTGGAGCGCGCGCTGGAGCTCGGGCTCGACCAGTTCCCCGAACTCCACCCCAACGTCGTGGCGTTCGAGGAACGGTTGCCCAACTCCGAAGGGCTCGGCCAGATCTCGATGGGCGAGCTGGTGCGCCGTTCGCTCCGTATGAACCCCTCGCGCGTCATCGTCGGTGAGGTGCTCGGCGACGAGATCGTGACCATGCTCAACGCGATGTCGCAGGGCAACGACGGCTCGCTCTCCACGATCCACGCCAACAGTTCGAGCGAAGTCTTCAACCGTATTTCCACCTACGCGCTCCAGGCCAACGAGCGGCTGCCCATCGAGGCCAGCCAGATGCTCATCGCCGGAGCCGTCAACTTCGTCGTCTTCGTGCAGCGCCGCAACAACTTCGAGAGCGGCGGCCGCCTCCAGCGTGCCGTCACCTCGGTCCGTGAGGTCAACGGCGTCGACGGCCGCGTCCTCTCCAGTGAGGTCTTCGCCGAGACGCCCGACGGGCGTGTCCTGCCGCACGCCCCGGTGGCGTGCCTCGACGACCTCGCCGTACACGGCTATCGCCCCTCAGGGGCCTGGGGGTGAAGGAGACCGTATGAATGGAATCTCCTCGTTGGGCGGGTTCTTCGATCCGCAGCTGCTGCTCGGACTCGGGTGCGGCGTCGCGGCGGGTGGCGGTCTCGCGCTGCTGATCGTCGCGATCCGTGGTGTCGAGCCCAAGCCCGGCCATGTGAAGGCCGAGCGCGGCGAACGGGCCAGGGAACTGGTCCAGTTCATCGGGCGGCGCGGCTCCATCGCCGTCGGCGTCGGACTCGTCGTCCTGCTGCTGACCCGCTGGACCGTTGCCGGAGTCGCCGCCGGGCTGCTCGTCTTCTTCTGGGACCGCCTCTTCGGCGGCGCCGCCCAGGAGAAGATCGCCATGCGCCGGGTGGAGGCCCTCGCGGGCTGGACCGAGTCGCTCCGTGACACCATCGCGGGCGCCGTCGGCCTCGAACAGGCCATCCCGGCCTCCGCACGCGCCGCCGCCCCCGCCCTGCGCCCGCACCTGGACGCGCTGGTCGACCGGCTCCGCGCCCGGATGCCGCTGCCGGAGGCCCTCCAGTACCTCGCCGACGAGATCAACGACGCGTCCGCCGACATCATCGTGGCCGCGCTCATCCTCAACGCCAAGCTGCGCGGACCCGGTCTGCGCCAGGTGCTCGGCGCGCTCTCCAAGTCGGCGCGCGAGGAGATCGACATGCGGCACCGGGTGATGGCACAGCGCTCGTCGACCCGGCGCAGCGTGCAGATCGTGGTCGTGGTCTCGGTGGCGTTCGTACTCGGACTCGCCGTGTTCAACCGGAGCTTCGTTTCCCCGTACGGTTCACCGATGGGCCAGCTGGTGCTGGCCGGGGTGTGCGGTCTGTTCGCGCTCGGCTTCTGGTGGCTGCGCAAGCTGTCGGTGATCGAGACGCCGGAGCGCTTCCTGATCCGCGCCGAACCCGAGGTCCGGTTCGTACGGCCCGACGCGTCCCAGCACGGGTCCCAGCAGCAGGGCGGGCAGCAGGCTCCTGTCGGGCACCAGGCTCCTGTCGGGCACCAGGCTCCGGGCGGGCAGCCTGCTCCCGGTGGCCAGCAGGCTCCCGGTGGGCAGTACTCCGGTGGCCAGTATCCCGGCGGGGCGAATCCGGGCGGACAGCAGCAGACTCCTCCGCAGGCCTCGCCGTTCAACCATGGCCAGGGGGCGCCGCGATGATCGACATTCTCACCGCACCGGTACTGATCGGGGCCGTACTGGGCCTCGGTGTCTTCGTCCTCGTACGGGCCCTGTCGCGTACGAGGCGCTCCGCGGTCTCGCAGGTGCAGCGCATCGACGCGCTGCGGGCGGCCGGTTCCGGGTACGAGCGGCCGGGCGACCACGATTCCCACGACGGGCGGCTCGGCTCGCTGCGTGCGCGGGTGGGGGTGCGGATCGCCGACCTCTACTTCCAGCAGGGCTGGGAGCAGCGCTCGCTCCGCTCCGACCTGGCGGTCCTCGACCGCGGCTGGGAAGGGTTCCTGGCGACCAAGGTGCTGCTCGGCGTGGTCGGCCTGATCTTCGGCCCGATGCTCTTCGCCATCGCCGTGCTGATCGGCTTCGGCAAGAGCCCGATCATCCCGGTCTGGCTCGCACTGGTCTGCGGGCTGCTCTTCTTCTTCCTGCCGGACCTCGAAGTACGCCGGGACGCGACGGACAAGCGCAAGGACCTGCGCCGCGTCATCGGTGCGTATCTGGACCTGGTCTCGATGAACCTGGCCGGCGGGCGCGGTCTGCCCGAGGCGCTGATGGCCGCCGCCGAGGTGAGCGAAGGCTGGGCACTGCGCCGGATCCGCAACGCGCTCGCGGACGCCCGGATCACCGGTACCAGCCAGTGGCTCGCGCTCGGCAGGCTCGGCGAGGATCTGGGTATCGAGGAACTGAAGGACTTGTCGTCGTCGCTGGCGCTCGTCGCCGACGACGGGGCGAAGGTACGTGAGTCGCTGGCCTCCAGGGCCGAGACGATGCGGCACCGCGAAATGGCCGAGATCGAGGGAGCGGCTGGTGAGAAGTCGCAGTCGATGCTTGTCGCCCAGCTGCTTCTCTGCGCCGGGTTCCTGGTCTTCCTCATCTATCCGGCCGCGATGCGCGTCTTCCAGGTCTGATCCCGCTTCCCCTTCTCTTGAGAGGATTTCATCCCATGTTCGGACGCCGCTTCAGTCACCCGACTGTCGACTTCCTGATCACGTTCCTGCAGGCACGCGTCGAGCGTGCCCGCTCCGAAGACACCGACCGCGGCGCGTCAGCCGTGGAGTGGGTCATCATCTCGGCGGTCGTCGTGGCGATCGTCGGTGTGGTCGCCGCGATCATCAACTCCGCGCTGAGTGACGGCGCCAACAAGGTCGGCAACTGCATCAAGGGAGCCAGCGCGAGCGGCACCTGCTGAGCCGGGCCCTTCGGGACCTTCCGGGACCCTTCCGGGTCCACTGTTCATTTACGAGTCCGATCGATCGAGTCACTGAGTCGGTGCTGGTGCGTCAGAGGATCAGAGCGTTCGTACGCCGCAGGGTGGAGGCAGCCTCCGCCCGCGGTGACTCCGGCATGACCGCGATCGAGTTCGTCTTCCTGACGCCGGTCCTGTTCTTCATGATCTTCGCGACGGTGCAGTTCGCGCTGTACTTCTTCGCCGACCACGTGGCGCAGGCCGCCGCGCAGGCCGGTGCGCGCAAGGCACGGGCCGAGGCGGACGCGAACCCCGGGGGCTGGCGCGGGGACGCGGGCGACGTCGTACAGAGCTACATCCAGCAACTTGGCTCGAAGCTGGTGCTGGGCCCGAACGTGACGATGCTCCAGCCGGACAAGGACACGGTCGGCGTGGAGATCACCGCACGGGTCCCGAATGTCTTCCCCGGCCTGGGCCTCACGGTGCACGCGCAGTCGCGGGGGCCCGTCGAACGGTTCGTGCGGGACTGATGAGAGGCCAACGGGTGGCGGGGCGGCAGGTGTTCGCGGGTGTATGTGCCCGTGCGGGTGTGGCGAGTGTGGATACGGGTGTGAGGTGCGCGTCGCGTGCCGTACGGATGCGGCTGGACCGCGCGGGAGTCGGGGCCGACCGCGGTCTGTCGACCATCGAAGTGGTCATCCTGGCCCCCATCATGATCCTTTTCATTCTGGTGCTGGTCGGCTTCGGGCAGCTGGTCGAGGGGCGCGGCGCCGTGGACAGCGCGGCGCGGGACGCCGCCCGTGCGGGTTCGATCCAGAAGGACGACGGCGTCGCGATGTCCGAGGCGCGCAGGGCCGCCGACGCGGATCTGACCGACGTCTGTTCCGGCCCGGTGTCCGTCACGGCCAAGGGGTTCGTCAAGGGCGGCTTCTTCACCGTCGACGTGAGCTGCCAGATCCGTGGCCTCGCCATGCTCGGCCTGAACATCCCCACCACCCTGAGCGGGCACTTCACCTCGCCGATCGACCCGTACCGGAGGACGCAGTGAACGCGCTCACCGGATGGATCGAGTCCCGCCGGGCCCAGCTGGACGACCGGGGGTCGGGCGCCGCGGCGGTCATCATCTTCGCGTTCGTGTTCCTGGCCCTGGCCGCGTTCGTGGTGGACGGCGGGCTGTCGATCTCGCAGCGGGAACGTGCCGCGGACATCGCGGAGCAGGCCGCACGGTACGCGGCACAGGACATAGACCGGGAGGCCCTGTACGACAACCAGGGCGGACCCGCGCCGATCAACTACCAGAACTGCAACGCGCGCGTGCACGCCTTCGCGGTCGAGATGGGGATGTCCGGGCAGGACATCGGTGCTTCGCACTGCACGGCGGCCAACGCACAACGGGTCGAGGTGACAGTGCAGTTGACGTACCAGCCGGTGCTGACGGGCCTGTTCTACAGCCACTCGATAACCGTGCATGGTTCTTCGGTCGCCGAGTCCGTGACGGGCTGATGGCGATCCGTTCGCTGGGGTATCCCCGGGCAGGCAGAGCAGCATGTGCGCGCGGCTGCGGGCCCCGTTTCAGATGGAAAGGCACACACCCTCATGCATGACACATTCCCCTCACGTCCCGTGCGCCGGGGGGCCGGCGCGGCGTCGCTGGTGGTCGCGGCGGCACTGCTGCTGTCGGCGTGCGGCGGTGGTGACTCGGCGTCCTCCAACAAGGCGGACAAGGTGCCGGGAGCGGACACCGGTACGAAGACGGCGGCGCCTTCCGCTTCGGCTTCTGCGGACGGGATCGAGCGGCCGGACATCACCTTGCCCAAGGACGTAAAGAACGTCTTCGAGGGCTGGCAGACCGGCGACCCTCAGCAAGACGCTGTGTTGGCGGACAGCCGCAGGCACATCAACGCCATCGACGCTGCCGTCACCGAGGGGACTCCCCAGACGAAGAAGTTCCCCGCTGTCGACTTTTATACGAAGGACGCGGCGTTGCTGGACGCATACCAGTACATCGCCTCGTTCTACAAGGCAGGGCAGAGCTTCTCGGGGACGGCCCGCTATTACAACCAGCACGTCAAGCTCCAGAACACTGGTGCGGCATCCGTGACGTACTGCGCCGATGAAACCACGGCGTACACGAAGGACCGTAAAACCGGCAAGGTGGAGAAAGGCACGCCTTCGTCCGACGACTACATCCTCTACAACACGCAGCTCAAGAAGAACACCAAGGGCGTATGGCAGACGGTTGTGATCACATCTGACGGGGGAGCGAAGGCGTGCCAGCGTTGAATAGGACGGCTGGTCGTGTTCTCGCACTTGGCGCAGTATTGGTATCGGTCTCGGCTCTGGCATCACCTGCTTATGCGGGCAACAGGCATGACACTGCCCAACAGGGGAGCGCCAAGGGCGGGTCGGGCAACGGGAAAATTACCGTCCAGACTCGTATCCGGACGACCACCAACGGCGACCCCGGATCGGCGAAGACCGGCTCGCTGTCTCCTGCGGACAGCAACTGGACACCCCCCGCTTGCTGGTATGAACCGGCCTTCTCGCCCAAGGAGATTCAGGCCAGCGTCAAAGAGTGGCGGGCCGTCGGGATCTTCGGGATCGGCGATGTGATCGGCAATGTACTCGACAGCTATTACAAGGACGGCAAGTACAAGAACTACAACCTTGACCAGCAGGGCAAGGGAAAGTTCTGGGCAGCTGTCGTAAACCCCAAGCGCAAGGACGAACCGGGCGCGACGGCCTGCGACAGGATGCCGTTCTGGGTGCCGAACAACACCACCCCGCACGAGCCCCTCGCCGTGAGCCCGAAGATCCTCGCCGAGTACGCGTACGACGAACTCCCCGTCCCCGAAACGCAGATCGAGGCAGCCCCGGCGGGCAAGTCCACAGTCAACCTGCCCACCTGGGTCTGGCTGGACAAGGCCCGCTTCAAGCCGGTCTCGGTGACCGCCTCGCTGCCCGGCACGGGACTCTCCGCGACGACGACCGCCACGCCCGTCGCCCTCCACCTGGACCCCGGTACGGACGACGCGGAGGTCTATCCGGCGAGCGGCGACTGCCCGCTCAACGCGGACAAGTCGATCGGCACCCCGTACACCAAGGGCTCCGCCGACCGGACCCCGTCCTGCGGCGTGACGTACGAGCGCTCGTCCGGCGGGGGCACGTATCCGCTGCGGGCGACGCTCACCTGGGAGATCAACTGGACCAGCACCACGGGCGAGGGCGACAGCCTGCCCAACGGAACCTACGGGGACACGAAGGACGTCGCCGTTCAGGAGATCCAGTCGGTCAACCGCTGAACGCCCGCGCCACCTGAGGAGAGAAGCGAACGATGGCATTCGGAAGACAGCGGCGTGCCCCGGAGCCGCCGGTCGAGCCGATGCCCTGGGAGGGCATCTCCTGGTTCGTGGTCAGCGAGGTGGAGCAGCCGGCCACGTTCCGCCGTAAAGCGGTGACCGGACCGCGGGCGATACGTGTGCGGTCGGTCGGCGGGCCCGTACGGTGTTTCGCGCCCGCCGTGTTTGTCGTACAGCCCGACCCGGAGATCAAGGCGTACGAGTTCTACGCGGCCCGGGATCCCCGTCAACAGATCTGTGCGCTCGCGCCCGTGACCGGCGGGAAGGGTGGCGAGCAGTACCGGGTCGCGGACGGAGCGGGGCAGGAGATCGGCGCCGCGCACCGGACCGTCGCCGCGAAACGCACGATCCAGCACACCTGGTGGCTCCGGCAGCCCGGTCACCCGGACGTCGTGGCCCGCTACCACTGGGCCAAGGGCAGTGCCAAGGAGGTCGCGGCGCGGGGCAAGGCGGCTGTGGCGCGGCAGGCGGGGAGCCTGGCCGAAAGCGTCGTGGATTCCTTGATCTTCGGTGGTGACGACAGCGGCGGCCAAAGCAGCAACCACATCCGCAAGCCGGTGACCTGGCGGGCGGGCGAGGACGAAGTGGCCCTCACGTCCGATCACACGGACCGCGGGGTCAGGACCTATATGCCGAAGGCCGGTTGGCTGGACCTGCGGCTGGTGTTCGCGCTGGCGGTACTGCGGGAGGGCTGACCGTACGTGGGCAGGCTGCCGCCGCCGACGGGCAGCGGTTGTCCGTCGGTTTCTTCCGGGCCTCTTCGCGCTGGGCCCGGGCCTGGAACCGTACGTGAAGACTGGTGCCGTTCGTGTCAGCGCCGTGCCTGCGACCCCGCCTGCTCCAGCGCCGCGCGCAGCTTCTCCGGGTGGCGGGTCGGGGCCGACCAGACGGGGGAAGCCGCGAACTGCTGTGGTGCCGAGGTCTTCCAGAAGGACCGCTGCTCGGGAGGGCGGAATTCGGGAACACTCGCGGCGGTGAGATCGACGTTGATGACGATCGCCGCACGCATGTAGGGAGCTGTCAGCAACCCGAGCTTGATGGTGCCGGTGGCAGTCTCCAGGCGGGACGATCCCACATCGCGGCCGACCTTGGCGATCTTCCGGATCTCTTGGTGATCACTGACCACTTCGACGCGCTGGACCGCGTCCCAGGGACAGAAGAAGACCTGTCGCCGGTGCGCCCGCGCCCGGGGCAGCTTCTTCCCTCCGGTCCTACCGCGAGCTTTCAGGCGCTCCGTCCGCTGAATGCCGCCGATCCAGATACCGGCCGCGTCGACACGGATCCCGATCGGCCGGTCCTCCGCCAGGTGGAGACCTCCGAGACTCACGGATCCGAAGATGCCCAGGATCACTCCGGGCATGAACACCGATGAATTGTCGGTCAACAGCAGGGCAACGAACGAGCCGATCAGCAGCAGCGGCCAGAAGAAGCCGTGGAACACCAGCGGCCAGCGCAGCGCGCAGCGCTCCTCGGTGTAGTGGACGGGTTCGCTCATCGCAGGCAGGTTCACGCGGCAGATCCAGGTCCGGAAAGCAGCTCGCTCAGGTGGCGGCCGAGGGTTTCTTCGTCGCAGTCGATCGGGGTGCCGTCCTGGTTACGTTCGACGCTCAGCCCGGCGGAACTCCGTCGAACTTCGAAACGGTCCAGGTCAGGGCCCATGCCCTTGTTGGGCTGATACACGTCGATCACTTTGGAGGGGCGCCGGCCGAATCGGTGCCCGGCTGGAGGGCGGTCGACCCAGCGCAGCAGTGATCTGACAGCTTCCGCCGGGCTGGCGAGTACGTACTTGTAGGCCGGTCCGAACCGTGAGACATGGTTGCCGGTGGCTTCCTCTGCCAGCACTGCTCGCAGACCGCGCCCCTCCTCGGCGATTCCGTACAGCCGTATCCGGTCGGGCTCGGCCTTGGCCCCCTCGCGGCGGACGACGATGAATGACGGCTGGGTGCGGCCTGCCAGGATCATGGCGAGCAGCGGGCGCACCGGAAGGCCGACGCTCTCGCCGGGGGCGTCCTCCGTCGCGCTTGCTCCGGATTCGTCACCGGGCCCGGGATCCTGCTCGGCAGGCCCGGTTTCCGGCTCGGCCAGCAGCCCACGGTGGACAAGGAACTTCAGCGCCATGGCCGAGAGTTCGAACCGTTCCGCCTCGGCTTTGCCGGACCACCATGACCACGCGTCCTCGTCAACGAGTGTGGCCTGCATGGCTCCGAGTACGCACAGCTCCGCAGTCGACAGGGCGGGCAGTTGAACCGCGTCGTCCCGGTCGACCTGATCCAGCAACGCCTGTGATGCTTCGACGTCCGCCTGTCGGGGGTCACCCGTCATGGTGTGCTGCCTCCATCGGCTGCTCAGAGAAAACTGGTGACCGCATGCCAGGTGCTCTTGGCTGCCGATGCCACGGCGTGACCGGTGGCGTTGCACACGTTCTTGAACGGTTTCCAGTGGTGGTAGAGGTAGGTGCCCCCCAGGTACAGGCCGGTGCCGACCATAACGACTTCGCCCACGCCGGGGACGGCATCCAAGGGGGTGAGGAGAGCGAGCGTGTCCCACGTGGCAAGTCCCGCGTTGACCCCGGCGGCGCCGCGGTCAACCCAGCCCATCGCGCCCTTGTCCTCGGGCTTCCACATGGTGTAGAGGTCGCCGGCGATGGCCAGCCCGTTCAGCCCGACACTGGCCCCGCGCAGCCACGGAAGCCGGGCCGCTTCCCCGAGGTTGGCGAGCTTCGTGCCCTCGTTCCACTTGCCGATCGCGTCCCAGTCCTTGGCGAAGTCCTCGATCGCCTGGGCGAGATCGGCTTCGGTGGCCGCACCGCTGCTCATGGCGTTCATGATCGGACGGGCCATCTTCGGGAAGTCGGCCTCCATCAGCTCGGGGATCCGCGCCGCGAACTCCTCAGCGGTCTTGACGCTCTCCTCCGCGCCCTCCGCACCGCTCATCAGCTTGAGCAGGACCATGTCGGCGTACGGAGCCGGTACGGCGTGCAGCTTTTCGTCCCACTTCCGCAGTTCGCCCTCAGGGCCGAAGAGCTTCTCCCAGAGCCCCGGGTTCTCTTCCTTCAGCTCCTCGCCCGCCTTCGCCACCTGCTCCTTGAGCTGCTTGGCGGACAGGGTGTCAGGACAGGTCTTGGCGAGCGTCGTCTGCGCGTTGCTGAGCGCGGTCGCACACGTACCCGCGGCGCGGTTCAGGTCGGAACTCGCGTCGCTGACCTTCTGGCCGAGTGCTTTGGGGGACTGGCCCGGCGCGGTCGGCGCATGGCTGGAGGCATGGGAGTGGCTGTCGGCAGTGGTGTTGGCGCCCTTCACCGCTTTCTGCGCGCTCTCCAGCGCCCCGGCGTAGGTGTGCAGCGCGGAGTACGCGGCGCCCGCGGCCACATGGACGGCCTTGAAGCGCGGGTACACACCTTCGGCCGCTGTCCGATACTGCTGGGACAGCGGGCCGGACCAGCCCTTGAGTACGGCTTCGACATGCCGCTGGAACGTCGTCAGCAGCGTGGAATGGTCATGGGCCAGCGATTTGAACCGGCCGGCGGCGGTCCGCAGGGTTTCTGGATCCCCGGACGGAACGGTGTAGGTGGGAGGCGTCATTTGCCGCCTCCGCCTGCCTTCTTGAGGTTGGTGGCGGTCGTCTGGGCGACGTCACCGAGATCACTGACGGAGGTGCCGGTATCACCGGCTGCCTTCGCGATTGCACCGGCCAGCGAGCTGATCGCCGAGGCCACCCGGTGGTCCCCGGCGGCGCCGGCTGCCTGCTTGCCGGCCGCCGTTCCGGCCTTGGAATGACTGTTGGCCGAGGTAACGACCGATTTCATGGATGAAGCCGACGCCTGTATGTGCTCGGCGTCACCACCCCGGTAGCCCACTGATCCCACACCCCGTTTTCGGTACCCGGGCCCGGCTGATCCGTCGCAGCCCTGACCTCAGCCTCAGACGGTGCTTGGCGGGGCCGTTCGCAGTCAACGCCGGAAGGGGTGCATCGCCCACTCTTGGCCGGGCGGTGAGCGGAACTTTGCAATTGTGTGGCCTGACGAAAAGGTTGCGGGCGGGGCCCCGCGTCCGGCTTCCGTGGCGGGGACCGGCCCCTTCGAGGTGCTCAGTGCCAGACAGCGCGCGCCGGTACTCGGAAGCCTTCGTGCGGGGATGGGCAGAGTTCACCGGTCTCTGTGCCGATGCTCAGGTCGGCGGCGTGCGGAATCAACGGACGCTAACTCGCGCCGTGCATCTTCCTGTCCTGGGCGGACTGTTTTTTCTGGGCTTCATCCACCAGCCGGTTCTCCTCTGCCGGGAACGAATCGAAGAGGGTCTTCAGCCGCTTCATGCGCCCTTCGTGATCGGTACGCCATGTGTCGGCCTTCTTGCCGATCCAGGTATGCGGCATCATGGCGTCGACGCGTTTCATGGCCGCTTTTATGTCCGTCACCGCCCTCTCGATCTCATTCATGTCCTGCCGGCACACGTAGTCGAGACGGTCCTGCTCGGGAATGCCCATGAAGTACTCCTTTGCTGGGCGTATTTGCGGAGTGCGACTGCGGGGGACTTCTGCAACAGCACCGCCTTGGGTGACCGTTATTTTGTTGAGATCTTCAGTACGGCGGAAGTGAGCCCTGCCATGATGAGGCTGCCCGATGAGTAGGCCAGGGATGTTGGTATCTCGCAGGGAATATTCTTTGCGTCAACTGGCTTCCCTGGCTTGCATGTGGAACCCGACTCGTTTTTCGATGAGTGCCTTGCCACGAGTTCGGTCTTTTTGGTAGCCAGGTGGAGCACGTAGGAGCCCGATGAGTTTCCCGCGTGGACGTAAATGCCGTCCGCACCGTCGTCGCTCATCCAGCGAACTTTGAGGGAGGCGGGGTCTCCGGGGACTCCGTCGATATGCCGGGGCAAGGCTATAGTGCGCGAGGAACCGTCTGCGCTGATGGCCGTTATGCCGCGGACCTGCGAAGGGCCGTTGGTGCTGGGGGAAACGTAGACCGTGTGCGTGCCACTCACCGCGCCACCGGGGGAGATAGCCGGCCAGTCCTTGACTGGGCCTCGACCTGGCACCTGGTAGATACGGGTGAGGTGTCCGTCCTTGAGTCGCCAGATAACGTTGTAGTCGGCGATCATGATCGAGCCGTCGGGCTCTGTCGCGAACGGGACGGGTTGGCTGGCGGCGAAGCGGTATTGGCTTGCCGATGCGGTTTTCGGGGCAGGGTCCCGTAGTTTTCGGTTCTTTCCCGCGACTCCTGCGAGAGCCGCTTTACGGCCGCCGGGCCCCAGTTCAATGAGCTGTGAATCGGCGCTTGTCAGGAACTTTCCGCCGGGCAGTGCTACCAGTCCTGCCATGCCCTCGATTTGGTCGTCGAGAACGACTTTCGCTTTGTGGTCCTTGGCGATGGCGACGAGGGATGTCCCCAGGCCGTAGACCAGGCCGTCGGGGCCGTAGGCAACCCCTTCCGGGGTGCCTCCGAACCCGTCGTAGGCAACCTCTTGGGCCTTGTTGTCCGCATCGGTCCGGAGAACGGCCACGGCTTGCCCCTTGGCGGGCTCCTTCCAGGTGTTTCCCGGCTTGCCGTCGCAGGCTGCCAGGCCGAGAAGGACCATCGGGGCCATCCCGGCCGACAGGTATGTCTTAACGCTTCGCCTCACGGCTGAACCCTTCGCTCAGTACGCACATGTGATCCCGCGGCGGCTGTGCGTCGGGGCGCGATGTGACAGCTGGAGGTACCGAACGGTGTCCGTTCGCGGCCCTTTGTCAGCGGTTGATCGTCTGGATTTCCTGGACGTTCATGTCCTGGGTGGTCTGGAAGGTTCCGTCGGGGAGGTCGCCATGTGCTCCGCCTGTGCCCCTCCAGCTGATCTTCCAGGTGATGGACGCCTTGAGCTGGTACGGGCTTCCGTCGGTGGCGTGCAGGTAGTTGATGCCGCACGGCGGGTTCTGGCTGGCGTCGCCTGCCTTGTACGGCGTGCCGATGGAGCCGTCCTTGTTGAACGTGCAGGTGCCGGAGGAGGGGAAGGTGTCCGCGTCGTCCGTGCCCGGGTCCAGGTGGAGGCTCACGGGTTTCGCGGTGGTCTCGGCCCAGAGCCCGGTGTTGGGGAGTTCGGCGCGTACGACGACGTCCTTGAAGGTGCCCTTGTCCAGCCAGACCCAGGTGGGCAGGTTCACGGTGGACTTGGTCTGCGGCTTCAGCTCGATCTTGGTCTCGGGGACCTTGACCTTGTTGTACGCGTACTCGGCGAGCATCTTCGGCGTGGGCGCGTGCGGGATCTTCGGGACCTGGCCGGCCGGCTGCCAGAACATGATGCGGCCGCACTGCCATGAATCGGGATCCGACTCGTCCGGCGCTACGCTCCGCCAGAAGTAGCCGCCCTTGCCGATGTTGTAGTTCTTGTAGCCATCGGCCATGGAGCTGGGGTCGTCGAAGTTGGCTTCGGGCTTGCCGTCCTTGTAGTGGTCGGTCCAGAGGCCAGTGCCGAACCAGGACTCGTGGATACCCACATCGCCGTCGCCGCCGGACGACTTCACGAAACTCTTCAAGCCTTCGGGTGTGAAGACGGGCTCGTACCAGCAAGCGGGCGGTTTCCAGTTGGGATCGATCGCAGCCAGGTTGCCCTTTTTGCCGCTCCCGCCGCCTCCCTTGGGATAGCTGAGCCGGATTTGGGAGTGGGTGGCGGAGGCGCTGACGCTCCGACCGTCGGAGCCGCCCTTTGTGCCGCCACCTCCGATGGCGTGGGCCGGGCCGGAGGCGAGAGCGACCGTTGCGAGCGAGGCCGCGGTGAGCGCTGTCATCCTGCGACGTGAGTTCACGACGGGCAGCCACCCCTCTTGGAGTTGGTGGACACGGTCTGCCAGACGCCTTGTGAGCTCTTCTGCAGAGTGGACGTGTAGTACACCTTGGGATCCGTACCCGCCGGGTTTCCCTCGACTTTGCCCGTCTTGCGACCCTTTGTATATGCCTTGGTCTCGTCCATGCAGTAGTTGAGGATCGCTCGTGTCTTATTGCTTCCGAGCATGCTCGCCTTGGCGTCATAGACCGGCGCCTTGCCGATGAGCGTCAGGTTCTTATCTGTGTAGGTCTTGATCCACTCTTGGTCCTGGGAGAGACCGGCCGCTGTGTCGTAGAACTTCAGATACTCGGCATCGGGAGCGTTGGCCATGATCGCCGCGTACCCGGCGCGGACCTGTTCCTTGCCGTCGTTGAGAACGGCCTGCTCGTTGGGGTCGCTGCTGTTCCAACCCTGAAAATTCAGCTGGAAGGAGTGGGGGATCGTGATCTCCGGCCGCGCCGCACCCGGCGCCGCAGAGGTGGAGGCCGAAGCAGACGGGCTCTTCGTCCCCTCGTCCGCCCCCTTGATCTTGTCCTTGGAGGCGTCGTTGTTGCTGCCTCCGCAAGCGGTCAGTAGCAGGGCCGCACTGACAGCGAGTGCGGCGGCGATGGCTGGAGTGCGGCGGGCCACGAGTGTTCTCCCCCGGTTGGCGACAGCAGGCCAGCAGGCCGGACTGTAAACGTTCAGGGCATTCGAAGCTACCAGCCGCGTGTAAAGGGCAGCAGAGGACGGTCGGGGGATTCCGTGCCATGTACGGGAAGAGCTGCCTGGGCGGGATGAATCTGTCGCGGGTGGGGTGTTGTGTGCGCCTCCTGGTGGCCGTGTGCGCGTGCGATGTGGTGGCGACTGGAGTGATGCCGGGTGCTGTGACAGCAGTGCGCCCCGATGCCCGGGTCGGCCGGGCTCGGGGTGCGAGTGCTCAGGGGGTAGTTTCCGGACGTGCCGGACGTGTACGTCACGAAGTCCGTCCATGTGTCCGGCGTGAAGCCGAGCTGCGGGCCCGGGATGTTCTTCGAGTCACGGACGTGGACGGTGCTTGCCGCCGCTGTGATCTCGACGCATTCGGGGCCGTCGTTGGTGCTGTAGCTGCTCTTGACGTCGAGGCGCCCGCGGATCGCTGGGGGGCTACGCCCGGCCCTGTCCCGCGCTGGACGGTCTGGGCGGAACTCGATCTCGTACCGTGACCGCCCGGGCTCTTTACGTCGACACCGTGGCCGTCTTCACCGGGTCGCGGATCCCCGCGACCCGGTGGGCCGCGACGCCGTCTCCCGCGACATAAGAACTCTCAAGTACTGAGGGGAAATAACCTCCCCACCCCACCCGACCTCACCCCGCGGCCCGTCACCCACACGGGTGAGGTTCGCCAACCGGGCTGGATTTAGGGCTGGTTGGTCGGCATATGCTCGCCGCGACCAACAACCCAAGACATGTGACGGCCCCCGGCAGGACGGCAAATCCTGATCCGAGGGCCTGACCACCGAGGAAGATCAGAGGCTTCCCGATGGATACCCAGCAGGTTAGCGCGCCCTCGCGCGCCCCGTCCCGCGATTCCCGGGGCGGCGTGCCCTCCCGCGTCACGCCCTCCCGCGACGTTGCCTCCCGTGACATGCCTTCCCGCGTTATGCCTTCCGGGCCCGTGCCCTCCGGTGTCGTGCACATCAACTCGCGGCATACTGCCCGCTTCACCGTCGTCGGCAACCATCTCGCCCAGCACCCCGGGCTGTCCCTCGTCGCGATCGCGCTGGCCGTTCATATCCAGTCGCTGCCCGCCGGAGCCCGGATCGGTGTCAAGGTCCTCGCCGACCGTTTCCCGGAGAGCGAGGCCCGGGTGGCCGCCGCACTGCGCGAGCTGGAGGCGCACGGCTACTTGTGCCGCACCCGGGAACGCCTCCCGAACGGCCGGGTCGTCACCCGCACGGTCTCGTACAACCAGCCGGGCAAGCCACGTACGGATGTGAGCCCCGGCGTTGTCCCGCCTGGCGCCGTCCCGCCGGCCGCCGCCCCTGTGGCCTCGGCCGTGCCTGTCGCCCCTGCGGCTGCGGCGCCCGTGCCCCCTGCCGTCGTACCCGCGGCCGAGCAACAGCTGCGTTCACAGCCACCACCGCAGCCACTGCCCCGAGCGGGCGTCCACGGGCCGCGCCCGGCCGGCGTGCTTCCCCAGCCGCTCGTGCCCGGCCCCGAACGCCACCGCGCGGCCATCGATCTGCTCTCCGGCCTGCGCCGCGACGAGCCCGTGCTGCTGGCCGAGACCGACGTCCGGCGCCTGGCCCCGGCCGTTGGGCCTGGCTCGAACGCGATGCCCGGCCCGACGCCGTACGCGCTGTCCTCACCGCCGATCTGCCCGGTCGCCTGAGACACCCCGCAGCCCTTCTCGCCCACCGGCTCGCCGCCCTGGTGCCGCCCCCGCTGCCCGCTCTCCGTACCCGGGAAGGGGCCGGGCGGCCGGATCCGCTTCAGAACTGCGACGCCTGCGACCACGCGTTCCGGTCACCCGGGCCCGGCCGCTGCCGCGACTGCAGGGCCGGGCGGCAGCGGTGAGGCCGGGGGAGGAGGGGGTCTCGGGGGAGAAGTGAGGCCGGGGGACGAACGAGCCTGGGGGGAGAATCGCGCGTATGAACAAGATTCTGATCACCGGCGGTGCCGGATTCATCGGCAGTACTGTCGCTTCCGCTCTCATCGATCAGGGGATCACCCCGGTCATCCTCGACGATCTCTCCAAGGGGCGGCGCGAGTTCGTCCGCGACCGCGTCTTCTACCAGGGTGATATCGCCGACCAGGCCCTGCTGGACAAGGTGTTCGCCGAGCATCCCGACATCGACGTGACCCTGCACTGTGCCGCCAAGATCGTCGTTCCCGAGTCCGTCGACCGGCCGCTGCACTACTACCGGGAGAACGTCGCCAAGACCGTCGACCTTCTGGAATCCCTCCAGCGCAACGGCTGCGAGCGCGTCGTCTTCAGCAGTTCCGCCTCCATCTACGCGCCCACCGCCGACGCCCGTGCGGATGAGACCTGCCCGGTGGCCGCATCGAGTCCTTACGCCCGTACCAAGCAGATGATGGAGCAGGTTCTCCAGGACTGGACTGTGGCGGCCCCCGTCCGCGTCATCGCGTTGCGGTACTTCAACCCGATCGGGGCCGACCCCCAGATGCGTACGGGGTTGCAGGACCTGAATCCGTCCCACGCGCTGGGAAAGCTCATCGAGGCGCACACCGAGGGAACTCCGTTCACGATCACCGGAGTGGACTGGGACACCCGCGACGGCAGCGGTATCCGCGACTACATCCATGTCTGGGACCTCGCCCTTGCGCATGTTGCCGCCCTCACGCGCTTCGACGAGGTCCTGAAACCCGGTGTCGATGACCGGTACGAGGTCATCAATGTCGGCACCGGTCAGGGCACCACCGTGCGGGAACTCGTCACGGCCTTCGAGGAGGCGGTGGGAGAGACCCTTGACGTCCGTGAGGCCGGACCGCGTCCCGGTGATGTGATCGGCTGCTACACCGCCGGCGACCGTGCGGGTGAACTCCTGGGCTGGAGCGCCCGGAAGAGCACGGTGGAAGGTGTACGCGACGCGCTGGCCTGGCGTGCGAAGTGGGCTGCACAGGTGGCCGGTTGACGAAGTCCGTGTGCGTTGCGGGGCCGATGCGCGACTCAGGGAAGCAGGAGCAGGACCGTGAACAACTCCGTTAACAACGCCGTGAACAACAACGCCGCGAACAACAACGCCGTGAACAGCACTGTGAACGAGGGCGTGCACCACACCACGACGAGCGCCCATGCATCCGAGGCCGGGACCTGGATGCTGGGCGACCTGAGCGTGAACCGGATCGGCCTCGGAGCGATGCGCCTCACCGGCAGTGGCGCGTTCGACCTCGGTGAACCCGGTGACCGCGACGTAGCGGTCAAGGTCCTCCGCCGCGCCGTCGAGCTCGGCGTCAACCACATCGACACCGGGTCGTTCTACTTCTCACGCCTGCGCTCGGCCAACGAGCTGATCAACACCGCCCTGTCCCCGTACCCGGAGGACCTGGTCATCGTCACCAAGGTCGGACCCGGCCGCGACCCCTCGGGCGAGTGGTACACGGCCACCCCCGACCAGCTGCGCGGCCAGGTGGAGGAGAACCTGCGCCAGCTGGGCCGCGACCACCTCGACGTGGTGAACCTGCGCCGCATGTCCCAGGACTCGATCTCCGAGGACTTCGGCGCTCTCGCCGACCTCCGTGATGCGGGGCTGATCCGGCACCTCGGCGTATCCAGCGTCAGGGCGAAGCACTTGGCGGAGGCGCAGGCCATCGCGCCGGTGGTGTGCGTGCAGAACCAGTTCAGCCTCGACGTCCGGAGGAACAGCGAACTGCTGCGGTCCTGCGGGGAGCAGGGCATCGCGTTTGTGCCGTTCTACGCGATCGCCGGAGAGGGCCGGGACGAGGGCGCCAGGGCCAACGGCGGTGAAAGTGCGCACGTACGCGACATCGCCGAGGCCCACGGGGTGTCCCCGGCCCAGGTCCGCCTGGCGTGGACGCTGCAACAGGGCCGGCACGTCCTGGCTATCCCGGGGACCGGCAACCCTGTCCACCTGGAGGAGAACGTGGCCGCCGGGGCGCTGCACCTCGCCGCCGATGACATGGATCTTCTTCAGGCCACGGGGAGCTGAGAGGCGGGGCGACGACAGCGCCGCGCATCGGCGGCGCGCGTCGGCGGCGCCCCTGATGCCGGTGAGGTCTTCTGTCAGCTCCTCTGCGATTCGTCGATGGCGGGCATCGGGGCGCCGTCGGGGTGCCACCGGCTGAGGAAAGTGGCCTGTCGGCCGGCGTCGACGAGTTCGATACGCGCGCCGACGCTGTCCATACGGTGATAGGCGAACGGCCGGCCGTGCGGGCAGCCGGAGAATTCCACGGGCAGCCCTTCCCGTTCGAGGCGCGACGAGCCTTGCTGGATGTCGCTCGTCCAGAACCCGAGGTGGTCGAACCGGGCTCCCGCCGACGCGTCCCACGGACTGCCCTCGGGGCCCTCGATCAGCTCGATGAACGGCGGCCCGCCCGTCGTGAAGGCGATCAGGTAGTCCCACTCACCCATTCGTTCGGAAGCGGGATCACTCCACTCGACTCCGGCCGACCGCCGGAAGTCAGCCATGGCTCGCTCGATGTCCGGGACGACGAAGCACACGTGATAGGAGGAAGTCATCCACCCATCATCGGACGCGTCGTCTCAACTACCCCATCGGCTGCTGCCGTTCAGGGGTTGGTGCCGCTCAGGCGGATTCGAGGAGCGGGCGGATTTCGAGTGCCTCCGGGGTGGGGAAGCCGCGGGCCAGTTCAACCGCTTCGGCATGGTCGGCCACCTCCAGTACGAACCAGCCGCCGAGGGTCTCCTCGCCCGCGTGCACGGGCCCCTCGGTCACGGTCGGGGACCCGTTCGCCGATTTGCGTACGGTGACGGGGCCCTGGTGCTCGGTTTCCAGCGCGTCGCCGCCCACCAGCTTGCCCGCCGCTGCGGTCTCGCCGATCCAGGTCTCGTATGCCTTCCGGTAGGCGTCGCGGTCGGCCTGGATCTGTGCGCGTGATGCATCCGTCTCGAAGACCACGAGTGCGTATTTCATGAGCCGTTCCTCTGATCGTTGGTGCTGGTGCTGGTGCTGGTGCTGGCCGGTGTCGGTGCCTGTGTCGGGGCTACGCGCGCCAGTGCACCCGTCTCCAGAGCCGTCCACAGGGCGCCGTCCGGGCCCACGGCGATGCCGTGCGGTTCGGATGCCGGGGTGGGCAGGGCATGGACGGAGACGGTGCCGTCGGATGCGATCGAGCCGACGCGGTTGGCGCCCCACTCCGTGAACCACGGCCTGTCACCGGTGTCCGTGGTGACGGCATGGGGCCGGGCGGAACGGTCGGGGAGCGGGTACTCGGTGATCCGGCCGTCGGGTGCCATCCGGCCGATCTGGCCGGCGGCGATCTCGGTGAACCAGACGTTTCCGTCCCGCCCTACCGCGATCCCCACCGGTGCGGCAGCCTCGGTGGGCAGGTCGTGCACCGTGACAGTGCCGTCCATGCCGATGCGGCCGATGGCGTTGGCCTGGTTCATCGTGAACCACATCGCGTCCTGTCCGGCGGCGATCGCGGAGGGGAACGCTCCGGCCCTCGGCAGTGCGTACTCCGTGACCTTCCCGTCGGTGGCGAGGCGCCCCACGCGGTCGGCGGCGGTCTCGGTGAACCACAGTGCGCCGTCCGGGCCGGTGGCGATACCGAACGGGCCGCACTCCGCGGTCGGCAGGGCGAACTCCGTCACCTGGCCTGCCGTCGTGATCCGTCCGATCCGGTGCGCCCGGTACTCGGTGAACCACAGCGCGCCGTCCGGGCCGGCCGTGATGACCGTCGGCCCGCTGTCGGCGTCGAGCTGATGGCTGGTCGGTTTCTGCCCGGGAACCAGGCGGCCGATCCTGCCGGTGTGCACCATGGTGAACCACAGAGCGCCGTCCGGGCCCGTGGTGATCGCGTACGGGCCGCTGTCGGGGCCGGACACGACGTACTCCTCGACGGCCTGGGGCATCAACGCTCCTTCTCCGGATGCTCCGGACCATGGGATGACGGATCATGGGTCCGCCGATCGGATCGGCGGCGGTCGGCACAGCATGGAGGCTGGGGCGCACCCGGAGCAACGGACTTTCAGGGGCGTGCAGTTGAGTCACTCCGCCGGTCCAGCGACCGTACCGGTTACGGCTGGGCCTCCAGTTCTCCGGCCCGCCAGCGACTAATCAGGGCAAGTATCAACAGGGGTGCCATTTCGGGCACGTTGTGTCCCCCGGGCCCTGTCTGTCTTTCGAAACCGTCCGTACCATCTCGGTAGGCTCGGTCCACCCCCCTCGGCTTCCGACCGGCTCCGACGACTTCCGACGACTGACGACCAGCGACCCCGACGATCCCGAACCCGCTCCCTCCACACAGGACACCCGCCATGGCGCGCAATACTCCCGGCTCGACGGGCCCGACCAACCGGACGCCTCAGCCTCTGCCCCGGCAACGGACCGCGGGTGACTTCGCCAAGGCGTTCTTCGCGTTTCTCGCGCTCGCGGGGCTGCTGCTCGCCGTGCCGCTAGCCCTGTCCACGCAGGGCTGGCCGCTGCCGCACGGCATGCCGTCCTTCGACATGGTGCAGCAGCAGATCACCGTCGACACGTTCGTGAACATCCTGATCTGCGTGGTCTGGCTGGCCTGGGCGCAGTTCGCCGCGTGCGTCCTCGTGGAGGTCAAGGCCGCGGTCTCCGGCGTCGGGATGCCCTCGCACATTCCCGGTGCGGGGCCCAGCCAGATGCTGGCCCGGCAGCTGATCGCCGCGCTGCTCCTGGTCAGCGCCACCGCCGCGAGCTTCGCACCCGGGATCGCGCAGTTCGGGCAGTCCCTGGAGTCGACGCACAAGCCGACGGTCGCCGCCGCGCAGCAGGCCCCCGGGGTCGGCGTCGCGCAGCAGGCGCAGGCCGCCGTGGCCTCGCAGGCCGACGCGCAGGCACACGCCGAGCAGGCGAACGCGAAGACCGGCACCGAGGGTGCGACGAAGTTCTACCGGATCAGCCCGCCCGAGGGCCGCCACCACGACTCGCTGTGGGAGATAGCCCAGCGCCACCTGGGCGACGGCCGCAGGTACAAGGAGATCTACCAGCTCAACAAGGACCGGATGCAGCCGGACGGCACGAAGCTCTCCGAGGCGAGTCTGATCCGGCCCGGCTGGATCATGGAGATGCCGGCCGACGCCCACGGCGGCGAGGTCGTGCAGATGCCCGACCAGGCGCCGAGCGTCTCCGAGCAGGTACGTCACCAGATCGACGAGTACGCCAAGTCCGGGAACCACCAGGAGCAGCCCGCGCAGCACCAGGGCGGCAGCCGCGGTGACAACCCGACGGCGCAGATCTCCGTACCGGAACAGCGCCTCCCGAACGCGCCCACCACGGGCTCCGGCGCCGGATCGGGTGCGGTCGCCGAGGCGCCCTCGCAGAGCTCCGACTCCGGACTCGGCCTCTCCGCCGCTCTCATCGGCGCCCCGCTGCTCGCCGCCGGAATCCTCGGCGCGCTGGGCCGCCGCCGCCGGATGGCGCTGTGGCAGTCGGCGATGACCGCGGTGGCCGGCCGGCGCGGTATGGAGCCGCCGGTCCCCACCGGCGACGAGGCCGATGTGCACGACGCGCTGCTGGTCGGGGCCGACCCCGACGCCGTCCGCTTCCTGGACCTGGCCCTCCGCGGCCTCTCCTCCTCGCTCGGCGGGGAGAGCCGTCCGCTGCCCGTCGTGTACGCGGCCTGGCTCACCGACGACGATCTGCACCTCCAGCTCGCGCAGCCGTCGGGGACGCCGCCGGCGCCCTGGGAGCTGGGCCAGGACCAGACGTTCTGGCGGCTTGAGCGGTCGGCCGTCGCGACGTACGAGGGGATCGACCCGGAGAGCTCGGCCGCCCCGTACCCGGGGCTCGTGAGCCTCGGCACCCGCGACGACGCGCGGCTGCTGCTGAACCTGGAGGCCGTGCCCGGTCTCGTCGCCCTCACCGGGGCCGACCCCGACCGCGCAGCCGTCCTCTCGTCCGTCGCCGCCGAACTGGCCACCAACGGCTGGTCGGACCGGATGACCGTCACGGTCGTGGGATTCGGCGCGGAGCTCAGCCCGCTGGCCCCGACACGGCTGCGCCACCTCGGCTCCGTCGACGAACTCATCGAGACGCTCGGCGCGGAGATCGGGCAGCGCCGCAGCGCGCTCGGTGCGGCCGGCCACGACTCGGTCCTCACCGGGCGGACCGGCCCGGCCCAGCAGACCCGCTGGGCCCCGCACCTGGTGCTCGTCGCGGACGAACCGACCGCCGACGAGGCCACCGCGCTCGCCGAACTCACCGCCGACTCGGGACGGCTGGGCATCGGCTGTCTGATCGGGGCCGGTTCGGCCGGGCAACTGCCGGGTGCCACCTGGGACTTGGAGATCACGGGAGAGGGCAGGCTGCTCGCGCCGCTGCTCGGCCTCGAACTCGACGCGCAGCTGCTGCCGCAGGCGCAGCACGAAGCGGTCGTACGGCTCTTCGCCGACGCCGCCCCGGAGGGCGACGGCCCCGAACCGGCCCGCCCGTTCCTGGTCGACATCACCGAGCAGGGCCGCCCCGCGGTGTACGCGCGACTGGTCGGACCGTACGAGATCATCGGCCTCGACACCCCGGACAGCGAACGCAGCGCCCTGCTGCACGAAGCGCTCGCCCTGCTCCTGCTGCACCGTGAGGGCGTCCACCCGCGGGTCCTCGCCTCGGCCATGTGGCCGCGCGGAGTCACCCCGGAGGTGTGCGACGCGCTCATCGAGCGGCTGCGGCTGTGGCTCGGCACCGACGAGGACGGCTCGGCCCGGCTCCGTACGGACAGCACCGGGCGGCTCACGCTTGCCCCGTCCGTGGTGTCCGACCTGGACGTGCTCCGTTCGCTCCACCACGAGGCGACCGAGGGCCGGGGCGCGCGGCGCGCCTCGGTGCGGGAGCGGCTGCTCACCGACGCGCTCGGGCTGGTACGGGGGCCGCTGCTCGCCGACCGTACGGAGGGCCGCTACACCTGGCTGACCCACGAGATCATCGACACGCAGCTGCCGCTGCTGGTGGCCGATGTCGCGCTGGCCCTGTCGGCGCACCACCTGGAGCAGGAGCATCCGGAGAAGGCGATCGCCGCGCTGCGGGCCGCCGTGTCCGGATCCTCGGCGGACGAGCGGCTGTGGAACGAGATGCTGCGCGCGACCCACGCGACCGGCGACGAGGCGCGGCTGCGGGAGCTTGCGGCGGATCTGACCGTACGGGGCGGGGACCGGGGGGTGCCGCCGCGTACGGAGGCGTTGCTGGATGAGCTGCTTCCGGGGTGGCGTGGGGGAGTTGCGGCGGCGGGGTGACCGTACGCGGTGGCGGTGCGGGGTGTGGGGGTGCGGGCCTTTTCGGGGCTCCGCCCCGGACCCCGGTCCTCAATCTCCCCCAGCTACCGCTGGGAGGTGCCCCCAGGACGGGCTTGAGTGTGGCCGGCGTTGCCCTCCATGGAAACCAGACAAAGGGGGCGCAATCTTTCGTGTCAGCCCCTGGCGTAGGCTGGATCGGTCGTCAGTAGCCCCTTGGGAAGGACCCGCCCGGTGACCGAGAACGCCGACCTTACGTCTGTAAATGTCGCAGCCGTCCTCGACCGTGCCGCCGCAGGCGGGCGTATCACTCCCGAGGAAGCGGTCGTGCTGTACCGCGACGCCCCGCTGCACGCGCTGGGTGCGGCCGCTGATGCCGTGCGCCGGCGGCGGTATGCCGGGACCGAGCACATCGCCACGTACATCATCGAGCGCAACATCAACTACACGAACCTGTGCGTCACGGCGTGCAAGTTCTGCGCCTTCTACGCGGCCCCGAAGGACACCGAGAAGGGCTGGACCCGCGACCTCGACGACATCCTGCGCCGCTGCGCAGAGACCGTCGAGCTCGGTGGTACGCAGATCATGTTCCAGGGCGGGCACCACCCGGACTTCGGTGTGGAGTACTACGAGGAGCACTTCTCGGCCATCAAGAAGGCGTATCCGGAGCTGGTCATCCACTCCCTCGGGGCCTCCGAGGTCGAGCACATGGCGCGGATCTCCAAGGTGTCGGTCGAAGAGGCCGTCTCGCGGATCCACGCCGCCGGGCTCGACTCCTTCGCAGGTGCGGGCGCCGAGCTGCTGCCCGCGCGGCCGCGCACGGCCATCGCACCGCTCAAGGAGTCCGGCGAGCGGTGGCTGGAGATCATGGAGACGGCGCACGGCCTCGGTGTCGAGTCCACGTCGACCATGCTCATGGGCACCGGCGAGACCAACGCCGAGCGCATCGAGCACCTGCGGATGATCCGCGACGTACAGGACCGGACCGGCGGCTTCCGCGCCTTCATCCCGTACACCTACCAGCCCGAGAACAACCACCTGAAGGGCCGGACGCAGGCCACCCTCTTCGAGTACCTGCGCATGATCGCCATCGCCCGGCTCTTCCTCGACAACGTCGCCCACATCCAGGGCTCCTGGCTGACGACCGGCAAGGAGGTCGGCCAGCTGTCGCTGCACTACGGCGCCGACGACCTCGGCTCGATCATGCTGGAGGAGAACGTGGTCTCATCGGCCGGTGCCAGGCACCGGTCGAACCGGATGGAGATCATCGACCTCATCCGCAAGGCCGGCCGCGTTCCCGCGCAGCGCGCGACGACGTACGAGCACCTCGTCGTGCACGACGACCCGGCGAACGACCCGGTCGACGACCGCGTCGTCTCGCACATCTCGTCCACGGCGATCGAGGGCGGCACGGCCCACCCCGAGCTGAAGCTCCTCGACGCCAACTGAGGCCGCGTTGCTGACCCTTCACCGGGCCGGTGCGGACGCGGTCGTCATTGACGGCGACCGCATCGCGGCGCTCGGACCGTACGACGAGCTGGACGCGGCGTACGGCGAACGGGCCCGGCTGCGCAGCTGGGACGGGGTGCTGACCCCCGGCCGCCACGAACCGGACGCGCCCGCGCTCCTCGAAGCGGCCTACTGGCCCGACCCCCGCGAGGACCTCGGCTCCGACCCGCTGACCGGCGAGGCGCTGGCCGCGCTCGGGATGACCGAGGTCCGCTGGGGCGCGAGCGCCCGGCGCGGGCTGCAACGGCTCCTCGCGGCGGGAACGACGTCGCTCGCCGGACCGTTCGCACGGGCGGCCGTCCGTACGGCTGTCGAGCGGTCGGGCCTCTCCGTGCTTTCGGTGCTCTCCGCGCCGCGTACCCTCGCCGTGTCCGGGCGGGCCGACTTCGCGGTGTACGGCGACGACGGGAACTGCCTGGTGACGTGCATCGCCGGGCGGATGGTGCACCGGGCGCGGTGACGCCGACAACCGGCGAGTCAAGGAAGGGCGCCCCACACCCTCCCCCGGGCCACGCGGGCCGCGACCCTGTGGGCGGGCTCCGGTGGGCCGCACGACACAATGGACGGGTGACCCGAGCATCCCTGGACAAGCAGCCGCACGAAGTCGCCTCGATGTTCGACGACGTGGCGGCGAACTACGACCTCACCAATGACGTGCTGTCCCTCGGGCAGGCGCGGCTGTGGCGCAAGGAGGTGGCCAAGGCCGTCGGTGCCCGCCCCGCGCAGAAGATCCTCGACCTGGCCGCCGGGACCGCTACGTCCTCGCTGCCGTTCGCGCAGACCGGTGCGTACGTCGTGCCCTGCGACTTCTCGATCGGCATGCTCCAGGTCGGCAAGCAGCGGCATCCGCACCTCCCGCTGACGGCGGGCGACGCGACGAAACTGCCGTTCCGCGACGGGGTCTTCGACGCCGTGACGATCTCCTTCGGGCTGCGCAACGTCCAGGAGACGGACGCCGCGCTGCGGGAGCTGTACCGGGTCACCAAGCCCGGCGGCCGGGTCGTGATCTGCGAGTTCTCGCAGCCCACCTGGGCCCCGTTCCGCACCGTCTACACCGAGTACCTGATGCGGGCGCTGCCCCCGGTGGCGACCGCCGTCTCGTCCAACCCGGACGCGTACGTCTATCTCGCCGAGTCGATCCGCGCCTGGCCCGATCAGCCCGCGCTCGCCGCCCGTCTCCAGCAGGCCGGCTGGGCGGACGTGGCCTGGCGGAATCTGACCGGCGGCATCGTGGCCCTGCACCGCGGCTTCAAGCGGACGGACTGAACCAGGTGGACTGAACCAGGGGGAGGGGACGGGTGGGGGCGGAGTCGCGCCCCCACCCGTCTCCATCGCCCTCAGCCGGTCCCCTCCCGCAGGTCCAGCCGGAAGCAGTGGCCCTTCCGCTTCGACACCGGTGTCATGAAGGTCTCGTGCAGCTCCATCCCGAGCCGCCGCGTCACCGCGACCGACCGCTCGTTCTCGGCGTCGACCATCGCGAACACCTCATCGACACCGGCCGCCCGTACGCGCTCCAGGGTCGTGCGGGCGGCGGCCGTCACATACCCGTGGCCCCAGTACTTCCGCCCGAGCCGCCAGCCGATCTCGATCTGGCCGACCGGCCCGAAGTTCTCCTGCGGCCAGGGCTGCGCGCCGGTGAAACCCATCACCTCGCCGTCCCCGTCGAGCACCGTCCAGAGGCAGAAGCCCCGCTCGGCGTCGTGTCTGCGCTGCCGCGCGGTCAACTCCTCGTACTCCGACAACTCCTTCGATGCACCCCCGTGGAACTCCATGACGTCCGGATGGTCGAACACCCGGTGCCAGGCGAAGGCGTCCTCCTCGGTGGGGACGCGCAGCCGGACGACCGGCGCAGGCTTGTTCACTTCGTTCCAACCCTTCAGCTGATCGATCAGGAGGTCCCCATAGACTGCACCTGTCCAGTGCCGCGTGGCACATGAAATCGAGTCTTCCGGAGTTCCCGCCGTGACCGAGCCCCTCTCCGAGCACACCGCAGATGTGATCGTCGTCGGGGCAGGCCCTGCCGGCTCCACGACCGCGTACTACCTGGCCAAGGCCGGACTCGACGTCCTGCTTCTGGAGAAGACCGCCTTCCCGCGCGAGAAGGTCTGCGGCGACGGACTGACCCCGCGCGCCACCAAGCAGCTGGTCTCCATGGGGATCGACATCTCCGAGGAAGCGGGCTGGCTGCGGAACAAGGGCCTGCGGATCATCGGCGGCGGCGTGCGCCTCCAGCTGGACTGGCCGGATCTCGCCTCGTACCCGGACTACGGTCTGGTCCGCAAGCGCGACGACTTCGACGAGCAACTGGCCCGCCAGGCACAGAAGGCGGGCGCCCGGCTGTACGAGCGCTGCAACGTCGGCGCCCCGATCACCGACCCGCGCACCGGCCGCATCACCGGCGTCAACGCCAAGATGGGCGAGGAGAAGACCCCGGTCACCTTCCACGCCCCGCTGGTCGTCGCCGCCGACGGCAACTCCACCCGCCTCTCCATCGGCATGGGCCTGCACCGGCGCAGCGACCGGCCGATGGGGATCGCGGTCCGTACGTACTTCACCTCGCCGCGTCACGACGACGACTACCTGGAGTCCTGGCTGGAGCTGTGGGACCGCCGCGGCGCGCAGGACCGGCTGCTGCCCGGGTACGGCTGGATCTTCGGTATGGGCGACGGCACCTCCAACGTCGGCCTCGGCATCCTCGACTCCTCAGCCGCCTACAAGGAGCTGGACTGGCGCGAGGTGCTGAAGTCGTGGTGCGCGTCGATGCCGGAGGACTGGGGTTACGTCCCCGACAACATGACGATGCCGATCCGCGGGGCCGCCCTGCCGATGGCCTTCAACCGCCAGCCGCACTACACCAAGGGCCTGCTGCTCGTCGGTGACGCGGGCGGCATGGTCAACCCGTTCAACGGCGAGGGCATCGCGTACGCCATGGAGTCCGGCCAGATCGCGGCCGACGTGATCGTCCAGGCCACCGCGCGGGCGACGCCCACCCAGCGCGAGATGGTGCTGCACAACTACCCGAAGATCCTCAAGGAGACGTACGGCGGCTACTACACGCTGGGCCGCGCGTTCGTGAAGCTGATCGGCAACCCGAAGGTGATGAAGCTCATCACCGAGCGCGGCCTGACCCACCCGGTGCTGATGAAGTTCACGCTGAAGATGCTGGCGAACCTGACCGACCCGACCGGCGGGGACGCGATGGACCGGATCATCAACGGGCTCTCGAAGGTGGCACCCAACTCCTGACGGGAGCTGGGCTCCTGCTCCCCTGGAGCTCCGGCGCTCCGGCGCTCCGGCGCTCCGGCGCTCCGGCGTCCCGGCGTCCCGGCGTCCAACCGTCCCGGCGCGTCAGGGCGCCGGGACGGTTCACGTGCGACGGCGGTCCGTCAGCCTACAGCCTCAGCCCACGGCCTTCCAGTGGTCGTACGCGCTGACCATCTGGTAGGTGCGGTCGGGGCAGTAGAAGGAACCGGCCGGCGAGTCATAGGTGGTGTCGGAGTTGTCCGGCGACGCCGGGGTCCAACTGCCGTTGATCCGGACCGTGATGTTGCTGGACTCGAAGGTCTGGCCCGCCATGGCATCGCAGGCGGCGGACCGGCCCGAGGTGCCGACCTGGGAGTACAGCTCGTTGATGTCCCAGCCCGTGTTGCGGCCCGACTGGTTCTGGCCCGACTGGGTGAAGAGGGTGTCCCAGGCACCCGTCCGGTAGTTGTAGAGCCCCGCGGTCCAGGAGTTGGTGGCTGCGTCGGTCTTGACGACACGGCCCGTGTACGCGCTGGAGGTGCCGTCCGTGTAGGTGCTCAGGAAGGCGCTGTCGATGGGCACCGACGCCTCGAAGGCGACGCTGTCGCACCAGTCCCAGGCCGAGACCGAGCGGCCGGACACCGTGTAGACGGTGACCAGCTCGATGCATGAGCCGCCCGCCGGGTACATCGTGGGGGTGTAGATCGTCGTAGAGCCGTCCTGGACGGTCAGCTGTGTGGACACCGACTGGGTGGCGCAGGAGCCGTCGCTGCCGCTGATCTCCTTGAAGGAGGTGCCCTGGGCCGGGTGTATGTCCGTCAGCAGCCCGCGGCCGGGGCCGCCGCCGCCCAGCGGACCCTTGTCGGCTATCCCTGAGGTGTCGGCTTTGTTCGCGGAGTTGGGGTAGCCGCGGGCCGCACGCTGGGGACCGGTCAGGCCGGCGAGCTGATGGTGGACCTCGTCGCGGGAGAGTGCCCCGCGGACCGTACGGCCGGAGTCGGCGCCGGCGGACGCGCAGACGTCGGCGGCCTGTTGCCGGGCGGCGGCAGCGCGGCCGTGGGCGGGTGCCGCGGTGGCGGTGGCACTGCCGACACCGCAGGCCAGAAGCAGAACAGCGGTGGCGCCGAGCGCGGCTGCCGTGGATTTCATACGTCTCACGGGGTGCGTCCTCTCAGAGGTGGGGGACCGAGGAGTACGCAGAAACCATGCTCATGTCAGATCGGGGAGTCAATCAAAACGAACATCCTTGCCCAGCTCTTGTCCGATTACGACAGCTGGGGCTGGGCCGGTTCAGCTCCTGGCCCCGCCTCCGGCTCCGCTTCCGGTCCGGGCCGTGCTGAGGGGTCGCGGCGTGGCAGCAGCAGCGGGGTCGCCAGGAGGAGCAGACCGGCGATCGCGATCGCGGTACGGACCCCGGTCGCCGCGGCCAGCAGGCCCCACAGGGCCGTCACGGCCGCGATGGTGGCCTTGCTGGTGACCGACCACGCGGACAGGGTACGGGCGACCCGGTCCGGTGCGGTCTGGGCGAGCCGGCAGGTGGCGAGGACGGGGTTGTACACGCCCGAGCAGGTGATCAGCCCCAGCTCGACGGCCATCACGAGTACCAGCCCAGCAACGCCGGGCCCGATGAAGGCCAGCCCGATCGACCAGCACGCCCGCAGTGTCCCGGCGGCGAGCAGCACCTTGTGCTGGCCGAATCGCGTGACGAGGCGGCGGGCCACCCGTGAGCCGATCAGACCGCCGACGCAGGGCGCCGCGAAGGCGATGCAGTACTGCCAGGGGGCGAACCCGAGGTGGCTGAGCATGAGCACGGCCAGCAGCGGCAGAGCCGCCATGATCAGGGCGTTGTTCAGGATCGAGTTGAAGAACAGCGGGCGCAGCGTCGGGTGCTTGAGGATGTACCGCCACCCGTCGAGCAGGTCACCGGCGCGCAGCCTCGGTGCGGCGGCCCGCTCGGGGCGTGGCTCCTCGCCGCCGATCGCGCGGATCCCCACGGCCGACAGCAGATAGCTGACCGCGTTGGCGAGTACGGTCAGCACCGGGCCGAACATCCCGATCGCGGCCCCGCCGAGCGGTGGTCCGAGCATGGTGGCGGTCCAGGCCGTGGACTCGAACCGGCCGTTCGCGATCAGCAGGTCCTCCGGCCGTACGAGCGCTTTGAGGCAGGCCCCGCTCGCCGCGGTGAAGGTGATGTCGGCCGCGCCGACGACCACCGACACGACCAGCAGCTGGGCGAAGCTGAGCCCGCCGAGCGCGTAGGCGGCGGGGATGGTCATCAGCGCGGCGAACCGGATCAGGTCCATCGCGACCATCACCGGCCGCTTGCGGCGGAACTCCACCCACGGGCCGAGCGGCACGGCCACCACCGCACCGACCGCAAGACCGGCGGCGGACAGCAGTGACACCTCGGCCGTCCCGGCGTGCAGCGCGAGGATCGCGATCAGCGAGAACGAGTCGAACGCGAGAAACGTACCGAGCGTGCTGACCCCGTACGCCGCCCAGAGCCACCCGAACTGCCGCCCCAGCGACCGCCTGGACACCACGCTCAGCGCACCTCCCGCTCACTCTGCTCTCCGGCCCGGTCCCGCCGGATGTCCTGCGGGTTTTCCGGGCGGATGTCCCGCCTGATTTCCCGTCCGGACTACCTGGCGTTGACCCCCGAGATCAAATCGAGCGGTACACCTGCGGTCAAACAACCGACGCGTCCGAGGTCACAACAGCACGTTGTACGCAGGGCTGGATCGGGGAGAGCAGGGGGAGCGGGGGAGTGGGCCGGTGCGCGTCTTGTTACGCACGCTCGGCGACGCTCGGGTCAGATCTGGTTCTCACCGCCGTCGACGTACAGATTCGCGCCGAGGACGAAACTGCTCTGCTCGGAGGCGAGGAACGTCACGGCCGCGGCGACTTCCTCCGGGCGCCCCATCCGCCCCATCGCCACGCCCGCGATGAGGTTCGCCTTGGCGTCGGCAGTGTTCTCGTCGCCGACGAGGCCCGTGATTCCGGGGGTGTCGGTCGGGCCCGGCGAGATCGCGTTGACCCGGATGCCCCGGCCCGTGAGTTCGTTGGCCCAGGTCCGCGCGTAGGTCCGGACCGCGGCCTTGGACGCCGCATACGTACCGAATGCCTCCGCGCCGCGATCGGCGGCGGTGGAGGCGTTCAGGATCACCGAGGCGCCGTCGTTGAGCAGGGGCAGCGCCTTCTGCACGGTGAAGAGCATGCCTCGCACGTTGACGCCGAAGGTCTGGTCGAAGTGCTCCTCCGTGGTCTGTTCCAGCGTCGCGAACGAGCCGATCGCCGCGTTCGCGAACAGCACGTCCAGGCCCTGGCCCCGGGCGCGGACCGTCTCGTACAGCCGGTCCAGGTCGGCGAGGTTCGAGACGTCGCCCGCCACTGCGGTGGCCCCTGCCCGGCCGATGGTCTCGACGGCCGCGTCCAGCTCGGTCTTGCGCCGGCCGGTGATGAAGACGTGTGCGCCCTCGGCGGCCAGCCGTACGGCGGTGGCCAGACCGATGCCGGTGCTGCCTCCGGTGACGACCGCTGTCTTGCCTTCGAGCTGTCCCGTACGAACGACCATGACTGACCTCCACGCAGTTCGGTACCGATCGGTACTGAAATAGACCGTAGCACTTCCGTACCGATCGGTGCGGAAGCGGTACGGTTGAGGGCATGGAGATTCACCAGAAGGCGCCGATCGGCCGACCGCGAGGTTTCGACGCGGAGGAGGCCCTCGAACGCGCCATGCGGGTCTTCTGGGAACAGGGCTACGAAGGCGCCAGCCTGACCGACCTGACCAGCGCCATGGGCATCACCCGCACCAGCATGTACGCGGCCTTCGGCAACAAGGACGAGCTGTTCCGCAGGGCGCTGGAGCGCTATGCCGAAGGTCCTGCGGCGCACGGCACCCGGGCACTTGAGGAGCCGACCGCCCGGCAGGTGGCCGCCGCCTTTCTCAACGGCACCGTCCGGGCCACCACCCGCCCCGACTGCCCCGCCGGATGCCTGGGCGTTCAGGGCTCCCTCGCCTCCGGCGCCTCCGGGCACGCCGCCCGCACCGCTCTCAACGACTGGCGCAACGGCGGTACTTCCCGCTTCCGGGACCGGTTCCGGCAAGCCGTCGACGAAGGCGACCTGCCCCCGGACGCTGATCCCGGAGTGCTCGCCCGCTACCTCATGGCCGTGGCCAACGGCATCGCCGTCCAGGCCGCCGGTGGCACCAGCCGCGACGACCTCCAGCGGGTGGCCGACGCGGCCCTGCGGAACTGGCCGCCCGTGTGACGGCCGTTCCGGGGTGAACTCGGTGCTGCTGGGCTCACTTGCCGGAGCCGGTGTGGTAGCCGATCGGGTCGACGTAGACGTCGGGGGCGTTGCCGGTGGAGGGGGAGACGGTGATGGCCAGCTTGTTGAGGTTCACGATCTCCGAGACCCGCTCGTTGGGCGGGGTGACAGCGAGCCGGGTGTAGGTCTTGCCGTTGCCGCTGGTGTCCGGGATGTAGTGGAGCAGGAAGCGGGTCTCCTCGCCGGGCGCGATGGTCATGGTGGAGCCCGAGGCGTCGGTGCGGGCGGCGTCGGGGCCGGTGTCGCCCAGGCCGTCGGGGCCGATGAGCTGGACGCCCGGGAAGCCGTGCATGCTGCACGTGCTGGAGCCGGTGTTCTTCATGTTGATGACCAGCTGGTTCTTGACCCCCGCGGAGGCGGCGCTGAGGGCGAGGTGGTCGGCGTCGCAGCGAGCGCCCGACCCCGCGGACTCGCTCTTGGTGGCGACCTTGCCGTTCGTGCCGGAGCCGTTGGAGGAGCTGGACGACGAGGAACCGGACGCCGAGGAGCCCGAGGTCGAGCCCTTGCTGCCGGTCGAGCCGCTCGCGGCGGTGGACGTGCTGCTGCTGTTGTTGGCGGCGGAAGCGTTCGATCCGTCGCTGCTGCCGCACGCGGTCAGCGAGAGGCCGGCAGCGGCGACGACGAGGGCGAGAGCGGAGATCTTCTTGACGCGCATCGGTACTCCAGGGAAGCGGTGTCTTCACGCTCGCTCCGGTTGAGCGGGCGTTGTTGTTCATAGGATTCCGACAGCTGGGCTGGTTGTTCCGAGCGGAGTTCCATCAAGACACCGCTGTGACATGCGAGTCGACTCGCTGTGACAGGAAGGCGGAGGAAGTGGGACAGTCCGGTCCCGTTCCATGGCGGCAGCTGTCCGGCGGGGTCCGGCGCAGCGACCTGGGAGAACGACCGCAAGCTGGTGTTCTTGGTAAGTAATACCTATATTTGTGGTATATGGCCCATGTAGCCCCAGTGTCTGCCCCATGGCCTATGGCTTCGGTGCCCGCAGGCCGGCGGTACGGGGGCGGGGCTGACTGGAGGTTTGTCATGCGTAAGGTCGCCGACTGCCGGGACATGCCCAGCGAATCCGGTTGCACGCTGACCATCAGCGGCGAGGAGGAAGAAGTCGTACGCGCGGCGTCCGAGCACGCCGCTTCGGTCCACGGACACACGGACAGCAGTGAGCTGCGCGAGCAGGTCCGCGGCATGCTGAAGGACGAAGCCCCGCAGCACGTGTGACCCCCTTGCGATTCAGGCGGCGCGGCGTTCGACGTGGAAACGGGCCGCCTGGATGTCGCCGCAACGTGGGCCGGACCCAAAGGGCCGGACCCAACGGCGATGACACCTTTAATCACTGGCATCGCGACCACCCGGCCGGATACCGTCCCCTCCATGTCCTCCCCCGAGTCCGACAGACCGAGGCCACCGGTGCGCCGGTGGCCGAGTTCCTGCTGACTGAGGCTGGTTGACCCGCAGGGTCATGGGCACTTCTTCGCACGGCTCCGTCGCCGCCGGATCACCGCGGGTACGGGCCGCTTCCTCCTCGGCCGAGCGCTGAATCGCTGCTCCCCGAGTCATGCCCCGCTGCTCTCAGCCGGGCATTCTTCCGCGTCACGGCGTCACGGCGTCACGTATGCCGGATTCCCCGCGCGTACGACGGGCGCGGCCCGCATCCCCGCACACCGGTCTGTCTGTCCATGACGGCTTCGTCGACACTTCCGTCCCAAGGGGTGCGCCTCCCATGCCATTTGCTGTCTACGTCCTCGGGCTCGCGGTCTTCGCTCAGGGCACATCGGAGTTCATGCTGTCCGGGCTCATCTCGGGCATCGCCACTGACCTGAACGTCTCCCTCGCCGCAGCGGGTCTGCTGACCTCGGCCTTCGCCGTCGGGATGGTGGTCGGCGCGCCCCTCATGGCGCTCTTCGCCCGCACCTGGCCCCGGCGCCGCGCGCTGTTGCTGTTCCTCGCGGTGTTCGTCGCCGTGCACGTCATCGGGGCGCTCACCCCGAGTTACGGAGTGCTCCTCGCGACCCGTTTCGCCGGCGCCGTCGCCAACGCGGGCTTCTGGGCGGTGGCGTTGACGACGGCTGTCTCTCTGGTGCCGGGGCAGTTGAAGGCGCGGGCGGCGGCCGTGGTGGTCGGCGGGGTCACGGTTGCCTGCGTGGTCGGGGTACCGGCCGGTGCGGTGCTGGGGGAGCGGTGGGGGTGGCGGTCGGCGTTCTGGGCGGTCGCCCTGGTCTGCGTACCGGCGGTCCTGGCGCTCGTACGGAATGTCCCGGCGGGGCGGCCCGACGCGGAAACCGCACCTGTACCTGTACCTGTACCCGTACGCACCGAACTGGGTGTCCTGAGCCGCTCCCGCCTCCGGCTCACCCTGCTGACGATGGCGCTGGTTCAGGGGGCGACCTTCTGCACGTTCTCCTATCTGGAACCGTTCCTCACCCGGGAGACCGGTCTGAGCGCCGGATGGGTTCCGGCCGCCCTCGCGCTCTTCGGTGTGGGCTCGTTCATCGGCGTCACCGTCGCGGGACGGTTCGCCGATCGCCGCCCCACGGCCCTCATCGCCTCCGGCATGGTCGCCCTCGCCCTGGGCTGGAGCGCCCTGGCCCTGACGGCGGGCAGCCCGCCCGTGGCCCTCGCCCTGATCCTGGTGCAGGGGATGTTCGCCTTCGGTACGGGCACGGCGCTGATCGCCCGCGTCCTCGACGAGGCCCCCGAAGCCCCGAGCCTCGCGGGGGCGTTCTCCACGACCGCCTTCAACCTGGGCGCCACGCTGGGCCCTTGGGCGGGCGGCCTGGCCCTGGACGCCGGATTCGGCTACCGGGCGCCGGTCTGGGTGAGCGGTGCGCTGATGGGGCTCGCCCTGCTCACGGCCGGGGCGCGGCGGGTGCGGATCCGGGCGACGGGGTGAGTACGAGGTAGCGCAGGGGGCGTACGGTCCACTCGATGTGGCGCCCCTTGCGGAGCAGCAGCATGAATCCGCAGGGCTCGGCGCGGTGCAGCGCGGCGAGCGCGGGCAGCCAGCCGCCGTGTTCGGACCAGCGCAGGGCGCGGGCGGTCTCGCGCGGTGGCAGGCTGAGCACATGGCTGGCGCGGAGCTGAGTACGGATCACGCGGATGGCCTCGCGCGGGGTGGGGACGATCCTCAGATCGATGGGCTCGGGCCGGAATCCGGTCGCGGGCCCGTACCGCAGCACCTCTAACCGGAAACCGTGCTCGACCCGGGCCTCGGTGAGAGTGTGGGGAGCGGTGTGGGGTGACGTACGCATGGCCGACCGTCCGATCGCAGCGTCTGGGGAAAGCCTGGCGTTGCTGACTCAACTGGATTGCAGGCAGGGGTGGTTACGCGTTCCAGGGCGCGGCTCGGTTACTGCTGCGGCCGTGGCGGCGACGTACGGTGACGGTAGCGTTACCGGCGCGTGCGGCGCAACAATGTGACGTCCCTAAGTTGTGCCGCTTCATGCCGAACGCCCTCCACCGGCTTGGCGGAGGGCGTTCCGGCTGCTGATCAGATCAGGTGGTCGAACTCGCCGGCCTTCACGCCGAGCACGAAGGCGCGCAGCTTGTCGACACTGGTCGTTACCACTACAGCGGGGTCGTCGCTCTCACGCATCTTGATCGAGCCGTCAACGGGTGCCAGCTCGATGCAGCTCTGATTGTTGTCTGCTCCCGAAAATGAGGACTTCTGCCAGTTGATTGCGTCGGTCATGCCGGTTGACTCACATTTCCTGTGCGATGCGGTGGATGAATTGGGCCGACTTCTTCGGGCTGAGCGAGATTGATTCGACGGAACCAAGCAGCTCTCGATACCTGGCGAGTTGAGCCTCGGCGTCCAGGAACCCCGCGTCGAAGGCGCTGTCGATCTGGACGGTGTCGAGTGCCGCGATGCTGGCCCCGGCGTAGAGCATTGAATGCACCGAGCCGGTGATCTGTTCGGTGAACGGGATCACGCGGATTGTGACGGATGGCCAGGTGGAGACCGTGCGCAGGAAGCCGAGTTGGTCTCTCATGGTTCCGGTGTCGCTGTACCTCATGCGGAGGGCGGCCTCGTGGATGAAGGCCTCGAACGGAGTTGGCGTGGGCCGGTCGAAAATGTCGCGTCGCCGTACCCGATGCTCGACTCGGGCATTCAGCTCGGCTGTCGGGAGATCGGTCACACCGCTTCGGATGAGATCTCGCGCATACGCCTCCGTCTGGAAGACGCCGGGAATGTTCAGCATCTGAATCGAGCGGATATAGGTCGCCCGGTGTTCCAGTTCCGCCAGATCCAGGAATCCGGGTGACAGTATTCCGCGGTACTCGTCCCACCACCCCTTGGTGCGCTCCTCGGCCATTGCCGCGAGCGCGTCCACGAGGTGCTTGTCGTTCGCCGAGTAATGGGCTGCGAGTCGTCGCACCCGCTGGTCGCTTACCCCGTACCGGCCTGATTCGATGTGGCTGATCTGGGCTCGTTCGCCACCCAGGTATGCGGCTGCGTCATTCCCGGACACACCCGCGCGCTCGCGCAGTTTGCGAAGTTCTGCGCCCAGGCGCTTCTGCCTGGCGGTCGGGTAACTCCTTGGCGGCATCGACCCCTCCTGTTCGTGCGGTACGAGTGTGCCGCCTCGCTGTGCCACTGGTCCACTCGTATGGGTGCTACAGCCGTCCCATTGTTGCGCCGTCCCATAATTGTGCCCTAGCGTCCATTGCGCCGCACGGAGCGTCACGAGGCCCGAAGTGCAGCCATCCACATGCCAGTTGACGGCATGAGGGGTGGCCGATGCCACGGGTTATGGACGGCGATACGCGCTGCGGCCGAGACCGGATCACGTAAGGGAGACCATGAGATGACCCCTGCCACCGCCCGTCGAGCACCCCGCCCGCCCCTCCCGCAGCGCGGCGCCCGCTACCGGCTGATCGCGCCCAACAGCCCGACCGCGCCCGGGATCGTGCGGGACTTCCTCGGCACGCTGCTGCGGGCCACCGGGCACCCGGGTCTCGTGGAGGACGGGCGTCTCTGCGTGAGCGAGGTCGTCACCAACGCGTACTGCCACACCCGCTCGCCACTCGTCAGGGTGGATGTCAGAGTCAACCCGAAGCGGGTGACGGTGTACGTGACCGACGACGACCCGGCGTCGCTGCCCTGGCGCGCGCACGGGGAACACATTCCCTGCGCCGAGCACGGCCGCGGCCTCGTCCTCGTGGAAGCCCTCGCGGCCCGCTGGGGGACCCGGGCCAACGGGGAGCCCGTACCGGAGTCCAAGTCCGTCTGGTTCACGCTCGTCAGTGTCACCGAATGCATCATCCCGCCGTTCGCCCCCACTCATTGAACGGAGTGCTGCTCCCCGGCCCGGCTCATACCCCTCGCCGATCGGCCATCCTGAAGCGCAGCCCGGCGCGCAGCAGCCGTGCCCGCAGCGCCGGGCCCATGGCGACAGCGGGGGTGAGCTGGCCCGCCAGGGCGGGGAGTTCGTCGAAAGCGAGGCTGAGCGCGGACTCGCCGAGGATCTTCGCGGTCTCGTCGTAGCCCGGGTCCCCGCCCGACACCTCGGTGCAGACGCGTCGGCCTCCGCCCTCGCCGACGAACCGGACGCTGAACCAGCTGCGGGCCCGGCGCTCATCGGACGGGCCGTCGCCCGGAGCGAGCCGGCCGGAGATCCAGCGCCGGGCGGCGGGTAGCTGCGCGGCAGCCGCCACCCCGGCCACCCCTGCGACCGCGCCGAGAGCGACCGGCAGCCGCCGGACCGCCGCGTAATGGCGGTATCGGAAGTCCGGGCCGTAGGAGTCGAGGGCGGCCGCCGAGCGCGACACCACCTGCGGGTCGATGGTGGGCAGCGGGAGAGCCCAGGCCCCGACCTCCGGAGCGAACCTCGCCCCGGCCCGGGTGGAGATCCGGCGAGCCCTCGGCCGGGGTTCGACGTTACGGCGGTCACGCGCCGCGCGGACCATCTGCGGCCCCCGGGAGAGCGCGGTCAGGGTGGAGGCGAGAGTGCCGCCGGAGGGGGCGGCGCTGGTGCGCACGTAACCGTCGACCCGCAGCGGCACGCCCTGCGGCAACTGCTCCACGGTGAACTGGACACCGAGGTCGTGCGGGACGGAGTCGAAGCCGCAGGCGTGCACCAGCCGGGCTCCGGTCTCCAGGGCGCGGGCGTGGTGCCGGACGTAGGCGATGTCGACGAACTCCGGCTCGCCAGTGAGATCGACGTAGTCCGTCCCGGCGTCGGCGCAGGCGGCGACGGTGCCCATGCCGTGCTGGACGTACGGGCCGACCGTCGTGGCGAGGACCCGGGTGGAGTGAGCGAGTTCCCTCACGGTGGCGGGGTCGTGCACATCGACGTGGAGCAGGGGAACCCCGGCCGCCGCGGGCACGGTCTCCGCGAGCCGGCTCCGCAGCGCGCGAAGGGCCTCGGCATTGCGTCCGGCGAGTGCCCATCGGCAGCCCTCGGGGGCGTTGCGGGCCAGGTAGTCGGCGGTCAGGGCGCCGACGAAGCCGGTCGCACCGACGAGAACGATGTCGTACGCACGATCCATGGTCTCGCACTCTCCTCAGCTTGCGGTTACCCAACGGTAGGGACCAAGTGGGGGCGCGACAAGCGAGCGGCTCACGACACCGGCCGGACCGTGCCGCTCACTGGGGTGCGGTCGTGTCACCCCGTCCCGGCCAGTGCACCGGCTGGTCGCCGCCCTGGACAGCGAAGACCGTGCCGGATCCATGGGCGGTGTTGGTCTGTTCCAGGTGTGCGTGGGCGGCCTCCCGGTGGTTGTCCGGCATCGTGCGGCGTACCGCCTCCACCAGGTGCGCGAGCGGCTCACGGCAGGACGGCTCGCTGCGGAGCAGGGCTTGGAGTTCCATTTCCCAGGAACCCAGGAGTGCCTGCCGTGCGACGTCGGGGGCCGCAGCCCCCTCGACGAGCGCGGCGTGGCTGTCGAGCCGGGTCGCGATCTCCCGGCGCCGCCGGCCGGACCGGTGGAACAGGTCGGCCACGCCGTCGCGCACGGTCTGCCACAGGTCCGTGGTCATCGCGGTGACCAGGGTGGTCGCTCCGGCTGCCGCGAGTGTGGCCAGTTCGTCCTCCACGTAACTTCCCTTCCTCATTCGGGCGGGCGTCCGTTGATGTTCTGGTTGCCGTTCTGCGTGGCGTAGACGACGCCGTGTCCCGAAGCCTTGTTGATCATCTTCGACAGGCCCGCCGGGCGGTCCCGCCGGTGCGGTTCGACGGCCTGGTCCGGGGCAGCCGCTCCCCCCGTCGGAGCGGCTGCCCCGGGGAGGTGCAGCCAGGCGTTCGCCGAGTACTCCTTCTCTGTGACGTCAACCCGCCGGAAGGACTCGGGATCGATGCCCGGGTAGCCGTGCCGCACCGTTTCGTCGTAGAAGTGCTGGGAGACAAGGAGCGACGCGGGCACCGTGAGGGGTGCCCCGGCCAACGCCTCCCGGGCCGGGCTGGCGTCGAGCAGCCGGGCGAGCACCTCCAGCGGCCCCCCGGCGACCCCGGCCCGTCCGAGCCACACGTCACCGGCGTGCAACGCCACCCGGAGGCGGATCCGGGTCGGCCCTGCGGCCGTCCGGTTGTGCGCGTGCAGCCGGACCACCAGCTCGTGGAAGAGCGGGTGGATCAACCTGGACTTCGGCGCCCACGCCGGGGCGACGATCCGGAGGCCGTCCCCGAGGTCGTTGATCCGGCAGTCCTGCCAGTCGATTCCGCTCTCTTTCAGCGCCTCCTGAAGCGTGTTCAGAAGCACCTCGCGGATGCGCAGCAGGGCCACGTCGCCCCGGCCCCCTGAACGTTCGATGTCCACAGCCATCAGGGGCCGGTACTCCAGTACTGCGTCCATGCGTTCCTCCGGTCCCGCCGGTCCAGCCTCGCCCGCCCACTGTGCACCAGGCGTGTGCCGGAGATCCCGTCCCAGTACGGAATCCGCCGAAGTTCGACGAAGTCGTTGACGCACGGGGGCTGTTGGGGGCCATGACCGGCGGTCCACCCGGGTGCACACTGATGCCGTGGTGAATTCTGCGGAGCGGCGGGCCGGGCGGAGACCGCGCGAGTCATGGGCGTGGCCATCGGCGAGCGTGCTCGGGGGGCTCCCGCGGGCGGCGCGCGACCGGCTGCTCGCGCTGGGGGCCCTCGTGCGCTACCCGGGCGGCCGGGTGCTGATCCGTGAAGCGGAGGAGAGCACGTTCATGCTGATCCTGCTCGACGGTGTGGTCAAGGCGACCGGACGCACCAACGACCACCGGGATGCTCTCCTGGCCGTCCGTATGGGTGGCGACCTCGTCGGCGAGTTCGCCGCCGTCGACGGGCAGCCACGGTCCGCGACGGTGACGACGTGCGGGCCGGTCATCGCCCGCGTCGTGACCCGCGCCGACTTCCTCGACTGTATGCGGCACGACCGGCGGATCGCCCAGGCGGTCAACGAGTCGATCGTCGCCAAACTGCGGGTCGCGACGGGCCACCGTATCGACTTCACCGGCTGCGACGCCCCGACCCGGCTGGCCCGGGTGCTCTACCAGATCACCATGACCTACGGAGAGCGCACCGGCGCGGGCGCCATCATCCGCTGGCCGATCACCCAGCCCGAACTGGCCACTCTCGCCGGTGCGGCGGAGCCAACCGTGCAGAAGGCGCTGCGAAGGCTCCGTGAAGCTGGTGTGGTGTCCACCGGCTACCGCACCTTCTGCGTCGAGAATCTCGCGCAGCTGCGTCAACTCGCCTGTGCCTGAAGTCCATCAAGGCACCGAGCGGTCGTCGGAAAGCCGTCGTAGGACGGTATTCGGGCGGCAGCGGGCCATTAGCGTGACAGCGGGCGGACCGCCTCCTGAACGGGGAGACCTCCTGAACGGGGAGACGGGGATGAGGCCTGATGTCTCGCGACAGGGACGACGGCAGTGGATGACCGGGCGGCACAGGGGGAGCGATGCCAGACACGGATGACAACACGCGGACACCCGACGGGCCGGGCGCGACGCACCGGATCGACGTCGGTGGCAGCGTCACCGGCTCCGTGATCGCGGGCAACCACAATGTGGTCGTCGACGCGCAGCAGGGCTCACAGGTCACCGTGCTGGTCGGCCCCGAACGGCCCCGCCCTCAGCGCCGGGAGCGGGCCGAGGTTCTGCCCCGGAGTCTGCCGGAGCCGGTGGGCCGGGAGGAGGCGGCGCAGGCGCTGGCGGCGGCGGTCCGAGACGGAGGGCCGGTGCAGCTGTGGGGGCTGCCGGGGGTCGGCAAGACCACGCTGTTGCGGCACGCCGCGCGGTTGCTGCCTCCCGGGCCGGACGGGACGGTGTTCCTGGGCGGGGCCGATCGCGACATCGAGGATCTCGCCCAGGACGTGTTCGAGGCCTGCTACGAGGCCCCCGGGTATGCGCCGAACCGGGCGGAACTGCGACGGTTGATGACCGGTATGCGGGTGACGGTGTACGTGGATGACGCCGACCTGACGTCCGACCAGCTGCTTGAGTTGATGGACATGGCCCCGCAGGCAACGTTCGTCTTCGCCAGTGCCGAGCGGACGCTGTGGAGCGGCGGCACGGCACTGGAGCTGTGCGGTCTTTCGGAATCCGCCGGACGTGAGCTTCTGGAACGGGAGTTGGGCGGTCCGCTGGCGGACGCGGACCACGAGGCCGCCGCCGCTCTGTGCCGGGCCGCCGGTGGTCTGCCGCTGCCACTGCTGCGGGCGGCTGCCGTGGCGCGCTCCGGCCCGGAGGGCGAGGGCAGGCTCCCGCGCGTCGGCGAAGTCGCGGACCTGCTCCCGGCGTTGCTCGCCCAACTGGCCGACGACGAGTCGGTGATGGGGGTGCTGCACCTGCTCGCCACTTTCGACGGGGCGGAGGTGGCGGCCGTACATGTGGGGGCGCTGACGGAGGTGGCGGAGCCCGGCGCGGTGTGCGACCGGCTGGTGCGCCTGGGGCTGGCGTGTCTCGGCGAGTACGGCTACGCGTCCGTTGCCGACACGGTGCCGGTGGTGCGAGCGCGGTTCCCCGCGCCGTTCCCGGCCGAGCGGCTGTGCGACCACTTCACTCGGTGGGCGGCGCTCCGGGAAACCACGCCGCAGGAGCTGGCAGCCCACGGCAGGGTGCTGGAGAAGGTGGCCGAGGTGGCCGAGTCCTCGGGCCACCCGGATCTGGCAGTGCGGCTCGCACGGGCCACGTCGCCCGGGCTGGCCCGTTCGCTCCGGTTCGGTGTGTGGGGGCGGCTGCTCGGCCGTGGCTGGGCCGCGTCGCGCGCCGCGGACGACCGTCAGGCCGAGGCGTACTTCCTTCACGAGGAGGCCGTCCGGGCCCTGCTGATCGGCAAGCGGGTCGTGTACGCGGCGCTGCTGGCTCACGCGGCGTGGCTCGGGCATGAACTGGCCGCCGGGTCGGCGACCGGTGCCGGCGGAGGGGCGGGGGCCCACGCGAGCGGTGCAGCCGGAGGGGCGGGGGCCCACGCGAGCGGTGGGCAACCTTCCTTCGACGTCCACCACTACATGGGTCAGCACGGCTTCGGGTCGGCCCACTCAGGTGCTTCCGCCGGTCATGGCGCCCTGGCCCAGCCGTCGGTGGGCTCCGGAGGGGCAGGCTCCTGGGGCGGGGCCCCGGGCCATGGAAGTGCCGGTGCATCGGCCTCGGGGCACGGCGGTGGCGGTGCGTCTGTAGCTTCGGGGCACGGTGGCGGTAGCGCCTCGGGTCTCACGGGCCACGGTGGCGGTAGCGCCTCGGGTCTCACGGGCCACGGCGGGGCATCCGGTGCGGCCGCGCACTCGGCGGGTGCCGGTGGCGGTTCCTGGGGTGGCGCCACGACAGCGTCGTCCGGTGCCGCGACGACAACGACGGCAACGACAGCAACGACGGCAGCGACAACGGCGACGGCGGTGGGAGCGGCGAGTGCGGGCCTGAGCACCTTGGCCGTGACCCTCGTCTCCCTGGTCATCGCCTGTGCGCTGGTCGCGGGCGTGGGCTACGCCATCAGCTCGTCAAGTTCCCACAACGGACAGTCGCGATCGAGTGACGCGCGCAACGAGGCGCTGCCGACCCCGTCGTTCTCCCTCCCGTCGGAGCTGACAGATACCTCGACGCCCACTGACGATCCTCTTGAGGATCCGGCGGGGTGTGAAGAGCAGTCCGACGCGAAGCAGAAGTCCGATGAGGCCGGGGCAACGGCACCGATCACGAACCCCGCCGCTGATCAAGCGTGGGCCGCGAACGAGCAGCAGCTCTCAGAGGACCTGGCGGCGGCGGCCGGGGCCGCGACCGACCCATCGATCAAGTCGGCGATCCAGAAGGAGTCGTCGGATCACGCATCTCTCGCGAGCGCGATCACCCGCGATGACCTGGCGGCCATCGACCAGTATGTGGACGCCACCGGCGACGACGCATCCGCGGTGACCGATCTCTGCTACTCGTAGGAGCCATCATCGTGTCACCGTCACCTTCGCCGCCGCCGCCGTCGTCGCCGGGCGACGAGTTCACCGTCCGGATCGGCGGCGACGTGTCCGGCCCCGTCGTCGTCGGCCACGACAACCACGTCGAAGTGCACCAACCCGCCCCCGCGACCCCACCCGTGCCAGAACCGGACCCTGCGACGTCGACCCAGACCAACACGGCGAAGGGCCACGGCACTGTCTATGCCGTCACCAACGGCGACATGCACATCCACCAGGACGGGGGAGAGGGACGATACCCACAATGACCGGTACGTCCAGTACGTCCAGTACGTCCGGTACGACCGATGAACCGGGGCACGGGGGCGCGCTTGCCGTCCCTGCCAGTGCGGTGTGGCTCAAAGGGCAGCTGCTGGAGATCGCTTCCGCGCTGCACCCGGACCGCCGACCCGTGGTGGTCCGTGAGTGGACTGACCCGGTACGGCTGCGCGACCCCGCACCGGTCGGTCATCGCTTCCTGTTCCTCGTCTGCGTCAGCGGGGGCGATCCGCCCTCGTCTGCCGGTTTCGACGACGTCCTGAACGCCTTCACCGTGGCCGGCTGGAACGTGCACCGACGGTCTTCCGGCCACCCCGGGGAGAGCTGGGCGACGGCCCGGCGCGAAGAGTTCGAGGTCAAGGTCTACGAGGGCGACGGGCCCGGAATCCTGTCGCTCACCGGCTGGACACCGGTCGTGTACACCGAACGGCAGTTGGGCCAGCCGCTCTTCACCCTCACCACGGCCACTGGTGTGTTGTGCGACGACTGTCACGGCTGGGGGGTGTGCCTGCTCTGCGAAGGCAGGGCCTACAGCGGCGGCAGCGGCGGCTACGGGCGGTGCTCGTGTGCCGGAAACAACGCGGGGCCCGGCAAGTGTGTGGAATGCGCCGGGCGGGGTTTCCTCACCTCCGATGCGGTGTCGTGGAAGCGGAAGCAGTACGGACTGCCTGCTGCCGACCGGAGCGACGCCTGGCCACAGCCGCCGGCCGAGGACGGCCACGACTCCAACACCAGCGCGTTCGCCGATGTCGCCCAACGGCCCTGTGTATGCGGGGAGTTCCGGTGCTTCTGGTGCAACATCCTCACCCCGGCAGACGATCACCTCCTCTCCCGGTTCACCGGTATCTGCCAGGGATGCGCAGCGCAGCGCTCCTATGCGTTCACGCTTCCTCCCCGCGAGTGATTGACTGGGGCGCATGGACTTCGCGCGAGCGTTCCTGCACTCATGACAGGCCATCCCGCCGAGCGAGGCGGCCCTGTCCCGACGGCTGGGGCTGCGCCCCCTTTCGACCCCGAACTGAGCCTGGCGCTGGCGGCTTCGGGGGACGGGGCGAGGGAGCCGCTCACCCCGGAGAACCTTGCGGCCCGGCAGCGGCGGGATGCTGCCGCCCGGCCCAGGCCGACGGTCCGAGACCTCCGGGCCGACGGCCGGTTCGAGGTGGATGAGCTGTGTGTGCCGGGAGCGGCGGACGGTCAGGACCTCACGCTCGTGAGCGCACGGCCCGCCGGGATCGCCGGGCCGCTGCCGTTGCTGTACTACATGCACGGCGGCGGAATGATCATGGGTAACGCGTGGTCCGTGCTTCCGAAGCTGCTCAGCGACTGGGCTCTCGGACTGAAGTTGGCCGTCATCTCTGTCGAGTACCGGCTGGCACCGCAGACGCAGTACCCGGGGCCGGTGGAGGACTGTTACGCCGGACTCGTCTGGGTGGCCGCGCACGCGGACCGGCTGGGCATCGACACGGATCGCATCATTGTCGGTGGAAAGAGTGCCGGCGGCGGACTCGCCGCTGCCCTGGCCCTGCTCACCCGTGACCGGCGCGGGCCCGCGCCGATCGGGCAACTGCTCCTGTGCCCGATGCTCGACGACCGTAACAACACCGCCTCCAGCCACCAGATGGCCGGAATCGACACCTGGGACCGAACCTCCAACGCCACCGGGTGGCAGGCGCTGCTGGGCGCACGGTACGGGGCATCGGACCTGTCGCCCTACGCGGCTCCCGGGCGTGCCGAGGACCTGTCGAAGCTGCCCCCGGCCTATATAGATGTCGGGTCGGCCGAGACCCTCAGGGACGAGAACGTGGCCTACGCCCAGGCGATCTGGCAGGCAGGTGGCCAAGCCGAACTGCACGTATGGCCCGGAGCTTTCCACGGCTTCGACAGCATCGCGCCACGGGCAACTCTCAGCCGGGACGCCCGAGACGCCCGTACCCACTGGCTTCGGCGGATCCTCACGCAGTCCGATGCGAGCAGCGGACCTGCTGGCTGAGGCGCACGCCCAGCACGGCCTCGGGTGGCCGGCCGGCCGCGAAATCAGGCCAGGCCGGTCCACACCGTGTCAACGCCGGGTCCTGGACCGGACTACATGTCCTCGGGGACCTTGATGATGTCCCACTCCCGGTCGTCATTGTTGGCGCACTTCTGGAGCGTGAGCCGGTTCTTGGTGGTAACCGGCTTACCGGGCGGGCTGAACCCGTCGACGTTCAGGCAGAGTCCGTTGCTCGCTTGGTTGCGGAACCAGTAGTGGCCGTCGTCCTGCTTGGCGAGCCACCACAGCTGGTTGTCGGGATTGGTGCCGGCGCAGGTGGACTCGGACACCAGGGCCCCGATCGGCTGGCTGCCCCCCTCCGGCAGGTCCATGCAGAGGCGGTCCTTGATGTTGCGGATCTGGAAGAGGCTGTTGTTGTTCGGGCCGCCGTGCGGGTGCTGGACCTCAAGGTCCCAGATCTGGTTGTCCTGGTCCGTGGGGTTGCAGTCGTTCTCCTGGACCGGGCCGCCGATCTGGCCGTTGTCCCTGCCGGGGAGTTCGGCGCACAGGTGGGTGACCGAGTTCTTGATCAGTACACGCTTCTGGTTCGCCGGGTCGGGCTTCTTCTTGGGAGCGCCTCCGCCGCCGCCTCCGCCGCCTCCACTGCCGCCGCCGCTGTTGCCGGTGTCCGGGTTCGGAGCTGACGGCGTGGGCGGCGGGGGCACGCTGGCCGCGGGCGTCGGGAGGCTCTGTGTGGGGGTGGGGGCGGGGATGTCGCCGGCTTGTGCGACCTTGGCGGTGGCGCGGGTGGCGACGGTGGGTTTGTGGGTGAACCAGGCCATGATGAAGACGATGGCGATGGCCATGAAGATGGCGAAGACGGTGGCGAGCCAGCGGGGGAGTACTCCGCGTTGGACGTAGGTGCCGTCGACGTCGAGGGGTTTGGTGCCGGAGCGCTGGATGGCGAGTTTGTAGGGGCGGTCCTGTTTGCGGCCGAACCAGATGATCTGGCGGGGGCGGAGGGTGGCGCGTACGAAGGCGGCGCGGCCGGGTTCGATCTGGACGTTGGCCGGGAGGATCTCGTACGAGAGCTGGTCGCCGTTCTCGCTGCCGTTGATCGATGCGGTGAGCTTGGTGTTGCCGAGGTTGTCGATCGCGAGCTTGGGGCGTCCGCGGAAGCGTCCCTTGACGGTGTGGGGTACGAGTTCTGCGCGGACTTCGGAGAACGGGGTGATGGTGACGTTGCCCTCGGGGACGGTGGTCGCCTCGGGGTGTTCGGTGGGGATGACCTGGACGCCGTACGGGTTGGGTCCGGCGATGGCGTCGGGGGTGCGCGGCGGGGCGAACGTGAGGTCCACGGTGCCGGTGGTGCCGGGGAAGAGTCGGATGGTCGGTGGTTCGACGGTCACGTACGGGGCGAGGTCACCGACGGGTACGCACCGGTACTCGTCGACGACGTCGCCCGTGTTGCGCAGCCGTAGCCGCACGGTGGCCGTACTGCCGGGGTCCACTGTGGTGGACGCCGGCTCCAGAGAAGTCCAGATGCTCATTGTGTCGAACACTAGTCAGCATCATGACCCGGTGTCACCAGACTACGGGGCACGGCCGTTGCCCCGGGCGGCCTCTCCGGCTGCCCTTCGTGCCGCCCTGTCCGAATCGCACCGTGGAGACCCAGCTGATCCACGTTGACCTGCACTGGGGCACTCAGCGCCCGGCGCCCGACGGCCCGCTGCCACCTGAGCCTCCGGCGTCAACCGTCAACGCACTGCTCATGCCGGTGCTCCACAGCGGGCCGACCGGGGCCGTCAGTACAGCGGGCCGCCGCCGAAGGCCGCGCGGTGCGACGCGGCGCGTCGGCCGTCGGGTTCGGTCACTCCGTACTCCTCGGCGAGTTCGGCAACGACATAGGTGTGCCCGCTGCGCTCCGGCAGCCGGGTGTCGTCCGCGAGGCGGGCGATGACGGAGCCGACGAGCTCAGGTGACTCGGCGTCCGCCAACTGGAACCCGGCCACCTCCTTCACGCCTGCCTCGACCAGTCCGTCCGTACGCACCAGGCCGGGCCAGAGGGAGAGCGCCGACACCCCCGCCGCGCGCAGCTCGTGCGCCATGTCGGCGGCCATCTTGTCCAGACCTGCCTTGGAGATGCCGTAGAGCACCGAGTGCAGCGGTGCCCGGGCGCCGAACGAGGAGATGTTGACGATCAGACCGCTGCCGCGGGCCACCATGTGACGGGCCGCGTGCACCGAGGCGACGTAGTGGGCGCGCAGCCCGATGCCGACCAGCGGTTCCCAGTCGGAGACGGGCCGCGTCCAGAACGGCTCGTCGAACCCGGCCATGCCGTCGGGTGCCGCCCACACGTTGTTGACCAGCAGGTCAAGTCGGCCTCGCGCGGCCGTGATCCGCGCGATCAGTGCCTCGATCTGTGAGTCGTCGCGGTGGTCGCAGCGCAGGCCGACGCCCTCGCCGCCGGCCTCCGTCACCCGGCGGGCGGTCTCCGCCTGCGGGCTGTCCGGGCCCGGCTCGCCCCGGCCGGTGACGTAGACGGTCCAGCCCTGCGCGCCGAGCGCGGCGGCGATGCCCCGGCCGACGCCCTTGCCGGTGCCGGTGACCAGCGCGACGCGCGCCGCCGTCTTGGCGGACTTGTCGGTCCCCTCGGTCACTTCAGTCATTTCGGTCACTTCAGTCGCTTCGGTCACTTCAGTCACTGAAACCCTCCCTCGTCGACGGCGTACCCCTGGGGCAGTGGGCGGGTCAGTGACCACAGCGTGCGGAAGTGGTGTTGGGCCAGGCGCCATGCGCCGTCCTCGACGACGTACCGGTCGTCGTACTCACCGCACATCACCCGCTCGGTCTCCTCGGCGATGTTGACCTGCCGGAAGCGCAGCGTCCAGCGGCCACTTGCCTCGGTGGGTGAGTGGAAGGTGATCTGTGGGTGCAGGCCGTGGTGCATGTCCAGGACGATGTGGCCGCCCTCGCCGCCGCGCGCCAGCGCGATCCGGCTGAAGAGGGTGACGAGGTCATCGACGGTGGCGAAGGCGCCCAGTTCCCCGTAGTCGATGTCGGCGCCCTCACGGATGAAACAGGCGCGGAACTCCTCGGGGTCCTTGTGGTCGCAGGCGTGCAGGTAGCGGTACTTCAGCTCCTCGATCTCCTGCCGCGCCTCCAACCGGGCAACACGCTCGGCAAGGCTCGGGCTCGGCAGGGCGGCGGACGGTGACGGCATCGCTGGCTCCTCTCGGCGGACGGATGGGCCGGCCGCGACGGTAGGCGCCGGATACGGGCGGAGGCCACGGTGGTTTCCCTGTCAGCGGGAGAAACGGATGCCGGGGGCGGGCGACTCCTGGATACGCCGAAGGGCCGCCACTCCCGAGCGGGGGAAGTGACGGCCCTTCGGCCAGAGGCAAACGGTGCTCAGATGCCCGGAGGCTCAGACCACAGACTCAGACTCAGACTCAGACCCGGACTCAGAGGACGCGGACCGCGCCGGTCGGCTGGTCGTAGCTCAGGGGGCGCTCGACCACACCGGTGCTCGGGTTCTGCGCGCCGACGAACTGGCCGCCGCCCACGTAGATGGCCACGTGGTACGCGCTGCCGGAGCTGCCCCAGTAGAGGATGTCGCCGGGCTGCAGGTTGCTCAGCGAGACCTGGGTGCCCGCGGTCGACTGGCCCTGCGAGACGCGGGGGAGGTCGACACCGACGTTCTTGTACGCGGCCTGGACCAGACCCGAGCAGTCCCAGGAGCTGGAGCCGGTGCCACCCATGACGTACGCGTCGCCGATGTGGGACTTCACGAAGCTCACGATGGACGCGACGGAGCCGGAGCCGACCGAGGAGCTGGAGGACGTGCTCGCGGCCGTGGTGACGGCGTGCAGCGCCGTACGGGCGGACGAGCGCGAGGCGCGTGCGGCGGCCTCAGCCTTCGCCTTGGCCTCGGCCTTGGCCTTCGCTTCGGCCTTCTTCTTGGCCTCCGCCTTGTGCACGGCCTCGGTGTGGGCCTTCTTGGCGGCCTTGGCGGCGTCCTGGGCCGCGGTGTCCTGCTGGGCCTGCTGCTGCAGGTCGGATGCGACCTGCTCCGTGACGTCGGCGACCTGGGCCGCGCTGAGGGTGGGCATCTGGATGGTGCTCTCGTTCACCGGCTCGGCCGCGTTCGCCGAACCAGCTGCACCCGCCACTGCGATGGTGCTGAGAACGCCACCGGCAACTCCGGCACGGAGCGCGGTCCTGGCGGCGCTGCTCCGACGGGGCTTCCGGTGGCTGGGTATGTGAGCGGTGTGGGACATGAGCACTACCGCTATCAGGCATTCCGGGGTGGCTTCAACAAACGTGTGTTGCGCCACAGTTACGACTGGAACAGTTCATTCCGGTTGCCTGCGGCCTTTATTGACGCCGAAACGGGCAATACGGGCGTGGGCGATCAAGGGCGTGATCATGGGCTTTCTGCAATACGCCCGAATTGCCCGACGCCTACCATCCGTTCACGAGGTTGGCCAAGCCCTGTTTCTTCGGCACCCATCCTGCGTGAGGCAGGTCACATGACCGCTGTGAACCGGAGGGGGGCGGCGCTGCGTCCGCGACCGGAGTCGTGGACGCCCCCCTTTCGGGGGCACTCCCGGAGGGTCCCCGGGGGTGCTCGTGAACGTGTGCACGCACCGTTTCGCGGCCGCCGGATGCCTCCCCCTGGAGGACCGAGGGGTCGATATCACCCATCCGTGTCCATCGCCAATTTGCATGTACGAGCCACTACTTGATAGTGACGCACGCTCTCGACCAGCGCTGACGCAGTGAGATGTCACGTCTCGTGACCACTCGGGCGCTTCACGTATGAAGATCACCGGTCATCCGACTTGATGATCCTTCGTCAGGTGGTGGAGATCACAAAGGCGTTGTCGCACCCCGTGTCGCAGATCACAGACCGGCGGGCATAGGATGCGGGGCAGTCGGGCTTGTGACCTGCTTCACATATTCGCGATCTTCGTCAGGACGGCGGGGGAGCGAGGCGGACGAGCCGGCCCGATGCGGTCCAACGGTCAAGGACGACTGGAAGGAGCGAGGAGCGTGAATGCCTACGCGCCCATCCTCGTGCTCGGCGCCCTCGGGGCAGGGTTTGCGATCTTCTCCGTGGTCATGGCCACGCTTATCGGTCCCAAGCGCTACAACCGGGCGAAGCTAGAGGCCTACGAGTGCGGTATCGAACCGACACCCACGCCGGCCGGAGGCGGCCGTTTCCCCATCAAGTACTACCTGACGGCGATGCTGTTCATCGTCTTCGACATCGAGATCGTCTTCCTCTACCCCTGGGCGGTCACCTTCGACTCCCTGGGGCTTTTCGGGCTCGTCGAGATGCTGCTCTTCGTGCTCACCGTCTTCGTCGCCTACGCGTATGTGTGGCGGCGCGGCGGTCTGGAATGGGACTGAGGGGCTGAGGAGCACACCATGGGACTCGAAGAGAAGCTGCCGAGCGGATTTCTGCTGACCACCGTCGAACAGGCCGCCGGCTGGGTGCGGAAGTCCTCCGTCTTCCCGGCCACGTTCGGCCTCGCCTGTTGCGCCATCGAGATGATGACGACGGGTGCCGGCCGCTACGACCTCGCGCGGTTCGGCATGGAGGTCTTCCGCGGTTCGCCGCGACAGGCGGACCTGATGATCGTGGCAGGGCGGGTGAGCCAGAAGATGGCGCCCGTCCTGCGGCAGGTCTATGACCAGATGCCCAACCCCAAGTGGGTCATTTCCATGGGGGTTTGTGCGTCTTCGGGCGGTATGTTCAATAATTACGCAATTGTTCAGGGTGTAGATCATATCGTCCCGGTTGATATCTATTTGCCCGGTTGCCCGCCGCGTCCCGAGATGCTGATGGACTCGATCCTCAAGCTCCACCAGAAGATCCAGAGCTCCAAGCTCGGGGTCAATCAGGCGGAAGCGGCCCGCGAGGCGGAGGAGGCGGCCCTCAAGGCGCTCCCGACGATCGAGATGAAGGGGCTGCTGCGGTGAGCGGCGACGAAGAGCAGCGCGACAACAACGGCGCGGCGCCCGCCCAGCGCAGCGAAGCCGGTGAGGTCATCGGCGTACGCAAGGGGATGTTCGGCGCCCGCAACGGCGGGGACACCAGCGGATACGGCGGTCTCGTACGGACCGTGGCCCTGCCCGGAGCCGCGAACCGCCCCTACGGCGGCTGGTTCGACGAGGTCGCCGACGAGCTGGAGGGCGCACTGGAGGAACAGGGGCTCGTCCCGGAGAACGCCATCGAGAAGACGGTCGTCGACCGGGGCGAACTCACCTTCCACATCGACCGCGAGCACTTGCTGACCGTGGCGACGACACTGCGCGACGACCCGGCCCTGCGCTTCGAGCTCTGCACCGGTGTCAGCGCCGTGCACTACCCGGGTGACAAGGGCCGCGAACTCCACGCGGTCTACCACCTGCGCTCGATCACCCATGGCCGGCTGATCCGGCTGGACGTCGGCACGCCCGACGCGGACCCGCGCATCCCGTCCCTGGTCAGCGTCTATCCGACGAACGACTGGCACGAGCGCGAGGTCTACGACTTCTTCGGCCTCATCTTCGACGGCCACCCCGCCCTCACCCGGATCATGATGCCGGACGACTGGCAGGGCTTCCCGCAGCGCAAGGACTACCCCCTGGGCGGGATCGCCATCGAGTACAAGGGCGCCCAGATCCCTGCCCCGGACCAGCGGAGGTCGTACACCTGATGACCACTTCCAGCGAAGCTCCCCGCGCCTCGGCCGCCTCGGCCCGCGAGACGACAGAGGGGACTGTATATACAGTCACCGGCGGCGACTGGGACGAGGTCGTCCAGTCCGCGGCCAAGGCCGACGACGAGCGCATCGTCGTCAACATGGGACCGCAGCACCCGTCCACCCACGGTGTGCTCCGGCTCATCCTGGAGATCGACGGCGAGACCGTCACCGAGGCCCGCTGCGGCATCGGCTATCTGCACACCGGCATCGAGAAGAACCTCGAATACCGGACCTGGGTCCAGGGCACCACCTTCGTCACGCGCATGGACTACCTGACGCCGTTCTTCAACGAGACGGCGTACTGCCTGGGCGTCGAGAAGCTGCTCGGCATCGAGGAGCAGATCCCCGACCGCGCCTCGGTGATCCGCGTCCTGCTGATGGAGCTCAACCGGCTCTCCTCGCATCTGGTGGCCATCGCCACCGGCGGCATGGAGCTGGGCGCGACGACGATCATGATCTACGGCTTCCGGGACCGTGAACTCGTCCTCGACATCTTCGAGCTGATCACCGGACTGCGGATGAACCACGCGTTCATCCGGCCCGGCGGACTGGCCCAGGACCTGCCGCCCGGCGCCATGGACCAACTGCGCGAGTTCCTCAAGGCGATGCGCAAGAACCTGCCGGAGTACGACAAGCTCGCCACCGGCAACCCGATCTTCAAGGCGCGTATGCAGAACGTCGGCTATCTCGACCTGGCCGGCTGCATGGCGCTCGGTGCGACCGGGCCGATCCTGCGCTCCGCGGGCCTTCCGCACGACCTGCGCAAGACCGACCCGTACTGCGGTTACGAGAACTACGAGTTCGACGTGCCGACCGCCGACACCTGCGACTCGTACGGCCGCTTCCTGGTCCGCCTCGAAGAGATGCGCCAGTCGCTGCGGATCGTCGAGCAGTGCCTGGACCGGCTGGAGCCGGGCCCCGTGATGGTCGCCGACAAGAAGATCGCCTGGCCCGCGCAGCTCGCGCTCGGCCCGGACGGACTCGGCAACTCGCTGGACCACATCAAGAACATCATGGGCACCTCCATGGAAGCCCTGATCCACCACTTCAAGCTGGTGACCGAGGGGTTCCGGGTCCCGGCCGGACAGGCGTACACCGCTGTCGAGTCACCCAAGGGCGAACTGGGCGTCCACATGGTCTCGGACGGCGGCACCCGCCCCTACCGCGTCCACTTCCGCGACCCGTCCTTCACCAATCTCCAGGCGATGGCGGCGATGTGCGAGGGCGGCCAGGTCGCCGACGTCATCGTCGCCGTCGCGTCCATCGACCCCGTGATGGGAGGCGTCGACCGATGACGGAAGCTCATTCGGCGGCTCCGGCGGCATCGGCCGCCCCGACGAGCCTGGGCATGCCCCAGCTCCCCGCCCCCGATTACCCGGCCGACGTACGCGCCAGGCTCGACGCGGACGCCAAGGAGATCATCGCCCGCTACCCGGACAGCAGGTCGGCGCTGCTCCCGCTGCTGCACCTGGTGCAGGCCGAGGAGGGGTACGTCACCCGGACCGGCGTCCGGTTCTGCGCGGAGGCGCTGGAGCTGACCACCGCCGAGGTCACCGCGGTCTCCACCTTCTACTCGATGTACCGGCGCAAGCCGAGCGGTGACTACCAGGTGGGTGTCTGCACCAACACCCTCTGCGCGGTGATGGGCGGCGACGCCATCTACTCCGCGCTGCGTGAGCACCTCGACGTCGGCGACGGCGAGACCACCGAGGACGGCAAGGTCACGCTGGAGCACATCGAGTGCAACGCGGCCTGCGACTTCGCACCCGTCCTGATGGTCAACTGGGAGTTCTTCGACAACCAGACCGTCGAGTCCGCGAAACGGCTCGTCGACGACCTCCGGGACGGACAGCAGGTCACCCCGACCCGGGGCGCGCCGCTCTGCACCTTCCAGGAGACCTCCCGGATCCTGGCCGGCTTCCCCGACGAGCGGGACGGAGCGGTCGAGTCGACCGGCGGCGCGGGGCACGCGTCCCTGGTGGGCCTGCGGCTCGCGAAGGGTGAGGCACCGCAGCCGCGTGTGGTGTCCCCGCGCGGCGGATCCCCGAAGGCTCCTGCCCAGCCGGGCTCCGAGCACCTCAGCTCGCACGACGCACCGCAGCAGACCTCGGCGTCAGACCCGGAGCACCCGGCAGGCCCCGTATCAGAGGAGGGGGAGTGATGAGCGTGGCAACCGAGCTCAACGGCAGCGGGAACGGCGAGGGCGACGGAGAGTCCAGCCCCGAGAAGCTGCTCACCCCGGTCCTCTCCGCCTTCTGGGACCAGCCGGATTCCTGGACCCTGGAGACGTACAAACGGCACGACGGGTACGAGGGGCTGAAGAAGGCCCTCGCCATGGCGCCCGACGACCTCATCGCCTACGTCAAGGACTCGGGCCTGCGCGGCCGAGGCGGCGCGGGCTTCCCCACCGGGATGAAGTGGCAGTTCATCCCGCAGGGCGACGGAAAGCCGCATTATCTAGTTGTCAACGCCGACGAATCGGAGCCCGGGACCTGCAAGGACATCCCGCTCCTCTTCGCCAACCCGCATTCCCTCATCGAGGGGATCGTGATCGCCTGTTACGCGATCAGGTCTTCTCATGCCTTCATCTATCTCCGGGGTGAAGTCGTCCCCGTACTGCGGCGGATGCACGAGGCCGTACGCGAGGCGTACGAGGCGGGATACCTCGGCAAGGACATCCTGGGCAGCGGACTCGACCTGGACGTCACCGTGCACGCGGGGGCGGGCGCGTACATCTGTGGTGAGGAGACCGCACTCCTCGACTCCCTGGAGGGCCGCCGCGGCCAGCCCAGGCTCCGGCCTCCTTTCCCTGCTGTCGCCGGGCTCTACGCATGTCCCACTGTGGTGAACAACGTGGAATCCATCGCGTCGGTTCCCGCGATCCTGAACCGGGGCAAGGACTGGTTCAAATCGATGGGCACCGAGAAGTCCGCCGGGTTCACGCTGTATTCGCTCAGCGGGCACGTCACCAGCCCCGGCCAGTACGAGGCCCCGCTCGGCATCACCCTGCGCCAGCTGCTCGACATGAGCGGCGGGATGCGGCACGGCCACCGGCTCAAGTTCTGGACGCCGGGCGGCTCTTCGACCCCGATGTTCACCGACGAGCACCTCGACGTCCCGCTGGACTACGAGGGCGTGGGCGCCGCCGGATCGATGCTCGGCACCAAGGCGCTCCAGTGCTTCGACGAGACGACCTGTGTGGTGCGGGCCGTCACCCGCTGGACCGAGTTCTACGCGCACGAGTCCTGCGGCAAGTGCACGCCCTGCCGCGAAGGGACGTACTGGCTCGTCCAGTTGCTCCGCGACATCGAAGCCGGAAAGGGCCAGATGTCCGACCTCGACAAGATCAACGACATCGCCGACAACGTCAACGGCAAGTCGTTCTGCGCGCTCGGCGACGGCGCCGCGTCGCCGATCTTCTCCTCGCTCAAGTACTTCCGTGAGGAGTACGAGCAGCACATCACCGGCAAGGGCTGCCCGCTCGACCCGGACCTGTCGACCGTCTGGGCCGACGAGCCCCGCCACATCTCGGAGGTGAACGCATGACAGTGACGACTAACAGCGCTCCCTCCGGGGGCGGTGAGGCAGCAGTGCCGCCCGAGGACCTGGTGTCGCTGACCATCGACGGCATCGCGATCTCGGTCCCGAAGGGGACCCTGGTCATCCGCGCCGCCGAACAGCTCGGCATCGAGATCCCGCGCTTCTGCGACCACCCGCTCCTCGACCCCGCGGGCGCCTGCCGCCAGTGCATCGTCGAAGTCGAGGGCCAGCGCAAGCCGATGGCGTCCTGCACCATCACCTGCACCGACGGCATGGTCGTCAAGTCGCACCTCACCTCGCCGGTCGCCGAGAAGGCCCAGCACGGTGTGATGGAGCTGCTCCTCATCAACCACCCGCTGGACTGCCCGGTCTGCGACAAGGGCGGCGAGTGCCCCCTGCAGAACCAGGCGGTGTCGCACGGCAACCCCGACTCCCGGTTCGACGGCAAGAAGCGGACCTTCGAGAAGCCCGTACCGATCTCGACCCAGGTGCTGCTCGACCGCGAGCGGTGCGTGCTCTGCGCCCGCTGCACCCGCTTCTCCAACCAGATCGCCGGCGACCCGATGATCGACCTGATCGAGCGCGGCGCGCTCCAGCAGGTCGGCATCGGCGAGGGCGACCCGTTCGAGTCGTACTTCTCCGGCAACACCATCCAGATCTGCCCGGTCGGCGCGCTGACCTCGGCGGCCTACCGGTTCCGCTCCCGCCCCTTCGACCTGGTGTCGTCGCCCTCGGTGTGCGAACACTGCTCGGGGGGCTGCGCGACCCGCACCGACCACCGGCGCGGCAAGGTCATGCGGCGGCTCGCCGACAACGACCCTGAGGTCAACGAGGAGTGGCTCTGCGACAAGGGCCGCTTCGGGTTCCGCTACGCCCAGCGCCCGGACCGGCTCACCACCCCGCTCGTACGGAACGAGGACGGCGTCCTGGAACCGGCCAGCTGGCCGGAGGCGCTGGAGCGGGCCGCGAACGGTCTCGCGGCGGCGCGCGGCCGGGCCGGTGTGCTGACCGGCGGCCGCCTCACCGTCGAAGACGCCTACGCGTACGCCAAGTTCGCGCGCATCGCCCTCGACACCAACGACGTCGACTTCCGCGCCCGGGTGCACTCGGCCGAGGAGGCCGACTTCCTGGCCGCCCGGGTCGCGGGCCGCGGCAAGGACCTCGACGGCACGGGAGTCACCAACACCTCGCTGGAACAGGCCCCGGCCGTCCTGCTCGCCGGATTCGAGTCCGAGGAGGAGGCCCCCGGCATCTTCCTGCGGCTGCGCAAGGCGCACCGCACGCACGGGCAGCGGACCTTCTCCCTCGCCACCCACGCCACCCGCGGCCTGGCGAAGGCGGGCGGCACGCTGCTGCCCGCCGCACCCGGCACCGAGACCGAGTGGCTGGACGCCATCGCGGGCGGGGTCGGCCTGGACTCCGAAGGGCAGCAGGCCGCCGAAGCCCTCCGTACGGAAGGCGCGGTGATCGTCGTCGGCGAACGGCTCGCCGCCGTACCCGGCGCGCTCACCGCGGCCGTACGCACCGCGACCGCCACCGGCGCCGCCCTGGTCTGGGTGCCCCGCAGGGCCGGGGAGCGGGGCGCGGTCGAGGCGGGCGCGATCCCCGCGCTGCTGCCCGGCGGCCGCCCCGCCACCGATCCGCGGGCCCGCGAGGAGGTGGCCGCGGTCTGGGGCGTACGCGAACTCCCGCACCGCTTCGGCCGGGACACCGGACAGATCCTCGAAGCAGCCGCGACCGGCGAACTGGGCGCACTGCTCGTCGCGGGTGTCGAGACCGCGGACCTCCCCGACCCGGCGCGGGCCGAGGAGGCCCTCGACAAGGTCGGCTTCCTGGTCTCGCTCGAACTGCGGCCCGGCGCGGTCACCGACCGGGCCGACGTGGTCCTTCCGGTGGCCGCCGCCGCCGAGAAGGCGGGCACCTTCCTCAACTGGGAAGGCAGGGCACGGCTCTTCGAGGCATCGCTCAAGCCCGAGCAGATGACGCGCACCCTGGCCCCGGCCGACTCACGGGTGCTGCACATGCTCGCCGACGCGCTCGACGTCCACTTCGCGCTGCCGGACATCACCTCCGTACGCAACGAGCTGGACCGGCTGGGCGCGTGGACCGGGCAGCACGCGAGCGACCCGGCCGGCACGGTCGCTCCACTGCCCCGCCCCTCCGAGGGCGAGGCCGTACTCGCGGGCCACCGGCTGCTGCTCGACCTGGGCCTGCTCCAGCAGGGCGACGACGCGCTGGCCGGCACCCGGCACGCGGCGGTCGCCCGGCTGTCGGCGACGACCGCCGAGGAGACGGGCGTCAAGGACGGCGACGTCCTCGCCGTCACCGGCCCCGCGGGCGACGTACGGCTGCCGCTCCAGGTCACCGAGATGCCCGACCGGGTGGTCTGGCTCCCGATGAACTCGACGGGCGGCGGCGTCCTGCGCGACACCGGCGCCCGCCCCGGCGAACCGGTGCGGATCTCCGCCGCGCCGGCCGCACCCGCCGCACCCGCGGCCACGACGGAGGTGGAGGCGTGACGAACTACTACCTCGCAGCGACCGAGGACCTGTCGATGTTCGGACGGGACCCCTGGTGGCTGGTTGTCATCAAGGCCGTCTTCTGCTTCGCGTTCCTGATGATCACCGTGCTCTTCTCCATCGTGTGGGAGCGCAAGGTCGTCGCCTGGATGCAGCTGCGCATCGGCCCCAACCGGCACGGCCCCTGGGGAATGCTCCAGTCGCTCGCCGACGGCATCAAGCTGATGCTGAAGGAGGACCTGGTCGTCAAGCGGGCGGACAAGCTGGTCTACGTGCTGGCGCCGATCGTCGCCGCGGTACCCGCCTTCATGGCGATCGCGGTGATCCCCTTCGGCCCCTCCGGCAACGAGGTGTCGATCTTCGGCCACCGTACGACGATGCAGCTCACCGACCTGCCGATCGCGATGCTCTACATCCTCGCGGTCGCATCGGTCGGCATCTACGGCATCGTCCTGGCCGGCTGGTCGTCCGGGTCGACGTACCCGCTGCTCGGCGGACTCCGCTCCTGCGCGCAGATGATCAGCTACGAGATCGCGATGGGCGCCGCCTTCGCCTCCGTCTTCCTCTACTCGGGGTCGATGTCGACCTCGGCGATCGTGGACGCGCAGAAGGACCGCTGGTTCATCGTGCTGCTGCCGGTCTCCTTCATCATCTACATCGTCACCATGATCGGTGAGACCAACCGCGCCCCGTTCGACATGCCGGAGTCCGAAGGCGACCTGGTCGGCGGCTTCAACACCGAGTACTCGTCCATCAAGTTCGCGATGTTCATGCTGGCCGAGTACGTCAACATGGTCACCGTTTCGGCGGTCTCCGCGACGCTCTTCCTGGGCGGCTGGCGGGCCCCGTGGCCGATCTCCACCTTCTGGGAGGGCGCGAACCACGGCTGGTGGCCGATGCTCTGGTTCGTCATCAAGGTCCAGCTCCTCCTCTTCTTCTTCATCTGGCTGCGCGGCACGCTTCCCCGCGTGCGCTACGACCAGTTGATGAAGCTCGGCTGGAAGGTCCTCATCCCGGTCTCCGTGGTCTGGCTGATGCTGGTGGCGACCGTGCGGGCGCTGCGCAACGACAACTACGACTACTCCCGGATCGTGCTCTACGGAGCCGGGGCCGTCGTGGCGATCCTGCTGCTCTCCTTCGTCTACGACATCTTCCGCGACAAGCAGGAGAAGCAGGAGCGGGCCGCCGAGGAAGCCGCGGGCCCCGGGCCGGCCTTCGACCCGATGGCGGGCGGCTTCCCCGTACCACCGTTGCCGGGACAGACCCTTCCACCCGTACCCAGGCGGCCTTCACGCACGGAGCGGGAGCTGATTGTCAGTGGTGGCGTGGACACTGTGAGTGATGGAAAGGAGGCTGACGATGCCTGACCGCTCTACAGGGGCTTCCGGGTCCTCCGGGTCTTCCGGGGACGACACCCCCGGGACACCCGAGACCCCGAAGACACCGTGGCAGAACCCGGTGGCCGGCTTCGGCGTGACCTTCAAGGCCATGTTCAAGAAGCGGCTCACCGAGCAGTACCCGGAGCAGGAGAAGACGACGGCGCCGCGCTTCCACGGGCGGCACCAGCTCAACCGGCATCCGGACGGACTGGAGAAGTGCATCGGGTGCGAGCTGTGCGCCTGGGCCTGCCCGGCGGACGCGATCTATGTGGAGGGCGCGGACAACGCCGAGGAGGAGCGCTACTCCCCGGGCGAGCGGTACGGCCGCGTCTACCAGATCAACTACGCCCGCTGCATCCTGTGCGGACTCTGCATCGAGGCCTGCCCCACCCGGGCGCTCACGATGACGAACGACTTCGAGCTCGCCGACAGCAGCCGCGCCAACCTGATCTACACCAAGGAGCAGTTGCTCGCCGGCCTGGACGAGGGCATGGTCGACTCGCCGCACTCGATCTTCCCGGGTACCGACGAACAGGACTACTACCGGGGCCTGGTGACCGAAGCCGCCCCCGGCACGGTCCGCCAGACCGCGTTCTCCAAGGGTGAGACGGCCGAGCCGCCGGCCGGGGCCGGGGCGCCGAACGAGGGGGCGCAGGCGTGAACTACCTGACCTCCACCGGTGAGGCCTTCCAGTTCTGGGTGCTGGGCACGGTCGCCGTGATCGGCGCGCTCTCCACCGTACTGATGCGGCGTGCCGTGCACAGCGCGCTGAGCCTCGCCGGGACCATGATCATCCTGGCGGTGTTCTACCTCGCCAACGGCGCCTACTTCCTGGGCATCGTCCAGATCGTCGTCTACACCGGCGCGATCATGATGCTCTTCCTCTTCGTGGTCATGCTGGTCGGCGTCACCGCGGCCGACTCGCTCACGGAGACCATCAAGGGGCAGCGCTGGCTGGCCGTGCTCTGCGGGCTCGGCTTCGGCATCCTGCTGATCGCCGGTATCGCCAACGCCTCGCTCAAGAGCTTCACGGGTCTGGGCCAGGCCAACGCCCACGGCAATGTGCAGGGCCTCGCCGCCCTCATCTTCACCAAGTACGTCTTCGCCTTCGAGATCACCGGCGCGCTGCTCATCACCGCGGCCGTCGGCGCGATGGTGCTCACCCACCGGGAGCGCACCGAACAGGCCAGGACCCAGCGGCAGATGTCCGAGGACCGCGTACGCAGCAAGCAGGTCCCGCCGCTGCCCGCCCCCGGTGTCTACGCCCGGCACAACGCCGTGGATGTCGCCGGACTGCTCCCGGACGGCACCCCGGCGGAGCTCACCGTCATGCAGACGCTGCGTCAGCGCGGCCAGATCCGCGATGTGTCGAGCCAGGCCCTGGCGGACCTCAGGGCGCTGGAGCAGCGCTCCGAGGAGCGGCTGGGCCGTACGTCGGGACACGGCCACGACGCCGGGATCGCCGGTGAGAGCGACCGGCCCGGGAGCACTCGGTCCGACCGCTCCGACCGGCTCGACCGGGAAGAGGAGGAGGCGAAGTGAATCCGGTCAACTATCTGTATCTCGCCTCGCTGTTGTTCACCATCGGCGCGGTCGGGGTGCTGATCAGGCGGAACGCCATCGTGGTCTTCATGTGCGTGGAGCTGATGCTCAACGCCTGCAACCTCGCGTTCGTCGCCTTCTCCCGTATGCACGGAAACCTGGACGGCCAGATCATCGCCTTCTTCACGATGGTCGTTGCCGCCGCGGAGGTCGTGGTCGGGCTCGCGATCATCGTGTCGCTCTTCCGTTCCCGCCACTCGGCCTCGGTCGACGACGCCAGCCTGATGAAGCTGTAAGGGGTCGCTGAACAGTGGAGAACCTGATTGCGCTGCTGATCGCAGCGCCTTTGCTCGGAGCGGCGGTACTGCTCTGCGGTGGGCGGCGGTTCGACCGTGCCGGCCACTGGCTCGGCACGCTGTTCGCCGCCGCGTCCTTCGTGCTGGCGGCCGTCCTCTTCGTGAACATGCTGGGCAAGAGCGCGGACCACCGCACCCTGCACCAGTACCTGTTCAGCTGGATCCCGGTGGCCGGCTTCAAGGCCGACGCCGCCTTCCAGCTCGACCAGCTGTCGATGACGTTCGTCCTGCTGATCTCCGGTGTGGGCACGCTGATCCACATCTACTCGATCGGCTACATGGAGCACGACGAACGGCGCCGCCGCTTCTTCGGCTATCTGAACCTCTTCCTCGCGGCGATGCTGCTGCTGGTCCTCGCCGACAACTACCTGCTGCTGTACGTCGGCTGGGAGGGCGTCGGCCTCGCCTCGTACCTCCTGATCGGCTTCTGGCAGCACAAGCCGTCCGCGGCGACGGCGGCCAAGAAGGCCTTCATCGTCAACCGCGTCGGTGACATGGGCCTGTCGATCGCGATCATGCTGATGTTCACCACCTTCGGGACCTTCGCCTTCGGCCCGGTCCTGCACTCCGTGGGGAGCGCCTCGCAGGGCAAGCTCACCGCCATCGGCCTGATGCTCCTGCTCGCCGCGTGCGGCAAGTCGGCGCAGGTGCCGCTCCAGTCCTGGCTCGGTGACGCGATGGAGGGCCCGACCCCGGTCTCGGCCCTGATCCACGCGGCGACGATGGTGACCGCGGGCGTCTACCTCATCACCCGCTCCGGCGCGATCTTCAACGCCGCTCCCACCGCGCAGCTGGCCGTCGTGGTGGTCGGCGCGGTGACACTGCTCTTCGGGGCGATCGTCGGTTGTGCGAAGGACGACATCAAGAAGGCCCTCGCGGGCTCGACCATGTCGCAGATCGGCTACATGATCATGGCGGCGGGACTCGGCCCGATCGGGTACGCCTTCGCGATCATGCACCTCGTCACACACGGCTTCTTCAAGGCCGGGCTCTTCCTCGGCGCCGGATCGGTCATGCACGGCATGAACGACGAGGTGGACATGCGAAAGTACGGCGGCCTGCGGAAGTACATGCCGGTGACGTTCGTGACCTTCGGCCTCGGCTATCTGGCGATCATCGGCTTCCCCGGCCTCTCCGGCTTCTTCTCCAAGGACAAGATCATCGAGGCGGCCTTCGCGAAGGGCGGCACCGAGGGCTGGATCCTCGGCGGCGCGGCCCTGCTGGGCGCCGGCATCACGGCCTTCTACATGACCCGGGTCATGCTGATGACGTTCTTCGGCGAGAAGCGCTGGGTGCCGGACGCGGACGGCCACGAGCCGCACCCGCACGAGTCGCCCAGGACGATGACCATCCCCATGATCATCCTGGCCTTCGGCTCGGTCTTCGCCGGTGCGTTCTTCGGCATCGGTAACCGCTTCCTGCACTGGCTGGAGCCCATCACCGGCCACTCCGAGGGCAATTCGCCGGTCAGCGCGGGCGCCGTCACCGCCGGGACGATGGTGGTCCTGGTGATCGGCGTCGCCATCGCCTGGCTCGTCTACGGACGCAAGCCCGTGCCCGCGGTGGCCCCCAAGGGTTCGCTGCTCACCCGCGCCGCCCGGCGCGACCTGCTCCAGGACGACTTCAACCACGTGGTCCTGGTCCGCGGCGGCGAGCACCTCACCCGGTCGCTGGTCTACCTCGACCACTCCCTGGTGGACGGCGTCGTCAACGGCACGGCCGCCTCGGTCGGCGGGCTCTCGGGACGGCTGCGCAAACTGCAGAACGGCTACGCCCGCAGCTACGCGGCCTCGATGTTCGGCGGCGCAGTGATCCTCGTCGCCGCGACCCTGCTGATGAGGGCGGTCTGATCACCATGTCCTTTCCTCTCCTGACGGTGACCGCGGCGCTCCCGGCGGTCGGTGCGGTCGCCACCGCCGCGGTCCCGGCCGCGCGGCGCACCGCGGCGAAGTGGCTCGCGCTGCTCTTCTCGCTCGGCACGCTCGCCCTGGGCGCCGTCCAGCTCGTCCGGTTCGACCCCGGCGGCGCCCGCTACCAGCTCACCGAATCGCACGCCTGGATCAAGGACTTCGGCGTGCGGTACGAGCTGGGGGTGGACGGCATCGGGCTCGCGATGATCGCCCTGACCGCCCTGCTCATCCCGTTCGTCATCCTGGCCGGCTGGCACGACGCCGACCCCCTGGAGACGCACAGCTCGCGCTGGCGGCCCACCCAGGGCTTCTTCGCCCTGATCCTGGCCGTCGAGGCGATGGTGATCCTCTCCTTCGAGGCCACCGACGTCTTCCTGTTCTACATCCTCTTCGAAGCCATGCTCATCCCGATGTACTTCCTCATCGGCGGCTTCGGGGACCGGGCGCACGCCGGGGGCGACGAGGCGGCGGCGACCCAACGCTCGTACGCGGCAGTCAAGTTCCTCCTCTACAACCTGGTCGGCGGCCTGCTCATGCTGGCCGCAGTCATCGGCCTCTACGTCGTCGCGGGGAACTTCTCCCTCCAGGAGATCGTCGCCGCGCGGGCCAACGGCTCGCTGCACATGGCGACCAGCACCGAGCGCTGGCTCTTCCTCGGCTTCTTCTTCGCCTTCGCGGTGAAGGCGCCGCTCTGGCCGCTGCACACCTGGCTGCCGAACGCCATGGGTGAGGCGACCGCCCCGGTCGCCGTGCTGATCACCGCCGTGGTCGACAAGGTCGGCACGTTCGCGATGCTGCGCTTCTGCCTCCAGCTCTTCCCGGAGGCGAGCAAGTGGGCCACCCCGGTGATCCTGGTGCTCGCGCTGATCAGCATCGTCTACGGCGCGCTCGTCGCGGTCGGCCAGCGCGACATCAAGCGGCTGATCGCCTACGCGTCGGTCTCGCACTTCGGCTTCATCATCCTGGGCATCTTCGCGATGACCACCCAGGGCCAGTCGGGCGCGACGCTCTACATGGTCAACCACGGGATCTCGACGGCCGCCCTGATGCTGGTGGCCGGGTTCCTGATCTCGCGGCGCGGCTCGCGGCTCATCGCCGACTACGGCGGTGTGCAGAAGGTGGCCCCAGTGCTGGCCGGGACCTTCCTGATCGGCGGTCTCGCCACCCTGTCGCTGCCCGGCCTGTCGCCGTTCGTCAGTGAATTCCTGGTCCTGGTCGGCACATTCAGCGCGTACCCGGCCGCCGGGATCATCGCGACGGTCGGCATCGTGCTGGCCGCGCTCTACGTCCTGGTCCTCTACCAGCGCACCATGACCGGCCCGGTCAGGGCGACGGTGCAGGGCATGGCGGACCTCAAGGTCCGTGAACTGGTCGTCGTGCTGCCGCTGATCGCGCTGCTGGTCTTCCTCGGCGTCTATCCGAAGCCGCTGACGGAGATCGTCAACCCGGCCGTGAAGCACACCATGTCCGACGTCCAGAAGAAGGACCCCAAGCCCACAGTGGAGGCCGCGAAGTGAGCGCAACAGCTGTCCACAGCCTGTGGACAACGGGGGCGGCGGGCCCCATCGGCAAGATCCCGACCCCGCACATCGAGTACGCGCAGCTCTCACCCGTGCTGATCATTCTCGGTGCGGCGATGCTGGGCGTCCTCGTCGAGGCCTTCGTGCCGCGCAGGGTCCGCTACCACGCCCAGGTGTTCCTCAGTGTCGTGGCGGTCGTCGCCTCCTTCGCGGCGGTCGTCGCGCTGGCGGCCGGCGGTTACGGCTCGACCAAGGCGCACATCGCGGCGATGGGCGCGGTCGCGGTCGACGGGCCCGCGCTCTTCCTGCAGGGCACCATCCTGCTGGCCTCGCTGGTGGCGGTCTTCACCTTCGCCGAGCGCAGGCTCGACCCGGAGGTGCACGGCAACCGTACGGACTCCTTCGCCGCGCAGGCCGCCGCCGTACCGGGCAGCGACAGCGAACAGGAAGCGGTCAAGGCCGGGTTCACCACCACCGAGGTCTTCCCGCTCGCGCTGTTCGCCATCGGCGGGATGCTCGTCTTCCCCGCGGCCAACGATCTGCTGACGCTCTTCGTGGCGCTGGAGGTCTTCTCGCTGCCGCTCTACCTGCTCTGCGCCGTCGCCCGCCGCAAGAGGCTGATGTCGCAGGAAGCGGCCGTGAAGTACTTCCTGCTCGGGGCGTTCTCCTCGGCGTTCCTGCTCTTCGGGATCGCCCTGCTCTACGGGTACGCGGGCTCCGTCTCGTACGCCCGGATCGCCGACGTCGTCAACGGCACCGTGCAGAACGTCGACCCGGCGCTCGCCAACACGATGGGCAACGACGCACTGCTGCTCATCGGCGGCGCGATGATCCTGCTCGGGCTGCTCTTCAAGGTCGGCGCCGTGCCGTTCCACATGTGGACCCCGGACGTCTACCAGGGGGCGCCCACCCCGGTCACCGGCTTCATGGCGGCGGCCACCAAGGTCGCCGCGTTCGGCGCGCTGCTGCGGCTGCTGTACGTGGTGCTGCCGGGGATGCGCTGGGACTGGCGGCCCGTGATGTGGGCCATCGCGATCATCACGATGCTGGGCGGCGCGGTCGTAGCGATCACGCAGACCGACATCAAGCGGATGCTGGCCTACTCGTCCATCGCGCACGCCGGGTTCATCCTGGCCGGTGTCATCGCCACCACACCGGAGGGCGTCAGCTCGGTCCTCTTCTACCTGGTGACGTACTCGTTCGTGACGATCGGTGCCTTCGCCGTGGTCACGCTGGTACGGGACGCGGGCGGCGAGGCCACGCACCTCTCCAAGTGGGCGGGGCTCGGGCGGCGTTCACCGCTGGTGGCCGCGGTCTTCGCCGTCTTCCTGCTGGCCTTCGCGGGCATCCCGCTGACCAGCGGGTTCAGCGGGAAGTTCGCCGTGTTCAAGGCGGCGGCCGACGGCGGGGCCGGCGGTCTGGTCGTGGTCGGTGTGATCTCGTCCGCCATCGCCGCGTTCTTCTACATCCGGGTCATCGTGCTGATGTTCTTCAGCGAGCCGAAGGCGGACGGCCCGACGGTCGCCGTCCCGTCGCCGCTGACGATGACGACGATCGCCGTGGGTGTCGCGGTCACGCTGGTGCTGGGGCTCGCCCCGCAGTACTTCCTGGACCTGGCGGGCCAGGCGGGGGTCTTCGCCCGGTAGCCGGGCTTCTCCAAAGGATCTCAGCGGTACGAACTCAGTCGTACGAATTCCGCGGTAACGATCTCCGCCGTACGATCTCCGCCGTCGGGCGGGCCGGGTGTCCCCGGTCCGCCCGACGGCTTTCGTACGCCGTTGACCTGGGGTTTCCCGGCGTGCCCCGGCTTGTCCCGGTGTGGGCCGGGGGCGCGTACCGTCGCGGGCGCACCCCGGGATGCGCCGCTGTGTCCGGGGATGTCGGTGCGGGACCCTATCGTGGCAGGAGTGAGAGGCAGCGACCGGCGGTACGGCGAGGGACCAGCGCGACGGGGGACGGAACGATGAGACGCGCGACGGAACAACGCAGGACTGAACGGCGCAGGACTGAACGGCGCAGGACTGAACGGCGCAGGACGGCACAACGCAGGACGGAACGATGAAGGGCAGTGGCGAGGCAGTGGCCGAGCGTACGGAGCAGGCAGAGCGGACCACGCACGCGCGGGGCGCGGAGAGCGAGGCGCTCAGCACCCTGCACCGGGTCTTCGGCTACGACGCCTTCCGCGGCGAGCAGGAAGAGATCATCGGGCAGGTGGTGGACGGCGGGGACGCCGTCGTGCTGATGCCGACCGGTGGCGGAAAGTCCCTCTGCTACCAGATCCCCGCCCTGGTCAGGCCGGGTACGGGCGTGGTGATCTCCCCACTGATCGCACTGATGCAGGACCAGGTGGACGCGCTGCGCGCCCTCGGTGTGCGCGCGGGCTTCATGAACTCCACGCAGGACTTCGACGAGCGCCGCACCGTGGAGGCCGAGCTGCTCGCCGGAGAGCTCGACCTGCTCTATCTGGCGCCCGAGCGGCTGCGGGTCGAGGCCACGCTCGGTCTGCTGAGCCGCGCGAAGATCTCCGTGTTCGCGATCGACGAAGCGCACTGTGTCGCCAGCTGGGGACACGACTTCCGCCCGGACTACCTGGCGCTCTCGCTGCTCGGCGAGCGCTGGCCCGACGTCCCGCGCATCGCCCTGACGGCCACCGCCACCCGCGCCACGCACCAGGAGATCACCGAGCGGCTCGGGATGCCGGACGCGCGGCACTTCGTCGCGGGCTTCGACCGGCCCAACATCCAGTACCGGATCGTCCCCAAGAACGACCCCAAGAAGCAGCTGCTCGCCTTCCTCAAGGAGGAGCACGCGGGGGACGCCGGAATCGTCTACTGCCTCTCCCGTGCCTCCGTCGAGCGGACCGCCGAGTACCTCTGCAAGAACGGTGTCGAGGCCGTGCCGTACCACGCGGGGCTCGACGCGGGCACCCGCGCCGTCCACCAGTCGCGTTTCCTGCGGGAGGACGGCCTGGTGGTGGTCGCGACGATCGCCTTCGGGATGGGGATCGACAAGCCGGACGTCCGGTTCGTCGCCCACCTCGACCTGCCCAAGTCGGTGGAGGGGTACTACCAGGAGACCGGGCGCGCCGGGCGGGACGGGCTGCCGTCCACGGCGTGGATGACGTACGGACTCCAGGACGTCGTGCAGCAGCGCAAGATGATCCAGAGCGGCGAGGGCGGCGAGGCGTTCCGGCGCCGGGCCGCGGCCCATCTCGACGCGATGCTGGCGCTCTGCGAGACGGCCGACTGCCGCCGCGCCCAGCTGCTCCAGTACTTCGGCCAGGAGGCGGTGGCCCCCGCCTGCGGGAACTGCGACACCTGCCTCACCCCGCCGGAGACCTGGGACGGCACGGTGGCGGCGCAGAAGGTGCTGTCGACGGTGGTACGGCTGGAGCGCGAGCGCAGGCAGAAGTTCGGCGCCGGCCAGATCGTCGACATCCTGCTCGGCCGCAGGACGGCCAAGGTCATCCAGTTCGACCACGACCAGCTCTCCGTCTTCGGCATCGGCGAGGACGTGCCGGAGGCCCAGTGGCGGGGTGTGGTGCGGCAGTTGCTGGCGCAGGGGCTGCTGGCGGTCGAGGGGGAGTACGGCACGCTGGTCCTGACCGGCACCAGCGGCTCGGTGCTCTCGGGAGAGACCGGGGTCCGGCTGCGCAAGGAGCCGGAGAAGGCCGTGGTGGCCCGGGCGGCCAAGGGCGAGAAGAAGGCCAGGGCGGCAGTGGCGGCAGCGGATCTGCCCGCGGAAGCGGTGCCGGTCTTCGAGGCGCTGCGGACCTGGCGCGGCAAGCAGGCCAAGGAGCAGGGCGTCCCGGCGTATGTGATCTTCCACGATGCGACACTGCGGGAGATCGCCACGGTGCGGCCCGCCACGCTCGGTGAGCTGGGTGGCATCGGCGGTCTCGGCGAGAAGAAGCTGGCGACGTACGGGGAGGGCGTGCTCGGGGTGCTGGGCGAGCTGGCGGGTGCGGGCGGGACCGCACCGGACCAGCAGGCCGGCACAGCGGACCGGGACGGCGGCCAGCCGGCCCAGTCCGGCGGCCGGACCGCCCAGTCCGGCGCGCAGACCGCCAAGCCTGCCCGGACTGGCCGGCCCGCCTCGTCGGCCCCGGCCCGGGTGCCCGCGCAGGGCGAGCCGGACGACCCGGGAGCCTGGGACGAGCCGGACTTCTCGGACTACCCCGAGGACCCGGAGGCGTAGGGCTGGGGCCCGACTGACCCGGGCGGTACGGGGGAGCGTACGGCGGGGAGCCGCAGCGCAGGACCGGCGGGACCCGCGCTGGGACCCGCAGCGTAAGACCGGCGGGACCCGCAGCGCACGGCCGCGGGACCCGCAGCGCAAAAGCGGCGGGACCCGCGCTCACACCGCGCCCTGCCATGGGGCAGGCCCCGCGCTCACCCCGCGCCGCACCATGGGGCAGGCAGGCCCCCGCGCCCCGCCATGAGGCAGGCAGCCCCCCCCCGGAGCTCAGCCTCCGCCGCTCCGGTTCGCCCGGTCGATCTGGACGTTGCGGTGCACCGCGTGGGCGGTCCACTCCTCGTGCATCAGCTGACGCATCGAGGCGCGGGACGTCCCGCCGTCCCGGGCGACGATCCGGGACAGGCCCACCGCCGCGACGAGCGCCCCGAGTGCGCGGCTCCGCGGGTCCGGGAAGCCGGCCGCCTCCGCTGTCAGGAAGCGGTCGCGGGCTTGAGCGGACCAGTTCCGCGGGCCCGCCGGGTGGCGGTAGTAGGGCAGCAGCCCCGCGAACCGCCGCGTCTCACGGGTCAGTACGTCCCCGTCCACCAGCTGGTCCAGGTACAGCCCCTCCACCGTGCGGCCGGTCCGGCGGATCCAGTACCGCGCGCCGACGCCCCCGGCGGACTTCCGCTTGTCCGGGGCCGGCAGCAGCTCCAGCACCTGTGCGAGCACCGGGTCGTGCGGCAGCAGCGGCTGATCCACCGTCACCTTCCCGCGCGACTCGGAGATCCGGCCCTGCAGCTCCAGTTCGGCCAGGGCCGCACCGGCCATGCCGAACTCCAGATAGCGGTTCCGGCAGAACGGTTTGCCCCGGCGCGGGTCCAGCGCGAGCAGCAGCAGTTCCTCCGGGAGCGTCGGCGCTTCCTGGCTCATCGTGCGGGCACGATCCTTCCGGTCACTTCGCCGAGGCCGACCCGGGTCCCGTCGGGCCCCGGTGCCCAGGCGGTGAGTGTCACCTCGTCGCCGTCCTCCAGGAACGTCCGCTTGCCGCCGTCGAGTTCGAGGGGCCGGGTCCCGTTCCAGGTGATTTCGAGCAGTGAGCCGCACTGCCCGGGCGACGGCCCGCTGACCGTGCCCGAACCGAAGAGGTCCCCGGTACGGAGCGAGGCGCCGTTGACGGTCGTGTGGGCCAGCATCTGGGCGGCCGTCCAGTACATCCCGGCGAAGGGCGGCTCGGAGACCGGCTGCCCGTTGATGGACACCGCGATCCGCAGGTCGAGGCCGCCAGGTTCCTCGGCCGACGCGTCGTCGAGGTAGGGGAGCAGGGGCAGTTCGCGGGCGGGCGGGGCGGTCCGCGCCGCGTCGAGAGCCTCCAGCGGTGTCACCCAGGCCGAGACCGAGGTGGCGAAGGACTTGCCGAGGAAGGGACCCAGCGGGACGTACTCCCAGGCCTGGATGTCGCGCGCCGACCAGTCGTTGAGCAGCTGGAGGCCGAAGACGTGGTGCCGGTAGCCGGACAGCGGAACGGAGTCGCCCTGCGCGGACGGGACGCCGACGACGAAGCCGACCTCCGCCTCGATGTCGAGCTTGACCGAGGGTCCGAAGACCGGCGCCGGGTCCGACGGCGCCTTGCGCTGCCCCGAAGGACGTACGACATCGGTGCCCGACACGACGACCGTGCCGGAACGGCCGTGGTAACCGATCGGCAGATGCTTCCAGTTGGGGGTCAGCGCCGCGGAGTCGGGCCGGAAGATGCTGCCGACGTTCGTCGCGTGGTGCTCGCTGGCGTAGAAGTCGACGTAGTCGGCGACCTCGTACGGAAGATGCATCGTGACGTCCGCCACCGGACGCAGCAGCGGCTCTATGACCGGGCGGTGCGCGGGGACAGTGACCCAGGCGGTCAGCGCGCGCCGCACATCGCGCCACGCCGTACGGCCCGCCGCGAGCAGCGGGTTGAGCGTGGGGTGGGCGAGCAGCTTGCTGTACGGGGAGCCGAGCGCGAGCGCCGCCGCCCCCGCGTCGAGTACATGGCCGCCGATCCGCACGCCCACCCGGCGCCGGTCGGGATCCTCAGGGGTGGAGAAGACTCCGTACGGCAGGTTGTGCGGGCCGAAGGGATCGCCTTCGGCCCGGTCGAGCGGGCTCTGCTCAGGCATGGGGTGCTGCCTCGCTTTCAGGTCTGTGGACAGACCCACGGTACGGGGGCGGGGCGGGCCGCGTCAGCTGGTGAAACGTTCGCGGTGTCCTGCCCGGGGGGCGGGTCCTCGAACCCGCCCCCGCCGTACCCGGCGCATTACCCCCGCACTACCCCGCCGTGCGCGGAATGCGCTTCTCCCAGCTCCGCCGGAACACCACCTCTTCGCCCTCCTGGCACACCACTTCGCTCGTCGTGATGAAGTCCTGGGCGTCGCAGGTGATCTCCGAGCGGGTCCGCACCCGGGCGTCCCAGCCCGTCTCGGGGCGGTGCAGGCGGATCGACCAGTCCGAGCGGGTGTGCGCCGACAGCGGGTCCGCCTCGTTGATCGTGTACGTCTCCAACGCGTCCTCGCTGAACTCCAGGCCGTCCGGGTAGATCCGGGTGCCCCCGTACCTGGGGTCCACCTCCAGACGCCAGTCGCCCTTGGCCACATCGCGTACGACCAGCCGCTCCGGACGCTCGTCCGGATTATCCGGATACTCCACCGCGAGCGGCTCGGACTGCTCCGGCTCCTCGAAGGCGATGTCGTCCTCGGTGTGCGCGCGGACCGGGAGTTCCATGGTCGAGGCCGCCGGGTCCAGGATCCAGCCGTGCGCCGAGTCGGGCTGCGGCCAGATCCACGGCCAGTACGCCGACGAGACCGAGAGGCGGATGCGGTGGCCGGGCGGGAAGGTGTGGCCGATGCCGTTCAGCTCGAAGGTGAGCGACTCGGTGGTGCCCGGTTTCCAGGGGTCCGACCGGTCCCGGCCGTGGCGCGCCGAGAAGTTGAGCGCGCCCCGGGTGACCAGGGTGGAGGAGCCGTCCGGTGCGACGTCGCAGAGCCGGGCGACGACCTGTCCCGTGGGGACGTCGGAGCGCACCGAGAGATGCACCTTCGCGCGGCCCAGGATCTCGATGGCGGCCTGGCGGACCGGGAATTCGAAGCAGACGGACTTCGCGTCCTCGTCGCGCTGGTCGGGCGGCAGATCGGAGTCGTTGCCGAACGGGAAGAACCGCCCGGCGTCCAGACCGGTCTGCATCGGCGACCTGACTTCCATCGGGTCGCCCTGGAGTGCGTACGACACCGGTGTGACGTGCGGCGACGGCCAGGCCGTGTCACCGACCCAGCGGCCCGGCAGCTCCGGGTAGACGGTGGCCGGCGGGTGCGACTCGCTGATCCACGAGCGCAGCAGCGGCTCGTCCATCACCCCGTTGTCCTCACCCTTCAGATGGTGGTCCCACCAGCGCAGGGTCTCCTGGAGGAAGCCGATGCCGGGGCCGGGCGGCAGGCCCCGGTCCGGGTACTGGTGCGACCACGGGCCGATCAGCCCCCGCACCCGCGACGGGTCCAGATTCCCGACCAGCCGCAGGGCGGTGTCCCGGTACGGGTCGTGCCAGCCGCCGACGGTCAGGACGGCCGCCTTGATGGCCGGGTAGTCCTCGCAGACGCTGCCGTGCTTCCAGTAGTCGTCGCGCGTCTGGTGGGCGAGCCAGGTATGGATGAACGGCTCCACGGCCTCCAGCCGGCTCAGCCACATGTCCCGCCAGACCGAACCGACCTGGGCCGGGTCCGGCGGCCGCGACACGAAGGCGAGCATCGTGGCCGCCCAGGCGTGCATGTCGACGGCGAGCACCGAGCCGCCCATGTAGTGGACGTCGTTGTCGTAGCGGTCGTCGGCGGAGCAGACCGTGACGATCGCCTTGAGCGGCTCGGGGGCGAGGGCCGCGATCTGGAGCGAGTTGAAGCCGCCCCAGGAGATGCCGAACATCCCGACCTTGCCGGTGCACCAGTCCTGCCGGGCCAGCCAGTTCACCACCTCCACGCCGTCGGCCAGCTCCTGGGCGTCGTACTCGTCACCGGGCATCCCGGTCGAGTTGCCGTGCCCGCGCACATCGACGCGGACGGAGGCGTATCCGTGGCCCGCGTACCAGGGGTGCCGCTGCGAGTCCCGCGGCGCCGTCCAGTCGCTCAGGCGGTACGGAAGGTATTCGAGCAGGGCGGGGACCGGTGCGGCGGCGTTGACCGGACGCCAGATCCTGGCGTACAGCTGCGTGCCGTCCGGGAGCGGGATCCAGACGTCCTCGCGGCGGGTCTCGTACGGGAATTCGGTGCGGATTCGAGCCACGGCAGGCGCTCCTCAGTGGACGGGGTGCATGGTGCGTTTGAGCCAGGGGGCGGCGGCGACGACCGCGAGTCCGGCGACGACGGCGATGGCGCCGTTGACACCGAAGTACGCCGGGTCGGAGACCTGGCCGTACAACTTCACGATCTGCGCCTGGATGCCGTTGGCGAGGGCAAGGGAAAGGAACCAGAGCGCCATCGTCTGGCTGGCGAAGGCGGCGGGCGCGAGCTTGGTGGTGGCGGACATGCCGGAGGTCTCGACCAGGATGTCGCCGAGGCCCAGCAGCGCGTAGGAGCCGACGATCCACCAGACGGACATCAGCCAGTCGCTGCCGGTACGGCCGGACGTGGCCGGAACCATGATCAGGAAGGAGAGGCCGCCGAGGATGGTGCCGATGGCGATCTTGTTGGAGGCGTGCGGCTGGTGCTTGCCCATCCGGACCCAGACGGCCGCGACCACGGGGGCCAGCGCCACTTCGAAGGCGCCGAGCGCCGACGCGTACCAGCTGGCGGGGAAGTGGTAGCCGAAGATCTCCGTCCTGGCGTTGGTCGACGCGAGCAGGATCATCGTCGAGTACGCCTGGAAGAGGATGAAGTTGAAGACCACCGAGGCGAGGAACAGCACGATGTAGGGGCGCAGATGCCCACGTTCGGCCTTGGTCACCCGTGGGCTGCGGAACATCACGGCGAAGAAGACGATCGGCGCGAGCACCGAGATGATGGTCAGCGCGTCGACGGTGCGGTCCAGCGTCAGCCAGCCGGAGAGCCCGAGGATCACGGCGATCACGGCGACGGCCAGCGCCCCGCCGACGATCATCTTCACCGCGCGGCGCATCACGGCGGGCGGCAGCGCCTGCTCGGCGGCGTCGGTGCGGCCCGCGATGGTGCGGCGCCCCAGGACGTACTGGATCAGACCCAGCGTCATACCGACGGCGGCGGCCGAGAAGCCCCAGTGCCAGCCCTTGTGGTCACCGAGCCAGCCGGTGATCAGCGGACCGAGGAAGGCGCCGATGTTGATGCACATGTAGTACAGGGCGAAACCGGCGTCGCGGCGTTCGTCCTCGGTGCGGTACAACTTGCCGACCAGCGTGGCGACGTTCGGCTTCAGCAGCCCCGTACCGAGCGAGATCAGCCCCAGGCCGACCCAGGTCATGGAGGCCGTCGGGACCGCCATCGAGTAGTGGCCGAGTGCGATGAGGATGCCGCCGCCGAGGACCGCGCGGTACGAACCGAGGATGCGGTCGGCCAGCCAGCCGCCCGCCACCGAGACCAGATAGACCAGCGTGCCGTACGCGGCGGAGATGGACGCCGCCGCTCCCGGCGACATGCCGAGGCCGTCCTGGTTGACCGCAGCTGTGAAGTAGAGGACGAGGATGGCCTGCATCCCGAGGAACGAGAACCGCTCCCAGATCTCCAGGCCCGACAGGGTCGCCAGACCGCGTGGCTGGCCGAAGAATGAATGGTCGTCGCCCGGCTGCGGCGGGGGCTGGGACGGTGGTGCCTGTCCCGGCTGCGGCTCTGTTCCGGACAAAGGTACTGCTCCAATTCAAATCGACTTGTTTTGAACATACCGGTCACGTTCGGTATGTGCTCGGGGTGGGCGGGCAGGCGCTCATGGTGATCGAAAGAGGACCGGATACGCTGACTTGAGTGCGGACAGCGACACATCGACAATCCGTGTGATCGTCAGCAGACAGGAGATCCCCTCGTGACCGTCGTCGAGCCATTCGGGCTGAACGTGCGGGACCAGGCACTTGAGGCCGATGTCCAGGCCGGATTGGCGGCTGTCGAGGCCGGGCTGCTCGATGCCACCAAGAGCGAGGTCCCTTTCATCACGGAGGCCGCGCAGCATCTCGTACGGGCCGGGGGTAAGCGCTTTCGTCCGCTTCTTGTGATGCTCGCTGCCCAGTTCGGTGACCCTTATGCGCCCGGAGTCGTACCTTCTGCCGTAGTGGTCGAATTGACCCACCTGGCGACGCTTTACCACGACGACGTGATGGACGAGGCGGACGTACGCCGAGGGGTGGCCAGCGCCAACGCGCGCTGGGACAACTCGGTCGCGGTCCTGACCGGCGACTTCCTCTTCGCGCGCGCTTCGCACATCCTGGCCGACCTGGGCCCGGAGGCCGTACGTATCCAGGCGGAGGCGTTCGAACGCCTCGTCACCGGCCAGATCCTGGAGACCGCGGGCCCGCGCGACGGTCGCGACCCGGTCAGCCACTACCTCGACGTCATCGCGGGCAAGACCGGCTCCCTGATCGCCGTCTCCGGACGGTTCGGCGCGATGATGTCCGGCGCCGACGAGACCGTCGTGAACATCCTCACGCAGTACGGCGAGCGGCTCGGCACCGCGTTCCAGCTGGCCGACGACGTACTGGACATCGCGAGCGACAGCCACGAGTCCGGCAAGACCCCGGGTACGGACCTGCGTGAGGGCATTCCGACGCTGCCGGTGCTGCGGCTGCGCGCCCAGGCCGCCGAGCACGGCCGCCCGGACGATCTCGCCCTGGTCGAGCTGCTGTCGGGCGATCTGACGGACGACGCCCGGCACGCCGAGGCGCTGCGGCTGATGCGGGCGCACCCGGCCCTGGAGCAGGTCCGCCAGGACACCGTGCGGTACGCGGAGGAGGCCCGCGCCTCGCTGGCGCCGCTGCCGGAGTGCTTCGCGAAGACCGCCCTGGAGGAGCTGTGCGGCGCGGTGGTGCACCGCGTGGGGTGAGGCGGGCCGGGCAGGCCCGGTGCCTGCCGACCGCTGAGCTTCTGGCCTGCTGAACCTGCCGAGCTGTTTGTTGGGACCCGTGCCGCGTACCTCTGCGGGCGGGTCCTTCTTCTCGTTGAGCCGCCCCGGCCCGCTCGTTGGGCCGCTCGCGCGGGCCGGGTCCTTCGGACGGGTGGCCCTCCCCGGACGGCCGCTTCCCCTACGGGGCCGGACGGGCTGCCGGTGCGGCCTGTCATACCGCAGTACTAGGCGGAGTTGCTCCCGGGGGCTGACGCGTACGTCCCGGGAATTTGGTGAGATGGACTGCACCACACCCCACCAATTCGGGTGAGAATGGCGGCGCGGGGTGGACGAGCGCAACCGTACGGATCGCCGCCGATCACGGAGGTAGGGCACACATGGCACCGAACGACAGTGCACAGGGCACCGGAGAGGCCGGGCCTTCCGCCGCGGGCCGCCGGAAGGCGGCACGTTATCTCCTCCCGGTCGGAGTGGCGGGGGTGGCGGCGGTGACGATCGGTCTCGTGCCGGCGCTCGCCAGCTCGGGAGACCCCAGCCTGCCGAAGATCTCGGCGCAGCAGCTCATCGAGAAGATGGCCGCATCGGACACCCAGCAGCTGTCCGGCACGGTGAAGGTCAGCTCGGACCTGGGCATCCCGTCACTGGGCGGTCTGGCAGGCTCCTTGGGCGGCGGCGCGCTCGGCGGTGGCAGCGGCAGCGGCGGCAAGGACGGGTCGAGCGTGGCGCCCGACTCCAAGCTGATGGAACTGGCCTCGGGTACGCACACCCTGCGGGTGGCTGCCGACGGCCCCGACAAGCAGCGGGTGTCCATCCTGGACAACGCCGCCGAGTACAGCCTGATCCACAACGACCGGCAGGTCTGGGCGTACGACAGCAAGTCGAACGAGGTCTACCACGCGAAGACCGGCGCCTCCGCCGACGCCCGTAAGGACCGCACCGACAAGCTGCCCGCCACCCCGAAGGACTTCGCCCAGCAGGCGCTGAAGGCCGTCGGCCCGACGACCTCGGTCAGTGTCGACGGCACGGCGCAGGTGGCGGGCCGCGATGCGTACCAGCTGCTCATCAAGCCGAAGCAGTCCGGTTCCACGATCGGTGCCATCCGGGTCGCGGTGGACTCGAAGACCGGCACCCCGCTGAAGTTCACGCTCACGCCGAGCAGCGGTGGCAAGGCCGCCATCGACGTGGGCTTCACCAAGGTCGACTTCGGCAGGCCCGCGGCCTCCACCTTCTCCTTCACTCCGCCCAAGGGCGCGAAGGTGACGGAGGGCGCCGCCCCGAAGGCCGGTGGGCACCTGGCTCCCAAGGCCGGTGGGCACCTGGCTCCGCAGGGCAGCCCGAAGGACCTGAAGTCCGCATCGCCCGAGGACTTCAAGGGCCTGAACATCATCGGCGAGGGCTGGACCTCGGTGGCGAGGATCGACACCGGCAGCGGCAAGGGCATCGGCGCGATGGGCGGCTCCGCGCAGAAGAGCGGTGCCCCGGTGGACGCGCAGAAGTTCCTCAGCTCGCTGGGCGACAGGGTGACGGGCTCGTTCGGCTCGGGCACCGTGTTCCACACCCGGCTGGTGAACGCGCTGATGACGGACGACGGAAAGGTCTTTGTCGGCACGGTCGACAAGGGCGCGCTGGTCAAGGCGGCCGACGCGGCCAAGTAGGAACGGTGGCGGGTCCGGACGGCTCCCAGGAGCCCGTCCGGACCCGTCCGGCTGTCAGGGGTGGCCATGGCCCCGGGGCGTAGCGCTCCGCCCTCTCCGCGCCCCGTTAGCCTGGACCGCACGGTGCGCCGAACGACGGGACCATCGCCATGCCTGAAGCCGTCATCGAAACCCATGCCCTGACCAAACGCTTCCGCGGCGGCCAACTCGCGGTGAACCGCCTGGACCTCACCGTCCCGCGCGGCAGCGTCTTCGGCTTCCTCGGGCCCAACGGCTCCGGCAAGACCACCACCATCCGGATGCTCCTCGGCCTCATCGCCCCGACCTCCGGCACCGCGAGCCTGCTCGGACAGCCGATGCCGCGCGCCGCCCACAGCGTGCTGCCGGGCGTCGGCGCGCTCATCGAGGGCCCCGCGCTGTACGGGTTCCTCTCCGGCCGCGACAATCTGCTGCGCTACGACTCCGCCGACCCGCGGGCCGACCCCCGCACCCGGCGCGCCCGCGTCGACGCCGCCCTCGAACGGGTCGGGCTCGCGCACGCCTCCGCCAAGAAGGCCAAGGCGTACTCGCTCGGCATGAAGCAGCGGCTCGGCCTCGCCTCGGCCCTGCTCCAGCCGCGCGGACTGCTCGTACTGGACGAGCCGACGAACGGGCTCGACCCGCAGGGGATGCGGGAGATCAGAACCCTGGTCAGGGAACTGGCGGACGAGGGCACCACGGTCTTCCTCTCCTCCCATCTCCTGGACGAGATCGAACAGGTCTGCACCCACGCAGCCGTGATGGCCCGGGGCACGCTGCTCGCCCAGGGCCGGGTCGTGGATCTCGCGACCCGCGGCCGTCTCGCCGTCGGCACACCGGACCCGGCCGTGGCCGCCCGCGTGCTCACGGAGCTGGGGATCACCGGCGTGGACGTGACGGGGGACCGGGTCACCGGTGACATCCCGTCGGCCGAAACCGACGTGGCGGACCTCAACACCGCTCTCGTACGGGAAGGCGTCCGGGTCAGGTCCTTCGGCGTCGAACGGGCCTCCCTGGAGGACGCCTTCGTCGCACTCACCGGAGAGGGTTTCGATGTCGCAGGCTGAGACGGACCGGCAGGAACTGCCGCACGGACGGGCGGAGGCGCCGGACCGGACCGCGGACGGCTCACCGCAGGGACCGGCAGCACAGGGATCGGCACAGGGCCCCGCAGCGCAGGGACCGGCAGGGGCGCCGCGCGTCGCGCTGTATCCGCGCCGTCAGCTCGGCCTCTTCCGTTCCGAGCTGACCGTCACCTTCCGCCGCTGGCGCACCCTCGCTCTGCTCGCCGTACTGGCCGCGGTCCCGGTCCTCATCGGTATCGCCGTCAAGCTGGAGACGGACCACGGCTCGACGGCCCGTGACCCCAGCGGCAACGGCCCCGCCTTCCTCACGGACATCACCAACAACGGCCTGTTCCTGGTCTTCGCGGCGCTCGCCGCGACCCTCCCGGTCTTCCTCCCCATGGCGATCGGTGTCATCGCGGGCGATTCCGTGGCGGGCGAGGCCGGTGCGGGGACACTCCGCTATCTGCTGGTCGCCCCGGCCGGCCGGACCCGGCTGCTGCTCGCCAAGTTCGTCTGCGCCGTGGCCTTCTGCCTGGCAGCGACCCTGGTCGTGGCGGCCTCCGCGCTGGCGGTGGGGGCGCTGCTCTTCCCGCTCGGCGATGTCACGACCATCTCGGGGACCCAGGTCTCCTTCGGCGACGGTCTCGGCCGGGCGGCGCTGATCTCGGCCGTCGTCGCTGCCTCGCTCGTCGGAGTCGCGGCCGTCGGCCTGTTCGTCTCCACCCTCACCAGCAGCGGAATCGCCGCGATGGCGACGACGGTCGGCCTGGTGATCACCGTGCAGATCCTGGACGGCATCCCGCAGCTGCACGCGATCCAGCCGTATCTGTTCCCGCACTACTGGCTGTCCTTCGCGGACCTGCTGCGCGCGCCGGTCTACTGGGACGAGATCCTCAAGAACCTGGGCCTGCAGGGCCTGTACGCCGTGGTGTTCGGCTCGGCGGCCTGGGCGCGGTTCACCACGAAGGACATCGCGGCCTGAGCAGGACAGCGGCTTGAGCGGAACAGGGCAGGAGCACGGAGAAAGCCCCGGCGGAAAGAGAGCCCCGGCGGAAAGTAACAAGGGAGGGCACGTGCCGTACCGAGAAGCCGTCCCCCGACGCGGCTCGACACGACACGTACCGTTTCCCCGCCGATATTCTCGGACGTCCACCATCCGCTGTCAAGACGCTACGTATCGTCCCCGGCTGTGACCGGTGAATACACTCAAGCGGTGAACCTCACGCCCAATCCAGCGCGCCGCAGTGAGAAATCACAGCAGGCGATTCTCGCGGCCGCTCTCGCCCTCTGTATCGAGCGGGGGTACGCCCGTGTCACGATCGAGGCGATCGCCGCCCGTGCCGGTGTGAGCAAGAAGACGATCTACCGCTGGTGGCCGTCCAAGGGCGCCCTGGTGCTCGAAGCACTGGACCACGCGGTCATCCGGACCCGTCCCTTCCCCGATACCGGCGACCTCGCCGCCGATCTCCACTCCCAGATGACCGGAGTGGTGCGGCTCCTCGCACATCCGCCGCTCGGCCCCGCGTACGCCGGGATCCTCACCGAGATCCAGTACGACGACGACCTTGCCAGGACCGTGCAGGAGGAGTTCATCGATCCGCGGGTCAAGGGCGCCACGGGCCGGCTGCGCAGCGCCCAGGAGCAGGGCGTGCTCCCCATGGACGCCGATCTCAACCTGGGGGTGGAGCTGCTCTACGGGCCGCTCTACTACCGGCACTGCCTGCGCAGACCTCCGTACGACGCGGAGGAGATCACCCGGCTGATCGCCCATGTCCTGAAGGCGCTGGGCGGCTGAGAGCGGGAAACGGAAACGCAGGGTCGGACCGGGGTCGGTCAGATGGTGGGCCCGGTGGCCGTCGGCTCACTGGCTGCCGGTCCTGCGGTGTCCGGCCCGGCGGCCTGTCCGGGCCGGTGTCCGCGCACCTGAGCCCGTGCCTGCTCCCGCTCCAGCGCCTCGGCCGTCAGCTGTACCGCGCGTGCCCGGGTACGGTGCGCGTTCCGCAGGGCGTCCCAGGTGAGCAGCGTCAGCGCCAGCCACACCAGGGCGAAACCCGCCCACCGCTCCGGCGGCATCGCCTCGTGGAAGTACAGGATGCCCAGACCGAACTGGAAGACCGGCGCCAGGTACTGGAGCAGTCCCAGTGTCGAGAGCGGTACCCGGATCGCCGCCGCGCCGAAGAGGATCAGCGGTATCGCGGTGATCAGACCCGTGGACGCGAGGAGCACTCCGTGGGCGGGCGAGCCGAAAGTGGACTCGCCACGTGCGGCGAGGAATACCAGGTACGCCAGCGCCGGCAGGAACTGCACCGCTGTCTCAGCCGCGAGCGATTCCAGACCGCCGAGATTCACCTTCTTCTTGACCAGCCCGTACGTCGCGAAGGAGAAGGCCAGCATCAGTGAGATCCACGGCGGCTTGCCGTATCCGATGGCCAGGACCAGCACGGCCACCGCGCCGGTGCCGACGGCGGCCCACTGGGCGGGCCGCAGCCGTTCACCGAGCAGCAGGACACCCATCGCGATGGTGACCAGCGGGTTGATGAAGTAGCCGAGCGAGGCCTCGACGACCTGACCGTTGTTCACGGCCCAGATGTAGCCGCCCCAGTTGACGCTGATGACCGACGCGGCGATGGCCACGAGCCCCAGCTTGCGGGGCGTACGGAGCAGCTCGCCGAGCCAGGCCCAGCGCCGCATCACCAGCAGCGCGATCAGGACGACGCCCAGGGACCACACCATGCGGTGGGCCAGGATCTCCATGGCGCCGGACGGCTTGAGCAGCGGCCAGAACATCGGGACGAGCCCCCACAGCACATACGCCGCAGCGCCGTTCAGGACCCCTGTCCGCTGCTCACTGGTGCCCTTCACGGGCCCTCCCCTGAATTCGTCCGACACCCGTCGAAGGCATGAGGCGTACGGAGTCGAAGGTAACGGGAGGAGGGCCCGGCTGTCATGCCCGTTCCGGCAAACGGTCATGACAGCCGTACGGTCATGCCAGCGCGGCCGCGATGGAGGTGGCGACCGGGGTGGTGGGGCGCCCTGTCAGCCGGGCCAGGTCGCCGCTCGTGGCGGCCAGCAGGCCGCGCTCGATGGCGGCGTCCACGTCCACCAGGACCGCCGCGAACGCCTCCGGGAGACCCGCGCCGATCAGGATCTCCTGGTGTGTGGCCGCCGGGACGTTGCGGTACGCGATCTCCTTGCCGGAGGCCTTCGCGACCTCGGCCGCGTACTCGGCGAACGACCAGGCGGTGTCGCCGCTCAGCTCGTAGACCCGGTTCAGGTGGCCGTCCGACACGAGGACGGCAGCGGCGGCCGCCGCGTAGTCCGCGCGGGCGGCCGACGAGACCCGGCCGTCGCCCGCGCTGGCGACGACCGCGCCGTGTTCCAGGACCGCCGCGAGGTTCTGGGTGTAGTTCTCGCTGTACCAGCCGTTGCGCAGGAAGGTGTACGGGAGCCCGGAGTCCAGGATCAGCTGCTCGGTCACCTTGTGCTCCGCGGCCAGCTGGAAGTCGGCGTCGGGGCCGCCCAGGATGCCCGTGTACGCGAGCTGGGAGACGCCCGCCGCCTTCGCCGCGTCGATGACCGCGGTGTGCTGCGGCACGCGCCGTCCGACCTCGCTTCCGGAGATGAGGAGCACGCGCTCGCCCGGGCGGAACACCCCGTCGAGGCTCGCCGGGTCGTTGTAGTCGGCGATGCGCAGCTCGACGCCGCGCGCCGCCAGGCCGGCGGCCTTCTCCTTGTTGCGGACGACGGCGGCGATCTGGTCCGCCGGGACCTTGGCGAGCAGCTCGTCGATGACGAGGCGGCCGAGGGCCCCGGTGGCTCCGGTGACGACGATGCTCATGAGGTGATGCTCCCTGGGGTTCGGGTGGTCTGTGTGGTTCCCTGCTCTGTTCTGAAGCTCACCCTACGGTCGGTACTAACTATGGGAAAGTACCCACTTTGAAGTAAGGTACTGGTATGGACGTAAGTGAAGTGGTGGAAGACCAGGTGACGGCCCGGCCTGCGGCCGACGTCAACCGGGCGATGTGTCCCTCGCGCCTGATCCTGGAGCACGTCACCAGCCGCTGGGGTGTGCTCGTCCTCGCCGCGCTCCTGGAACGGTCGTACCGCTTCAGCGAGCTGCGCCGGCAGGTGGGCGGGGTCAGCGAGAAGATGCTCGCCCAGACGCTGCAGACACTGGAGCGGGACGGCTTCGTGGACCGCGACGCCAAACCCGTCATCCCGCCGCGCGTCGACTACTCGCTCACGCCGCTCGGCAGGGAGGCCGCCGAGCAGGTGTGGGGGCTCGCCCGGTGGACCGAGCAGCGGATCGACGAGGTGGCCACGGCCCGCGAGGCATACGACAGGGCCCGGTCCTGACACAGCAGAACCGGGCCCCGGGCGGCGCCTGTTGACGCCTGATCCGTACGCAGAACCCGTACGCACATCCGTACGCGATCCGTATTCAATGCGTGCTCACCGCGTGCTCGATCGCACTCAGCCCGCGACGGTCCAGGTGTCCTTGCCGGCGAGGAGCGCCGCGAGGTCGCCCTTGCCGTGCTGTTCGACTGCCGCTTCGAGCTGGGTGCTCATGAGGGTGTCGTAGACGGGGCGTTGGGTGTCGCGGAGGACGCCGATGGGGGTGTGGTGAAGGGTGTCCGGGTCGGCGAGGCGGGAGAGGGCGAAGGCGGTGGTCGGTGACGTGGCGTGCGCGTCGTGGACCAGGATCCGTGATGCGTTCTCCGGGGTGACGTCCACGACTTCGAGGTCGCCGGTGGTGTGGTCGCGGACGACGCCCTTGGGGGCTTCGGGGGTGCCGAAGCGGATGGGCTGCCCGTGTTCCAGGCGGATGACGGCCTCTTGGGCCTGTTCGCGGTCCTTGAGGGCGTCGAAGGCGCCGTCGTTGAAGATGTTGCAGTTCTGGTAGATCTCGACCAGCGCCGTTCCGGGGTGGTCGGCCGCCGCGCGCAGCACGCTCGTGAGGTGTTTGCGGTCGGAGTCGATGGTGCGTGCGACGAAGGAGGCTTCCGCGCCGATGGCCAGCGAGACGGGGTTGAACGGTGAGTCGAGGGAGCCCATCGGCGTCGACTTGGTGATCTTCCCGACCTCGGACGTCGGCGAGTACTGGCCCTTGGTCAGCCCGTAGATCCGGTTGTTGAAGAGAAGGATCTTGAGGTTGACGTTGCGGCGCAGGGCGTGGATGAGGTGGTTGCCGCCGATGGAAAGGGCGTCGCCGTCGCCCGTGACGACCCAGACGGACAGGTCGCGGCGGGAGGTGGCGAGGCCGGTGGCGATGGCGGGGGCGCGGCCGTGGATGGAGTGCATCCCGTACGTGTTCATGTAGTACGGGAAGCGGGAGGAGCAGCCGATGCCGGAGATGAAGACGATGTTCTCTTTGGCGAGGCCGAGTTCGGGCATGAAGCCCTGTACGGCGGCGAGGACGGCGTAGTCACCGCAGCCGGGGCACCAGCGGACTTCCTGGTCGGACTTGAAGTCCTTCATGGACTGCTTCGCCTCGGCCTTGGGCACCAGGTTCAGGAGTTCGTTGGTGTCAGGCATCGATGGCCTCCTTGAGTGCCGTCGCGAGCTGTTCCGCCTTGAACGGCATGCCGTTGACCTGGTTGTAGGAGACGGCGTCCACGAGGTACTTCGCCCGGATGAGGAGGGCGAGCTGGCCGAGGTTCATCTCCGGGATCACGATCTTGTCGTAACCCTTCAGGATCTCGCCGAGGTTGGCGGGGAAGGGGTTGAGGTGGCGCAGATGGGCCTGGGCGATCGGGACACCGTCCCGGCGCAGCCGGCGCACCGCCGCGGTGATCGGTCCGTAGGTCGATCCCCAGCCGAGGACCAGGGCGCGTGCGCCGTCCGGGTCGTCGACGTGCAGGTCGGGGACCTCGATGCCGTCGATCTTGGCCTGGCGGGTGCGGACCATGAAGTCGTGGTTGGCGGGATCGTAGGAGATGTTCCCGGTGCCGTCCTGCTTCTCGATCCCGCCGATGCGGTGTTCGAGCCCGGGTGTGCCGGGCACCGCCCAGGGGCGGGCCAGGGTCTGCGGGTCGCGTTTGTACGGCCAGAACACATCGGTGCCGTCGGCCAGTTCGTGGTTGGGCACGGTCGCGAACCGGACGTTCAGGTCGGGGAGTTCGCTGGTCTCCGGGATGCGCCAGGGCTCGGATCCGTTGGCGAGATAGCCGTCGGAGAGCAGGAAGACCGGCGTCCGGTACGTCAGCGCGATGCGGGCGGCGTCCAGGGCGGCGTCGAAGCAGTCCGCGGGGGTCCGGGGTGCGACGACGGGGACGGGGGCCTCACCGTTGCGGCCGAACATGGCCTGCAGAAGGTCGGCCTGTTCGGTCTTGGTGGGCAGGCCGGTGGAGGGGCCGCCGCGCTGGATCGCGATGACCAGCAGGGGCAGTTCCAGTGAGACGGCCAGACCGATGGTCTCGGACTTGAGCGCCACGCCGGGGCCCGATGTGGTGGTCACCGCGAGGGACCCGCCGAAGGAGGCGCCCAGGGCCGCGCCGATCGCGGCGATCTCGTCCTCGGCCTGGAAGGTCCGCACGCCGAAGTTCTTGTGCTTCGACAGCTCGTGCAGGATGTCGGAAGCCGGAGTGATCGGGTAGGAGCCGAGGTAGAGGGGCAGGTCCGCCTGCTGGCCTGCGGCGACCAGCCCGTAGGACAGGGCCAGGTTTCCGCTGATGTTGCGGTAGGTCCCGGCCGGGAACGCGGCGGCGGCCGGCTCGACCTCGTACGAGACGGCGAAATCCTCCGTCGTCTCACCGAAGTTCCACCCGGCCCGGAACGCGGCGACGTTCGCCTCCGCGATCTCCGGCTTCTTCGCGAACTTCGTCCGCAGGAACTGTTCCGTGTTCTCCGTCGGCCGGTGGTACATCCACGACAGCAGCCCGAGCGCGAACATGTTCTTGCTGCGCTCGGCCTCCTTGCGGGAGAGCCCGAACTCCTTGAGCGCCTCGATGGTCAGCGTCGTCAGGGGTACGGGGTGGATCTGATAGGCGTCCAGGGACCCGTCGTCCAGGGGCGAGGTCAGGTAGCCGACCTTCGCCATCGGGCGCTTCGTGAACTCGTCGGTGTTCACGATGATGTCGGCGCCGCGTGGTACGTCGGCGATGTTCGCCTTGAGGGCGGCCGGGTTCATCGCGACGAGGACGTTGGGCGCGTCGCCGGGGGTGAGGATGTCGTGGTCGGCGAAGTGCAGCTGGAACGAGGAGACCCCGGGCAGGGTGCCTGCGGGCGCGCGGATCTCGGCGGGGAAGTTCGGCAGCGTCGAGAGGTCGTTCCCGAACGACGCGGTCTCCGAAGTGAACCGGTCCCCGGTGAGCTGCATCCCGTCACCCGAATCCCCTGCGAACCGGATGATCACCCGGCTCAGCCGGCGTACTTCCTTGGCGCCGGTGCTCTTCTCAGCGCTGCCCTCTTCGACCCTGCCCTCTTTGTCGATCAGGCCGGGGGCTTCGTTGTCGATCAGAAGGGCTCGTTGTTCCCCGACAACGGCCTCATCGGATCCGTCGGCCTGCTCGGCTGGGCTACTGACCTGGCTGGTCACTGAACTGGACCTCCCTCGGGCGGCTGCTCGGATGCGCCCGGCTGCCCGGGCACACCGGAACCCACCCTACGACGGTAAGGGTGGCCTTCCCTGGAAGGCTCATATGGTGGACGCCTTTTTGAGACATCGAATTGCCCGGATTTAGTGCCATTAAAACCGCCCCTCCTGGCCCTTCGGTGTCATCAGACGCTTGCGCTGGGTGCTCATCCTTTGGATCTAGGTCCTGCTCGGGGCCGCTCCCGCGAGACGGCCCCGACCTCGCTATCTGACAGGGTGTCAGGTAATTACGAGTTCAGATAGGTCAGCACGGCGAGCACCCGACGGTGATCCCCGTCACTCGGAGAGAGGCCGAGCTTCAGGAAGATATTGCTGACGTGCTTCTCCACCGCCCCGTCGCTGACCACCAACTGCCTGGCCACCGCCGAGTTCGTACGCCCCTCCGCCATCAGCCCCAGCACCTCGCGCTCGCGCGGAGTCAGCCCGGCCAGCACGTCCTGCTTGCGGCTGCGGCCCAGCAGCTGCGCCACGACCTCGGGGTCGAGGGCGGTCCCGCCCTGCGCCACCCGGACCACGGCGTCCACGAACTCCCTGACCTCGGCGACCCGGTCCTTCAGCAGATAGCCGACGCCCCGGCTCGATCCGGCCAGCAGTTCGGTGGCGTACTGCTCCTCCACGTACTGCGACAGGACCAGCACGCCGATCCCCGGGTAGTCCTTGCGGAGCCGTACGGCAGCCCGGACCCCCTCGTCGGTGTGGGTGGGCGGCATCCGTACGTCCGCGACCACCACATCCGGCAGCGCCTCCTGCCCCGCCAGGTCCCCGATCGTCTTGATCAGCGCCTCCGCGTCACCGACACCGGCGACGACGTCGTGACCGAGGTCGGTCAACAACCGGGTCAGGCCCTCCCGCAGCAGCACTGAATCCTCGGCGATGACCACTCGCACTCTGTCCTCCACGACGCTGAAGCCCCCCACTTGGTGATATTCCTGCCTGCGCACACCAGCATCCCAGCATCGGAGGCCGAACGGGCGGGAGCCGGACTATCGGGCGGGAGCTCGGGTCACACCGGGGCGGGAGTTCGGGCTGCCGGGTGGGAGTTCGGGCTGCCGGGCGGGAGTTGTGCGCAAGCCGGGGTGCGTTCAGTCGCGCCAGGGCAGTTCGGCGGTGACGGTCGTCGGGCCTCCGGCCGGCGAGTCCACGACCAGCAGCCCGTCGACAGCGTCGAGCCGCTCCGCGAGCCCCGCAAGACCGCCGCCGCCCGTACCCGCGGCGAGGTCGCCGCCGGGCCCCGTGGCGCCGCCCAGGCCGTTGTCGGTCACCTGGAGCATGATGCGGTTCTCCACCCGCCAGACGTCCACAGACGCGCGAGTGGCCCGGGAGTGCTTGCTGACGTTCTGGAGGAGCTCCGAGACGGTGAAGTACGCGATGCCCTCGATGGCGGCGGCCGGCCTGGCCGGCAGATCCACCTCCACCTGCACCGGCACCGTGCAGCGCGAGGCGATCGAGGACAGTGCGGCGTCGAGCCCGCGGTCCGTCAGAACGGCCGGGTGGATACCGCGGGCCAGATCGCGCAGCTCCTGAAGCGCGATCTTGACCTCGCCGTGTGCCTCGTCGACCATGCGGGCCGCCGCCTCCGGGTCCGCCGTCAGCTTCTCCTTCGCCAGACCGAGGTCCATGGCGAGGGAGACCAGCCGGGCCTGTGCCCCGTCGTGCAGATCCCGTTCGATGCGGCGCAGATCCGCCGCCGCCGTGTCCACGACCACTCCGCGGTCCGACTCCAGCTCGGTGACCCGGGTGTCCAGCCGCGACGGGCCGAGCAGCCCGAGCACCATCATCCGGTCGACTCCGGCCAGCCCCCGGATCACCCAGGGGGTGGCGAGGACGAAGGCCAGACCGCTCAGGCTGGTCAGGGTGATCTCGAAGGGGCTGTCGAGGTAGACGCTGTGCGTCGCGTCGCCGTACAGCTGGATGCCGCTCGTGTTCGAGTAGGCCGGGAAGACCCACTGCCACAGCGGGTACGTCAGCATCGACCAGGCGAACGTCCACAGCACCACCGACACCGAGAAGGCGAAGACGGCCCACGGGAAGTGCACCAGCGAGTAGAGCAGGTGGCGCCAGGACGCCCCGCTCTTCAGGACGGCACCCGCCCACGACATCATGCCGCCGGTCCTGCCCCGTGCCGGCGCCGGGTCCGCGATGTCGACCCGGAGCAGCGCCCGCGCCCTGGCCCGTTCCATCGCCCCGAAGCCCCGGCACACGCTCAGGCCCACAGCGAGCAGCGGGATGCCGATGAAGGTCACCAGCAGGCCCGCACTCAGCGAGAACATCGTGATCCCGAAGGTGAAGAGCACGATGCTGATGGGCAGCGAGAGCAGCAGATATCCGAACTCGCGCCAGGTACGCCCCTCGAACGGCGCACGCAGCACCGCTGGCACGCGGTGGTCCCGGGTGGTGATGCCGTGATCCGTGGCCATGGCGGTGTCCGTTTCTCTTCGTCTTCTCGGTGTGCCGGTTGGTCAGTTGACTGGCTGCGGGGTTGATCGGCCGCGTGGTTGGTTGGCTGCGGGCGGGCTGTCCGCCCGGCTGCCTGCCGGTGTCCCTGCCTGCCTGTGTCCATGCTCCCGCCCCGGACCGCCGTCGACCATGAGGAGGGGCACCGTCTTCGACCGGGGGTTTTCCCTACCCCCGGAGTGAAGACAGTGCCCCGCAGGACAGCGTCCCTGCCGGAAGCGTCCGTTCCGGCAGTGCCCGCCCCGGCGTCAGCCGCGGTCGCGCCAGGGCAGCTCCGCCGTCACCGTGGTGGGTCCGCCGACCGGGGAGTCCAGTACGAAGAGACCGTCGACCGCGCCCAGCCGGTCGGCGAGCCCCGCCATGCCCGTACCGCCGTCGAGCCGCGCCCCGCCGCGCCCGTTGTCCTCGACGCGGATCAGCAGCCGGTCGGCCGAGCGCCACACCTCCACCGAAGCGGAGCGCGCCTGGGCGTGCTTGCTGACGTTCTGCAGGAGCTCCGAGACCGTGAAGTACGCGATGCCCTCGATCGCCTCGGCCGGCCGCTCCGCCAGATCGACACGGACCTTCACCGGGGCCGTGCACCGTGACGCGATCGAGGAGAGCGCCGCGTCGAGCCCGCGGTCCGTCAGGACCGCCGGGTGGATACCGCGGGCCAGGTCACGCAGTTCCTGCAAGGCCAGTTTGACCTCACCGTGCGCCTCGCCGACCATCACGGCCGCCGCGTCCGGATCCTCCAGGAGCTTCTCCTTGGCCAGGCCGAGCCCCATGGCGAGCGCCACCAGCCGGGCCTGTGCCCCGTCGTGGAGATCCCGTTCGATGCGGCGCAGATCCGCCGCGGCCGTGTCCACGACCACCCCGCGGTCCGACTCCAGCTCGGCGATCCGGCGCTCCAGCTCGTCGGAGGGGGAGAGGAGCCCGCGGACCATGGCCCGGTCGACGTTGGTCAGACCCCGCGCGATGAACGGCAGCACCGGCCAGAGCACGAACAGACTGGGCAGGACCAGGGAGAACGTCAGCACGCCCCACGGCAGACGGATGAACCCGTACAGCATCGCGCGCCAGCCCACCGGGTCCTTGAGGCTCATCCACAGCCTGGTGAAGAAGCTGCCACCGCGCTTGACGAACAGCGGGCTCGGCTCCTCCACCCGGACGCCCAGCAGCCCCCGCGCCCGGGACCGCTCCCACCGGCCGAGCTGCCGCGCCCCGAGCAGCCCGAGCGCGAGCAGCGGCAGACCCACCACGGTGACGGCCAGACCGCCGCCCAGGGCAATCATGAACAGGACGTAAACAAAGCCGACGATCGCAGCCGGCAGGTTCGTCAGGAGATGGGCGATCTCCTTCCAGGTGAACCGGTCGAACGCGAAGCGCGCGGGCGGTGGCCGGTCGGAGTCGAGCCGACGGGAGTTGATCGCGGTCATGCGCCAAGAGTGCCGGGCCCCCGGGGCGGATGCCATGGGGCGGCTGGGTGGGATGAAGTAGGGATAACCCCACCATGCGGCGGGCCCGGTGCCGAGCGCTGTGCCGGATCCGGCTGCTTACCAAGTGTTTATCAGGGCCTAGACTCCCGTGCGTACGGATCGTCGAACGTGGCGAATGTGACGGACGAGGCGACGAAAAGGGCGCAGGGAGCGAGGGCCGGACGTGCCGGGACCGACCGTTGCCGCGGCGGGCCGAGCGGTTCTCGCCGCGAGCCAGACGGGCCACGCAAGTCATGCGAGTCACGTGGGGCACGCAAGGTATGCAGATTACGCGGGCCACGCTGAGAGCTCCGGGTACTCGGACTACTTCCACATGTACTCGGTCGTCGGTGTCATCGCGGTCGTCGGCGTGCTCTTCGTCGCCGTGGCCTTCGGCGCCGGACGGCTGCTGCGGCCCGTGGTGCCGACCCCCGAGAAGCTGCTGACGTACGAGTGCGGCGTCGACCCCGTCGGCGAGGGCTGGGCGCACACCCAGGTCCGCTACTACGTCTACGGCTTCCTCTACGTGATCTTCGCGGTGGACTCGATCTTCCTCTTCCCGTGGGCGACGGTCTTCGCGGCCGACGGATACGGGTCGGCGACGCTGGTGGAGATGTTCATCTTCCTCGGTTTCCTGGCCGTGGGACTGCTCTACGCATGGAAGAAGGGCGTCCTCGAATGGACGTGACGAACCCCGTCGATCTGCCGGACCCGCAGCTGCCCAGCAGCCAGGCGCAGACCGGCCAGCTGCCGGAAGCCGCCGGCCCGCAGCGGCTGGGCGTGCTCTCCCGGCTGGCCCCCGAACCCATGAAGGTGGTCCTCAACTGGGGCCGCCGCTACAGCCTGTGGGTCTTCAACTTCGGCCTCGCCTGCTGCGCCATCGAGTTCATCGCGGCCTCCATGGCCCGGCACGACTTCATCCGGCTCGGCGTGATCCCGTTCGCGCCGGGCCCCCGCCAGGCCGACCTGATGATCGTCTCCGGCACGGTCACGGACAAGATGGCCCCCGCGGTCAAGCGGCTGTACGAGCAGATGCCCGAGCCGAAGTACGTCATCTCCTTCGGCGCCTGCTCCAACTGCGGCGGCCCGTACTGGGACTCGTACTCCGTGACCAAGGGCGTCGACCAGATCATCCCCGTCGACGTGTACGTACCCGGCTGCCCGCCCCGCCCCGAAGCGCTCCTCCAGGGCATCCTGAAGCTCCAGGAGAAGATCGCCAGGGAGTCGCTCGGCGAGCGCTACTCCGCGCCCTCCACCGCCCAGTTGACCAGCGGCCTCATCAGCCCGCCGCCGGTACCGGGGGCGGGACGGTGATGCAGGTGACGCACCCGTACGACCGGCTCCCCGAAGCCGCCACCGAACTCTTCGGCGAGGAAGCCACCGCCGGGCACAGCTACGACCTGCTCACCGTCGACGTACCGGCCGCCTCCTGGCTCGCCGCCCTGGAGACCGCCAGAGACCGGCTCGGGTGCACGTACTTCGACTGGCTGTCCGCCGTCGACGAACCGGACACCGGCTTCCGGGTCTGCGCCCACGTCGTCGCACTCGAAGGCCGTACGGTGCGCCGCCTGCTCGTACGCACCACGGTCCCGCACACCGCACCGGTCCTGCCGTCCGCCGTCGCGGTCTACGCGGGGGCGAGCTGGCACGAACGCGAGACGCACGAGATGTTCGGCGTCACCTTCACCGACCACCCGCACCTGGTGCCGCTCCTGCTGCCCGAGGGCTTCGAAGGCCACCCGCTGCGCAAGGACTTCGTCCTCGCGGCCCGCGTCGTGAAGGCCTGGCCGGGCGCGAAGGAGCCGGGGGAGTCCACGGCCGGGCACGGCGCGGGAGCCGGTGGTGCGAAGCGCCGCCAGATGCTGCCGCCGGGCGTCCCCGACCCCAACGAGTGGGGCCCGCAGAAGGGCCAGCTCCCCCCGGCCCCGGCCCGCCCGGCACGCGCCGCACGCGCGGCGGGCGACCGCCCGGCCCGGCGCGCCCGCAGCGTGAACGAGGGCTCCACAAGCCAGTCACCGGCCACGGCGGGGAACGGGGAGCCCCAGGCCCAGGCCCCAACTGCCCAAGGCCCGGCCGATAGCCCGACTCCCGGTCAGGTCCAGGCCGGGGGAACGGCACCGGCGACTGCGGCGGAGACTCCCGCTTCGTCCCCCGGGACACCTGCTGGGAGGACGCCCGCCGGGCGCACACCGGCGGGTCCTCGGCGGAGCCGGAGCGTGTCCGAGGGGTCCACATCCCAGCGGGCGGCCGAGCCCACGCCCCCGGCGGCCCCACCCGCCCCGGCGGGCAGCGACGACGCGCCCTGGCGCAACGCCCGCCCGGCCTTCGAGCCGCCGCAGGGGCCGGCCACGGGGGAGGAACCCAGCGGGGCCCCGGCGACCGAGGCCTCGGCCGCGGAGGGCGGGTCGACGGAGGACGGGTCGACCACCGAGAAGGCACCTGAGCGCGAGCCCGAGACAGAGCCCGAGCCCGAGACAGAGCGCGAGACAGAGCCCGAGCCCGAGCCCGAACGCGAAACCGGCCCTGAGCCCGCGGCAGAGCCCGAAACCGCGCCCAAGTCCGAAACCGCACCCGGGACCGACCCCAACACCCGTCCCGGCCCCCGTCCCGACACCCCTCGTCCCGATACCCCCGCCGGAGGCGATGCCGCGTGAACGACGTACTCGACGTCGCCATCCGGTTGGTCATCGTCTTTGTCGCCTTCCTCGTCCTCCCGCTGCTCGTGGGGCAGGCCGAGCACAAGGTCATGGCCCATATGCAGGGCCGCCTCGGCCCCATGTACGCGGGCGGATTCCACGGCTGGGCCCAGCTCGTCGCGGACGGGGTGAAGTTCGCGCAGAAGGAGGACATCGTCCCGGCGGATGCCGACCGGCGGATCTTCCAACTCGCCCCCGCCGTCGCCCTGCTCCCGTACCTGCTCGTCCTGCTGGTCATTCCGGTCGGGCCGGGCGAGGGCGCCGTCGGGCAGGTCGTCGACGCGGGGATCTTCTTCGTGCTGGCCGTGATGGGCGTCGGTGTACTCGGCTCGCTCATGGCGGGCTGGGCGTCGGCCAACAAGTTCTCGCTCCTCGGCGGAATCCGTACCGCCGCGCAGCTCCTCGCGTACGAACTGCCGATGCTGCTCGCCGCGGCCTCCGTAGCGATGGCGGCCGGAACGGTCTCCCTGCCCGGCATCCTGGACGCGTTCGCCTGGTGGTGGATCCCGTGGCAGATCGTCGGTGGCCTGGTGTTCTTCACGGCGGGGCTCGCCGAACTCCAGCGCCCGCCCTTCGACATGCCCGTCGCCGACTCGGAGATCATCTTCGGCGCCTACACCGAGTACACGGGGCTGCGCTTCGCGCTCTTCCTGCTCTCCGAGTACGCGGGCATCGTCATCCTCTGCGGTCTCACCGCTGTGCTCTTCCTCGGCGGCTGGCACGGCCCCTGGGGCAGCGACGGACTCGGCTGGGTCTGGATGCTCCTCAAGACGGCCGTCCTGGCCTTCGGAGTGATCTGGCTCCGTGTGACCTATCCGCGGCTCCGTGAGGACCAGCTCCAGAAGCTGGCCTGGACCGTACTCATCCCGCTGGCCCTCGCGCAGATCGCGCTCACCGGCATTGTGAAGGTGGCGATCAGCTGATGCCTCCCGTTCCCGGTTCCGGTCTGGCCAAGGGCCTGGCCGTGACGCTCCGCACCATGACCAAGAAGACGGTCACCGCGCAGTACCCGGACGTCCAGCCCGAACTCCCGCCCCGCTCCCGCGGTGTCATCGGGCTGTTCGAGGAGAACTGCACCGTCTGCATGCTCTGCGCCCGCGAGTGCCCCGACTGGTGCATCTACATCGACTCCCACAAGGAGACGCTCCCGGCGGCCGCGCCGGGCGGACGCGAGCGCAGCCGCAACGTCCTCGACCGCTTCGCGATCGACTTCGCGCTCTGTATGTACTGCGGTATCTGCATCGAGGTGTGCCCCTTCGACGCGCTGTTCTGGTCCCCGGAGTTCGAGTACGCGGAGACCGACATCCACGAACTCACCCACGAGCGCGACAAGCTCCGCGAGTGGATGTGGACCGTGCCGGCGCCCCCCGCGCTCGACCCGGCCGCCGAAGAGCCCAAGGAGATCGCCGCCGCACGCAAGGCGGCGGACAAACTCGAAGCCGCCGAGCAGGCAGCGCAAGCCGCACAGGCCGAGCAGGCAGCGCAGACCGGGCAAGCAGCGCAGACCGGGCAAGCAGCACCGGGCGAGCAGAGCCACCCGCGCAACCAGCAGGAGCAGGAGGGGGAGGCGTGAGTCGCGCAGCAGACGCGGTCGCCTTCGCAGCCGCAGCCCACCCCGGGTTCCTGTCCCCGACGGGCGTCGAGATCGCGTTCCTCCTCGTCGGCATCGCCACCTTCGGCGCGGCGGTCATCACCGTCACGACCCGGCAGCTGGTACATGCCGCACTGTGGCTGATCGTGGCCCTCGGCGGTCTCGCCATCGAATACCTGCTGCTGACGGCCGAGTTCATCGCCTGGGTGCAGGTTCTGATCTACGTCGGCTCCGTCGTCGTTCTCCTCCTCTTCGGACTGATGCTCACCAAGGCCCCCATCGGCCGCTCTCCGGACGCCGATTCGGAGAACCGCTGGGTGGCACTCGCCGTCGCTGTCGCCGCGGCCGCCGCACTCGTCTGGGTGGTCGTCGACGCGTTCCGTACGACCTGGATCAACCTCCACGGACCGGTACAGGGCTCCACCAAGGCATCCGGCGAGAGCCTCTTCCGCAACTGGGTCCTGCCCTTCGAAGCGCTCTCCGTGCTCCTGCTGGCCGCCCTGGTGGGGGCGATCGTCCTGTCCCGGAAGAACAGCGCAGCCGAGAACAGCCAAGCCGAGAACCGCGCAGCCCAGAACAGCGCAGCCGGGACCAGCGCAACCGAGAACGGCGCAGCCCGGAACAACAGGGAGCAGCGCTGATGCATCTCGTCTATCCCGCCGTGCTCGCAGCCCTCCTCTTCTGCACCGGGCTGTACGGAGTCCTCGCCCGCCGCAACGTCATCCTGATCCTGATGTCCGTCGAGCTGATGCTCAACGCCGTCAACCTCAACCTCGTCGCCTTCGACGTATGGCTGCGCGACAAGCTCCACTCCGGGCAGGCGCTCACCCTCTTCACGATCGCCATCGCCGCCGCCGAGATCGGCATCGGCCTCGCGATCGTCCTGGCGGTCCACCGGAACCGGGGTACGACGGACATCGACAAGCTCCGCGACACCGCCGAATCACCGGACCCCGACGACCCGCACGACCCGGAAGACCCGGACGACCCGCACGGTCCGGATGACCCGCACGGCCCCGATGACCCGCACGGACCCCACGACCCGGACGACCCCGACGGACCCGAAGACCGCGAGGAGAAGGCAGAGGCTGCCGCGTGACCACGACGACCCTCGCCGTCCTCGTTCCGCTCCTTCCCTTCCTGGGAGCAGTGGCCGGACTCCTGCTCGGCCGTATCGCGCCCGGATTCGTCCGCCCGCTGGCCATCCTCCCGACGCTCGCCGCAGCCGCACTCGCGATCACCGTGGCCGTCCGGCAGGGCGGCGGCCAGGCCATCGAAGCTGCCACCCGGCTCACCCCGACCGGCTCCGTACCCATTGACCTGTCCCTGTACGTCGACGGCTTCGCCGCTCTCGTCGCCGTCCTGGTCGTGACCGTCGCCGGATGCGTGCAGATCTACTCGACCGCCTATCTGCGCGACGACCCGCGCTACCCCTCGTACGCGGCGATCGTCTCGCTCTTCACCTCCGCGATGCTGCTCGTCGTCTACTCGGGCGACCTGATGGTGCTGCTCGTCGGCTGGGAAGTCATGGGCATCTGCTCGTACTTCCTCGTCGGCCACTACTGGGAGACCGCCGAAGCCCGCTCCGCCTCCCTCAAAGCCTTCCTGGTCACCAAACTCGGTGATGTCCCCTTCCTGATCGGCCTGTTCGCGCTCGCCACCGACGCCGGAACGTTCCGCATCACCGGCATCCTGCGGACCGTCTCCGACGGCGGGCTCCACCACCCCACGCTGATCGCCCTGCTGCTGCTCGCCGGCGTCGCCGGAAAGTCCGCGCAGTTCCCGCTGCACACCTGGCTGCCCGACGCCATGGCGGGCCCCACCCCCGTATCTGCCCTGATCCACGCGGCCACCATGGTCGCCGCCGGTATCTACTTCGTCGCCAGGCTGCTGCCCGTCTTCGCGGCATCCGGGGCCGCCATGACCGTCCTCGCTGCCATGTCCGCGATCACCATGATCGGATCGGCACTCGCCGCCCTCGCCCAGGACGACATCAAACGCGTCCTCGCCTACTCGACCATCGGGCAACTCGGCTACATGTCGGGCGCCCTGGCCGTCGGCGATCGCGGCGCCGCCGTCTTCCACCTCCTCTCGCACGGCGCGTTCAAGGCACTCCTCTTCCTCGGCGCCGGCGTGGTCATCCACGCCGCGGGCACCAACTCCCTGGCCGCCATGAGCCGTATGGACAACCTGCCCAAGCGCATCCCCGACGCCTTCTGGACGATGACCATCGCCCTGCTCGCACTCGCCGCCATCCCGCCCTTCGCCGGATTCTTCTCCAAGGAGTCCGTCCTCAGCGCCGCCGAGAACACCGCGCTCGGCGACAGCGCCATCGCCCCCGCGGGCGCCGGCTGGACCGTGCTGATCGCAGGCCTCGTCACCGCCCTGCTGACCGCTGCCTACGCCACCCGCCTCTGGCTCCTCGCCTTCCGCGGCAAGGGCAGTGAAGCCCCCGACCAGGGCAAGCAGCCCCTCGCCATGAACGGTGTGCTCTGGCTCCTCGCCATCCCCACCATCGGTTTCGGCCTCACCGCCGGCCGCCTCAGCGACTGGTTCGACGGCCACAGCCTCGCCCCGACCCTCACCACTTCCGTCCTCGGGACCGGCGTCGCCCTCGTCGGCGGCCTCGTCACCTACGGCACCTGGCGCCACACCACGGCCATGGCCCAGCAGCCCCCCATCGGCGCCGTCACCGCCCACCCGGACGCAGACCCCGGCACCGTCGAAGCCGAAGCCATCGCCACCCACCGCTCCGTCTACGGCAGCATCGCCTCGGCCCCCGACCCCCTCGACCCCGGCAGGCTGCTTCTCGGCCCGCTCCACCGCCACGCGGCGAACGGCTTCCACCTCGACGCCCTCTACACCGCAGCCTTCGTACGCCCCGTACTCGCCGCAGCCCAACTGGTCCGCTTCCTGGACCGCGAGGTCATCGACACCTACGTACGCGGTGCGAGCGCGGCACCCCGCTGGCTGGGGGCCGCCTTCCGCCGGGCCCAGACCGGCAACCTGCAGACCTACCTCAGCGCCCTGCTCGCCGGATCCGTCGTCCTGGTGATCGCCGCCGTCGCCCTTGCCAACGCCTACGCCGGATCGTGAGCCGTGATCGATATCAGCGCATCCGTGATGCAGTTCCTTCTGGCGTTCATCGTCGCCGCCCCGGTCATCGGCGCCGTCGCCGCACTGCTGCCCGCACCCCCCGGGCTGCGGGGCAGGACACCCCAGCAGGCCGTGCTCCGCCACGGTGTGATCGTCACCGGCACCGTGCTCATCGCCGCGATCGTCCTCGCGCTCGGCTTCGACCGCGACCACCCGTCGAAGATGCAGGCCACCACCGACATCAGCTGGATCCCGGCACTCCACGTCCGGATCCATCTGGGCACAGACGGCATCTCGCTCCCCCTTCTCGTACTGACCGCGCTGCTGACCTTCCTCTGCGCGCTCTACTCCTGCTTCAAGCCCCCCGCGGGCCCGTCCCCCAAGGCGTTCGTCGCTCTCGTCCTCCTCCTCGAATCGGGGACGCTCGCCACCTTCGCCGCCCTCGACCTGGTGCTCTTCTTCCTGGCCTTCGAGATGGTCCTCATCCCGATGTACTTCCTCATCGCCCGCTGGGGCGGCGCCGAACGCACCGCCGCCGCCTGGAAGTTCATCGTCTACACCGTGCTCGGCTCCGTCGTCATGCTGCTCGGCATCCTCCTCATCGGCGTGAAGAGCGGCACACTCGACATGGTGGCACTCGCCACTGACAACGGCCGCGACCTCACCCACACCACCCAGGTCATCGCGGTCCTCGCCATCGCGATCGGCCTCGCCGTGAAGACCCCGATGTGGCCGCTGCACAGCTGGCTCCCCGACGCCCACACCGCGGCGCCCACCGCCGGCTCGGTCCTCCTCGCCGGCGTCATGCTCAAGATGGGCACCTACGGATTCGTCCGCATCGCCCTGCCCATCGCACCCGAAGGCATGCACGCTTTCGCCCCCTACCTCGCGGCCTTCGGCGTCGTCGGCATCATCTACGGATCGCTCGCCTGCCTCTCGCTCGCCCGGCGAGGAAACAAGGGCGACCTCAAGCGCCTCATCGCCTACTCCTCCGTCGGCCACATGGGCTTCGTACTCCTCGGCATCGCGTCGATGACCCCCACCGGCGTCAACGGCGCGCTCTTCGCCAACATCGCCCACGGCCTCATCACCGGGCTGCTCTTCTTCCTCGTCGGCGCGCTCAAGGACCGGTACGGCACCGCCGACCTCGACACGCTCGCCGGCGCCACCGGCGCCGCCCTCTACGGCCGGGCACCCCGGCTCGGCGGCCTCGTCGCCTTCGCCGCCGTCGCCTCGCTCGGCCTGCCGGGACTCGCCGGGTTCTGGGGCGAGATGCTCACCATGTTCGGCGCCTTCGACCCGGCCAGGGGGCTCAGCCGCCCCGCCTTCCTCACCTTCATGTCGCTCGCGGCCCTCGGCACCCTGCTCACGGCCGCGTACCTCCTCCTCGTCGTACGCCGCGTCTGCATGGGCAGCGCCCCGCAGACCACACCCGACGCAGGCGACGCACAGGAATCCCGAGAACCCCGGCAACCCCAGCCCGCCCCCGCCGAGCCACCCGCAGCCGCCGCGGCCCCCGCACCCGGCAGCAGCCGGCATGCCGAGGGCCACGAGGACCGGCACGCCGATGGCCACGGGCCCAAGGGCATCCAGGACGTCCAGGAGATCAAGGGCAGCCAGGAGATCCAGGACGTCCAGGGTTACGAGCTCGCCACCTGGAGCCCGCTCGTCGCCCTCACCGTCCTCGCCGGTCTGTGGCCCGCGGCCCTCCTCGGCCTGACCGACCCGGCCGTGCAGAAGCTCCTCGCAGGAGGCAAGGCATGAGCTCCCTCGTCCAGTCCGTCGACTGGCTCGCGATCGCCCCGCCCGTCATCGTCGCCGCGACCGCGCTGATCATCCTTGTCGCCGACCTCTTCGTCCCCGACCACCGCAAGCCGCTCCTCGGCTGGACCGCGGTCGCCGGACTCGCCGCCGCCGTCCTCATGCTCCTGCCCCTGCGCCACGGCAGCCGCTCCACCTTCTGCCTCACCACCGGCCACGGAGCCTGCAGCTACACCGCGGACCACTTCACCCTCGCCATCCAGCTGCTCGTACTGGGCGGCGCCCTGCTCACCGCACTGCTCTCGATGAGCGAGACCGGCGGCGACCGCCTCCCGGCCGGCGAATTCTGGTTCCTGCTGCTCGCCTCCGCCTCCGGAGCCGCGCTGCTGCCCGCATCGCGGGACCTCGCCACGCTCGTCGTCGCCCTCGAAGTGGCCTCGCTGCCCGCCTTCGCCCTCGTCGGCCTCAAGCGCGGCAACCGCCTCTCCTCCGAGGCGGCCCTCAAGTTCTTCCTGTCCTCGGTCACCGCGACCGCCGTCACGCTGCTCGGCGTCAGCTTCGTCTACGCGGCCACCGGCACCCTGCACCTCACCGGCATCGCCACCGCCCAGGTCGACCCGCAGCTCAACACCCTCGCCGAGGCAGGAGTCGTCCTCACCCTCGTCGGCTTCGCCTTCAAGACGGCCGTCGCGCCCTTCCACTTCTGGGTACCCGACACCTACGTCGGCGCACCCCTGCCCATCGCCGCGTACCTCTCCGTCATCGGGAAGGCCGTCGGCTTCTCCGGGCTCATCCTCGTGACCGTCGTCGCGTTCCCCGGGTACGCCAACATCTGGGGCCCGGCCATCGCCGTGCTGGCCGCCCTCACCATGACCGTCGGCAACGCCGCCGCCCTGCGCCAGCAGGCCACCCGCGCCCACAGCGCCGTCCGGCTCCTCGCCTGGTCCTCCATCGGCCAGGCCGGATACCTCCTCGTACCGATCGCCGCCGCCGGCTACACCTCGGACCGCGAAATCGGCTCCACCGTCGCGTACGCCCTCATGTACGCCGTAGTGAACCTCGGCGCATTCGCCACTGTGGCCCTCGTCGCCCGCTCCCGCCCCGGCAAACGCCTGAGCGACTACCGCGGCCTCTGCGCCACGCGGCCCTTCACCGCCCTGGCCCTCGCCTTCTTCCTGCTCTGCCTGGCCGGACTGCCCCCCGGCATCATCGGCCTCTTCGCCAAGGTCACCGTCTTCCAGAGCGCGGTCGACGCGGGCCTCGGCTGGCTCGCCGTCATCATGGCCGTCAACGTCGTCATCGCCTTGTACTACTACCTCCGCTGGACGGCTGTGCTGTTCCGCACACCCCGGACCGACACGGCCCCGGCCGGGCCCGCGACCGGCGACACCCGCCCCGGCCTGCGCATCCCCGTCCCGCTCACCCTCACCGTCGCACTCGCGGCCGCCGCCGGAGCCGTACTCTCCGTCGACCCCCAGCTGGTCCTGCACTTCGCGTCCGGCAGCCTCTTCTGAGTTTTGCTACGGTCTTCGGCCGGGCGCACACCACGGACGGCGCTCCGGCGCACGCCCCGGGGCAGAGGCAGTACGACGCCGGAGAGCGGCACCGAAGGCGCGCCGGAGCAGCGCGCAGGACTACCGAAGCCACCGAAACCACCGAATCAAGGAGCAACCAGTGCTGAGCGGGTTCAAAGACTTCATCCTCCGCGGGAACGTCATCTCACTGGCCATCGGCCTCGCCGTGGGATCCGCCTTCACGGCAGTCGTCACCGCACTCAGCACCGCCTTCATCACGCCCCTCATCGGCCTCGCCACCAGCTCCGCCATGGGCGACTTCAGCAAGGCCGAGTTCACCGTCGACGGCGCCCACTTCCGCTACGGCCTGCTCATCAACGCCGGAGTCGCCTTCCTCGTGACCGCCGCGGTCCTCTACTTCTGCGTCGTCGTCCCGCTGGCCAAGATCCAGTCCCGCTTCACCGCCGACAAGCCCGTCGACATCAAGGCGGCCCTCCGCGACTGCCCGTACTGCTACACCGAGATCCCGGCCGTCGCCTCCCGCTGCGCCCACTGCACCAGCCAGGTCGAGCCCGTGCCCGAGGCCCTGGCGCTGGTGAAGGTCCCCGCTCAGGGCTGACCCACCCGTACGGCGCACACCACGGGCCGCGCGCACAAGGGAACTAGCCTCCCTCGCCTGGCGTTGACCAGTGAGGGAGGGTCCACTGGACAGTGACCAGTGGACTGAGCCACTGAGCGAAGGTTCCCCTGCCGCACGACTTGGAGGGCGTACCGTGCACCGCCGGCACAACGGGCTGAGGACAGCTGTCCTCCTCGGGGGGCTGTCAGCCCTCCTCATCGTCATCGGCAGCTTCTTCGGCCGTACGGGCCTGATCGTCGCGCTCGTCGTCGCGCTCGGCACCAACGCGTACGCCTACTGGAACAGCGACAAGCTCGCCCTGCGCGCCATGCGGGCCCGGCCCGTCAGCGAATTCGAGGCCCCGGCGCTCTACCGCATCGTCCGCGAGCTCTCCACCGCGGCCCGCCAGCCCATGCCCCGGCTCTACATCTCGCCGACCCAGGCGCCCAACGCCTTCGCCACCGGGCGGAACCCGCGCAACGCCGCCGTCTGCTGCACCGAGGGCATCCTCCAGATCCTGGACGAACGCGAGCTGCGCGGGGTCCTGGGCCACGAACTCAGCCATGTCTACAACCGCGACATCCTGATCTCCTCGGTCGCCGGCGCCCTGGCCTCCGTCGTGATGTTCCTGGTGAACTTCGCCTGGCTCATCCCGGTCGGCCGCTCCGACGACGACGAGGGACCCGGCCTCATCGGTATGCTGTTGATCATGATCCTGGGCCCGCTGGCCGCATCCCTCATCCAACTGGCCGTCAGCCGCTCACGCGAGTACGAGGCCGACGCGTCGGGTGCCCAGCTCACCGGCGACCCGCTCGCCCTCGCAGGCGCGCTGCGCAAGCTGGAGGCCGGTACGAAACAGTTGCCACTGCCCCCCGAGCCCCGGATCGAGACCGCGAGCCACATGATGATCGCGAACCCTTTCCGTCCCGGTCAGGGACTGTCCAAGATGTTCTCCACACACCCGCCCATGGCGGAGCGCATCTCCCGACTCGAACAGATGGCAGGTCCCCGGACATGAAGACCATCCTCAACATCATCTGGCTCGTCCTGTGCGGCTTCTGGATGTTCCTCAGCTACCTTCTCGCGGGCGCGCTGCTCTGCATCACCATCATCGGCATTCCGTTCGGAATCGCCGCGTTCCGTATCGGTGTCTACGCGCTCTGGCCCTTCGGCTACATGGCGGTGGACCGCTCCGACGCCGGATCCCCGTCCTGCGTGGGCAACGTCCTGTGGCTGGTCCTCGCCGGCTGGTGGCTCGCACTCGGCCACATCTTCACCGGCGTCGCCCTGTGCATCACCATCATCGGCATCCCCCTGGGCATCGCGAACTTCAAGCTGATCCCCGTCTCGCTGATGCCGCTGGGCAAGGAGATCGTCCCCACGGACCAGCCCTTCGCCGCCCGCTGAACCGGCCCGGACGGCGACTCCCACCACACCCGCATCACTGATCCCTGCCACCACGCCTCTGCGACCAGCGACGCAACCAAGCAGTGCCGCCTCAACGTCTCTGTTTAAGACACCGAACGTAAGGCAGGCTCTGCTCATGGGAATCATCAGCTGGATCATCCTCGGACTGCTCGCAGGGGCCATCGCCAAGTTCCTGCTCCCCGGCCGTGACCCGGGAGGGCTCGTCGGCACCACCCTCATAGGCATCGTGGGCGCCTTCGTCGGAGGATGGGGCGCCTCGCATTTCTTCAACCACCCGGTGGCGAAGCACTTCTACGACGGCGCGACCTGGATCTCCGCCATCGTGGGCGCGCTTGTCCTGCTGGTTCTCTACCGGCTGCTCTTCGGCAACTCCCGCTCACACCGCTGACCGCGCAATCGCGCTGATCGCACACCCACCCGTATGTCCGGGCGGTGTCGGGCGGCCCGGGCCACCACCACTCGCCCGCGGCCGCCGCTGATCACCCGCGATCACCCTGATCACCCGCGGCGGTCAGGGCCGCCGAGCCCCGTCTCCCGCAGCGTGATGTTCAACCGCCCGCCCCGCAGCCCCACCGCAGGATCAGCCGTCTCCGGAAGGACCTTCGGGACACCGTGGTACGCGAACCGCGAAGGTCCTCCGAAGACAAACAGATCCCCGGACGCCAACCGCACATCCGTATAGGGCCGCCCCCGCCCCTCCGGGTTCCCGAAACGGAAGACGCAGGTGTCGCCCAGGCTCAGTGACACCACAGGAGCTGCGCACCGCTCCTCCTTGTCCTGGTGCATGCCCATCCGCGCGTCACCGTCGTAGAAGTTCACGAGCGCCGCATCCGGCGCGTACACGGCACCGGCGCCTCCGGCATCTCCCGCACCGCCCGCATCTCGGGCCCATCGAGCAGCTCCGGCGCCCCCGTACGCCTCGGTCACCGCGGACCGCCCCAACTCCGCCAGCCAGCCCGGGAATTCAGCCACCCGCGCACCGTTCACATCGTCGGCGGTACGCGCATACCGGTACGGCTGCCAGTGCCACCCGAGACACACCGTCCGTACGGACATCACGCCCCCGCCCGGCAGTTGCGTGTGCCGCAGTGGCACAGGACCCCGCGCCCACTCGCGGCACGCGGCGACCAGCTCCTGCTGGCGTTCCACCGACAGCCACTCCGGAACATGCACCGCACCGGGCGCGACCTCCACCCGGTCCCGCGGGAACAGCCCGGTCATACGGCTGGACCCGCCCCGCGGCCCCGGCCGGCGCACCGCCCCGTCACGACGCGCGCGTCCCTTCGAGCCCCAGCAGCCACTGCTTGCGCTCCAGCCCGCCCGCGTACCCGCGCAGCGCTCCGTCGGCGCCGATCACCCGGTGGCACGGCCGTACGACCAGCAGGGGATTGCGCCCGATCGCGGTGCCCACGGCCCGCACTCCGGCGCCCGAGAGCCCGATGCGCCCCGCGAGCTCCCCGTACGACACCGTGGTGCCGTAAGCGAGACCGTCCAGCGCGGCCCACACCCGCTGCTGGAAGTCGGTTCCACCACCCGCGTAGTCGATCTCGAACCGGGTCGACTCACCGGCGAAATAGGCCCGCAGCTGGTCGGTGATCCAGGTGAACGCAGCCGGATCCCGGCGCCACCCCGCGCCGGCGGCGTCCTGGGCGGACACACCGCCCTTCTGGCCCGGCACCGACAGCGAGACCAGCGCCACACCGCCCCGCGCGTCCGCCGATTCCTCGCCCACCAGCAGCAGCTCACCGAGCGGACTGCCAGCCGTTGTCCAGACCGTCGCGCAGACCGTCATCGGTCGCTCCCTTCCTCGCAGCGTTCCGACGGCTGTTCCACCGGGACACCTACGAGTCTGCGATACCCGGACCATCCGGACCGGCGGATTTCGGACGTCACATGTCACGCCATATATCGCGCCACATTCCATACCGATGCCACGCCGCGCTGCCTGTCGCGCCTCGTGGCCCGACGGCGAGGGCACAACGCGGGCCGCCGTCGAAGCGGCCCCGGCGATGTGCCCCCGTCGTGCCCGTGAAGTCTGCGAAGTCTGCCTGCCGGCGTCCGGCGTCCGTGCAGGTCGGGCCAGCTGCTTAGCGGTAGTTCACAAACTGCAGCGCGAAGTCGAAGTCCTTGCCCTTCACCAGCGCCTGCACGGCCTGCAGATCGTCCCGGCTCTTGGAGCTGACCCGCAGTTCCTCGCCCTGGACCTGCGCCTTGACGCCCTTGGGGCCCTCGTCGCGGATGACCTTCGCGACCTTCTTGGCGTTGTCCTGCGAGATGCCCTCCTCGATGGAGGCGAAGATCTTGTACTCCTTGCCGGACAGCTGCGGCTCGCCCGCGTCCAGCGCCTTGAGCGAGATCCCGCGCTTGATCAGCTTGGTCTGGAAGACGTCGAGGATCGCGGTGACCCGCTCCTCGGTGTTCGCCTGCATCAGGATCTTCTCGCCCGACCAGTCGATGGAGGCGCCGACGTTCTTGAAGTCGTAACGCTGCGAGATCTCCTTGGCGGCCTGGTTGAGGGCGTTGTCGACCTCTTGCCGCTCGACCTTCGAGACGATGTCGAAACTGGAGTCGGCCATGTCCTGTGGCTCCTTGTATCGGGTGTGGTGTGGGGTACGACCGGTGTCCCGGCCTGTTGCGCGCAAGCCTAAGGGCTGCGCCACGGCCGCCCCCGCCCGTCCCTGATCAATCGGGTGGCGAAGCACCCCTTGTCATCAGGTATCGTTTACGTCGTTGCCACGGACTCCCGCAGCACGCGGATCCGCAGCGACAAAACCCCGGCGGTGTGCCCGAGTGGCCAAAGGGAGCAGACTGTAAATCTGCCGGCTCAGCCTACCCAGGTTCGAACCCTGGCGCCGCCACTGGAATCAGCCTCTGACCAGCATTTCTGGTCAGAGGCTTTCTGGTTTCCCGGCCCTGTGCGACCGGTCTTCTGTCCGATGGCTGCCGCTGCCGCTGCCGCTCCGGCTATGGCCGCGAGCCGGGGTCCGCGAGCCGGAAGGCCAGCTCCATCTCCCACTTGGACATGTCCGGCTCCTCCCGTGGATCCGTCTTGTAGATCTCCAGCCGGCAGCCCCACTCCTCGACGACGTCGGCCTTCTCCATGTCCCACTCCATGCCACGGGCCGCCGCGTACTCCAGCAGGCCCGCGGTGACCCCCAACAGCTCGTCAGGGTGCCCGATGTGGGTGACCGTCAGATACCGGCCCGCCGGCAGAGTGCCGGTGAAGACCTCACCCGCGTTGGCGTCGGCCTCGTTGACATCGGCGTCGAACGCGGCCCCCAGCGGCTCAGCCACCGGCACACCCGCCTCGACCTCCATGCCGCGTTCGATGTCGATGACGTCGTACCGGAAGAAGGGCGGCCCAGCCGGTTCGATCCCGCGTTCGGCGAGCCGGCCGAACACCTCCGCCAGCCGGTCGGCGATCACCGGGAACGTGTCCATGGTGACGGTCTCCCGGATCGCCGCGTACGGCTGCGCCGCCCGCTCGACGGCCACTGGTGGGTTCTGCATCAGTTGCCCGCCACGTCCTTCACGGCGACCGACACCGGCACCGATCCGCCGATCAGCTCCAGGGTCAGACCCGCGGTCGCCGGGGTCTCGACCAGCTCGGCGAGCACCGCCGCCACGTCGTCGCGCGGGATCTGGCCCCGGCCGGTCCGGGCCTCCAGGCGCACGTGTCCGGTGCCCGCGTCGTCGGTCAGCGCGCCCGGGCGCAGCACCGTCCAGTCCAGGGTGCGCCGGGCCCGTACGGCGTCGTCCGCCGCACCCTTGGCCCGCAGATAGGCGTCGAAGACCTCGTCGCCCCGGTGGGTGCTGTCGGCGCCCATGGACGAGACGATGAGATAGCGGCGTACACCTGCCTGCTCGGCGGCGTCCGCGAGTTTGACCGCCGCGTCGCGGTCCACGCTGTCCTTGCGTTCGACGGTGCTGCCGGGGCCCGCACCTGCCGCGAAGACCACTGCGTCGGCGCCCGAAAGGGCCTGGGCCACCTGGTCCACGGTGGCCGACTCCAGGTCGAGGACGACCGGTTCGGCGCCTGCGGATCTCAGGTCGTCGGCCTGTCCTGCGGCGCGGATGATGCCCGCGACCTCGTCGCCGCGCGCGGCGAGCAGCCGCTCCAGCCGCAGCGCGATCTGACCGTGTCCACCTGCGATGACAATGCGCATGTTTCTGACGGTACGCTCCGGCGGCCCCGCGCGCTCAGGAATGCCCGTTGCTGAAGGTGTTCGTGTGACTCGGTCCTGTAGTTGCCCGCTGAGCGTCCCGGGTGCCGGGGCCGCGATGAAGAAGCGCGATGAAGGTGCCCGATCAAGGCGCCCGATGAAGAAGATGAAGAAAGCGGCTGGAGAACGCCGGATGTGCGGCCCGGCACGGGAAGGGCTCCAGCAGCCCCGCGAGGCGCCGGCCAGGATGGCGTACGGCAGCAACCGGCCCCGCCTTCCGCCTGCTTGACAGCCGGACAGCCGGACAGCCGGACAGCCAGCCGGACGACCGGAGGGCGGCCCGTGGTCACTGTCACTCACCGTCCCTGTGCGCCCCGGCCGGCACGCACAGCCACGCGAGAGCCGCTGCGGTCAGGTAGGCGAGGGCCCCGATGGCCATGCTGCCGCGCAGCCCGGCCCCGTAGCCGGTACTGGTGGCCAGCAGGCTGCCTCCGAGTGCCACCCCCGTGGCGCTGCCGATCTGGCGGGTGGTGTTGAACAAGGCGGAGGCGGCCCCCGCGTACGCCGGGGGCGCCGCACCCATCACCGTGGTGGTCGAACCGGTGAGCGCGAAGGACGTACCGAATCCGGTAGCCATCATCGGGGCCACCAGCAGCGGGTAAGCGGGATCCGAGCCCGCCGCGGCCCAGCCGGCCAGCCCGATGGCGCCCAGGAGCATGCCGCAGACCACCAGAGGGCGGTCACCGGTGCGGCGGCTCAGCCGCCCGGACAGGACGGAGGCGAACATCGTCATCGCCACCGCCGGGAACAACGCCAACCCGGTTTCAAGGGCGGTGAAGCCGCGCTGGTGCTGGAAGTCGAGGCTGGCGGTGAACACCATGCCGTAGAAAGCGAAGTTGAACAGCAGGCCGATGGCGGCCCCGCCGCTCATCGCGGGTGAACGCAGCAGCCACAGGGGAAGGACGGGGGACCGGGCGAGCCGCTCTCGGATCACGAACGCTGCGACCGCCGTTACGGCCAGGCCCAGGCCGGCGAGGACAGCAGGATCGGACCAGCCACGCCGTCCGGCCTCGTTCAGCCCGGCGATCAGCAGGGCCACCGCCGCCACCACGGCGCACTGGGCAGGCCAGTCCAGGGGGCGGCCGGGGTGCCGCGGCGAGGGTGCGACGTGACGCAGCGTCAGCAGCAGGCAGGCCGCTCCGACGGGCAGATTGATGAGGAAGACCCACCGCCAGCCCACCGTGGACACCAGCAGCCCGCCCAGCAGCGGCCCGGCGGAGGCGGCGACGCCCGCCATCGCCCCCCACAGCCCGAAGGCACGTGAGCGTGCCGCCTGCACCTGGTAGGACTCCTGGAGCAGAGCGAGGGAGCCGGGGACGATCAGCGCCGCGCCGAGTCCTTCCGCGAGGCGCGCCACGACGAGGAAGGAGTCACTCGGCGCGAAGGCGCACGCGGCAGAGGACGCCGTGAACACCACCACGCCCGAACAGAAGATGCGGCGGTTGCCCAGCCGGTCGCCCAGTGCGCCACCGGTCATCAGGAACCCGGCGAAGACCAGGGTGTACCCGTCCGTGATCCACTGGATGCCGGTCAGTGAGGCCGACAGGTCCCGGCCCACCACGGGCACAGCGACGTTGATGATGGTGACGTCCAGGATGACCATGAAGTAGCCCGCACACACGGCCAGCAGCGGTGCCACAGAGCGCCCTGGGGCCGTCGGGCCCGGTCGGGGGCGCCCGGGTCCGTCACCACCGATCGACTGGGCGAAGGGCACGTCACCGGCTCCGTTCTGTCGGCGCGATCACTGCGCGGTCCCGTTGTTCTTCGCCGGACCCGGCAGCCCTGCCGCCGGCGGGGGTGGGCGCGCGGAGCTGACGCGATGGCCTCCGGGGCGCTCCGGGGCCACCGGCCCGGGGCGGTGCCGCCAACCCTCAGGGCCCGGCGCCGGCCCGTCCCTGCCGCGGCAGTTCGAGTGCGCTGGGGGCGGTCGAGTCGCAGTACTCGCGAACCGCGTTGGTCCGTGCGACGACCCGTCCGCGGTGGATCACGATCCTGCTGTACGCGAGGGAGAGCACCGCGGAGAGCTGCTCCCCGCGTACGGCGAGCAGCTCGGCGGGGAAGCCCGCCTCCACCCGTACCTCGGGGAGCCCCATGGCCTCGCGCGGCGCCGAACTGACCGCGCTGTACGCGGCGTCGGGCCGCAGGCCGCTCTGCGACGCGAGCAGGTACGCGGCCTCCAGGGGGTCGCCGCGGCCGACCGGGTTGGCCAGGTCGCGCAGTGCGCCGCTGCCCGCGGCGACGCGTACGCCGGCTGTGCGGAGCAGTCGTACGGGCGCGGTCCCGCGGCTCTCCACCCCGCCGCAACCGCCCTGGGGCTGGCAGATCACGGTGACGCCCGCGGCGGCGAGCCGCCCGGCGGCGCGGACCGCCGTGTCGTGCGGGAGCCGGGAGAGTCCGCCGCAGGGGCCGATGGCGACGCCGGGGCGCAGCCCGCCGGACATGGCGGCGAGCCGGGCGAGCCGGGCGGGGTCGTCACCCTCGGTGTGCAGATCGACGGCGCAGCCGTGTTCTGCGGCGACTTCGAGGACGGCCTGGGTGTATCCGGTCGGATCGGGGTCGAGGTCGGGGCAGCCGCCGACGACGGTGGCGCCCATCTTCACGGCGTCGCGCAGCATGGCGAGGCCATCGGCGCCGGCGACGCCGGTGAGCAGCCGGGGCACGGCGACGGTGGTGAGGTCGGTGAGTCCGCGCAGCGACCGCCGGGCCTGGAGTACGGCCTCCATGGCGCCGAGGCCCTGGACGTCGCCGATGCGGATGTGCGAGCGCAGGGCGGTGGCACCGTGTCCGAGCTGGAGGAGGGCGGCTTCGGTGGCGCGGCGCTGGATGTCGGGGACGGAGCCGGTGGTGGCGGGGCCCGGTCCCGGTCCGGCACCGGCGGTCAGCGCGGTGTCGCTGTGGGCGTGGGGTTCGGCGGGCGCGGGGAGCAGCAGATAGCCGTCGAGTTCGATACGGGAGACGGAGGCGCGGGCGCCGGGGGCGGTGAGGCTGCCTGCGGTGCCGACGGCTTCGATGAGCCCGTCGCTGATGCTGACGTCCACGGTGCGGCCGTCGGCCAGGCGGGCCCCGCGGAGGAGGAGCGCGGTGGTGTCTGCGGTGGCTCCTTCGGGAGGCCGCGGCTGGCTGTCGGGCATCGCGCTCCTGGGTGCTGGGCCGGGCATGACGTACGAGGTCACACAGCGTGAAGCGAGCCTATGGGGAAAGCCGGTCCTGCTTCGAGGAGGGGCGGATTAGTCGTACCGGGAGTGACTCCTGTGGCCGATGGGTCCCGTGGGCCGAACGGCGGCAGGAGAGGCTGGTGGGAGCCGAGCGGGAGGCGGGACGACGCGGCGGAGAAGGGGGTGCGGAGAGGGGGGCCGGGAGGGGCGGGGAGGGGCGTTCATAAGGATTTGGGTGACGGCGAAGGACCGTGTAATGTCTTCATCGCTCGCCCCAATAGCTCAGTCGGTAGAGCGTCTCCATGGTAAGGAGAAGGTCTACGGTTCGATTCCGTATTGGGGCTCTGGTGCGGGAGCCCTCACCTTCGGGTGAGGGATTCCGTAGCAAAGCGGTGTAGCTCAGTCGGTAGAGCAAGCGGCTCATAATCGCTGTGTCACCGGTTCAAGTCCGGTCACCGCTACACACGGTAGCCGATGGTGGGCTCGGTCCTTCGATCGGCTACTCTTTTATGCGTTCATCCGTCCATCCGTCCAAGGAGCACTCACGTGGCTGCCACCGACGTCCGCCCGAAGATCACGCTGGCCTGCGTGGAGTGCAAGGAGCGGAACTACATCACCAAGAAGAACCGGCGTAACGACCCGGACCGTCTTGAGATGAAGAAGCACTGCCCGCGCTGCAACTCGCACACCGCGCACCGCGAAACGCGCTGACCCAGGCCGTTCTTTCCACAAGAACAGTTCTGCACAAGCGCAACTCTCCACAGGCACAGGCACGAGGTCGTCCCCTTACCGGGGGGCGGCCTCGCGTCATTTCTGCGGTTACTCGCAGTTATTGTGATTCTTTCCGATTCCCGGCACTCCACCAGGAGGTAGTGAGCCATGGCGCTCGACCAGTCCTTCGTGGGGCGGACCTATCCGCCCTCCGCGCCGTACGAGGTGGGCCGGGAGAAGATCCGCGAGTTCGCCGACGCGGTGGGTGACGCGAATCCCGCGTACACCGATGTGGATGCGGCGAAGGCCCTCGGCCATGCCGATGTCATCGCTCCGCCGACGTTCGTTTTCTCGATCACTTTCAAGGCCGCCGGCGTTGTCGTCCAGGATCCGCAGCTGGGTCTCGACTACACGCGAGTGGTGCACGGTGATCAGAAGTTCGCCTACCGGCGCCCGGTCCGGGCGGGGGACCGGCTGACGGTCACCTCGACCATCGAGGCGATCAAGTCCCTGGCCGGGAACGACATCATTGATATTCGCGGTGAGGTCCACGACGAGTCCGGCGAGCACGTCGTGACGGCGTGGACGAAGCTGGTCGCGCGCGCGGCCGGGGAGGCGTGACGGTGACAGCGAAGATCTCCTACGGGAGCGTCGAGATCGGCACGGAGCTGCCGGCGCGGTCCTTCCCCGTGACGCGGGCGACGCTGGTGCAGTACGCGGGTGCGTCCGGCGACTTCAATCCGATCCACTGGAACGAGAAGTTCGCGCTGGAGGTCGGGCTGCCCGACGTCATCGCGCACGGGATGTTCACCATGGCCGAGGCGATCCGGGTGGTGACCGACTGGGTCGGGGACCCGGGCGCGGTCGTGGAGTACGGCGTCCGCTTCACCAAGCCGGTGGTCGTTCCGAACGACGCCGACGGGGCGCTGATCGAGGTCAGCGCCAAGGTCGCAGCTGTCGTCGGCGAGCCCGAGGACAAGACGGTGCGGGTGGATCTCACGGCGATGAGCGACGGCAAGAAGGTGCTGGGCATGTCACGCGCGGTGGTCCGCCTCGCCTGAGGGCGTCGTGGCCGTGCGGTTTTGCCGCGTCGGTCTCGGTTGCGTGGGTCTGCTGCGCGTCGGCGGGGCGGTAGCGGCAGGACTTGGTGGCAAGGGGCGTTCGCGCAGGCGGGCGCCCCTTGCTCGTATGCGCTTGGAGTCGTGTGTGCTTGGACTTGACTTGGTTAGTAATCAGCCACTAACTTTCTCGTATGGTCAGGATGAGCGCAGAGGAGCGGCGCGAGAGCGTCATCCGTGCGGCGATGGTCGAATTCGCCCGCGGTGGCTATCACGGCACCTCCACCGAGGTGATCGCCAAGCGGGTGGGTGTCTCCCAGCCGTATCTCTTCCGGCTCTTCCCGAACAAGGGGGCCATCTTCCTCGCGGCCGCCGAGCGCTGCGTCGAGGAGACGTCGACCGTGCTCGTGACGGCGGCCGACGGTCTGCAGGGCGAAGAGGCCCACCAAGCCATGGGGCAGGCCTACCAGTCGCTCATCGCCGAGGACCCGGACAAGCTCCTGATGCAGATGCAGGTCTATGTCGCGGTGGCCTCCGCCGCGGCGTCGGGGGACCGCGAGTTCGGGCGGGCCGTGCGCGCCGCGTGGATGAGGCTGTACGACGCGGCCCACCTGGCCCTGGGTGCGGACGCCGACGAGACGACGTCGTTCCTGGCGTACGGGATGCTGATCAACACGCTGGTGTCGCTGGGCTTCGCCCCGGAGCACCGGGTGTGGACCGGCTTCTACGAGTCGGCACAGCCGAAGAAGTGAGCGGGCGGGCGGCCGGTGAGTGAACGGCCCGCGGGCGGATTCGCCTCCGGGGAGCGCACGTCTGTTGCCCACAGAAGTTAGTCATCAATAACTAATCAACGCTGTGCAACCGGCAGCGGTACAACCAGCAGCGTTACAACCAGCAGGGGGAAGCAGTGAACGAGCGGACGGCCCGGCGCGGAGGCGCCACCTGGGCTCTGATCATCACCAGCGTCGCCGGTTTCATGGCGGCTCTCGACAACCTCGTCGTCACCACGGCGCTGCCCTCGATCCGCGAGGATCTCGGCGGCGCGCTGGAAGACCTTCAGTGGACGGTGAACGCGTACACGCTCACCTTCGCCGTCCTGCTCATGTTCGGTGCGGCCCTCGGCGACCGGTTCGGCCGGCGCAAGCTCTTCATCGCCGGCCTCACGGTATTCACCGGTGCGTCCGCCGCGGCGGCCCTCGCCTCGGGGATCGCCCCGCTCATCGCGGCCCGCGCGGTGCAGGGCGTCGGCGCCGCGATCATGATGCCGCTCACCCTGACCCTGCTCACCGCGGCCGTACCCGCCGCCCGCCGGGGCGCGGCCCTCGGGATCTTCAGCGCCGTCACCGGCCTTGCCGTAGCCAGCGGGCCGCTCATCGGCGGCGCCCTCACCGAGCACCTGTCCTGGCAGTGGATCTTCTGGCTGAACGTGCCGATCGGCCTCGTCCTGCTCCCGCTCGCCGGGCTGCGCCTCGCCGAGTCGCGTGGGCCCGGCGCCCGCCTGGACATCCCCGGCACGCTCCTGGTCAGCGGCGGACTCTTCGGCGTCGTCTACGCCCTCGTCAACGGGCAGGCGGACGGCTGGTCCAGCGCGCGGATCCTCACGAGCCTCTTCGCCGGTGTCGCCCTCCTGGCCGGGTTCGTTCTCCACGGCGTCCACAGCGCCCACCCCATGCTCCCCATGCGGCTCTTCCGTAACCGCGCCTTCGCCGGGATCAACGGGGCGTCGCTGCTCATGTTCCTGGGGATGTTCGGCTCGATATTCCTGCTGAGTCAGTTCTTCCAGGGCGTCCTGGGCTACTCGCCCACCCAGGCCGGACTGCGGATGCTGCCCTGGACCGGGATGCCGCTGATCATCGCGCCGTTCGCGGGCATCCTCTCGGACCGGATAGGCGGTCGGCCCGTCGTCGCCGCCGGTCTCGCCCTCCAGGCGGCCGGGCTCGCGCTCTTCGCGCTGCTCATCGGTCCGGACGTGTCGTACCCCACGATTCTTCCGGCCCTGATCCTCGGCGGGGCCGGGATGGCGCTGTACTTCGCCCCCGCCTCCAGCGTGGTCATGTCCAGCGTCCGCCCCGCCGAACAGGGCATCGCCTCCGGCGCGAACAACGCGCTGCGCGAGGTGGGCGGCGCGCTCGGTATCGCGGTGCTCGGCGCGGTCTTCGCCGCCCGCGGCGGCTACGAGTCGCCCGACTCCTTCACCGACGGCACCGTCCCCGCGCTGTGGATCGGCGCCGCCGTGGTCGCGGTCGCGGCGCTCGTCGCGCTGCTGATCCCGCGGCGCGGCACACCGGGACCCGCGGACCCGGCACCGGAGGCCGAGACCGACCGCGAGATGGTCTCCGCCTGAGTGACCCGTACGCGAACGGTCTTCCGTACGTGAATGATCTTCCGTACGAGAACGGCCCCGCCCGACCGGCGGGGCCGTTCTCGTACGCTGGGCCCGTGCAGGAACTCCTTGAAGCCCCACTCGCCCCCCTGACCACCTTCCGCCTCGGCGGCCCCGCGACCCGGCTGGTCACGGCGGAGACCGACGCCGAAGTGACCGCGGCCGTCCGGGAGGCCGACGAGAGCGACACCCCGCTGCTCATCATCGGCGGCGGCTCCAATCTGGTCATCGGCGACAAGGGGTTCGCCGGCACCGCCCTGCGGATCGCGACACGCGGGTTCTCGCTCTCCGGTACCGCGCTCGAACTCGCGGCCGGAGAGGTGTGGAGCGACGCGGTGGCCCGTACCGTCGAGGCCGGGCTCGCGGGCATCGAATGCCTGGCCGGGATCCCCGGCTCTGCCGGCGCCACCCCGATCCAGAACGTGGGGGCGTACGGCCAGGAGGTCTCGTCGACCCTCAGCGAGGTCGTCGCATACGACCGGACCACGGGGGAGACGGTCACCCTCTCGAACGCCGAGTGCCGGTTCTCGTACCGGCACAGTCGTTTCAAGGCCGAACCCGACCGCTACGTGGTGCTGCGGGTGCGTTTCCAGCTCGAAGACGCGGGCGGCCTCTCGGCACCGGTCAAGTACCCGGAGACGGCCCGTGTCCTCGGTGTCGAGGCGGGCGACCGGGTGCCGGCGGCGACGGTCCGCGAGACCGTGCTGAAGCTGCGCGCCGGCAAGGGCATGGTGCTGGACGCCGAAGACCACGACACCTGGTCGGCCGGCTCCTTCTTCACCAACCCGATCCTCGACGACGCTCAGTTCGCCGCGTTCCTGGCCCGGGTGCGGGAGCGGCTCGGAGCGGAGACCGCGCCGCCCGCGTTCCCGGCGGGGGAGGGGCTGACCAAGACGTCGGCGGCCTGGCTGATCGACCGTGCGGGCTTCACCAAGGGCTACGGAACGGGGCCGGCCCGCATCTCCACCAAGCACACGCTGGCCCTGACCAACCGGGGCCGGGCCACCACCGACGACCTGCTCGCGCTCGCCCGCGAGGTCGTCGCCGGTGTGCACGAGGCGTTCGGTGTGACGCTGGTCAATGAGCCGGTGACGGTCGGCGTCAGCCTGTAACCGGCCCCGCAACCGGTGCCGATCGCGCTGTGACCCGCCTCGTAACCAGGGCCGATCGCGCTGTGACCGGCCCTGGTTCACAAGGTCGGCCACCGATCGCGCAACTGTCCCCACCCCCAGCGCGAGATTCAGTACGCGACCCCGACCCCCTGCTTCACCGTCGCGGGGTCGTCGATCATCGCCAGCATCGCGTGCGCCACATCGGCGCGCGAGATGCTCCGGCCGCCGCGCGGATTGCCCCCGACGACGGTCCGGTACCTGCCGGTCACCGGCTTGTCCGTCAGCTTCGGCGGCCGGACCGACGTCCAGTCCGTGGCGCTGCGTGCGACCTCGGCCTCCATCACCCGCAGGTCCTCGTAGACCGCTTTCAGGATCACGCCGATCACACCGAGCGCGGCGCGGTCCGCGAACGACTGGTCCCCGGGCGGTGCCAGCGGCGCCGCGCTCACCACAAGCAGCCGCCGTACGCCCTCCGCCTCCATCGCCGCGAGCACCGGCCGGGTCAGCACCTGGGTGATGCCCGCGTCCTTGCGGCCACGCGCGCCCAGACCGGAGAGCACCGCGTCCCGCCCGGCCACCGCCGCGCGCAGCGGTTCCGGGTCGCCGAGATCCGAGCGGACCACATCGAGACCCGCCCCGGTCGCCGTGAGCCGTGCCGGATCACGGACCACGGCCGTGACCTGGTGGCCCGCGGCCAGCGCCTGCCGGACGATCTGACCGCCGATACCGCCGGTCGCACCGAACACTGTGAGCCTCATCGCGCACCCTCCCGAGGTGGGTAAGCAGTGGTGGGTAAGCAGTAGTGGGTGAGTATTCACTCACCTCTAGAGTGGGCAGTCACTCACCCCTCCGTCAAGCCTGGTAGGAGCGCCCGTGCAGCCACCCGCGCAGCAGAAGCCCGCCCGCGGCCGGATCATCGACGCCGCGCACCGTCTCATGCTGACCATCGGCCTGGCCCGGACCACCACCAAGGAGATCGCCAGGGCGGCCGGCTGTTCGGAAGCGGCGCTCTACAAGCACTTCGCGAGCAAGGAAGAGCTGTTCGTGACCGTTCTCAGGGAACGGCTGCCCAGGCTGACCCCGCTCCTTGACGAACTGGCCGCCGAACCGCAGCGGCACAGCGTCGAGGAGAACCTCACCGAGATCGCCCGCAGGGCCGCCCTCTTCTACGAGCAGAGCTTCCCGATCGCCGCCTCGCTCTACGCCGACCCACCGCTCAAGCGGCGCCACGAAGCGGCCATGCGCGAACTCGGCACCGGCCCGCACATGCCCATCCGCGGCGTCGACACCTATCTGCGCGCCGAGCGGGACGCGGGCCGGATCGACAGCGCAGCCGACACCTACTCCGCCGCATCCCTGCTGCTCGGCGCCTGCGCCCAGCGGGCCTTCGCGTACGACATGACCGAGGACGGCAGGCCCCCGCAGCCGCTCGACGAGTTCGCCGCCGGGCTCGCCCGCACGCTCCTGCGGGGGGTCGTACGAGGAGTCAGCCGGTGAGCCAGTCGTCGACGCCGGAGAGCAGCTTCCGCCGGACGTCCGCGGGCGCCGCCGAGCCGCGCACCGACTGCCGTGCCAGCTCGGCCAGTTCGGCGTCGCTGAACCCCTGGGCCCGCGCCAGCTCGTACTGCGCCGCCAGCCGCGACCCGAACAGCAGCGGGTCGTCCGCGCCGAGCGCCATCGGCACCCCGGCTTCGAACAGCTTTCGCAGGGGTACGTCCTCCGCCTTCTCGTAGACGCCGAGCGCCACATTCGACGCCGGGCAGACCTCACAGGTCACCCCGCGCTCGGCCAGCCGCTCCAGCAGCAGGGGATCCTCGGCGGCCCGCACCCCGTGCCCGATCCGCGCGGCGTGCAGATCATCCAGGCAGTCCCGCACCGACGAGGGCCCGCTGAGCTCCCCGCCGTGCGGCGCGGCCAGCAGACCGCCCTCCCGGGCGATGGCGAACGCGCGGTCGAAGTCCCGCGCCATGCCCCGGCGCTCGTCGTTGGAGAGCCCGAAACCGATCACACCGCGGTCCGCGTAGCGCACCGCGAGGCGAGCGAGGGTCCGCGCGTCCAGCGGGTGCTTCATCCGGTTCGCCGCGACCACCACGCGTATGCCGAGCCCGGTGTCGCGCGAGGCTGAGTCCACGGCGTCCAGGATGACTTCGAGCGCCGGGATCAGCCCGCCGAGGAACGGGGCGTACGAGGTCGGGTCGACCTGGATCTCCAGCCACTGCGAGCCGTCCGCGACATCCTCCTGGGCGGCCTCGCGCACCAGCCGCTGGATGTCCTCCGGCGTGCGCAGACAGGAACGCGCGATGTCGTACAGCCGCTGGAAGCGGAACCAGCCGCGCTCGTCGGTGGCCCGAAGCTTCGGCGGCTCACCGCCGGTCAGCGCCTCAGGCAGGTGCACGCCGTATCTGCCGGCCAGCTCCAGCAGGGTCGAGGGCCGCATCGACCCGGTGAAATGCAGGTGCAGATGGGCCTTGGGCAGCAGCCGGATGTCACGTACTCGCTCCATCCAAGGATCCTGCCGTACGGACCCGCCGCACCGGTAGCCACTTTCCCCCAACGAGGAGGCGACCGAACGAAGAAACGGGCCCCCGGTGGAGAACCGGAGGCCCGTTCCTGCCTGTACGGGGCGTGCGGACGGCGCCGAGCCGTCCGGACCAGTCGGTCAGTCCGTCGCCTCGGCCAGCAACTTCTGGATCCGGGAGACGCCCTCGACCAGGTCCTCGTCGCCGAGCGCGTACGACAGACGCAGGTATCCGGGGGTGCCGAACGCCTCACCGGGCACCACGGCGACCTCGACCTCGTCCAGGATCAGCGCGGCCAGCTCCACTGAGCTCTGCGGGCGCTTGCCGCGGATCTGCTTGCCGATGAGCGCCTTGACCGAGGGGTACGCGTAGAACGCGCCCTCCGGCTCCGGGCAGAGCACGCCGTCGATCTCGTTGAGCATCCGCACGATGGTCCTGCGGCGCCGGTCGAAGGCGGTGCGCATCTCGTCGACCGCGTCCAGGTTCCCCGACACCGCGGCGAGCGCGGCCATCTGCGAGACGTTGGAGACGTTGGAGGTGGCGTGCGACTGGAGGTTGGTCGCGGCCTTCACGACGTCCTTCGGGCCGACGATCCACCCCACGCGCCAGCCGGTCATGGCGTACGTCTTGGCCACGCCGTTGACCACGATGCACTTGTCGCGCAGATCGGGCACGACGGCGGGCAGCGAGGTGAACTTCGCGTCGCCGTAGATCAGGTGCTCGTAGATCTCGTCCGTCAGCACCCACAGACCGTGCTCGACGGCCCAGCGGCCGATGGCCTCGGTGTCGGCGGGGCTGTAGACGGCGCCCGTCGGGTTGGACGGCGAGACGAAGAGGACGACCTTGGTCCGCTCCGTACGGGCGGCTTCCAACTGCTCGACGGAGACCCGGTAGCCGGTGGTCTCGTCGGCGACGACCTCGACCGGGACACCGCCCGCGAGCCGGATCGACTCGGGGTACGTGGTCCAGTACGGAGCCGGGACGATGACCTCGTCGCCCGGGTCGAGGATCGCGGCGAACGCCTGGTAGATGGCCTGCTTGCCGCCGTTGGTGACGAGTACCTGGGAGGCCTCGACCTCGTAACCGGAGTCGCGCAGGGTCTTCGCGGCGATGGCGGCCTTGAGCTCGGGGAGCCCGCCGGCCGGCGTGTAGCGGTGGTACTTCGGGTTGCGGCAGGCCTCGATCGCGGCCTCGACGATGTAGCCGGGCGTGGGGAAGTCGGGCTCACCGGCACCGAAGCCGATCACCGGACGCCCGGCGGCCTTCAGGGCCTTCGCCTTGGCGTCGACTGCCAGGGTGGCGGACTCGGAGATGGCACCGATGCGGGCGGAGACCCTGCGCTCGGTCGGAGGAGTTGCGGCGCTCATGGGGCCCATGGTCCCAGACCGCAAACGGACTCGGCACACAGGTTTCGATGGGCGGACACCGGCCGGACACCGGGCCGGGCAACGGCCGTACACCGAGCTGGGCAACGGCCGTACACCGAGCGGGAACCGGGCCGGAACCGGAAGACACGGGCCGGCCGTGCACCGTCCCGGCCGAAGCTGTTCGACGTCAGGCCCCCGACCACGTACACTCACTCGTCGTTGGCCTCCACCAACCGTCCCGCCGAGCGCACTCCGTGCACCCGGTCGGATGCGGTAGGTTGGGGGAACCACAAAGGGTCGTAGCTCAATTGGTAGAGCACTGGTCTCCAAAACCAGCGGTTGGGGGTTCAAGTCCCTCCGGCCCTGCTACACACACCTTCGCCAGGCTGTGTGCGCATGTACGTACATCTATGCACCGCCGTGCGGCTCCACCGGGCGCGGCACGGCCACGACCCGGAATCAGGTGAGAGATCGTGACGGACGCCGTCGGCTCCATCGACGTGCCTGATGCGCAGGATGAAGCGCCGGAGTCGAAGAAGGCACGCAAGGGCGGGAAGCGCGGCAAGAAGGGCCCCTTCGGCCGCCTCGCACTCTTCTACCGCCAGATCGTCGCGGAACTGCGCAAGGTTGTCTGGCCGACTCGTAGCCAGCTCTCGACCTACACCTCCGTGGTGATCGTTTTCGTCGTCATCATGATCGGCATCGTGACCGTGATTGACTATGGGTTCAACCAGGCCGCCAAGTACGTCTTTGGCTGATCCGCGAAAGGCGCCGGGAGCGGCGTCTTTTTCGCATGTTCCACCCGATTTGTATCCAGGAAGAAGCAGCCACAGTGTCTGACCCGAACCTGAACGAGGCCGTCGAGCCGGGCGAGAGCTTCGAGTCCGCAGAGGACGAGCTCGACATCGTCGAGGCGGCGGACGCTGGGAAGCCGGACCAGGCCGAAGCTGCCGACGCCGTCGCCGGTGAGCCCGCCGAAGAGGCAACTGTGCACACCGAGGACGAAGCGGTGGCCGTCGCGGAGACCGACGAGGACGCCGAGGCCGTGGACGAGGTCGAGGACGCCGCCGAAGAGGCCGAGGACGAGGAGGCTGCCGAAGAGGCCGCCGACGTTCCCCCGGTCGACCCGGTCGAGGCCCTGCGCCAGGAGCTCCGCGGTCTGCCCGGCGAGTGGTACGTCATCCACACGTACGCCGGTTACGAGAAGCGTGTGAAGGCCAACCTGGAGCAGCGCGCCGTCTCGCTGAACGTCGAGGAGTTCATCTACCAGGCCGAAGTGCCCGAGGAAGAGATCGTCCAGATCAAGAACGGCGAGCGCAAGAACGTCCGCCAGAACAAGCTTCCCGGTTACGTCCTGGTCCGCATGGACCTCACCAACGAGTCCTGGGGCGTCGTCCGCAACACCCCCGGAGTCACCGGCTTCGTCGGCAACGCCTACGACCCGTACCCGCTGACCCTGGACGAGATCGTCAAGATGCTCGCCCCGGAGGCCGAGGAGAAGGCCGCCCGTGAGGCCGCCGAGGCCGAGGGCAAGCCGGCTCCGGCCCGCAAGGTCGAGGTCCAGGTGCTCGACTTCGAGGTCGGCGACTCGGTCACCGTCACCGACGGGCCGTTCGCGACGCTCCAGGCGACGATCAACGAGATCAACGCCGACTCGAAGAAGGTCAAGGGCCTCGTCGAGATCTTCGGCCGCGAGACCCCGGTCGAGCTCAGCTTCGACCAGATCCAGAAGAACTAGTACCTCTCAGGGCTTCTGGCGCACACGCCTTCCAAGCAGGTCAGACCGGCTCCCGTAGCCGTCTGACCTGCTTGGTTTTTGGTCGCGCAGCTATACCCGTTATCGTTGCGCGGTATGCCTCCGTCCGGATGACCGGATGGCGGCGAAACACTCTCACTAGGACCCGGAGAGAGCAATGCCTCCCAAGAAGAAGAAGGTCACGGGGCTTATCAAGCTCCAGATCAAGGCCGGCGCGGCCAACCCGGCTCCGCCGGTCGGCCCCGCGCTGGGCCAGCACGGCGTCAACATCATGGAGTTCTGCAAGGCCTACAACGCCGCGACCGAGTCGCAGCGTGGCATGGTCGTGCCGGTGGAGATCACGGTCTACGAGGACCGCTCCTTCACCTTCATCACCAAGACCCCGCCGGCCGCGAAGCTGATCCTCAAGGCCGCGGGCGTGGAGAAGGGCTCCGGCGAGCCGCACAAGACCAAGGTCGCCAAGCTCACCGGCGAGCAGGTCCGCGAGATCGCCACGACCAAGATGCCCGACCTGAACGCCAACGACATCGAGGCCGCGGCCAAGATCATCGCCGGCACCGCCCGTTCCATGGGCGTCACGGTCGAGGGCTGATCAAGCCCCCCTCCGCACCACAGTGGTAGGGCCAGCGCCGGCCCGCACCACGACTCCCACTCCCCATCTAGGAGCAGAAGTGAAGCGCAGCAAGACTCTCCGCGCTGCGGACGCCAAGGTCGACGCGGACAAGCTGTACGCCCCGCTCGAAGCCGTCCGCCTCGCCAAGGACACCTCCGCGACCAAGTTCGACGGCACCGTCGAGGTCGCCATGCGTCTGGGCGTTGACCCGCGCAAGGCCGACCAGATGGTCCGCGGCACCGTGAACCTGCCGCACGGCACCGGCAAGACCGCCCGGGTCCTGGTCTTCGCGACCGGTGACCGTGCTGCGGCCGCGGAGGCCGCCGGAGCCGACATCGTCGGCGCCGACGAGCTCATCGACGAGGTGGCGAAGGGCCGTCTGGACTTCGACGCCGTCGTCGCCACCCCGGACCTCATGGGCAAGGTCGGCCGCCTCGGCCGCGTGCTCGGTCCGCGTGGGCTCATGCCGAACCCGAAGACCGGAACGGTCACCCCGGACGTAACGAAGGCTGTCACGGACATCAAGGGCGGCAAGATCGAGTTCCGCGTCGACAAGCACTCGAACCTGCACTTCATCATCGGCAAGGTCTCCTTCGACGAGACCAAGCTGGTCGAGAACTACGCCGCCGCACTGGAGGAAGTCCTCCGTCTGAAGCCGTCGGCCGCCAAGGGCCGCTACATCAAGAAGGCCACGCTGGCCACCACGATGGGCCCCGGCATCCCGCTGGACGCCAACCGCACCCGCAACCTCCTCGTCGAGGAGGACCCGGCCGCCGTCTGATCCTCCGGATCGGTAGGCAGCCGCGGGACACGCGTGCTGTGAGCCGGGCCCCGCACCTCTCCGGAGGTGCGGGGCCCGGCTCCTTCGCGTTTCCCGCGCCGCTCCGCGCGTCCAGGCCCCCGCGCCTCCGTACGCCCGTACCTCCGTACGCCCGTACCTCCGGCCTCTGGGGGCCTCCGGCGGCGCGACGGGACCACGTACGGCGTCATCCTGCGCTGCTCCGGCTACGGCGTGGAGGTACGGGCCGAAGCGGCGGGAGGACGCCGTCCTCTACCCCCGAACCGGAGGATCAATCAGCCGCCCGGGAACGGATTTGCTCGGCGTGCCCCCGTTCACGTACTCTTCCGACGAAGCCAAAGACCGCTGGTCGTTGCCGTGTGCTCGTAAGAGGGCGCGGTGGCCGAAGGATCCGCTGGAAGCGGGCGACTCGCGCAGGTGATCGTGGAAGTGCTCCCGGATCCGTCCGGTCGAGCTCGCGCCCCGTGCACCTGTGCCGGGGCGTTTCGTCTGTCCAGCCCCTTCTGAGCGGTCCTCATCACCCGGAAGGAGGCCGACGCTCTATGGCAAGGCCCGACAAGGCTGCCGCGGTAGCCGAGCTGGCGGACAAGTTCCGCAGCTCGAACGCCGCTGTGCTGACCGAGTACCGGGGTCTCACCGTGGCCCAGCTCAAGCAGCTGCGCCGTTCGCTCGGTGAGAACGCCCAGTACGCCGTGGTGAAGAACACGCTGACCAAGATCGCGGCCAACGAGGCCGGGATCAACACGCTGGACGACCTGTTCGCAGGTCCGACGGCGGTTGCCTTCGTCACCGGTGACCCGGTGGAGTCGGCGAAGGGTCTTCGTGACTTCGCCAAGGAGAACCCCAACCTCGTCATCAAGGGCGGTGTCCTTGATGGTAAGGCGCTGTCCGCGGATGAGATCAAGAAGCTCGCGGACCTTGAGTCCCGCGAGGTTCTGCTCGCCAAGGTGGCCGGTGGAATCAAGGCGTCGATGGCCAAGGCCGCGGCGACTTTCCAGGCCCCGCTGTCGGAGTTCGTCCGTACCGCGGACGCCCTTCGCGCCAAGGTCGAGCAGGGCGGTGCCGGTACGCCGGCTCCCGCCGAGGCCGACGCCGAGTAATTCGGCTTCGCGTCGCAGCGGGCCCGTACGCCCGCCGTCATATACATCCGGCACCTGCCGAAAAAGTGGAAGGACGCCATCATGGCGAAGCTGTCCCAGGACGAGCTGCTTGAGCAGTTCGAGACCCTGACCCTCATCGAGCTCTCCGAGTTCGTCAAGGCCTTCGAGGAGAAGTTCGACGTCAAGGCTGCCGCCCCGGTCGCCGTTGCCGCCGCCGGTGGTGCCGCTGCCGGTGCCGCTGAGGCCGCTGAGGAGCAGGACGAGTTCGACGTCATCCTCACGGGTGCCGGCGACAAGAAGATCCAGGTCATCAAGGTCGTGCGTGAGCTGACCTCGCTGGGTCTCAAGGAGGCCAAGGACCTCGTGGACGGCGCCCCGAAGCCCGTCCTTGAGAAGGTCGCCAAGGAGGCCGCTGAGAAGGCCGCCGAGTCCCTCAAGGGCGCCGGCGCCTCGGTCGAGGTCAAGTAATTCCGGGAGTCTCCGGACTCCCTCGTACGCCCTCGGCGTACACCTGCACAGCGAAGGGCGATCACCCATCCGGGTGGTCGCCCTTCCGCGTGCCTGACGCCCCTCCTGCCTGCCTTGCTCTTCCCGCCGTGACGAGTATGGTGATCTTCGTTGCGCGCCGGGCCAGGTGGCTTCTCTCGCTCCCGCAGCGCGGCCGGTGGCGACCCCCGAGGGGTGGGGGGCCTTGACGAACCGCACGGAGCGCGCAATTCTCAGGACGCGTCGTCACATCGATCCGTATCCGAGGCATGGATCGGCGACGAAGAGGGAAGCTTTGACGCAGGTGTTGAGAAGAAGAATGAGGGTCTCCCAGAACCCGCTCTGGACATCAGTGAGCCCAGTGGCTACACTGACCCTTTGCGCTGCCTGTTAGCTGCCTCCTGCCCGTCACCAGGGGCATGCCCACGCTTGAGCATCGATGACTGCCCTCCCTGACCAGGGATGTCTGCCTCTGTGCCCCGCTTGGGACCGGTACGCGCGTAGTGAGTCCGAGCCCTCGGAAGGACCCCCTCTTGGCCGCCTCGCGCAACGCCTCGACCTCCAATACGAACAACGGCGCCAGCACCGCCCCGCTGCGCATCTCCTTTGCAAAGATCAGGGAGCCCCTTGAGGTTCCGAACCTCCTTGCGCTGCAGACCGAGAGCTTTGACTGGCTGCTCGGGAATGCCGCTTGGAAGGGTCGCGTCGAGGCCGCTCTCGAGAGCGGACAGGACGTTCCCACCAAGTCCGGTCTGGAAGAGATCTTCGAAGAGATCTCGCCGATCGAGGACTTCTCGGGGTCGATGTCGCTGACGTTCCGCGACCACCGTTTCGAGCCCCCGAAGAACTCGATCGACGAGTGCAAGGACCGCGACTTCACGTTCGCTGCGCCGCTCTTCGTCACGGCCGAGTTCACCAACAACGAGACCGGTGAGATCAAGTCTCAGACGGTCTTCATGGGCGATTTCCCGCTCATGACCAACAAGGGCACGTTCGTCATCAACGGCACCGAGCGTGTCGTGGTGTCGCAGCTGGTCCGTTCGCCCGGTGTCTACTTCGACTCCTCCATCGACAAGACGTCCGACAAGGACATCTTCTCGGCCAAGATCATCCCGTCCCGGGGTGCCTGGCTGGAGATGGAGATCGACAAGCGCGACATGGTCGGTGTCCGCATCGACCGCAAGCGCAAGCAGTCCGTCACCGTCCTCCTCAAGGCTCTCGGCTGGACCACTGAGCAGATCCTTGAAGAGTTCGGCGAGTACGAGTCGATGCGCGCCACCCTGGAGAAGGACCACACCCAGGGCCAGGACGACGCACTGCTCGACATCTACCGCAAGCTGCGTCCGGGCGAGCCGCCCACACGCGAGGCTGCTCAGACGCTGCTTGAGAACCTCTACTTCAACCCGAAGCGCTACGACCTCGCGAAGGTCGGCCGCTACAAGGTGAACAAGAAGCTCGGCGCCGACGAGCCGCTCGACGCCGGTGTCCTCACCAGCGACGACGTCATCGCCACCATCAAGTACCTGGTCAAGCTGCACGCCGGCGAGACCGAGACGGTGGGCGAGTCCGGCCGTCAGATCGTCGTCGAGACCGACGACATCGACCACTTCGGCAACCGCCGTCTGCGCAACGTCGGCGAGCTCATCCAGAACCAGGTCCGTACCGGCCTGGCCCGGATGGAGCGCGTCGTGCGTGAGCGCATGACGACCCAGGACGTCGAGGCGATCACGCCGCAGACCCTGATCAACATCCGGCCCGTCGTCGCCTCCATCAAGGAGTTCTTCGGCACCAGCCAGCTGTCCCAGTTCATGGACCAGAACAACCCGCTGTCGGGTCTCACCCACAAGCGCCGTCTGTCGGCTCTTGGCCCGGGTGGTCTCTCCCGTGAGCGGGCCGGCTTCGAGGTCCGTGACGTGCACCCGTCCCACTACGGACGCATGTGCCCGATCGAGACGCCCGAAGGCCCGAACATCGGTCTGATCGGTTCGCTCGCCTCCTACGGCCGGGTCAACGCGTTCGGCTTCGTCGAGACGCCGTACCGCAAGGTCGTCGAAGGTGTCGTCACCGACGACGTCGACTACCTGACGGCCGACGAGGAAGACCGCTTCGTCATCGCCCAGGCCAACGCGACGCTCTCCGAGGACATGCGGTTCACCGAGCCGCGCGTCCTGGTCCGCCGCCGTGGTGGCGAGGTCGACTACATCCCCGGCGACGACGTCGACTACATGGATGTCTCGCCGCGCCAGATGGTGTCGGTCGCGACCGCCATGATCCCGTTCCTTGAGCACGACGACGCCAACCGTGCCCTCATGGGCGCGAACATGATGCGTCAGGCCGTGCCGCTGATCCAGTCCGAGGCGCCGCTGGTCGGCACCGGCATGGAGTACCGCTGCGCGGTCGACGCCGGTGACGTCCTCAAGGCGGAGAAGGACGGTGTGGTCCAGGAGGTATCCGCGGACTACATCACCATCGCCAACGACGACGGCACGTACTCGACGTACCGCATCGCCAAGTTCTCCCGCTCGAACCAGGGCACATCGGTCAACCAGAAGGTCGTCGTCAACGAGGGCGACCGGGTGATCGAGAGCCAGGTGCTGGCCGACGGTCCCGCGACCGAGAACGGCGAGATGGCGCTCGGCAAGAACCTTCTTGTCGCCTTCATGCCGTGGGAGGGTCACAACTACGAGGACGCGATCATCCTGTCGCAGCGCCTCGTGCAGGACGACGTCCTCTCCTCGATCCACATCGAGGAGCACGAGGTCGACGCCCGTGACACCAAGCTCGGCCCGGAGGAGATCACCCGGGACATCCCGAACGTCTCCGAAGAGGTCCTCGCCGACCTCGACGAGCGCGGCATCATCCGTATCGGTGCCGATGTCGTCGCCGGTGACATCCTGGTCGGCAAGGTCACGCCCAAGGGCGAGACCGAGCTCACCCCGGAGGAGCGCCTGCTCCGTGCGATCTTCGGTGAGAAGGCGCGCGAAGTGCGCGACACCTCGCTGAAGGTGCCGCACGGTGAGATCGGCAAGGTCATCGGCGTCCGCGTCTTCGACCGTGAAGAGGGCGACGAGCTGCCGCCGGGCGTGAACCAGCTGGTCCGCGTCTACGTCGCGCAGAAGCGCAAGATCACCGACGGTGACAAGCTCGCCGGCCGTCACGGCAACAAGGGCGTCATCTCGAAGATCCTGCCGATCGAGGACATGCCGTTCCTGGAGGACGGCACCCCGGTCGACATCATCCTCAACCCGCTGGGTGTCCCGTCCCGAATGAACCCGGGCCAGGTCCTGGAGATCCACCTCGGCTGGCTCGCCAGCCAGGGCTGGAAGGTCGAGGGCAACGAGGAGTGGATGGAGCGCCTCAAGTCCATCGGCGCCGACGATGTCGCCCCCGGCACCAACGTCGCCACCCCGGTCTTCGACGGTGCGCGCGAGGACGAGATCTCCGGTCTCTTCGAGTCCACCATCCCGAACCGCGACGGTGACCGCATGGTCCTCCCGTCCGGCAAGGCCCGGATGTTCGACGGCCGCTCCGGCGAGCCTTTCCCGGACCCGGTCTCGGTCGGGTACATGTACATCCTCAAGCTCCACCACCTGGTCGACGACAAGCTGCACGCGCGTTCGACCGGTCCGTACTCGATGATCACCCAGCAGCCGCTGGGTGGTAAGGCTCAGTTCGGTGGACAGCGCTTCGGTGAGATGGAGGTGTGGGCGCTGGAGGCTTATGGCGCCGCGTACGCCCTCCAGGAGCTGCTGACGATCAAGTCCGACGACGTGACCGGCCGCGTGAAGGTCTACGAGGCCATCGTCAAGGGCGAGAACATCCCCGAGCCCGGCATTCCCGAGTCCTTCAAGGTGCTCATCAAGGAGATGCAGTCGCTCTGCCTCAACGTGGAGGTGCTGTCCTCGGACGGCATGTCCATCGAGATGCGCGACACGGACGAGGACGTCTTCCGTGCAGCGGAGGAGCTCGGTATCGACCTGTCCCGGCGAGAGCCGAGCAGCGTCGAAGAGGTCTGACGGGTTGGCCGGCCGCCTCGCTCTGAGGCGGCCGGCTCTCCCCGGACCCGTTCAGACCATTGCTGAAGTGCCCATTTTTCTCGCTGACGCGAGGGGCTCGAACCCCCGAAAGAGGGATTGACGACAAGTGCTCGACGTCAACTTCTTCGACGAGCTGCGGATTGGCCTCGCCACCGCGGACGACATCCGGACCTGGTCCCACGGCGAAGTGAAGAAGCCGGAGACCATCAACTACCGCACCCTCAAGCCCGAGAAGGACGGACTCTTCTGCGAGAAGATCTTCGGTCCCACCCGGGACTGGGAGTGCTACTGCGGCAAGTACAAGCGTGTCCGCTTCAAGGGCATCATCTGCGAGCGCTGCGGCGTCGAGGTCACTCGCGCCAAGGTGCGTCGTGAGCGGATGGGCCACATTGAGCTGGCCGCTCCCGTCACCCACATCTGGTACTTCAAGGGTGTCCCGTCCCGTCTGGGCTACCTGCTCGACCTCGCGCCGAAGGACCTCGAAAAGGTCATCTACTTCGCCGCGTACATGATCACCTTTGTGGACGAGGAGCGCCGGACGCGCGACCTGCCCTCGCTGGAGGCACACGTCTCCGTCGAGCGCCAGCAGGTCGAGAACCGCCGCGACTCCGACCTGGAGGCCCGCGCCAAGAAGCTTGAGACCGACCTGGCCGAGCTGGAGGCCGAGGGCGCCAAGGCCGACGTCCGCCGCAAGGTGCGCGAAGGCGCCGAGCGCGAGATGAAGCAGCTGCGTGACCGTGCGCAGCGCGAGATCGACCGTCTCGACGAGGTGTGGAGCCGCTTCAAGAGCCTCAAGGTCCAGGACCTGGAGGGCGACGAGCTGCTCTACCGCGAGCTGCGTGACCGCTTCGGCACGTACTTCGACGGCTGCATGGGCGCTGCCGCCCTGCAGAAGCGCCTGGAGTCCTTCGACCTCGACGAGGAGGCCGAGCGCCTCCGCGAGATCATCCGTACCGGCAAGGGCCAGAAGAAGACCCGTGCGCTCAAGCGCCTCAAGGTCGTCTCCGCGTTCCTGCAGACCAGCAACAAGCCCAAGGGCATGGTGCTCGACTGCGTACCGGTCATCCCGCCGGACCTGCGTCCGATGGTGCAGCTGGACGGTGGCCGCTTCGCGACCTCCGACCTGAACGACCTGTACCGCCGTGTGATCAACCGCAACAACCGCCTCAAGCGTCTCCTTGACCTCGGTGCCCCCGAGATCATCGTGAACAACGAGAAGCGGATGCTGCAGGAGGCCGTCGACGCGCTGTTCGACAACGGCCGCCGCGGTCGCCCGGTCACCGGTCCCGGCAACCGTCCCCTGAAGTCCCTGAGCGACATGCTCAAGGGCAAGCAGGGCCGTTTCCGTCAGAACCTCCTCGGCAAGCGCGTGGACTACTCCGCGCGTTCCGTGATCGTCGTCGGCCCGCAGCTCAAGCTGCACCAGTGCGGTCTGCCGAAGGCCATGGCGCTGGAGCTCTTCAAGCCGTTCGTGATGAAGCGCCTGGTGGACCTGAACCACGCGCAGAACATCAAGTCGGCCAAGCGCATGGTCGAGCGCGGCCGCACCGTGGTGTACGACGTCCTCGAAGAGGTCATCGCCGAGCACCCGGTGCTGCTGAACCGTGCGCCGACCCTGCACCGCCTGGGCATCCAGGCCTTCGAGCCGCAGCTGGTCGAGGGCAAGGCCATCCAGATCCACCCGCTCGTCTGCACCGCGTTCAACGCGGACTTCGACGGTGACCAGATGGCCGTCCACCTGCCGCTGTCGGCAGAGGCGCAGGCCGAGGCCCGCATCCTGATGCTGTCCTCGAACAACATCCTGAAGCCGGCCGACGGTCGTCCCGTCACCATGCCGACCCAGGACATGGTGCTCGGACTGTTCTTCCTCACGACCGACGAGGCGGAGCGCAAGGTCATCGGCGAGGGCCGGAACTTCGGTTCCGCGGCCGAGGCGATCATGGCCTTCGACAACCGCGAGCTGTCGCTGCAGGCGAAGGTCGACATCCGCTTCCCGGTGGGCACCATCCCGCCGCGTGGCTGGGTGCCGCCGGTCGCCGAGCCGGGCGAGCCCGAGTACCAGCCGGGCGACACCTTCCGGCTGCGTACGACCCTGGGCCGCGCGCTCTTCAACGAGCTGCTGCCCGAGGACTACCCGTTCGTCGACTACTCGGTGGGCAAGAAGCAGCTCTCCGAGATCGTCAACGACCTGGCCGAGCGCTACCCCAAGGTCATCGTGGCGGCGACGCTCGACAACCTGAAGGCTGCGGGCTTCCACTGGGCGACCCGTTCCGGCGTCACCGTCGCCGTTTCGGACATCGTCGTCCCGGAGGCCAAGAAGGCCATCGTCCAGGGCTACGAGGCTCAGGACGAGAAGGTCCAGAAGCAGTACGAGCGCGGTCTGATCACCAAGGACGAGCGCACGCAGGAGCTCATCGCGATCTGGACCAAGGCGACCAACGAGGTTGCCGAGGCGATGAACGCGAACTTCCCCAAGACGAACCCCATCTTCATGATGGTTGACTCGGGTGCCCGAGGAAACATGATGCAGATGCGGCAGATCGCCGGTATGCGTGGTCTGGTGTCGAACGCGAAGAACGAGACCATCCCGCGTCCCATCAAGGCGTCGTTCCGTGAGGGTCTCTCCGTACTGGAGTACTTCATCTCCACGCACGGTGCCCGTAAGGGCCTCGCGGACACCGCCCTGCGTACCGCCGACTCGGGTTACCTGACCCGTCGTCTGGTGGACGTCTCGCAGGACGTGATCATCCGCGAGGAGGACTGCGGCACCGAGCGCGGTCTGAAGCTCAAGATCGCGGTCAAGGGCGAGGACGGTGTGCTCCGCAAGACGGAGGACGTCGAGACCTCGGTCTACGCCCGCATGCTCGCCGAGGACGTCGTCATCGACGGCAAGGTCATCGCGCCGGCCAATGTCGACCTGGGTGACGTCCTGATCGACGCCCTGGTGGGCGCCGGTGTCGAGGAGGTCAAGACCCGCTCGGTCCTGACCTGTGAGTCCGCGGTCGGCACCTGTGCCTTCTGCTACGGACGTTCGCTGGCCACCGGCAAGCTGGTCGACATCGGTGAGGCGGTCGGCATCATCGCCGCCCAGTCCATCGGTGAGCCCGGTACCCAGCTGACGATGCGTACCTTCCACACCGGTGGTGTGGCCGGTGACGACATCACGCAGGGTCTGCCGCGTGTCGTCGAGCTCTTCGAGGCCCGTACACCCAAGGGTGTCGCGCCGATCTCCGAGGCCGCGGGCACCGTCCGCATCGAGGAGACCGAGAAGACGAAGAAGCTCGTCGTCACCCCGGACGATGGCAGCGAGGAGACGCCCTTCCCGATCTCCAAGCGGGCCCGTCTGCTCGTGGGCGAGGGCGACCGCGTCGAGGTGGGCCAGAAGCTCACCGTGGGTGCCACCAACCCGCACGACGTGCTGCGTATCCTCGGCCAGCGTGCGGTCCAGGTCCACCTGGTCGGCGAAGTCCAGAAGGTCTACAACTCGCAGGGCGTGTCGATCCACGACAAGCACATCGAGATCATCATCCGGCAGATGCTGCGCCGCGTGACGATCATCGAGTCCGGCGACGCGGAACTGCTGCCGGGCGAGCTCGTCGAGCGCTCGAAGTTCGAGACCGAGAACCGTCGTGTGGTCACGGAAGGCGGCCACCCGGCCTCCGGCCGTCCGCAGCTGATGGGTATCACCAAGGCCTCGCTGGCCACCGAGTCGTGGCTGTCGGCGGCGTCCTTCCAGGAGACGACCAGGGTCCTCACCGACGCGGCGATCAACGCCAAGTCGGACTCCCTGATCGGCCTCAAGGAGAACGTCATCATCGGTAAGCTCATCCCGGCCGGTACGGGCCTCGCCCGCTACCGCAACATCCGGGTGGAGCCCACCGAGGAGGCCAAGGCCGCGATGTACTCGGCCGTCGGCTACGACGACATCGACTACTCGCCGTTCGGCACCGGCTCCGGCCAGGCCGTCCCGCTGGAGGACTACGACTACGGTCCGTACAACCAGTAAGGCGCATGTCTGACGAAGGGCGGTCACCCCTGTGGGGTGGCCGCCCTTCGGCGTACCGGCGTGCTGTCCTTCTCGGTGCTGTCCTCCGCGCCCGTCCTTCTCAGGGGTGCTGCTGGAGGTACGGCTGGAGATGGTGCAGCCGGGTGTGGTAGTCGGGGTGGGAGGAGAGCAGCTTGCCGAGCCGGCCTTCTTCCTTCGGGGGCGGCACAGCCCCTTGCTGGGCGTACGGTCCGTACGGTCCGTATTGTGCGTACTGCGCGTACTGGGCCGCCTGGGCGGCGGCCGCTTTCTGCTGCTCCTGTGCGTAGTGCAGCTTGCTCAGTACGGCCGCGAGCATGGGGGCGAATCCCAGGGCCGCGGCGTGCTGGTCGGCGCGGATTTCGGCGCGCCGGTTGACGGCGGCCAGGGCGTACGGCACGGCCAGGAGCAGCAGCGGGATTCCGTACAGGCTGCTCAGCGTGGCGATGGCAAAGCCTCCGAATACCAGGGCGAGGATTCCGCCGAGGAAGCACGAGCAGGCCCGTGAGGCACGGAAGACGCCCGAGGCAACGCCGCGCAACGCCCGCCACACGAGCCTGCCGGGCAGTGCGTACCAGTAGCCGAGCAGCGACGACCAGGTGTGGCCTCCGACGTGGTGGCCGAGTTCGTGAGCCAGGACCGCGGCGAGTTCACCGTTGGGCAGGTTGTCCAGGGCGAACCGGGTGACGCCGACGATATGGCCGGCCGCCCCCACCGCATTGAGACTGGTGCTGTCCTCGATCCACAGTTCGTACGTGCGGTCCTCGACGCCCGCGCGTGCGATGACCTCGCGCCAGACGGGCTCCAGCCGGGCCCGTTCGTCCGGAGTGGGGTAGCGCAGCCGCAGGACGTGACGGGCCAGAGCGCTCTCGGTCGGGCGATGGAAGATCAGAACTCCACTGACCAGCCAGATCAGTACGAGAATCAGGCCGATCCCGCCGAAGAACGCGGAGAGCAGCACCATGACGAGCAGGCTGCACAGCAGGTTCGGGAGGTGCAGCAGCAGATTCCCGACAGCCGCGGCGTCGGCCCCACGCTGGTGGGCGGCGATGTGCACGCGGCGCTGGGCGGTGCTGATGTGGTGCGGATGGACAGGGGGCTGCGGAGCCGGAGGCGGAGGCGGAACGGGAGCCGGGGCAGGCGCCGCCGGAGGCGGGCCGCCGTACTGCGGTGGTACGGAGGCCCGGAACGCCGTATCGGCCGGGTACCGGGGTGGTGCGGGGGTGTCGGGTGTTTGGGGGTACTGGGGTGGCGGTGGTGCGGGAGTTTCGGTTGTGCCGGGGTATTGCGGTGGTGCGGGGGTGCCGGGTGCTTGGGGGTACGCCGGTGGTGCGGGAGTTTCGGTTGTGCCGGGGTATTGCGGTGGTGCGGGGGAGTCGGGTGTTTGGGGGTACTGGGGTGGCGGTGGTGCGGGAGTTTCGGTTGTGCCGGGGTACTGCGGTGGTACGGGGGTGTCGGGTGCTCGGGGGTACGCCGGTGGGGCCGGGGTGTTCCCGGTGGGCGGTGCCGGGGGCTGGGCAGGATCGGGCGGCTGGACCATGGCGATGTTCCTTCGGAGTGGCGTGACGTCAGCCGATGAGCAGTGAAGCGGGCAGGAGCGCGGTGCCGACGCAGAACGCGATGAGGCCGGTACGGATCCAGTGGTGCTTCCGGGCGGCGATCCGGCTGGTCTCGGTGAGGGCCGCCGTGAACACGGCAGCCGGATTCCGGGCGGTGTCCGCGAGCGCGGTCTCCAACTGGCCGGCCCGGACAGCCTGTTGGATGTCACCGAAGTAGCTGAGCGGCTGCCCCGGGGCCCAGTCGCGGGTGCGGTAGCGCGGCAGCACGGCCAGCAGCAGGGCGAACAGCGAAAGGGCGAGCGCCGCTGCGCCCGACCACCAGAAGAAGGCTGCCGGCGCCGACAGCGCGTTCGGCGTCCAGCCGCGCCCGGCGAACAGCGCGCTGAAAACACCCGCGGTCATGCCCAGCGCTGCCACCAGCACGGCTGCCTTGTTGTCGGCGCGTGATATCTCCGCCCGCAGCTCCACGAGGAGCCGCTCCGCAGGCAGTTGCTCTGCGGACGGGGCGCCGGAGGCGGGGACGGGCGTGTCCGGCAGGGGACCGGGGGACGGGCCAGGGCCCGGTCCGGGTATGGGCTCGGGCTCTGGCTCTGGTGAGGGTGCGTGTGCGGGGACAGGCTCGGGTGACGGGACAGGCTGGGGCTCGGGTGAGGGTGAGGGTAAGAGACCGGGCTCGGGTAAGGGCAAGGAGCCAGGCGCTGTGGCAGGCCTGGCGCCGTCGCCGTCCCGGGGGCCCCGCGGAGCCGGACGGGTCTCGGGGGACGTCATACCGGGGCACTTCCCGAAGGGGGGTGCGGGGGCATGGGAGGTGCCGGGGGTGTCTCGCGCCCGTACGTGCCGGGAGCGCCGGGGGCCGGCGGTGCGTCCTGGGGGCTGTCCGGTTCCGGCGTGCCGTAGGTCGGCCTGGAATCCTCCCCGGTCGGCAGCGCCTGTGCCTCGCCGGGCATGGGCGGTGGGGCCATGCCCGGCCCCACCTGCTGGCGGATGAGATTGTTCACCACGCGCAGCGCGTACTTGGCCGACTCCGCCTTCTGGTAGTCCTCCAGGGCGTCCCCGCCGATCAGTTCGAGCTGGCTCTGGATGAGAGAGAGCTGGTCGTGGCGGATCCCGCTGGTGGCAGCCTGGGTGTCCTCCGGATGCTGGGCGAGGTGCAGAGCCCAGGCGGCCACCCCGCCGTGCTGAAGATGGAACTGGTAGAACTCGATCTTCTTGGCCATCAGTTCGTGCTCATTGCGCAGCTGCATCGCTTGCAACTCGTGTTCCTGCTGCGCCAGCCGCATCCGGTACTCGTGCTCCGGGGCGAGCATCTCGTTCTCGTACCGCAGATCCCGCTTGCGGCGGCGGTGGGCGATCGCCTCCTCGTCCTGGCGCATCCTCACCGTGCAGGTGACCTGGATGCCGATACCGGCGGCGAAGTCGACCGTCTGCAGTTCCTTCTGCACGGCGGCCTCGGCCCCCGCACTGTCCTCGATCGGGTACCGGCGGCCGACCGGCCGGGTGAGCTGCTGCAGCTCCCTGGTGAGCCGGGCCGGCACATCGCGTTCGCCGGAGGTCACGAAGCGGACCGGATCAGCGACCCGCCAGGTCAGATCGGCGCTCACACCGAACGAGAACGCGTCGTCATCGCTGGGCAGTTGCACCTCCAGCTGGACGCTGTGGCTGCCCGTGTCCACTTCGTACACCGAGGTGTAGCGGCGGCTCGCGGCCTCCGAGCGGGTGGGCCGGTGCGGCGGCAGGAAGGCGTCGTACTCACCCTTCGCCGTGGTGAAGACCAGCGCGTGGTCGATCGCGGTCATCGTCCTGCGGGCCGTGTAGTCGAACCGCGAGATGGGCCGGTACGTGAGCACGGGGTCGATCAGATGGCTGTGCCGGTCGGCGTTCTGCTGCCACTCCGGCTGACGGCGGAAGTCCGCCATGCGGGTCAACTCCTCGATGGATCTGATGGAAAGACGGACATCCCGGCTCAGGCACTCCGCGGATTGAGGACCGACAGCAACCGGTCGGCGATCCGGGGACGCTCCGGTGAGCCGTCCGCGGACCGCAGCGTGCGCAGCAGGTGGTCCAGCCTGCCGTGGTCGGCGGCCGTGGTGACCAGCTCCGGAAGCAGCAGGGTCAGCGCCTGTCCGGCGTCGGGCCGGCGCTCACCCGCGTACAGCCAGGTCCGCAGGGCGTCCAGCGCCGCCTTGGTGTGTGCGCGGTCCCCCAGGGCGGTGCGCCACAGCATGGCCAGGTCGCGGGCCGGGCCCGCGTCGTAGCTGCCGGACTCGGCGTACCAGTCGACCAGGCTGCCCTCTTCGTCGCTTTCGCAGGCGCGCACGAAGGCGGCGAGGGCGAGCCCGCGGACCGGAGCGGTGTCCTGGAGCAGCCTGACGAGCTCGGCGAGCATCTCGCCGCGGTTTCCGCCGGAGAGCAGGAGCGCGGTGGACTCCGTGAGATTGCGGCTCTCCGCCGGGCTGCTGTCCTCGGCTCTGGCGCGGGCCGCGAGCGCCTGGAGCGCCGGCGCCGCCAGGTCCGGGCGCACCGGAGCGAGCAGCGCGAACGCCCGGATGGCGGTCCAGCGGCGGGCCCAGTGCGCGTCGCCGCACCACTGCGTCAGCAGCCGCAGGATCGCCGGCGCTTCCAACAGCTGGGCCAGGGTCAGGGCGTTCGCCGCTGTCACCCGGGGGCCGAAGGAGCGGGAGAGCGCCCACCCGTCGACCAGGGCCGCCATCGCCGACGGCAGATCGGCGGCCGCCAGCATCGCGGCCGCGGCCGCCGCCCGGGTGCGGACCATCGGACGGCCGTCCCTGGCGAGCTGTTTCAGCCAGTCCACCAGGGCGGGGCGCGCCGAGGGGTGACCGGTCCACACCTCGGTGAGCAGGGTGTGCGCGGTCCGCGGCTCCCGGAAGTGCGCCAGATACTGCGGGACGGGCCCCCAGTCGGTCGATTCGTTACGGGTCACGCCCTCGGCGCGGGCCAGGGCGAGCCGGTCGGACGCCGACGGTCCGAAGACGGGGATCGCGGGCTCCTGCTCGGGATGCTGGAGCCGCTGGAGGTTGACGAAGAGCCGGTCGCCGAGCTCGGCGGCCAGGACGTACGGAGCGCCGTCAAACACGGAGAGTGAGATCAGGAATGCCTTGTCCCGCAGCCCCAGTTCGCTGTCCGGGGCACTCAGCCAGTCGCGGCACTGCTTCTCCACCGCGCTGAGACTGAAACCCGCGAGCCCTGCGAGCGCCGCCGCGGTGCCGTCGTACTCGGCCAGCCTTCCGGCGAATTCGGCGGCCTCGGCGCACCGGTGATGGCCGTGCGCCAGGAACTCCCGCACCGGGTCGAGCGTCAGCAGCCGCTCGGTCTCCGCGCCGCCGGTCTTCCGCGCGGCGAGGAAGGCCCGCAGCACCTCCTCGGCGGGCGGCGGCTCCCAGCAGAAGGGCGTGACGCCCGGCAGGTACGGGGACGCTTCGACGGTGATCACCAGATAGCCGTCGTCGAACTGCTTGAGCCGGTCCGCCGCCGCGTACAGATGGGCGTCCCGCAGCGGCCTGTTGCGGCTCAGCGGCATGTCGCACAGCACATGCCCGCCGGAACCGGTCAGCTGGGCGGGCAGCGCCGAAGGGCCGGTCTCCGGTTGCAGCGCCCGGACGGTGGGCACGCCCAGCCGGTCCAGCAGCATCAGCGCCGCTGTCCGGCGGCCGGTCGCGTGCTGACCCGACAGTACGAGGACCCGCTCGGTGCGCAGGCGCTCCAGGGCGGCCGCGAAGGACGGGCCCTCGACGAAGTCGCCGGACAGGCGGTCCAGTTCCGTGCGGGGGATCTCCCCGGCGGAGTGGACGGAACCGCCGGCCGCTGAGGTGTGGTGGTGGATCTCGGTCTTGCCGCCCAGGAAGACGTCGCCCGCGACCTGGCCACCGGATACACCGTGCTGCGCCCCGCCGACCAGGGAGCCGCCGAAGGAAGCCGCCGATCCGAGGATGAACTCCGGTGCGTGGGCGAAGAGTTCGCGTTGTGCCGCGCGTGCCTCCTGGGACCGTTCCTCCGGCTCGCCGGGTTCGGTGGGCTGCGCGGGCCCGGCGGGGCGGCTGTCGCCGGGCGGTGGCTGCGGTGCGTCCGGTGCGGCCGCGCGCTGCGGGCCGGGGACGGGCGGCGGCGGTGCTGTTGTGCTCACGGTCGCCCGGTCCCCTCCGGCTCGCCCCTGCCACCGAGGTGTACGTCGCCGGTCACCGTGCCGCCGGAGACCCCGTGCTGGTCACCGCCGACCAGGCTGCCGCCGAACCGGGGAGCGCCCGCACCGAAGTTGAAGACGGCGCCGGCGCTCCTCGCGCTCCCGGCGCTCACTGGGCTTCCCGGGCTCGCTGTGCTGGCTGTGCCCTGAGTGGTCTCGCCGGGCCGGGACGCGGGGTCCTGGTCCGGCGCCGGGCGGTCCCCCGATCCGTCCGGCGCCGGAGTCTCTGCCGTGCCGGGCCCTGCCGTCCCGCCAAGCCCGGTGCTTGGCACCGGCCCGTGCAGCCAGGCCGCCAGCGGCCCGTTCTTGCTGGCCGCGGTGATGGCGTGGAAGGCGTTCCTGGGAATGCCGGGGTGGTCGTGCCGGACGATCCCGTCGTGCACGCTCTGCGCGACACAGAGCGCGAAGTCGTCGGAGCGCTCCCGCAGGGCGGCTCGCAGCACCTCCGCGTCGAGCAGCCGGCAGGCGTGGTTGAGGTCGGCGCCCACCCAGCCGTGCTGGTCGATCGCGACGTACCCGGTGGAGACCACGGCACGCAGCCGGATCTGCGCCGAGCGGGACGCCATCCGGTTCACCGCGCGCAACTGGGCCGGCACCTCGGTCAGCAGCGCCCGCAGCAGCGCGGTCACCGAGGCGTTGGCATCGATCAGTTCCATCACGGAGTCACCGCGGTCGGCACGCAGCCGGTACGTCTCGTCGATGCCGGCGCTCTCCAGGGCACGGTCGGCGATGCCGTACAGCATGCGCCGCAGGTACGCCTGCTCGATGTCGTCCCGGTCGCTGTACTTCTCGATGTCCAGCAGCAGGATCGTCCGGCTCACGGGATCGTTCATGGTCACCTCTCGGGTGGTTTTCCGGCGTGGGCAGCAGCTTGGGCTCTGCGAGGCCGCGGTGGTGAGGGCGCCTGACGCACTGGGAGTGTGACCGTGTGCACAGAGTCGCTCCGGATGAACGGACGCTCACTCTCAGTCAGCGGTTCCCGTGCGCCGGCCGTCCACGGCGGGCTGTCCGGCGCGCGTGATCAGGCGCAGCACATCCGGCCGGGTGATCAGCAGAGTCCGTCGCCCGGTGACCACGGCTCCGCGCTCCCGCAACTCCTTGAGCAGCCGCTGGACCATCTCCCGTGAGGCGCCCACGGAGCCCGCGAGCTCCTGTTTGCTCAGCGGGACGGTCAGCTCGATTCCCTCTTCGGTGCGCCGGCCGTGCGTACGTGCGAGGTCGAGCAGCAGCACGGCGAAGCGTTCCCGCACGGCCATGGAGGCGAATTCGAGCCGGCGCCGGTCCGCGGCGCGGGTCCGGTCCGACGCCAGCCCGAGGAGGGCGAAGGAGATGGCGGGGGAGCGGCCGAGGAGCCCGGTGAAGCGCTCGTGCTCGACGGCCACGGCGCGGACCGGCTCCAGCGCGGTCACCGTCGCCGAGCGCGGGCGGCCGGTCAGCGCGGCGGACTCGCCGATGACGTCGCCGGGGCCGCGCAGGGCGAGCAGGGCCTCGTACCCGTTGGCAGCCGAGGCGGTGACCTTCGTCCAGCCGGTCAGGACGAACAGCACATGGGAGGACGGCTCGCGCTGGTGGAGCAGGGTGACTCTGGGTGCGAAGGCCAGTTCATGGCCGAGCGCGAGCAGCGCCGCCCGGTCCTCGCTCTCCAGCCGGGCCAGAAACGGAACGCGGTCGTCCAGTCCTCCGTCGGCGGGTAAGTACGCTGCTGTCATATCGGCCCCCGAATCAGCACAGCGGATCGATCAACGTAGCCGACGGAGCGGTGCTCCGGGTCCGGGAGGGCCGGGATGATCTCCGAACCGGCAGGTCCGGGCCGCGGGAGGGGCCGCGGCGGAGGGGTGACATCTCCGGTGCGTCACGGCCCGGGGCATTTGTTTTGACCGCAGTCGATGCGGTAGGTACGCTCTGACCTTGTGCCTGGGGTGTGCCCTGGCTCCTGTGCGTGTCTTCAACCGCATGACGAGCTGTAAGTGACCACCGCAATCTGTGCCCTTCCCGCCACTTCGGCGGGGGTCTGCAGTATTCGACACACCCGACCGCGTGGGTCGGAGTGGTTCCAGGTTAGTTCTACACGGCACACAGAAACCGGAGAAGTAGTGCCTACGATCCAGCAGCTGGTCCGGAAGGGCCGGCAGGACAAGGTCGAGAAGAACAAGACTCCCGCGCTCGAGGGCTCGCCCCAGCGTCGTGGTGTCTGCACCCGTGTCTTCACGACCACCCCGAAGAAGCCCAACTCGGCGCTCCGCAAGGTCGCGCGTGTTCGTCTGACCTCCGGCATTGAGGTCACGGCCTACATCCCGGGTGAGGGACACAACCTGCAGGAGCACTCGATCGTGCTCGTGCGTGGTGGCCGTGTGAAGGACCTGCCCGGTGTTCGCTACAAGATCATCCGCGGTTCGCTCGACACCCAGGGTGTCAAGAACCGCAAGCAGGCCCGCAGCCGCTACGGCGCCAAGAAGGAGAAGTAAGAATGCCTCGTAAGGGCCCCGCCCCGAAGCGCCCGGTCATCATTGACCCGGTCTATGGTTCTCCTCTTGTCACCTCGCTGATCAACAAGATCCTGCTGAACGGCAAGCGTTCCACCGCCGAGCGGATCGTGTACGGCGCCATGGAGGGCCTTCGCGAGAAGACCGGCGCCGACCCGGTCATCACGCTGAAGCGCGCGCTTGAGAACGTCAAGCCGTCTCTTGAGGTCAAGTCCCGCCGTGTCGGTGGCGCCACCTACCAGGTGCCGATCGAGGTCAAGCCCGGTCGCGCCGCCACCCTCGCGCTGCGCTGGGTCGTCGGCTACTCCCGCGCCCGTCGCGAGAAGACGATGACCGAGCGGCTCACCAACGAGCTGCTCGACGCCTCGAACGGTCTTGGCGCTGCCGTCAAGAAGCGTGAGGACACCCACAAGATGGCCGAGTCCAACAAGGCCTTCGCGCACTACCGCTGGTAGTCGCTACCCACATCGAGACCGAGAGAAGATTGAGCCTTATGGCCACCACTTCGCTTGACCTGGCCAAGGTCCGCAACATTGGGATCATGGCCCACATCGACGCGGGCAAGACGACCACCACTGAGCGGATCCTCTTCTACACCGGTGTGAGCTACAAGATCGGTGAAGTCCACGACGGCGCAGCCACGATGGACTGGATGGAGCAGGAGCAGGAGCGCGGCATCACGATCACGTCGGCCGCGACGACCTGCCACTGGCCGCTCAACGATGTCGATCACACGATCAACATCATCGACACCCCGGGTCACGTCGACTTCACCGTCGAGGTGGAGCGTTCGCTCCGCGTCCTCGACGGCGCTGTCACCGTGTTCGACGGTGTCGCGGGCGTCGAGCCGCAGTCCGAGACTGTCTGGCGTCAGGCGGACCGCTACGGCGTTCCGCGTATCTGCTTCGTCAACAAGCTGGACCGTACCGGTGCCGAGTTCCACCGCTGCGTCGACATGATCGTCGACCGCCTCGGTGCGGTGCCGCTGGTCATGCAGCTCCCGATCGGCGCCGAGGCCGACTTCAAGGGCGTCGTCGACCTCGTGACGATGAAGGCCTTTGTCTGGTCCGCCGAGGCGACCAAGGGCGAGATGTACGACGTCGTCGACATCCCGGAGACCCACACCGAGGCGGCCGACGAGTGGCGCGGCAAGCTGCTCGAAGCCGTCTCGGAGAACGACGACGAGATGATGGAGCTGTACCTGGAGGGCCAGGAGCCCACCGAGGAGCAGCTCTACGCGGCGATCCGCCGTATCACCCTTGCTTCCAAGGGCTCTGCGGACTCCGTCACCGTCACTCCCGTCTTCTGTGGCACGGCCTTCAAGAACAAGGGCGTCCAGCCCCTGCTCGACGCGGTCGTCCGCTACCTGCCGTCCCCCCTGGACGTCGAGGCCATCGAGGGCCACGACGTCAAGGACCCCGAGACGGTCGTCAAGCGTCGGCCGTCCGACGAGGAGCCGTTCTCCGGTCTTGCGTTCAAGATCGCGAGCGACCCGCACCTCGGCAAGCTCACCTTCGTCCGGATTTATTCGGGCCGCCTTGAGGCCGGCACCGCGGTGCTGAACTCGGTCAAGGGCAAGAAGGAGCGCATCGGCAAGATCTACCGTATGCACGCGAACAAGCGTGAGGAGATCGCGTCGGTGGGCGCGGGCGACATCATCGCCGTCATGGGGCTGAAGCAGACCACGACCGGTGAGACGCTCTGCGACGACAAGCAGCCGGTGATCCTGGAGTCCATGGACTTCCCGGCGCCGGTCATCGAGGTCGCCATCGAGCCGAAGTCCAAGGGTGACCAGGAGAAGCTGGGTGTCGCCATCCAGCGGCTCTCGGAGGAGGACCCCTCCTTCCAGGTCCACTCCGAGGAGGAGACCGGCCAGACCATCATCGGTGGTATGGGCGAGCTTCACCTTGAGGTGCTCGTCGACCGCATGAAGCGCGAGTTCCGCGTCGAGGCGAACGTCGGCAAGCCCCAGGTCGCGTACCGCGAGACGATCCGCAAGACCGTCGACCGTATCGACTACACGCACAAGAAGCAGACTGGTGGTACCGGCCAGTTCGCGAAGGTGCAGATCGCGATGGAGCCCATCGAGGGCGGCGACGCGACCTACGAGTTCGTGAACAAGGTCACCGGTGGCCGCATCCCCCGTGAGTACATCCCCTCGGTGGACGCGGGCGCGCAGGAAGCCATGAAGTTCGGCATCCTGGCCGGTTACGAGATGGTGGGTGTCCGCATCACCCTTCTCGACGGTGGCTACCACGAGGTGGACTCCTCGGAGCTCGCCTTCAAGATCGCCGGTTCGCAGGCGTTCAAGGAGGGTGCCCGCAAGGCGTCCCCCGTGCTCCTTGAGCCGATGATGGCCGTCGAGGTCACCACGCCCGAGGACTACATGGGCGATGTCATCGGCGACCTCAACTCCCGCCGTGGCCAGATCCAGGCCATGGAGGAGCGCAGCGGCGCTCGCGTCGTGAAGGGCCTCGTGCCCCTCTCGGAGATGTTCGGCTACGTCGGAGACCTCCGCAGCAAGACCTCGGGTCGCGCAAGCTACTCGATGCAGTTCGACTCCTACGCCGAGGTTCCGCGGAACGTCGCCGAGGAGATCATCGCGAAGGCCAAGGGCGAGTAACTCTTCCGAGTCCACGCTTTAGGCTTATCACCGGAGCCACTGGGGCATTCGACGCAGAGCGCAAGCAATGCGGCGGGTGCCCCGGGCCCCGGCATCCCAGCAAAGATCACCTGGCGCCGATGAAGCAAGGCGTACAGAACCACTCCAGGAGGACCCAGTGGCGAAGGCGAAGTTCGAGCGGACTAAGCCGCACGTCAACATCGGCACCATCGGTCACATTGACCACGGTAAGACGACCCTCACGGCCGCCATTACCAAGGTGCTGCATGACGCGTACCCGGACCTGAACGAGGCCTCGGCCTTCGACCAGATCGACAAGGCTCCCGAGGAGCGCCAGCGCGGTATCACGATCTCGATCGCGCACGTCGAGTACCAGACGGAGTCGCGTCACTACGCGCACGTCGACTGCCCGGGTCACGCTGACTACATCAAGAACATGATCACGGGTGCGGCGCAGATGGACGGCGCCATCCTCGTGGTCGCGGCCACCGACGGCCCGATGCCGCAGACCAAGGAGCACGTGCTCCTGGCCCGCCAGGTCGGCGTTCCGTACATCGTTGTCGCGCTGAACAAGGCCGACATGGTGGACGACGAGGAGATCCTGGAGCTCGTCGAGCTTGAGGTCCGTGAGCTCCTCTCCGAGTACGAGTTCCCGGGCGACGACCTTCCGGTCGTCAAGGTCTCGGCGCTCAAGGCCCTTGAGGGCGACAAGGAGTGGGGCCAGACCGTCCTCGACCTGATGAAGGCCGTCGACGAGTCGATCCCGCAGCCCGAGCGTGACGTCGAGAAGCCGTTCCTGATGCCGATCGAGGACGTCTTCACGATCACCGGTCGTGGCACCGTCGTCACCGGTCGTATCGAGCGTGGTGTCCTCAAGGTCAACGAGACCGTTGACATCGTGGGCATCAAGCAGGAGAAGACCACCACCACGGTCACCGGCATCGAGATGTTCCGCAAGCTGCTCGACGAGGGCCAGGCCGGTGAGAACGTCGGTCTGCTCCTCCGTGGCATCAAGCGCGAGGACGTCGAGCGCGGCCAGGTCATCATCAAGCCCGGTTCGGTCACGCCGCACACCGAGTTCGAGGCCCAGGCCTACATCCTGTCGAAGGACGAGGGTGGCCGTCACACCCCGTTCTTCAACAACTACCGCCCGCAGTTCTACTTCCGTACCACGGACGTAACGGGCGTTGTGACCCTTCCCGAGGGCACCGAGATGGTCATGCCGGGCGACAACACCCTCATGAGCGTCTCGCTGATCCAGCCCGTCGCCATGGAAGAGGGCCTCAAGTTCGCCATCCGTGAGGGTGGCCGGACCGTGGGCGCCGGCCAGGTCACGAAGATCCTCAAGTAATCACTTGATGGTCTGACCTGGTCGCTCACACAGAGCACCTGGTAACAGCAGAGGGCCCCCGGCCCGCCGTTCGCGGCGGACCGGGGGCCCTTCTGTGTTGCCCGTCCGGTGAGCGATGAGGTGAGCGCGGTGCGCCGGTACGGCTACACGTCCCGGACCGGCCGCCACAGCCAGGGGAGTGCTCCCGGGCCGATACCCGCCACGGTGGGTCCGGAAGAGTCCCCGGCGGTCCCGGCGCTCGTGGCACCCTCGGCCAGCAAGGTGGCCCCCGAGAGCGGTACGACGCCGTCGGTGCGCCGCAGCACCTTCCCGTTCAGCAGGAGCTGGATGCGGCCCCGGTCGTCCTGGCCGAGCAGCGCGGGCTCCGCGGCGCGGGAGTCGGCGCGGGTTCCGGCGCGGGCGCCGGGCCGGGTGCCGCCCAGGTGCACATGGGTGGTCGCGGCCGTCGCGGGCCTGCGGTAGTACACATCCACGCCGCCGTCCGGCGCGGCGGTCGCGGTGGGGAAGTCGCCGGGCAGCGGCAGGAGGGGGTCCGGGTGCAGTTCCACAGGCCCGCCCGCCACGGTCTGGGCCCAGTGGTGCACGGTGTCCCGGCCCGAGGCGAAGACATGGACCAGGCCCGCCGAGTCGACCGTGGCGGAGAGTCCGTCCTGGATCTGGCCGCCACCCAGGCTCCGCCAGGGGGACCAGCTCCCCGCGGTGGAACGGACCCGGGTGCTGATGCCCTGGGCGGCGTCGCGTATGAAGAGGTGCACGTGCCCCGCGCGGTCGGTGACCGCGACGGGGGCGCCTATTCGACGGCCCCGGTCCGGGTCGCTCTCCGGGTTGCCGAGCCCGGTCCAGGCCGCGAACTTCCCACCGGGCGTGCTCTGTTGGAGCAGCACTATCTCCCGCGTGTTGGTCGAGCCGTGCCCGGCTATCGAAGCGAACCGCAGCGCGAACAGCAGCTGCCGGCCGTCCTTGAGCGCGGCCGCACCGAGCGTCGGGGCCAGCGGTCCGCCGCCCAGGTCGTGCGGCGACCCCCACTGTCCGCTGCCCGGCGCCGTCTCCCGCCAGCGCACCGCGCGCAGGCCGAGGACCCCGTACCCGACGAGGCGCCCGTCCTGCTCGGTGGCCAGGACGGGGCGCGGGCCCGGATAGCGGTAGTGGGTCGAGCGCACCCACCCCTTCTTGTTGGTCAGCGGCCGGCCGACGCCCACGTTGTAGTCGCCGCAGCCGCCCGGGTTCCCGCAGTTCCAGGCCTCGTTGCCGCCGTACGGGAGCAGGTTCGCGGCCTTCTGGGCGAGCACCTTCGGCGACAGGTTCTTCGGCCAGTGGCGGTTGTAGTAGCCCCGGTAGGCCGTGGCGACGAAGGCGGGCACCTCGCCCTTCCCCTGTGTAGCCTCCGCGACCCAGCGGATCATCGCCGCCCAGCTGAAGGAGGCGGTGGCGGTGTGGTCCGCGTGGTCGGAGTAGCCGACCTGCTCGCTGTCCTTGCGGCGGACGGCGGTCGGGCTGTGCTGGATGTCCGGGTCGGGGTCGAGGGTGTGGATGACGGTCGGGCGGTACTGCGCCATCAGCCCGGTGAGCACGTCGACCATGGCGTCGTACGTGTACGCGTCCGCCTCCTGGAGCGGGGAGCCCTCGGCGACCACGGTCCGCAGGCTGAGCCCCCGGTCGGTCCAGAGCGACGGCAGGCCGAGCCGCCCGTGGGCGGTGTGCATGGCGGTGTTGAGGAATACCAGTTCGACCCGGCGAGTGCCCCGCACCAGCGTGTCGACCTCGGCGCGGATGCCACCGCGGAGGGTGACGACGTCCTTCTGCCACTCCGTGAACGGGGGGAGGCCCAGCTGCACCGCGTACGCCTGGCGCAGGCCCTGGTGGCGGGCCGACGAGTAGGCGGGCTTGTCGGGGACGGGGTGCGGCTGGCCCGCGATGACGTTGATGCCGGTGGCCTCACCTGCGGTGACGTACACGCAGACCAGGGGCGTTCCGGAGTCCAGCATCCGCTGGGTGTCCGGGTTCATGAAGTACATGTCGTCGTCGGGGTGGGCCAGTATCTGCATGAGCCGGTCGTGCCTGGCTACGGATATCGCCTTGCCCGGCATCGGGTCGGCGGTGCTGGTGGTGCGGCGCGGCGACGCGGGCACGGAGCAGGCGCTGAGCGCGGCGGACGCGGCGGCCGTACCGATCCCGGCGAGCAGGAACCTGCGGGAGGGACCGGAACCCTGGTGTGCGGGGCCGGGCCCCTCCGGCATCCCCCTGCTCGGTACTCCTCCGTGCGATCTCCCCTTGCGTGATATCTCCCGGGATATCCCCCTCTGCGATATCCCGATGCGCGATATCCCCATGTGAAGGTGCTCCGTCCGCTCCCCTGCACGGGCCCTCCCGTGCTCTCCCGGTCTGCTTGACGGGGTTCCCGGAGCGGAGGTTGCCTCCGGGCCGGACGCTGTTACGGGAGGTAGGGGCGGTGGAGCGGGGGTTCCGTGGCGCCCGCCGCCCCGGGCCCGTCCGTGGCGGCGGGCGTCACGGACGAGGCGCTGACGAAACCCTGACGAGGCTTTGACGAAACCCGGGGGCTACGCGGTGGCCCGCACCATCCGGCCCGGCGACGGCGTGCCCGCGGCGTCCACGGCGATGAGCTGGTAGTAGCCCGGAGGCGCGGCGGCCGGGTTGCCGAGCGCGTTGGCGGTGATGCTCCAGTCCTTCCCCGTGGCGGCCCATCCCGCCGGCGGCAGCCAGACGTAGCGCTGGTCCGTGTCGTTGCCGTGGGTCGCGGAGCCCAGCCGGACGATCGCGAGGCGCGCCCTGCCGGGGACCTTGCCGACGGTGGCGCCCGACACGGTGACCGTGAACTCCTTCTGCCTTGAGCACCGTTCTGTCGAGCTGGAGCAGCTCGGTCGAGTGGTAGCGCCGGTCCGTGGCCGCCTTCGCCGCCGGGGTGAACGTCTCGGTCGCCGGGCCGAAGAGCTCGGCGTCGTTCACCGGTACGCGGTTCTGGTCGTCCCAGCGGTTGGCGGCGCCCCCGCTGACCAGCACCGTGCCGTAGGCGAGCAGCGTCGTACCGCACAGCACCCTGGAGTGCGCCAGGTGCCCCGGATTCCCCTTGGGCGCACGCCACTTGGGCTGGGCATCGAGCGGCCGGGCGGTGTCGATCTCCAGGATCTCCGCGGTGTTCGTGGTCCGCTGCCCGGGGCTGAGCGAACGGTGGTCGGGACCGGCGTCCCCCTGCCCGCCGACCACCAGCACCCGGGCCGTCGCTCCGGGCCTGCACGGCGTGAGCGGCAGCAGGACCTGGGAGCCGTAGGTGGGGTACGAGCGTGAACCCTTGTTGAGCATCGGGTAATAGCCGCCCGGCTTGAGCGGACCGGCTGCTCCCGGCGCGGGGTCGTACGCGTATTGCCGGCCCCTGTTGGACTCCGCCATCGCCACGACGGTGCCGTGCTCGCCCCTGGGCAGTACGTAGACACCGGGGTACGTCGCGAGCCGCTCGGGCTTCCCCTTGGGTGTCACGCCCAGCTTCCGCTCGTCGACGAGCGGTTCTCCGAGCCGGTCGTGGTGCGGACGTCCGGCTTCCTGCACCTCCTGGTCGGCTGCCGGCCCGGATACGGCGGGCCTGCGGGCACGTTCACTCGCTCGACGCCCGACAAAACGAATCTGCGCGAAATGGTCGGGAAAACCGTTCGCCATCGCCGCCGTGCATGCCGCCGCGCGGGGGCCGCCGGCCCACCGGCCGTCTCAATAGCCGGACGGCTGGGCGCAGGCGTTCTCGCCGGGACGATCGTGGAGGGGAGACACTGGGGCCGACGACCGCCCGCCGCACACGGGCGGCCGTCGTCTGCGCCCGACCGGAAGGGACACCTGTGACACCGCCAACCACGAGTTCTTCGAAGGACAAGCTCGCTGCCCTGCGCACCGAGATCGAGCACCGCAACCCGGCCCAGCCCGAGTTCCACCAGGCAGTTCACGAAGTACTGGAGAGCCTGGCGCCGGTGCTGGCCGTGCGGGACGACTACGCGCAGGCGAGCCTGGTGGAACGTCTCTGCGAGCCGGAGCGGCAGATCATCTTCCGGGTGCCCTGGCAGGACGACCGGGGCAGGGTTCACGTCAACCGCGGCTTCCGGGTGGAGTTCAACAGCGCGCTCGGCCCGTACAAGGGCGGTCTGCGCTTCCACTCGTCGGTGAACATCGGCATCGTGAAGTTCCTCGGCTTCGAGCAGGTCTTCAAGAACGCGCTGACCGGTCTTGGCATCGGCGGCGGCAAGGGCGGCAGCGACTTCGACCCGCACGGCCGCTCCGACTCCGAGGTCATGCGCTTCTGCCAGTCCTTCATGACGGAACTGCACCGGCACATCGGCGCGCACACCGACGTGCCCGCCGGTGACATCGGCGTCGGAGGCCGCGAGATCGGCTATCTCTTCGGCCAGTACCGGCGCATCACCAACCGCTGGGAGTCCGGTGTCCTCACCGGCAAGGGCGCCTCCTGGGGCGGCTCGGCGATCAGGCCCGAGGCGACCGGATACGGGAACGTCTACTTCGCCGCCGAGATGCTGCGCCGCCGCGGCGAGGACCTGCAGGGTCAGACCGCGGTGGTCTCCGGGTCGGGCAACGTCGCCATCTACACCATCGAGAAGCTCAAGGCCCTCGGGGCCAACGCTCTGACCTGCTCGGACTCCGGTGGCTACGTCATCGACGACAAGGGCATCGACGTCGAACTCCTGAAGCAGGTCAAGGAGGTCGAACGCGCCCGCATCAGTGAGTACGCGGAGCGCCGCGGCGGGTCCGCCCGGTACATCAGCGGCGGCAGCGTCTGGGACGTGCCCGCGGACATCGCACTGCCCTCGGCCACCCAGAACGAACTCGACGCCGACGCCGCGGCGACCCTCGTACGCAACGGGGTCAAGGCCGTCTCCGAGGGCGCCAACATGCCGGCCACCCTGGAGGCCGTGGACGTCCTGCACGAGGCGGGAGTCGCCTTCGGCCCCGGCAAGGCGGCCAACGCGGGCGGGGTCGCGGTCAGCGCCCTGGAGATGCAGCAGAACGCGGCCCGTGACACCTGGACGCCCGCGCGCGTCGAGGACGAACTGCTGCGGATCATGCGCGACATCCACCACACCTGCTACGAGACCGCCGAGCGCTACGGCGCCCCCGGCAACTACGTGACCGGCGCCAACATCGCCGGTTTCGAACGGGTCGCGGACGCGATGCTGGCGCAGGGCGTCATCTGAGAGGCCCGCTGAAACACCCGTGGTAATGGCCGGCCCCGCTCCTGCTGGAGCGGGGCCGGCTTGCTGTGCGGCGTTGCGGCGAGCCGGGCCGGTCAGTCCTCGGTGAAGAGGTCGTCCGCCGTGGTGGCGGTGAGCGCCCGGTCGAGCCAGCTCAGGAGGGTGTCCGGGTCGGCACAGGCGGTGATCCGGTCGATCACTTCCTGAGTGGTCGCGATACCGCGCCGGTCAAGGATCCGCAGAACGGATTTCGCCTCGCCCTTCGCTTCACCTTCTGCACGGCCCTCCGCCCGCAGACGCTGGGAGGTCTCCGAACGGAAGAAGGAGAGGTCGGCGGCCATGAGTTCAGGCTACCGGGCATATCCCCATGGCATATGCAGATCAGTCTGTATTCACCCGTTGAGGTGAAGAGGGGCCCCGCCCCGCGACCGCCCCGTACGGCCTCACAGGTGGCCCGCGTCCGGCCGGGGGAGTGCTGGGGTACAGTCTCCGGCCGCGATTGGCGTCCGTGGTGACCCGTATGGCAGACTATCGGGGTTGCTCGGTTGAGTGCCGATGCTGCGCGCCTCCCGTCGGGAGGACTGGAAGCAAGTCCCACAGTACTCGTCGCCCCAACTGCCGTAAGGCAGCGCTGAGGCGGACGTACGGGAATCTTCCGGGAAGCGTCAGCGGGGTGCCGACCAGGCGCCCGGTGGGTGTTCGTCCCCCGGCTCGCGGTCACTGGCCCGCACCCCTTGGTTGGGAAATCCTTCGGGAGATCTTCGTAGAGGGAATGCGACACGCCCGACCGCGTGGGTCGGAGGCGGATGCAGGACCTGCCGGGTCCCAGAGCGTTACGAGAGACAGGACTACTGAGTAGCCATGGCGGGACAGAAGATCCGCATCCGGCTCAAGGCCTACGACCACGAGGTCATCGACTCTTCGGCAAAGAAGATCGTCGAGACGGTGACGCGAACTGGTGCGTCGGTCGCAGGCCCGGTGCCGCTGCCCACTGAGAAGAACGTGTACTGCGTCATCAAGTCGCCGCACAAGTACAAGGACTCGCGCGAGCACTTCGAGATGCGCACGCACAAGCGCCTCATCGACATTCTCGACCCCACGCCGAAGACGGTTGACTCGCTGATGCGTCTCGACCTGCCGGCGGGCGTCGACATCGAGATCAAGCTCTGAGGTGACGCGCGAGATGACTAAGAACATCAAGGGCGTCCTGGGCGAGAAGCTCGGCATGACCCAGGTCTGGGACGAGAACAACCGGGTTGTCCCGGTGACCGTCGTCAAGGCCGGGCCGTGCGTCGTGACGCAGGTCCGTACGAACGACATCGACGGCTACGAGTCGGTCCAGATCGCCTTCGGCGAGATCGACCCTCGCAAGGTGAACAAGCCCCTCAAGGGTCACTTCGCCAAGGCCGACGTGACTCCGCGCCGCCACCTGGTGGAGCTCCGCACCCCTGACGCCAGCGAGTACACGCTGGGCCAGGAGATCACCGCCCAGGTGTTCGAGTCCGGCATCAAGGTTGATGTCACGGGCAAGAGCAAGGGCAAGGGCTTCGCCGGTGTCATGAAGCGCCACAACTTCAAGGGTGGCAAGGCTTCCCACGGTGCCCACCGCGTGCACCGTAAGCCTGGCTCCATCGGTGGCTGTGCCACCCCGGGCCGTGTCTTCAAGGGCATGCGCATGGCGGGCCGCATGGGCAACGAGCGGGTCACCACCCAGAACCTGACCGTCCACGCCGTTGACGCGGAGAAGGGTCTGCTGCTCATCAAGGGCGCGGTCCCCGGTCCGAACGGCGGCCTCGTCCTGGTCCGTACCGCGGCCAAGGGGGCTTGAGGAACCGATGAGCACCATTGACATCCTTTCGCCGGCAGGCGACAAGGCCGGGACCGTCGAACTCCCCTCGGAGATCTTCGACGCCAAGATCAGCATCCCGCTGATCCACCAGGTCGTTGTCGCACAGCTGGCCGCGGCCCGTCAGGGCACGCACAAGACCAAGCGTCGCGGCGAAGTCCGCGGTGGCGGTAAGAAGCCTTACCGCCAGAAGGGCACCGGCCGCGCGCGCCAGGGTTCGACCCGTGCGCCGCAGTTCGCCGGCGGTGGCGTCGTCCACGGCCCGCAGCCGCGTGACTACTCGCAGCGCACCCCGAAGAAGATGAAGGTCGCCGCTCTGCGCGGTGCCCTCACCGACCGGGCGCAGAACGCTCGCGTCCACGTCGTCTCCGGCGTGGTCGAGGGCGCTGCCTCCACGAAGGCCGCGAAGTCCCTGCTGGGCAAGGTCAGCGAGCGCAAGCACGTGCTCCTGGTCGCCGAGCGTTCGGACGAGGCCGCGTGGCTCTCCGCCCGCAACCTGCCCCAGGTGCACCTCCTGGAGCCGGGCCAGCTGAACACGTACGACGTGCTCGTCTCCGATGACGTGGTCTTCACCAAGGCCGCCTTCGAGTCCTTCGTGTCTGGCCCCAAGGCCACCACTGAGACCGAAGGGAGCGACGTCTGATGGCTGAGGCGACCGTTACCAGCAAGACCTTCACGGACCCGCGCGACGTCCTCGTCAAGCCGGTTGTTTCCGAGAAGAGCTACGCGCTGCTCGACGAGAACAAGTACACGTTCATCGTCGCGCCGGGCTCCAACAAGACCCAGATCAAGCAGGCCGTGGAAGCGGTCTTCTCGGTCAAGGTCACCGGAGTCAACACGATCAACCGCCAGGGCAAGCGCAAGCGCACCCGCACCGGGTTCGGGAAGCGCGCTGACACCAAGCGCGCCATTGTGACCCTTGCCGAGGGCGACCGTATCGACATCTTCGGCGGCCCGGTCTCCTAACGGAGTCCGAGTCGTCCGGAATCGGACGAGGACTGAGAAATGGGTATCCGCAAGTACAAGCCGACGACCCCGGGCCGTCGTGGCTCCAGCGTCGCCGACTTTGTCGAGATCACGCGGTCCACGCCGGAGAAGTCGCTGGTTCGCCCTCTGCACAGCAAGGGCGGCCGTAACAACACCGGCCGGATCACCGTTCGCCACCAGGGTGGCGGACACAAGCGCGCCTTCCGTGTGATCGACTTCCGTCGTCACGACAAGGACGGCGTGCCGGCCAAGGTCGCGCACATCGAGTACGACCCGAACCGCACCGCGCGCATCGCGCTGCTGCACTACGCAGACGGCGAGAAGCGCTACATCCTCGCCCCGGCCAAGCTCGGCCAGGGCGACCGGGTGGAGAACGGCGCGGGTGCCGACATCAAGCCGGGCAACAACCTGCCGCTGCGCAACATCCCGGTCGGTACGACCATCCACGCCATCGAGATGCGTCCCGGTGGCGGAGCGAAGATCGCCCGTTCCGCGGGTGCTTCGGTCCAGCTGCTCGCGAAGGAAGGCGCCATGGCGCACCTTCGTATGCCGTCGGGCGAGGTCCGTCTGGTCGACATCCGCTGCCGCGCCACCATCGGCGAGGTCGGCAATGCCGAGCAGTCGAACATCAACTGGGGCAAGGCCGGCCGTATGCGCTGGAAGGGCGTCCGCCCGTCCGTCCGCGGTGTCGCGATGAACCCGGTCGACCACCCGCACGGTGGTGGTGAGGGCAAGACCTCCGGTGGTCGCCACCCGGTCAGCCCGTGGGGTCAGAAGGAGGGTCGTACTCGCTCGCCGAAGAAGGCTTCGAGCAAGTACATCGTCCGCCGCCGCAAGACGAACAAGAAGCGCTAGGAGCGGGTTTAGATGCCGCGCAGTCTCAAGAAGGGGCCTTTCGTCGACGGACACCTTGTCAAGAAGGTGGACGTACAGAACGAAGCAGGCACCAAGAACGTCATCAAGACCTGGTCCCGGCGCTCGATGATCATCCCGGACATGCTGGGACACACCATCGCGGTGCACAACGGCAAGATCCACGTCCCGGTGTTCGTCACCGAGTCGATGGTCGGCCACAAGCTCGGCGAGTTTGCGCCGACCCGCACCTTCCGCGGCCACGTCAAGGACGACCGCAAGTCGAAGCGCCGCTAAGGCGGGGTGCGAAGACTATGAACGACACCGAAGGGACAACCATGGAAGCCAGGGCCCAGGCGCGGTACATCCGCGTCACGCCCATGAAGGCCCGCCGCGTGGTGGACCTTATCCGTGGCATGGATGCCACGGAGGCTCAGGCGGTCCTGCGTTTCGCCCCGCAGGCCGCGAGCGTGCCGGTTGGCAAGGTGCTTGACAGCGCCATCGCCAACGCTGCACACAATTACGACCACACCGACGCCGGCAGCCTTGTCATCTCCGAGGCATACGTCGACGAGGGCCCGACCCTGAAGCGGTTCCGTCCGCGCGCCCAGGGCCGTGCCTACCGGATCCGCAAGCGGACCAGCCACATCACCGTGGTCGTCAGCAGCAAGGAAGGAACCCGGTAATGGGCCAGAAGGTTAACCCGCACGGGTTCCGACTCGGCATTACCACGGACTTCAAGTCCCGTTGGTACGCCGACAAGCTGTACAAGGACTACGTCAAGGAAGACGTCGCCATTCGTCGCATGATGACGAAGGGCATGGAGCGCGCCGGCATCTCGAAGGTTGAGATCGAGCGCACCCGCGACCGCGTCCGCGTCGACATCCACACCGCTCGTCCGGGCATCGTCATCGGCCGCCGCGGCGCCGAGGCCGACCGCATCCGCGGCGAGCTGGAGAAGCTGACCGGCAAGCAGGTCCAGCTCAACATCCTTGAGGTCAAGAACCCCGAGGTGGACGCTCAGCTGGTGGCCCAGGCCGTCGCCGAGCAGCTCTCCTCGCGTGTCTCCTTCCGTCGCGCCATGCGTAAGAGCATGCAGTCGACGATGAAGGCGGGCGCCAAGGGCATCAAGATCCAGTGCGGTGGCCGTCTCGGCGGCGCCGAGATGTCCCGTTCGGAGTTCTACCGCGAGGGCCGTGTGCCGCTGCACACGCTCCGCGCGAACGTGGACTACGGCTTCTTCGAGGCCAAGACGACCTTCGGCCGTATCGGCGTGAAGGTCTGGATCTACAAGGGCAATGTCAAGAACATCGCCGAGGTCCGTGCCGAGAACGCCGCGGCCCGTGCGGGTAACCGCCCGGCCCGTGGTGGCGGCAGTGACCGTCCGGCAGCCGGCGGCCGTGGTGGCCGTGGCGGCGAGCGTGGCGGCCGTGGCCGCAAGCCGCAGCAGTCCGCGCCGGCAGCCGAGGCCCCCAAGGCCGACGCTCCCGCAGCCGCTGCTCCGGCTGAGAGCACTGGAACGGAGGCCTGACCGACATGCTGATCCCTCGTAGGGTCAAGCACCGCAAGCAGCACCACCCCAAGCGCAGTGGTATGGCGAAGGGTGGCACTGAGGTCGCATTCGGTGAGTACGGCATCCAGGCTCTGACGCCGGCGTACGTGACGAACCGCCAGATCGAGGCTGCTCGTATCGCGATGACCCGCCACATCAAGCGTGGCGGCAAGGTCTGGATCAACATCTACCCGGACCGTCCCCTCACCAAGAAGCCTGCCGAGACCCGCATGGGTTCGGGTAAGGGCTCCCCGGAGTGGTGGATCGCGAACGTCAAGCCCGGCCGGGTGATGTTCGAGCTGTCCTACCCGAACGAGAAGGTCGCTAAGGAGGCGCTCACCCGCGCCGCCCACAAGCTTCCGATGAAGTGCCGCATCGTGCGGCGCGAGGCAGGTGAGTCGTGATGGCGGCCGGTATCAAGGCGACCGAGCTGCGTGAGCTGAACGACGAGGACCTCGTCGCCAAGCTGCGTGAGGCCAAGGAAGAGCTGTTCAACCTCCGCTTCCAGGCGGCGACCGGACAGCTCGAGAACCACGGTCGGCTCAAGTCCGTCCGTAAGGACATCGCCCGGATCTACACCCTGATGCGTGAGCGCGAGCTGGGCATCGAGACGGTGGAGAGCGCCTGATGAGCGAGAAGAATGTGACTGAGACGACTGAGCAGCGCGGATTCCGCAAGACCCGTGAGGGTCTCGTCGTCAGCGACAAGATGGACAAGACCGTCGTCGTCGCTGTCGAGGACCGCGTCAAGCACGCGCTGTACGGCAAGGTCATCCGCCGTACCAACAAGCTCAAGGCGCACGACGAGGCCAATGCCGCCGGTGTCGGCGACCGTGTTGTCATCATGGAGACACGGCCGCTGTCGGCGTCGAAGCGCTGGCGCATCGTCGAGATCCTCGAGAAGGCCAAGTAAGAATCCCTGAGCTCATCGCTCAGGTCAGTTCCGCCAGGCTCGGTGGGGGACTCGCGTAAGTCACTTGCGTAAGTCCCCCGCCGGGAACCGGCAGACGATCAGGAGATAGACGTGATCCAGCAGGAGTCGCGACTTCGCGTCGCCGACAACACGGGTGCGAAGGAAATTCTCACCATTCGTGTTCTCGGTGGCTCGGGTCGCCGCTACGCGGGTATCGGTGACGTCATTGTCGCCACCGTCAAGGACGCGATCCCCGGTGGCAACGTGAAGAAGGGTGACGTCGTCAAGGCGGTCATCGTTCGCACCGTCAAGGAGCGTCGTCGTCAGGACGGCTCGTACATCCGCTTCGACGAGAACGCCGCCGTCATTCTGAAGAACGACGGCGACCCCCGCGGCACCCGTATCTTCGGCCCGGTGGGCCGTGAGCTGCGCGAGAAGAAGTTCATGAAGATCATCTCGCTCGCGCCGGAGGTGCTGTAAGCATGAAGATCAAGAAGGGCGACCTGGTTCAGGTCATCACCGGTAAGGACCGCGGCAAGCAGGGCAAGGTCATCGTTGCCTACCCCACGCAGAACCGTGTCCTCGTCGAGGGTGTCAACCGGGTCAAGAAGCACACCAAGGCCGGCCAGACCGCTCGTGGTTCGCAGACCGGTGGCATCGTGACGACCGAAGCCCCTGTCCACGTCAGCAACGTTCAGCTGGTGGTGGAGAAGGACGGCAAGAAGGTCGTCACCCGCGTCGGCTACCGCTTTGACGACGAGGGCAACAAGATCCGCGTTGCCAAGCGGACCGGTGAGGACATCTGATGACTGCCACCACTGCGCCGCGTCTGAAGACGCGCTACCGCGAGGAAATCGCCGGCAAGCTGCGTGAGGAGTTCTCGTACGAGAACGTCATGCAGATCCCCGGTCTCGTCAAGATCGTGGTCAACATGGGTGTGGGCGACGCCGCCCGCGACTCCAAGCTGATCGACGGTGCCATCAAGGACCTCACCACGATCACCGGTCAGAAGCCGGCCGTCACCAAGGCCCGCAAGTCGATCGCGCAGTTCAAGCTGCGCGAGGGGCAGCCGATCGGCTGCCACGTCACCCTCCGCGGTGACCGGATGTGGGAGTTCCTGGACCGTACGCTGTCGCTCGCGCTTCCGCGTATCCGTGACTTCCGTGGCCTGTCGCCGAAGCAGTTCGACGGCCGTGGCAACTACACCTTCGGTCTCACGGAGCAGGTCATGTTCCACGAGATCGACCAGGACAAGATCGACCGGGTCCGGGGCATGGACATCACCGTGGTCACCACGGCGACCAATGACGACGAGGGTCGTGCCCTCCTTCGTCACCTCGGCTTCCCGTTCAAGGAGAACTGACCGTGGCGAAGAAGTCCCTGATCGCTAAGGCCGCCCGCAAGCCGAAGTTCGGCGTCCGCGGGTACACCCGCTGCCAGCGCTGCGGCCGGCCCCACTCCGTCTACCGCAAGTTCGGCCTGTGCCGTGTGTGCCTTCGTGAGATGGCCCACCGCGGCGAGCTGCCGGGCGTGACCAAGAGCTCCTGGTAATTCCCTTTCCGGGAATTATCGGAGGCTCTCGGTAAGCATCAGGTCGGCAGAAGCCCTCCTCCGCATGCCGTAGGCTTGCGGGGTTGGGCCTCTGCCGCCCGACCGCCCGCGGGCCAAGCCCGCTGACAAAACGCTTACTACGCCGTAGGTCCCCGCACCGCACCCGTCCCGCCACTGAGTGGGGAGAGGGATGGCGCATACAGGAAACCCCGGCGAGAGAGGCCGAAGGCCAATTCATGACCATGACTGATCCCATCGCAGACATGCTCACGCGTCTGCGTAACGCAAACTCGGCGTACCACGACTCCGTCGTGATGCCGCACAGCAAGATCAAGTCGCACATCGCGGAGATCCTCCAGCAGGAGGGCTTCATCACCGGCTGGAAGACCGAGGACGCCGAGGTCGGCAAGAACCTCGTTCTCGAGCTGAAGTTCGGCCCGAACCGCGAGCGCTCGATCGCAGGCATCAAGCGGATCTCGAAGCCGGGTCTGCGTGTGTACGCGAAGTCCACAAGTCTGCCGAAGGTTCTCGGCGGCCTGGGCGTGGCGATCATCTCCACGTCCTACGGCCTCCTGACCGGTCAGCAGGCAAGCAAGAAGGGCGTAGGTGGGGAAGTCCTCGCCTACGTCTGGTAGTCGGGAACGGAGGAAAAGCTCATGTCGCGAATCGGCAAGCTCCCCATCCAGGTTCCCGCCGGTGTGGACGTCACCATCGATGGCCGCACGGTCGCGGTGAAGGGCCCCAAGGGGTCCCTCTCGCACACCGTTGCCGCGCCGATCGAGGTCACCAAGGGCGAGGACGGCGTGCTCAACGTCGTCCGTCCTAACGACGAGCGTCAGAACAAGGCCCTTCACGGCCTGTCCCGCACGCTGGTGGCGAACATGATCACCGGCGTGACCACGGGATACACCAAGGCGCTCGAAATCAGCGGTGTCGGTTACCGCGTCCAGGCGAAGGGCTCCAACCTGGAGTTCGCCCTGGGCTACAGCCACTCGATCACCATCGAGGCCCCTGAGGGCATCACCTTCAAGGTCGAGTCGCCCACGAAGTTCAGCGTCGAGGGCATCGACAAGCAGAAGGTCGGCGAGGTATCGGCGAAGATCCGCAAGCTGCGGAAGCCCGACCCGTACAAGGCCAAGGGCGTCAAGTACGCCGGCGAGGTTATCCGCCGCAAGGTCGGAAAGGCGGGTAAGTAAGCCATGGCATACGGTGTAAAGATCGCCAAGGGTGACGCGTACAAGCGCGCTGCCATCAAGCGCCGCCACGTCCGTGTCCGCAAGCACGTCTCCGGCACGCCGGAGCGTCCGCGCCTGGTCGTGACGCGCTCCAACCGCAACATCGTTGCGCAGGTCATCGACGACATCGCGGGCCACACGCTCGCTTCGGCGTCGACCCTGGACACCTCGATCCGCGGTGGCGAGGGCGACAAGAGCGCCCAGGCACAGCAGGTCGGTGCGCTCGTCGCCGAGCGCGCGAAGGCCGCGGGTGTCGAGGCTGTCGTGTTCGACCGTGGTGGCAACAGGTACGCCGGGCGCATTGCCGCTCTGGCTGACGCCGCCCGCGAAGCCGGGCTGAAGTTCTAAGCCCCGGTTCCGGGACTAACGGACGTAACAGAGAGAGGTAAATCCAATGGCTGGACCCCAGCGCCGCGGAAGCGGTGCCGGTGGCGGCGAGCGGCGGGACCGGAAGGGTCGCGACGGTGGCGCTGCCGCCGAGAAGACCGCTTACGTTGAGCGCGTAGTCGCGATCAACCGCGTTGCCAAGGTTGTCAAGGGTGGTCGTCGCTTCAGCTTCACCGCGCTCGTCGTGGTCGGAGACGGTGACGGCACCGTAGGTGTCGGATACGGCAAGGCCAAGGAAGTTCCCGCGGCCATCGCCAAGGGCGTCGAAGAGGCGAAGAAGAGCTTCTTCAAGGTCCCGCGTATCCAGGGCACCATCCCTCACCCGATCACGGGCGAGAAGGCTGCGGGCGTCGTTCTGCTCAAGCCTGCTTCCCCCGGTACCGGTGTTATCGCCGGTGGCCCGGTGCGCGCCGTTCTGGAGTGCGCCGGCGTCCACGACATCCTGTCGAAGTCGCTCGGCTCCGACAACGCGATCAACATCGTGCACGCGACCGTGGCGGCCCTCCAGGGCCTGCAGCGTCCCGAGGAGATCGCGGCTCGCCGTGGTCTGCCCCTTGAGGACGTCGCCCCCGCGGCTCTGCTCCGTGCGCGTGCGGGAGCGGGTGCGTAATGGCTCGCCTCAAGATCACGCAGACGAAGTCGTACATCGGCAGCAAGCAGAACCACCGCGACACCCTGCGTTCGCTCGGGCTCAAGCGCCTGCACGACGTGGTTGTCAAGGAGGACCGCCCCGAGTTCCGCGGAATGGCTAACACCGTCCGCCACCTCGTGACGGTTGAGGAGGTCGACTGACATGGCGGAGAACAACCCGCTGAAGGTCCACAACCTCCGGCCCGCCCCGGGCGCCAAGACCGCCAAGACCCGTGTGGGTCGTGGTGAGGCGTCCAAGGGTAAGACCGCAGGTCGTGGTACCAAGGGCACGAAGGCCCGTTACCAGGTTCCGGAGCGCTTCGAGGGCGGGCAGATGCCCCTCCACATGCGCCTCCCGAAGCTGAAGGGCTTCAAGAACCCGTTCCGCACCGAGTTCCAGGTTGTCAACCTGGACAAGCTCGGCGAGCTCTACCCCGAGGGTGGAGAGGTCACGGTGGCCGGACTGGTCGCCAAGGGCGCGGTACGTAAGAACAGCCTCGTCAAGGTCCTGGGCCAGGGCGAGATCTCGGTGGCGCTGACGGTTTCGGTTGACGCCGTCTCCGGCTCCGCCAAGGAGAAGATTGCCGCCGCGGGCGGCACCGTCACCGAGCTCGTCTGAGACGACTCGATGACCTGAACACCCAACCGGGGATGCCTTTTTGAAAGGGCATCCCCGGTTGGTCGTTCCAAGGGGGGCAGGGTCGCCGGTATGGTGGCGCTGCACTGTCTGTACTCAGCGTGGTGTATCGGTACGGCTATTGACCGATACGCATACCGTCCATCGTCGAATTCTCAAGACCGTCACCTCTACGCAGACGCGCGGGGGTCGCAGGAGGCACCGTGCTCACCGCGTTCGCCCGAGCGTTCAAGACGCCCGACCTGCGCAAGAAGCTGCTGTTCACACTCGCCATCATCGTGATCTACCGGCTCGGAACGCACATCCCGATCCCCGGGGTCAGCTACACGAACGTCCAGCAGTGTCTTGACCAGACGAAGACCAACCAGGGTCTCTTCGGTCTGGTCAACATGTTCAGTGGTGGCGCACTGTTGCAGATCACCATCTTCGCGCTCGGCATCATGCCGTACATCACGGCGAGCATCATCCTTCAGCTGCTGACCGTGGTGATCCCGCGGCTGGAAGCGCTGAAGAAGGAAGGGCAGTCCGGTCAGGCGAAGGTCACGCAGTACACGCGTTATCTGACCGTGGCGCTCGCGGTCCTCCAGGGCACCGGTCTGGTGGCGACCGCCCGGACCGGCGCGCTCTTCGGCAGCTGCCCCGTGGCCAACCAGATCGTGCCCGACCAGTCGATCTTCACCACCGTCACCATGGTGGTCTGCATGGTCGCCGGCACCTGCATGGTCATGTGGCTCGGCGAGCTCGTCACCGACCGCGGCATCGGCAACGGAATGTCGATCCTGATGTTCGTCTCCATCGCGGCCGGTTTCCCCGGCGCGCTGTGGGCCGTCAAGCAGCAGGGCAAGCTGGCGGGCGGCTGGATCGAGTTCGGTGCGGTGATCCTGGTGGGTCTGGCCATGGTCGGCCTCGTCGTCTTCGTGGAGCAGGCCCAGCGCCGCATCCCCGTCCAGTACGCGAAGCGCATGATCGGCCGGAAGTCCTACGGTGGTACGTCCACCTACATCCCGCTCAAGGTGAACCAGGCCGGTGTGATTCCGGTCATCTTCGCTTCGTCGCTGCTCTACATCCCGGGCCTCATCGTGCAGTTCAGCGGTTCGACCGCCGGCTGGGCGACCTGGGTCAAGGACAACCTGGTCAAGGGCGATCACCCGGCCTACATCATCACGTACTTCCTGTTGATCGTGTTCTTCGCCTTCTTCTATGTGGCGATCTCGTTCAACCCCGAGGAAGTCGCCGACAACATGAAGAAGTATGGTGGCTTCATCCCGGGCATCCGGGCTGGCCGACCGACCGCTGAGTATCTGAGCTACGTACTCAACCGGATCACCTGGCCGGGGTCGCTGTATCTGGGTGTGATCGCTCTTGTCCCAACGATGGCGTTGGTTGGCTTCGGCGCGAACCAGAACTTCCCGTTCGGCGGGACGAGCATCCTGATCATCGTGGGTGTGGGTCTGGAGACCGTGAAGCAGATTGAGAGCCAGCTCCAGCAGCGTAATTACGAAGGGTTCCTCCGCTGATGCGTATCGTCCTCGTCGGACCGCCCGGGGCGGGCAAGGGAACGCAGGCCGCGTACCTTGCCAAGGACCTGGACATCCCGCACATCTCCACGGGCGACCTCTTCCGTGCCAATATCAGTCAGGGTACGGAGCTGGGCAAGCAGGCCAAGGCGCTGATGGACGCCGGTGAGCTGGTTCCGGACGAGGTCACCATCGGGATGGCGCAGGACCGGATGTCCCAGCCCGACGCCGAGGGCGGTTTCCTCCTCGACGGTTTCCCGCGCAACGTCGCCCAGGCCCAGGCACTCGACGAGTGGCTGAGCGCCGAGGGACAGAAGCTGGATGCGGTGCTGGACCTTGAGGTCCCCGAGGACGAGGTCGTGAAGCGGATCGCCGGCCGGCGTATCTGCCGCAACGACTCAAGTCATGTGTTCCACGTCGAGTACAGCCGCCCGAAGCACGAGGGCGTCTGCGACATCTGCGGCGGCGAGCTCTACCAGCGCGGTGACGACACCGAGGCGACGGTGCGCACCCGGCTGGAGGTCTACCACACGCAGACCGAGCCGATCATCGACCACTACAAGGCCCAGGGCCTGGTGTCGACGATCTCCGCGCTCGGCAAGGTCACCGAGGTGACCGAGCGGGCGATGGAGGCCCTGCAGGCCGACAAGGTCTGACAGGCAGTACGTGTACGCACGGCCGCGGTGTCCCCAGGACGCCGCGGCCGTACTGTTGAGCAGATAGATCATTGTTGAGCAGACAGATCCGGTTCGATGCGGAAGGCAATTTCGATGGTGGAGATCAAGACTCCCGAGCAGATCGCGAAGATGCGTGAGGCGGGACTGGTCGTCGCCGCGATCCACGCCGCGACCCGTGAGGCCGCGGTACCCGGGGCCACCACGAACGACCTGGACCAGGTCGCCCGCAAGGTGCTCGCCGACCACAACGCGAAGCCGAACTTCCTCGGCTACGGCGGTTTCCCCGCCACCATCTGTACCTCGGTGAACGAGGTCGTGGTCCACGGCATCCCGGACGAGAAGACCGTCCTCAAGGACGGCGACATCATCTCGATCGACTGCGGCGCGATCATCGACGGCTGGCACGGCGACGCCGCCTACACCGCGTTCGTCGGCACCGGGCACGCCCCGGAGCTGGTCGAGCTCTCCCGGGTGACCGAGGAGTCGATGTGGGCCGGGATCGCCGCGATGAAGAAGGGCGCCAGGCTCGCCGAGGTGTCGAAGGCGATCGAGGGCTACATCCGCCGCCAGCCCCGCCCGTCCTCCGGCAAGTACGGGATCATTGAGGACTACGGCGGCCACGGCATCGGTTCCGAGATGCACATGGACCCGCATCTGCTGAACTACGTCGACAAGCGCCGCCTCATCGGCCGGCACAACCCGAAGCTGGTTCCCGGCTTCTGCCTGGCGATCGAGCCGATGGTCTCGCTCGGCACGCCCCGCACCCAGGTGCTGGAGGACGACTGGACGGTCATCACGACCGACGGGACCTGGTCCTCGCACTGGGAGCACTCGATCGCGCTGACCGACGAGGGGCTGATCGTGCTGACGGCGCCGGACGGCGGCAAGGCGAAACTGGCGGAGCTCGGCGTGACGACGGCCCCCGACCCGCTCGGCTGACCGCGCGCCCGCGCACGCGGGCGCGTGTACGGCCGACTGTGCGGCCGAGTGGCTTAAGGATCTTGACAGCAGGGCAGTCTTCCCGGATTCGTCTTTATGGATGCCCTGACGTAGACTGACTCGTCGGCTCGCGTATACCCGTATGTCTTCATGCATGTCATGTCGACATGCGTGCTGTACGGAGTCGATCAAGGTAGCCGATTCGAAGGGCGAAGCGTGGCCAAGAAGCAAGGTGCCATCGAAATCGAGGGCACCGTGATCGAGTCCCTCCCGAACGCAATGTTCAAGGTGGAACTTCAGAACGGTCACAAGGTCCTAGCGCACATCAGCGGCAAGATGCGGATGCACTACATCCGTATCCTCCCGGATGACCGGGTCGTCGTGGAGCTGTCTCCGTACGACCTGACGCGTGGTCGGATCGTCTACCGCTACAAGTAGATCTTGCCCGCACCCCGCTTCACGGCGTGGTGGTGGCACCGACCCGGAGAACCTGACATCCCATGAAGGTCAAGCCGAGCGTCAAGAAGATCTGCGACAAGTGCAAGGTGATCCGCCGTCACGGTCGGGTCATGGTCATCTGCGACAACCTGCGCCACAAGCAGCGCCAGGGCTGACGCACGACCTGCACCTCGCAGTTCTTCGCGCGACGCACGTAAATACGTACATACGCAGGGCCCGCCCAGCTGACACAGCGGGCGACACCTCCGGCGGGGGCCGGGGACCCGGAATAGTGCCTGCACAACGCAGGCACTTTCGTCTGGGACAGGCTCTGCGGAAGACCCCCGATATCAACAGGAGCCATTGAATGGCACGCGTTTCAGGTGTTGACATCCCGCGCGAAAAGCGCGTGGAGGTTGCCCTCACCTACGTCTTCGGCATCGGGCGCACCCGGTCCAAGGAGGCCCTGGCCGCCACCGGTGTTGACCCCAACACCCGCGTTCGTGATCTGGCCGAAGAGGACCTGGTCAAGATCCGCGAGTACGTGGACGCCAACCTCCGCACCGAGGGTGACCTCCGCCGCGAGATCCAGGCCGACATCCGCCGCAAGGTCGAGATCGGCTGCTACCAGGGTCTGCGTCACCGTCGTGGGCTTCCGGTCCACGGCCAGCGCACCAGCACGAACGCTCGTACCCGCAAGGGCCCGCGTCGCGCGATCGCCGGTAAGAAGAAGCCGGGCAAGAAGTAGTCCTCAGCTAGGGACGCTGTTCAGCGGTCTTCGCTGTAGGACCGATCACCTCCACTCCACCGGGAGTAAGACATGCCTCCTAAGGGCCGTCAGGGTGCTACCAAGAAGGTGCGCCGCAAGGAAAAGAAGAACGTCGCTCACGGGCATGCCCACATCAAGAGCACGTTCAACAACACGATCGTCTCGATCACGGACCCCTCGGGCAACGTGATCTCCTGGGCCTCCGCCGGCCACGTCGGCTTCAAGGGCTCGCGCAAGTCCACCCCCTTCGCCGCGCAGATGGCCGCCGAGTCGGCCGCCCGTCGCGCGCAGGAGCACGGCATGCGCAAGGTCGACGTCTTCGTCAAGGGTCCCGGCTCCGGCCGTGAGACCGCGATCCGCTCCCTCCAGGCCACCGGCCTTGAGGTCGGCTCGATCCAGGACGTCACCCCCACCCCGCACAACGGCTGCCGCCCCCCGAAGCGGCGTCGCGTCTGACGCTCCGGCGTCGGACTGTTCCACAGGGTTATGCGGGCGGTACGGCCTCTTTTCGGCGTACCGCCCGTACCCTTGTAGGACTCGTACTCTTGTAGTACGTGTGCGGCACGCGATTCCTGTGCCTGTGCACCGGCAGAACCGCACAGCAGCAGCACCGCACCACAGCAGCACCGCACGACAGCAAGACCTTGGGGGCGTCAAATAGTGGGCGCCCACGACTGAAGGATCACCACATGCTTATCGCTCAGCGTCCGTCGCTGACCGAAGAGGTCGTCGACGAGTACCGCTCGCGGTTCGTGATCGAGCCGCTGGAGCCGGGCTTCGGCTACACCCTCGGCAACTCGCTCCGCCGCACGCTCCTCTCCTCGATCCCCGGCGCCGCTGTCACCAGCATCCGCGTCGACGGTGTCCTGCACGAGTTCACCACCGTGCCGGGCGTCAAGGAGGACGTGACCGACCTCATCCTCAACATCAAGCAGCTGGTCGTCTCCTCGGAGCACGACGAGCCGGTCGTGATGTACCTGCGTAAGCAGGGCCCCGGCCTGGTCACCGCTGCTGACATCGCCCCGCCGGCCGGTGTCGAGGTGCACAACCCCGACCTGGTCCTCGCCACGCTGAACGGCAAGGGCAAGCTGGAGATGGAGCTGACCGTCGAGCGCGGCCGCGGCTACGTCTCCGCCGTGCAGAACAAGCAGCTGGGCCAGGAGATCGGCCGCATCCCGGTCGACTCCATCTACTCCCCGGTGCTGAAGGTCACGTACAAGGTCGAGGCGACCCGTGTCGAGCAGCGCACCGACTTCGACAAGCTGATCGTCGACGTCGAGACCAAGCAGGCCATGCGTCCCCGTGACGCCATGGCGTCGGCCGGTAAGACCCTGGTCGAGCTGTTCGGTCTGGCCCGCGAGCTCAACATCGACGCCGAGGGCATCGACATGGGCCCGTCGCCGACGGACGCCGCGCTCGCCGCCGATCTGGCGCTGCCGATCGAGGAGCTTGAGCTCACCGTCCGTTCGTACAACTGCCTCAAGCGCGAGGGCATCCACTCCGTGGGTGAGCTCGTGGCGCGGTCCGAGGCCGACCTGCTCGACATCCGCAACTTCGGTGCGAAGTCGATCGACGAGGTCAAGGCGAAGCTGGCCGGCATGGGCCTCGCGCTCAAGGACAGCCCGCCCGGATTCGACCCGACCGCCGCCGCCGACGCCTTCGGTGCGGACGACGACGCGGACGCCGGTTTCGTGGAGACCGAGCAGTACTGATACGCCTCCGGCCGGGACCCCGGGAATGTCCGGGGTCCCGGCCGTGGACTTCCGGCGGGCAGCAGCCCGCCGGTTACTGACACCGGTACCTGATACGGCCGGTGCAGATCACAAGGAGAAACACCATGCCGAAGCCTGCCAAGGGTGCCCGTCTGGGCGGCGGCGCCGCGCACGAGCGTCTGCTTCTCGCGAACCTCGCGAAGTCGCTGTTCGAGCACGGCCGCATCACCACGACCGAGGCCAAGGCTCGCCGCCTGCGTCCGGTCGCGGAGCGTTTCATCACCAAGGCGAAGAAGGGCGACATCCACAACCGTCGCCTCGTGCTGAAGTCGATCACGGACAAGGGCGTCGTCCACACGCTCTTCACCGAGATCGCCCCCCGGTACGAGAACCGCCCCGGTGGCTACACCCGCATCACCAAGATCGGCAACCGTCGTGGCGACAACGCCCCGATGGCGGTCATCGAGCTGGTCGAGGCGCTGACCGTGGCCCAGGAGGCCACCGGTGAGGCCGAGGCCGCGACCAAGCGTGCCGCCAAGGACGCTGCCCCGAAGACCGAGGCCCCGGCCGAGGTCGTCGAGGACGCGAAGCCGGTCGAGGCGGAGTCCAAGGACGCCTGACCCTTTTGAGGGCAGCGTTCTGAGGACAACGTTCTGAAGACAGCTGAACGGGCTCGTATCTCCCTCCGGGGCGGTGCGGGTCCGTTCTTCTTTGTGTGGTGGGTGAATCGTGCGGTGCGGTGGGGCGCGTGAGGCTGAGAGGATGCGCTGGTGAGTGATGAGGTGGAGCCCGGTTCGGTACGGGTGCGGCTGGACCTTGCGTACGACGGCAGGGACTTCTCCGGCTGGGCGAAGCAGAACGAACGGCGCACGGTGCAGGGCGAGTTGGAGTCGGCCATCCGTACCGTGACCCGCTCGGCCACGACGTACGACCTGACGGTCGCCGGACGCACCGACGCCGGGGTGCACGCCCGTGGCCAGGTCGCGCAGGTCGACCTCCCCCGTGAGGTGTGGGAGGAGCACCGGGAGATGCTGCTGCGGCGGCTGTCCGGGCGGCTTCCCCAGGACGTACGGGTGTGGCGGGTGGCCGAGGCACCGCCGGGCTTCAACGCCCGGTTCTCGGCGATCTGGCGCCGGTACGCCTACCGCGTGAGCGACCGGCCCGGCGGGGTCGATCCGCTGCTGCGCGGGCACGTCCTCTGGCACGACCGGGAGCTGGACCTCCCGGCGATGAACGCCGCTTCGCAGGCCCTCATCGGGGAGCACGACTTCGCCGCGTACTGCAAGAAGCGCGAGGGCGCGACCACGATCCGCACCCTCCAGCAGCTGATCTGGGAGCGCGGCACCGACGGGATCGTCACCGGAACCGTGCGGGCCGACGCCTTCTGCCACAACATGGTCCGCTCGCTGGTGGGTGCGCTGCTCTCCGTCGGCGACGGGCACCGGCCGGTGGAGTGGCCGGGGAAGGTGCTCGCCGTCGCGGTGCGCGATTCCTCGGTGCGCGTGGTGCGCCCACATGGGCTGACGCTGGAGGAAGTGGGCTACCCCGCCGACGAGTTGCTCGCGGCCAGGAGCCGCGAGGCACGTAATATGCGGACCCTGCCGGGGGCCGCCGGCTGCTGCTGAGGCCGAGTCCGAGGCCGAGTCCGAAGGGCCGGATCCGAGGCCGGCCGGGGGGCGATCGCCGCCGCGGCCCGGTGGCCCGCAGGGAAGCGCACATCGCCGACGTACGGAGATCCCATGCCTCAGCCCTCCACGACCGGGCAGCTCCCCCAGGAGTGGGGTGCACTGCCGCTGACCGTGGTGATGCCGACGTACAACGAGGCCGCCAGCCTGCCGCGCACCGCCGAGGCCGTGCTGGCCCTGCCGCTGCCCGGCCTCCAGCTGAAGGTGGTGGACGACGCCAGCCCCGACGGCACCGGCCGGCTGGCCGACGAGCTGGCCGCCGAGTACAACGCGGCCCGGAACGGCACAGTGGGCGCCGTCGGGGCCCGGCCGCGGATGACCGTGCTGCACCGCACGGAGAAGGACGGCCTGGGGCGCGCCTACGCCGCCGGGATGCTGGCCGCGCTCGACGAGGGCGCCGACTACGTCGTACAGATGGACGCCGACGGCAGCCACCCCGCGCACGTCGTGCCGCAGCTGCTGGGGACCGCGCTGGCGACCGACGCCGGGTTCGTCGTCGGCAGCCGGTACGTCGACGGCGGCTCGCTGGACGAGGACTGGGGCCTGCACCGGAAGCTGCTGTCGCGCTTCGCCAACCAGTACGCGCGCACCATCCTGGACACCCGGATCCGCGACATCACCGCGGGCTTCAACCTGTGGCGCGCGCAGACGCTGCGCGCGGTGGACCTGACGACGCTGGGCAGCGCCGGATACAGCTTCCAGGTGGAGCTGAAGTTCCTGGCCGTACGCCGCGGCTACAGCGGTGTGGAGATCCCGATTCGCTTCGAGGAGCGCACCGAAGGCGTGTCGAAGATGGACCTGGCGACGCAGATCGAGTCCGCGCTGCTGCCCCTGCGGCTGCGGCTGCGCCACCGGGGCGGCAGCGGCCGCAGCTGAGCCGGGCAGGGACAGAAGCGGGCGGGGCGGCCTCAGCTCGCCGGAGCGGTGGCAGCCGCCGACGCCTGGGCCTGGCCGCGCGCCACGATCTGGCGGAAGGTGAACTCCGCCACGTCGTCGCCCGCAGTGAAGACGTCGGCGTCGGACTGTGTGACGTTCTTGCCGCTGGTGAAACCGCCGACCGTGAAGTAGGCATAGCGGCCATAGGCGTTGGCGGTCCTGCGGCAGACCGAGCCGTTGCGGCAGAAGGTGGGGACGCCCGCGCCGTTGAGCGAGGCGACGCCTCCGGCCGACTGCTTCATCGCCTTCTGGGCCTGCGCCTCGGTGTCGAAGACGGCGACACCGATGGTGACCGCGATGCCTCCCTTGCTGAACGTCGCCCGGATGACCTGCCCGCAGCCGTTGTTGACCAGCACTGACCCGAGCGCACCCTGGGTGACGGACGAGCAGGCCGTGGTGCGGTGGGTGGCGGCCTTCTTGTACGTGTGGTCGCCCACCGCGATCGTCGCGCCGGGGAAGAGGGTGGCGGCGCTGAGCGGGGCCGTGTCCTTCTTCGAGCTGGAGATGAAGTCCTTGGGGTCGGGCGGTGGCGCCGGGGCCTTCGGCGTGAAGGACGGCAGGGCCTCACTGCTCTTGCTCGGCAGCGCCTCGGGGGAGGGGAGGTTCTTGCCGGCCGTGTCGGATCCGCTGCCCGCCGCCACGACCACGGCCGCGACGAGAGCCCCCACCACGGCGGTGGCCAGTACCCCGCCGCCGATCAGCAGCAGCTTCTTGCGTTTGCCGCGTGCGGCGCTCTCGTCGGCCAGCGCCGCCCAGTCGGGCGTCCCGCCGGGCGTCTGCCCGCCCGGGGCCTGCCACCGGCCGTCCCCGCCGTTGGCGTTGTTCCGCTGTGAATCCCCCGGCCCCCAGGAGGGCCCCCCTTGCCCGAAGCTCATGGCGCGCATACTAATCCGGCTTCGCCGGGCCCGAGCCCCCAGGGGCGCCGGAATGGGGCGCCGGAATCCGGTTGCCTCCCGGGGGTGCGTGTGGGCGACAATCCGGTGCATGGGACATCTTGAAGCGGGTCATCTTGAGTACTACTTGCCGGACGGGCGGGTGCTGCTCGGTGATGCCTCGTTCCGGGTGGGTGACGGCGCGGTCGTGGCCCTGGTCGGTGCCAACGGCGCCGGCAAGACCACCCTGCTGCGGCTGATCGCGGGGGAGATCCAGCCGCACGGCGGGACGGTCTCGGTGAGCGGCGGCCTCGGAGTGATGCGGCAGTTCGTCGGCTCGGTCCGTGACGACCGTACGGTCCGGGACCTGCTCGTCTCGGTCGCACAGCCGCGCATCCGCGAAGCGGCCCGGGCGGTGGACGCCGCCGAGCACCTGATCATGACCGTGGACGACGAGGCCGCGCAGATGACGTACGCGCAGGCCCTGAGCGACTGGGCCGAGGTGCAGGGGTACGAGGCCGAGACCGTCTGGGACATGTGCACCATGGCCGCGCTCGGCGTCCCCTACGACAAGGCGCAGTTCCGCGAGGTGCGGACGCTCTCCGGGGGCGAGCAGAAGCGGCTGGTCCTGGAGGCGCTGCTGCGGGGGCCCGACGAGGTGCTGCTCCTCGACGAGCCGGACAACTACCTGGACGTGCCGGGCAAGCGCTGGCTGGAGGAGCGGCTGAAGGAGACCCGCAAGACGGTGCTCTTCGTCTCGCACGACAGGGAGCTGCTGTCGAGGGCCGCCGAGAAGATCGTGAGTGTGGAGCCCGGTCCGGCCGGCTCGGACGTCTGGGTGCACGGCGGCGGGTTCGACACGTACCACGCGGCCCGCAAGGAGCGCTTCGCGAGGTTCGAGGAGCTCAAGCGGCGCTGGGACGAGGAGCACGCCCGGCTGAAGGCGCTGGTGCTGCGGCTGCGCAACCAGGCGGCGAGCAGCCCCGACATGGCATCGCGCTACCGGGCCATGCAGACGCGCTTCCAGAAGTTCGAGGAGGCCGGGCCGCCGCCCGAGCCGCCGCGCGAGCAGGAGATCAGCATGCGGCTGCGCGGAGGCCGCACCGGCGTACGGGCCGTGACCTGCGAGAACCTTGAGCTGACCGGCCTGATGAAGCCCTTCTCGCTGGAGATCTTCTACGGCGAGCGGGTCGCGGTGCTCGGCTCCAACGGGTCGGGCAAGTCCCACTTCCTGCGGCTGCTGGCCGGCGGAGACGTCGCCCACACCGGCCAGTGGAAGACCGGCGCCCGTGTCGTGCCCGGCCACTTCGCCCAGACCCACGCGCACCCGGAGCTGCTGGGCCGCACGCTCGTCGACATCCTGTGGACGGAGCACGCGAAGGACCGGGGGGCGGCCATGGGCGTGCTGCGCCGGTACGAGATGGAGCGCCAGGGCGACCAGCTCTTCGACCGGCTCTCGGGCGGCCAGCAGGCGCGCTTCCAGATCCTGCTCCTGGAGCTGGCGGGCACCACCGCGCTGCTCCTGGACGAGCCGACGGACAACCTGGACCTGGAGTCGGCCGAGGCGCTCCAGGAGGGTCTGGAGGCGTACGAGGGCACGGTGGTCGCGGTCACCCACGACCGCTGGTTCGCGAAGTCCTTCGACCGGTATCTGGTCTTCGGCTCGGACGGCGTCGTACGGGAGACGGCCGAGCCGGTGTGGGACGAGCGGCGCGTGGAGCGGGTGCGGTAGGCGAGGCGGACGGTGCGGTGGGCGTGACGGGCGGGACAGGTGTGACGGGTGCGGTTGGCATGACAGGCGTGACGGGTGCGGCGGCCGGGGCAGCCGGTCCGGTGGCTGTACCGTCGTCCGGGCCCGTGATCCCGGGCCCGGACCAGCTGTTTTGACCCATCCGGGGCGGCGCGGGTAGTCTCGGCTTTTGTTATACGTATTGGCTTCGTCGTTCTCACGCGAAGGGCCCTTACGTAGGTTCCCTGGAGCAGTTACCAGTGGCTCGCATACGGGCAGCGTCCCCGGCATTGTGAGCCCCAGCTGCAGATCGCTTCAGGGGTGCCGTGTGTCTGGACCCCATCCACTGAAGAAGCGAAGGCTACGAAGTGCGTACGTACAGCCCCAAGCCCGGCGATGTCACTCGCCAGTGGCACATCATCGACGCGCAGGACATCGTCCTGGGCCGTCTGGCGACGACCGCCGCCACCCTCCTGCGGGGCAAGCACAAGGCGATCTACGCCCCGCACATGGACATGGGTGACTTCGTCATCATCATCAACGCCGAGAAGGTTCACCTCTCCGGCAACAAGAAGACCCAGAAGATGGCGTACCGCCACTCCGGTTACCCGGGTGGCCTGCGTTCCGTCCGCTACGACGAGCTGCTTGAGAAGAGCCCCGAGAAGGCCATCGAGAAGGCCATCAAGGGCATGATTCCCAAGAACACCCTGGGCCGTCAGGTGCTCTCGAAGCTGAAGATCTACGCGGGAGACCAGCACCCGCACGCTGCCCAGCAGCCTGTCCCGTTCGAGATCACCCAGGTCGCGCAGTAGTTCCGGCCACCCCCTAAGACGTAAAGAAAGATCTGAGGAGAATCGTGGCCGAGACCACTGCAGAGACCCCCACCGACGACGTGGCGGGCACCGAGGGCGAAGAGACCTTCGCCGAGGTGACCACCTTCGAGTCCGAGGTTCCGGTCGAGGGCGAGTACACCAGCGAGTCGCTCGCGGGCCGCTTCGGCGACCCGCAGCCGGCGGCCGGCCTGGGCCGCCGCAAGAACGCCATTGCCCGCGTCCGGATCGTTCCGGGCACCGGCAAGTGGAAGATCAACGGTCGTACCCTTGAGGACTACTTCCCCAACAAGGTGCACCAGCAGGAAGTCAACGAGCCCTTCAAGGTGCTCGAACTCGACAACCGCTACGACGTCATCGCCCGCATCTCGGGTGGCGGCGTGTCCGGTCAGGCCGGCGCCCTGCGCCTCGGCGTGGCCCGCTCGCTGAACGAGGCGGACGTGGACAACAACCGCGCCACGCTGAAGAAGGCCGGCTTCCTCTCCCGCGACGACCGTGCGGTCGAGCGCAAGAAGGCCGGTCTCAAGAAGGCCCGTAAGGCCCCGCAGTACAGCAAGCGCTAATCACGGCTTGCAGGGCTGCATGCACGACCCTGTTTGTACGTTCGCCCCGGCGGCACCTTCTGTGCTGCCGGGGCGTTCGTTTATCAGGTCCTCCGGCGTATAACGGCACAAGACGTTCACAACGCTCAGAGACCTGGGTATTGGGTATTCGGAATTTCTCGGAGCATCTTTCGGAGGACAACAGTGGGACGACTCTTCGGCACGGACGGTGTGCGCGGTGTCGCCAACGTGGACCTGACGGCGGAGCTCGCGCTCGGTCTCTCGGTCGCCGCGGCGCACGTACTCGCGGAAGCGGGCACATTCGAGGGCCATCGGCCGAAAGCGGTGGTCGGGCGCGATCCGCGTGCGTCCGGAGAGTTCCTGGAGGCCGCCGTCGTCGCGGGCCTCGCGAGCGCGGGCGTGGACGTCCTGCGCGTCGGTGTGCTGCCCACCCCGGCGGTGGCGTATCTCACCGGTGCGCTGGGCGCCGACTTCGGCGTGATGCTCTCCGCCAGCCACAACGCCATGCCGGACAACGGCATCAAGTTCTTCGCGCGCGGCGGCCACAAGCTCGCCGACGAGCTGGAGGACCGCGTCGAGACGGTCTACGACCAGCACCGCACCGGCGAGCCGTGGGAGCGCCCGACGGGCGCGGGCGTGGGCCGGGTCCGTACGTACGACCAGGGCTTCGACCAGTACGTCGCCCATCTCATCGGCGTCCTGCCCAACCGGCTCGACGGCCTCAAGGTCGTCCTCGACGAGGCGCACGGCGCGGCGTCCCGCGTCTCGCCCGAGGCGTTCACCCGGGCCGGGGCCGAGGTCGTCACCCTGGGCGCCGAGCCCGACGGGCTGAACATCAACGACGGCTGCGGCTCGACCCATCTGGCGCTGATCAAGGCCGCCGTGGTCGAACACGGCGCCGACTTCGGTATCGCGCACGACGGCGACGCCGACCGCTGCCTCGCCGTGGACGCGTCGGGCGAGGAGGTCGACGGCGACCAGATCCTCGCCGTCCTGGCCCTCGCCATGCGCGAGGCGGGCACGCTGCGCGGAAACACCGTGGTGGGCACCGTGATGTCCAACCTCGGGTTCAAGATGGCCATGGAGCGCGAGGGCATCGAGCTGGTCCAGACGGCGGTCGGTGACCGCTATGTCCTGGAGTCGATGAAGGAACACGGCTACGCGCTGGGCGGCGAGCAGTCCGGCCATGTCATCGTCCTGGACCACGCGACGACCGGCGACGGCACCCTCACCGGACTGATGCTGGCCGCCCGGGTCGCTGCCACCGGCCGGACGCTGGCCGAGCTGGCGGGTGTGATGGTGCGGCTGCCGCAGGTCCTGGTCAACGTGCCGGACGTGGACAGGTCGCGGGTCGCCACATCGGCCGAGCTGAGGGCTGCGGTGACCGAGGCCGAGCGTGAACTGGGCTCGACCGGCCGCGTACTGCTGCGCCCCTCGGGCACGGAGCCGCTGGTGCGGGTCATGGTCGAGGCTGCGGACATCGACCAGGCGAAGACGGTGGCGGCCCGGCTGGCCGACGTGGTGAAGTCCGCGCTGGGGTAGCGGCCGCCGCCGGGTCAGAGGCTGTTGCGTGATGCGTGATGCGTGATGCGTGGTGCGTGCGGCGTCCGGGGTGACGCCGTACGCACACCGCGGGGCGTCGGCGTCAGGGCAAGGTAGCCAGGGCCGGCCGGCCGTTTCAGTCAGCGCGTTCCGTGCAGTGCGCTTCAGTGCGCTCCAGCGTGCTCCAGTGCGCGGCGGCGGCGTACCGACAGCAGTGCCTTCTGCACCAGCAGGGTCAGCGTGCCCGCGAGCACGATCCCGCCCAGGTTCGCAAGCAGTTGGCTGACCGAACCCCAAGTCTGGCTGTAGTCGCCGTAGTTGAACGCCACCGCCGCATTGGCCGCAGCCGGTACGGTCGTCACGGAGATGGCCACACCGATCAGCGCCCCGGACTTCGCCGAAGTGAGCGAGAGCGTCCCCGCGATGCCCGCGAGGAACGCCACCACGAACGACATCCAGTCCGGCTGCCAGATGAACGCCGTGTTGGGCCGGGCCGCTTCGACCATGTGCATGGTGAAGAGCCCGAAGGTGTTCATCAGCCAGGCGAATCCTGCCGTCAGCACCATCGCGATGGCGAACCCTCCGGTCAGCGCCCACAGCGACCGCCCCACCAGGCGCGGAGCCCGCTGCACCAGCGCCGTCGAGATCCCCGCCAGCGGCCCGAAATCGGGTCCCACCGCCATCGCGCCCACGATCAGGATCGCGTTGTCGAGCATCACACCGCAGGCGGCCAGCATCGTCGCGACGGCCATGAACGCCACATAGGTGACGCTGAACGTGGACTCCTCGTCGGTCGCCCGTGTCAGCTCCTCCCACAGCACCGCGTCCGAGCCCTCACCGGGCGCGTCGGCCTCCGCCTTGTCGGCGTACGCGGAGAGTGTCAGATCCGTGTTCTCGACGGCGATCGAACCGGACCGGTCGATGCCGAGCCCGCGCAGCGCACCGATCAGATCGTCGCCCGCCTCGCGCGCCACATCGCACATCACCACATCGCCCTGCGGATCGCGGGCCGCGCCGGGCATCACCACCAGGTGCGTGGTGCCCACGGTGTGGCCTATGAGGTGCAGGACCTCGTCCGTACGGTCGGCGGGCACGATCAGGCGCAGATGCAGCACGCGGGCACTCCAGGAAGGTCAGACTTTGCGCAGCGAGAGACGCTGGACCTTGTGGTCCGGTCCCTTGCGCACGACGAGGGTGGCACGGCTGCGCGTCGGTGCCACATTCTCCACCAGGTTCGGCTTGTTGATGGTCCGCCACATGGTGCGTGCGTACTCCAGCGCCTCGTCCTCGGAGACCTGGGTGTACTTCCTGAAGTACGAGGACGGGTCCTGGAACGCGGTCGCGCGCAGCTTCCTGAACCTGTTGAGGTACCAGCTCTCGATGTCATCGGCGCGCGCGTCCACGTACACGGAGAAGTCGAAGTAGTCGGCGAGACCGATCCGGGTGCGGCCGTCGCTGCCGGGGAGCGCGGGCTGCAGCACGTTCAGCCCCTCCACGATCAGGATGTCCGGGCGGCGCACGGTCAGCCGCTCGCCCGGCACGATGTCGTAGATCAGGTGCGAGTAGACGGGCGCGGTGACCTCGTCCCTGCCGGACTTCACGTCCGCGACGAACCGGGTGAGGGCACGGCGGTCGTACGACTCGGGGAACCCCTTGCGGCCCGTGAGCCCGCGCCGCTTCAACTCCTCCATCGGGTACAGGAACCCGTCGGTGGTGACCAGCTCGACGCGCGGGTGCTCGGGCCAGCGGGCGAGCAGCGCCTTCAGGAGCCGGGCGACGGTGGACTTGCCCACCGCGACGCTCCCGGCGACCCCTATGACGAAGGGGGTGCCGTGCTGGGTGCCGTGGCCGTTGCCCGCGTCGCCCAGGAAGGTGTTGAGTGCTCCGCGCAGTCCGTCCGAGGCCTGGACGTAGAGGTTGAGCAGCCGGGACAGCGGGAGGTAGATGTCGCGTACCTCGTCGAGGTCTATGACGTCCCCGAGTCCGCGGAGCCGTTCGACCTCCTCGGCGGTGAGCGGCAGCGGCGTCTTCTCCCGCAGTGCGCTCCACTCGGTACGGGTGAGGTCGACGTAGGGAGTCGCCTCCGGCCTGGGCCGGTGGGCGCTCCGCGGCGGCGGGGAGACCGGAGAGATCACCTGTTCATTGTGGCGGCTGTGTGGCCCGGGTGGCGGGTGGGGTGCGTCACTAGGGGGCGGCGGCGTCCCGGAGGGCCGACCGCTGCGGACTCTGCGGGCGGCTCCGCCGTAGGCTGCCGGGATGTGCGGAATCGTGGGGTACGTCGGCGGGCAGTCGGCGCTTGATGTTGTCATCGCGGGTCTCAAGAGGCTGGAGTACCGGGGCTACGACTCGGCCGGCGTGGCGGTGCTCGCCGACGGCGGGCTGGCGGCCGCGAAGAAGGCCGGGAAGCTCGCCAATCTGGAGAAGGAGCTGGTCGAGAGGCCTTTGCCGGCCGGAGCGACGGGGATCGGGCACACCCGCTGGGCCACGCACGGGGCGCCCAACGACGAGAACGCGCACCCGCATCTGGACAACGCGGGCCGGGTGGCTGTCGTCCACAACGGGATCATCGAGAACTTCGCCGCCCTGCGTGAGGAACTGGCCGGACGCGGGCACGACTTGGCGTCCGAGACCGACACGGAGGTCACGGCGCATCTGCTGGCCGAGGCGTACTCCTCGTGCGGGGACCTGGCGGAGGCGATGCGGCAGGTGTGCCGAAGGCTGGACGGGGCGTTCACGCTGGTCGCGGTGCACGCCGACGAACCGGACGTGGTGGTCGGCGCGCGGCGGAACTCACCGCTGGTGGTGGGCGTTGGAGAGGGTGAGTCCTTCCTCGCGTCGGACGTGGCCGCGTTCATCGCCCACACGCGGTCCGCGATCGAGCTGGGGCAGGACCAGGTGGTGGAGCTCCGCCGGGACGGCGTGCTCGTCACCGACTTCGACGGGGCACCGGCCGACGTCCGTTCGTACCACGTCGACTGGGACGCATCGGCGGCAGAAAAGGGGGGCTATGACTACTTCATGCTCAAGGAGATCGCCGAGCAGCCGAAGGCTGTCGCCGACACTCTGCTGGGGCGTATCGATACCGGCGGGCTGCTGACGCTCGACGAGGTACGGATTCCCGCCGCGGTGCTGCGCGAGGTCAACAAGGTCGTGATCGTGGCCTGCGGGACCGCTTTCCACGCGGGGATGATCGCCAAGTACGCCATCGAGCACTGGACCAGGATTCCCTGCGAGACCGAGCTCGCCAGCGAGTTCCGCTACCGGGACCCGATCCTCGACCAGCAGACGCTGGTGATCGCCATCTCGCAGTCCGGCGAGACCATGGACACCCTGATGGCGCTGCGCCATGCCCGCGAGCAGGGCGCGAAAGTGCTGGCCATCTGCAACACCAACGGTTCGACCATTCCGCGGGAATCGGACGCCGTGCTCTATACGCACGCAGGACCCGAGGTGGCCGTCGCGTCGACCAAGGCCTTTCTGACGCAGCTGGTGGCCTGCTACCTCGTCGCGCTCTATCTGGGGCAGGTGCGCGGGACGAAGTGGGCGGACGAGATCCGGGCCGTCATCCGGGAACTGTCCGAGATCTCCTGCCAGGTCGAGCGGGTGCTGGAAACCATGGAGCCGGTACGGGAGTTGGCGCGGTCGCTGGCCGGCAAGGACACCGTGCTGTTCCTCGGCAGGCATGTCGGGTATCCGGTCGCGCTGGAAGGTGCGCTCAAGCTGAAGGAACTCGCCTATATGCACGCGGAGGGATTCGCGGCGGGTGAGCTCAAGCACGGTCCCATCGCGCTGATCGAGGAGGATCTGCCGGTGGTCGTCGTCGTGCCCTCGCCGCGCGGGCGGTCAGTGCTGCACGGGAAGATGGTGTCGAACATCCAGGAGATCCGGGCACGCGGTGCGCGGACCATCGTCATCGCGGAGGAGGGCGACGAGGCGGTCGTACCGTACGCCGACCACCTGATCCGCATCCCGGCCACGCCCACCCTGCTGCAGCCCCTGGTCGCGGCCGTTCCGCTCCAGGTGTTCGCCTGCGAACTGGCGACCGCGCGGGGCAACGAGGTCGACCAGCCGCGCAACCTCGCGAAGTCGGTGACGGTGGAGTGATGGTCGTGGGAGCGGGGTCCGGCCGGGCGCACAGGCGTTTCGGGCAGCGGGGGGTGGCCGAGTGATCGTCGGCGTGGGGATCGACGTCGCGGAGATCGAACGGTTCGCCGCGGCGCTGGAGCGGACCCCCGAGATGGCGCAACGGCTCTTCCTGTCGGACGAGTTGCGGCTTCCGGGCGGTGAGCGGCGGGGTATCGCCTCCTTGGCCGCCCGGTTCGCGGCCAAGGAGGCGCTGGCCAAGGCGCTCGGCGCGCCCGGTGGGCTGCGCTGGACGGACGCCGAGGTGTTCGTGGAGGACGGCGGCCGGCCCCGGCTGCGGGTGACCGGCACGGTAGCGGCACGGGCCGCCGAACTGGGCGTGCAGTCGTGGCATGTCTCACTCAGCCATGACGCGGGGGTGGCCTCGGCCGTCGTGATCGCTGAGGGGTGATCTCTGATCTGAGGGGTGATCGCTTAGGGGTGGTGTGACGGGTGGTCAGTGGTGGCTGGTCGCTGTCGGGCTGAGGGTTGAGGGTTGAGGGCTGAGGTCCGGCCTGACTGGTGGCGGCCGGGTGAGGTCGGCGTGGCGTGGGTCGCGGGCGGTTGAGAGCGGCGGGGCGACAGTGGAGGGTTGAGGCATGCGTACTGCTTACAGCGTGGAGACCGTACGGACCGCCGAGCGCGAACTGATGGCCAGGCTGCCGGAGGGCGCCCTCATGCAGCGGGCCGCCGCCGGCCTCGCCGCGGCCTGCGCGGATCTGCTCGGGAAGGTGTACGGCGCCCGGGTGGTGCTGCTCGTCGGGAGCGGGGACAACGGGGGAGACGCCCTGTACGCGGGCGCCCGCCTGGCCCGGCGCGGCGCGGGGGTGGCGGCGGTGCTGCTGGCCCCCGACCGGGCCCACCAGGGCGGCCTGCGGGCGCTGCTCGCGGCCGGCGGGCGGGTCGACGACGTATCGGTGGTCGGCCGGGCCGACCTGGTGGTCGACGGGATCACCGGTATCGGCGGCCGGGGCGGGCTGCGGCCCGATGCGGTGGCCGCCCTCTGGGCGGTGTCCGACGCGGTGCCGGTGGTCGCCGTGGACCTGCCGAGCGGGGTGTCCGCCGACACGGGCGAGGTCGTCGGTGAGGCCGTGCGGGCGGACGCGACCGTGACGTTCGGCGCGTACAAGCCTGCACTTCTCATCGATCCGGCCGCCGAGTACGCGGGGGCCCTGCGGCTCGTGGACATCGGGCTCGACCTGCCCGTCGTACCGGACCTGGAGTCGCTCCAGTACGCGGACGTGGCGGAACTGCTGCCGATGCCCTCGGCGGAGAGCGACAAGTACCGGCGGGGCGTCGTCGGCGTCGTCGCCGGATCCGCACGCTATCCGGGAGCGGCCGTGCTGGCCGTGGCGGGCGCGCTGCGGGGCGGGGCAGGGGCAGTGCGGTATGTGGGGCCTGCCGCCGACGCGGTGATCGCACGGTTCCCGGAGACGCTGGTGCACGCCGGGCCGCCGGCGAAGGCGGGACGTGTTCAGGCGTGGGTCGTCGGCCCCGGCCTCGGGGACGACAGGTCGGTGGTCGACGACGTACTGGCATCCGACGTGCCGGTGCTCGTGGACGCGGACGGGCTGCGGCTGCTGGACGCGTCGGCCGTACAGGACCGTTCGGCGCCGACTCTGCTCACCCCGCACGCGGGCGAGGCGGCTGCCCTGCTCGACGTGTCACGCGAGGAGGTCGAGGGGGCGCGGCTCGCGTCGGTACGGGCGCTGGCTTCGCGCTACGGGGCGACCGTCCTGCTCAAGGGCTCGACCACCCTCGTCGCGGCCCCTTCGGGCGACACACCGGTCCGGGTGAACCCGACCGGAACCCCCTGGCTGGCCACGGCGGGCAGCGGCGACGTCCTGTCGGGCCTGGCTGGCTCACTGCTGGCGGCAGGACTGGACGCCAGGGACGCAGGCTCCGTCGCGGCCTATCTGCACGGCCTGGCCGCCCGCCGGGCTTCCGGCGGGGCGGCTGTGGTCGCCCAGGACGTGGCGGACGGGATCGCGGCGGCCTGGCGGGACGTCTGCGGGGGGTGAGGGGGTGAGGTGAGGGGGCGAGGAGTGAGGGGCGCTGAGGTGTCCGTCCTGGCCACTTCCTCGCTCGTGTCTCGGTCCGTCCTGGCCGGGGGTGGCTGCCTCACCCCCGGTGCCCGGCTGCCCTGGGTGGCTGTCCAGCCCTGCGCCCGGCTCGGGCACAGGGCTGGGCACAGGGCTGGGCGCCAGCGGGGCGGGCGCACGCGCTCTGCGAGGGAGTGGGAGCGGAAGCCCGCTCTGAGAGACTGGGCGCGATGACGGGGACAGACAGATGACTGAGGCACGTAGATGACCGGGACTCGTAGCGAGCGGGGCACCGAGACGGACGGGGCATGCGGCGACCGGGGCACCGGGACGGCTGGGACACGCGATGACCGGGGGACCGGGACAGCCGGGCGCGGTGACCGGGGGACCGGGACAACCGGGGCACTCATGCGAGCGCGTGCGGAGATCGATCTTGGCGCGCTGCGTGCCAATGTGCGCGCGCTGCGCGCCCGTGCGCCCCGTGCCCAGCTCATGGCAGTGGTCAAGGCGGATGCGTACGGCCACGGCATGCTGCCCTGCGCCAGGGCCGCACTTGAGGCCGGAGCCGACTGGCTCGGTACCGCGACCCCGCAGGAGGCGCTCGCACTGCGCGCCGCGGGTATCCGGACCCGGCTGCTCTGCTGGCTGTGGACGCCCGGCGGGCCGTGGCGAGAGGCGATCGAGGCCGATATCGATGTGTCCGTGGGCGGTATGTGGGCGCTCGACGAGGTACTGGATGCGGCCCGGGCGAGCGGCCGTACGGCCCGTATCCAGCTCAAGGCCGACACCGGTCTCGGGCGCGGCGGCTGCCAGCCCGCCGACTGGCCCGAACTCGTCGGCGCCGCGGTCGCCGCTGAGGCCGAGGGGCTGGCCGATGTCACCGGGATCTGGTCGCACTTCGCGTGCGCAGACGAACCCGGCCATCCGTCCATCGCCGCGCAGCGGGACCGCTTCGACGAGGCCATCGCGTACGCCGAGAAGGCAGGGCTCAGCCCCGAGGTCCGGCACATCGCCAACTCGCCTGCCGTGCTGACGCTGCCCGAGGCGCAGTACGACCTGATCCGTCCGGGCGTCGCGCTCTACGGCATCTCGCCCGTACCGCAGCTCGGCACCGCCGCCGACTTCGGCCTGCGTCCGGTCATGACGCTCAGCGCCCGCCTGGGCCTGGTCAAACACGTACCGGCGGGGCACGGCGTCAGCTACGGCCATCACTACGTCACCCCGGCCGAGACCACACTCGGCCTGGTTCCCCTCGGGTACGCGGACGGTGTCCCGCGCCACGCTTCGGGTAAGGGACCTGTGCTGATCGGCGGGCGACTGCGGCGGGTCGCGGGCCGGATCGCCATGGACCAGTTCGTCGTGGACCTGGAGGGGGACGAACTCCTTCCGGGTGCGGAGGCGGTGCTGTTCGGGCCGGGTGACCGGGGCGAACCGACCGCCGAGGACTGGGCCCGGGCCGCGGACACGATCGCGTACGAGATCGTCACCCGGATCGGGTCGCGAGTGGACCGCGTGTACGTGAATGAGGGACTGGGTGAGCAGTAACCCGTCCGACGGGCAGCAGTCCGGACGGTCACGACCGGACAGGCAGCAGCCGAACCGCCGGTGATGGGATGAACCAGCAGCCGGACGACGAGTAACCGGACGACGACGAGTAGCCGGACGACGACCAGTAGGAGAGCGGCACGGTGAGCGAGAGCACCAGCGCGAATGTGGCCCAGGCCGCCGCGGCGGGCGCCAACTGGCGCAGGGCCGGTGGCTTCGCCGGCGCCGCGATCGGTGTGCTCGCGGCCGGTGCGGCGGCGGGCGTGGCGGTCGAGCGTCTGACCGTCGGCCGCGGCATGCGCAAGAAGGCGCGGCTCGCCCTCGACGCATCGGGCCCGTACGGCTCACTGCGCGGTGTCCCGGGCCGGGCGGCCGCCGATGACGGGACCGGGATCTACTACGAGGTCGACGAGGTCGACGCTTACCCGCCGGGGTCGCTCAGTGGTGCGCGGGCGCGGGGTGTCGGAGCAGAGCCGGGTGGAGCTGGGACGGCTGGTGCAGCTTCGGGTGCTTCAGGTGCTTCAGGTGCTGCGGGAGCGGATGGGACCGTCGGGACGGCCGGCGGCCGCCGGGCGGCCGGGGAAGCTGCGAAAGACGGGACAGCCAAAGACGGGACAGCCGGGGCGCGTAAGCGGCGGTCGTCCGGGCGCCGGACGGTTCAGCCCGTCACGGTCGTCTTCTCACACGGTTACTGCCTCAGCCAGGATTCCTGGCACTTCCAGCGTGCGGCGCTACGCGGCGTCGTCCGGACCGTCCACTGGGACCAGCGCAGCCACGGCCGCTCGGAGCGCGGTCAGGCGCAGGCCGATGGCGTACCGCTCACCATCGACCAGCTCGGCCGCGATCTGAAAGCAGTCATCGACGCGGCAGCACCGGAGGGACCTCTGGTGCTGGTGGGACATTCGATGGGCGGCATGACGATGATGGCGCTCGGCGAACAGTTCCCCGAACTGGTCAGAGACCGGGTCGTCGGTGCCGCGTTCGTCGGCACCTCCTGCGGGAAGCTCGGCGAGGTCAGTTTCGGGCTGCCGGTGGCGGGCGTGAACGCGGTGCGGCGCGTGCTTCCCGGCGTGCTGAAGGCTCTCGGGTCCCAGACGGAGCTGGTGGAGCGGGGGCGGCGGGCCACGGCGGACCTGTTCGCCGGGCTGGTCAAGCGGTACTCGTTCGGTTCGAAGGACGTCGACCCCGGCGTGGCCCGGTTCGCGGAGCGGCTGATCGAGGGCACACCGATCGATGTGGTCGCGGAGTTCTATCCGGCCTTCACCGACCACGACAAGGCGGACGCGCTGGCCGAGGTCTTCGCCGAGGTGCCCGCACTCATCCTGGCCGGCGAGAACGACCTGGTGACACCAAGTGCGCACAGCCAGATCATCGCCGATCTGCTGCCCACGGCGGAACTGGTCATCGTTCCCGACGCCGGGCACCTGGTCATGCTCGAACATCCGGAGACCGTGACCGGCCGGTTGACCGAACTGCTGGCGAGGGCGGGTGCGGTACCGGTAGACGCTAACGTTGGCCTGTATGGAAGCCCCGCACAGCCCGGCAGCTGACACGGCCGCCGCATTCGCCACCCGCCTGACCATCGACTCCCCCGACCATATGCAGGAGTTGGGCCGTCGCCTCGCCGTACTGCTGCGCCCCGGCGATCTCGTGATGCTCTCCGGTGAACTCGGCGCGGGCAAGACCACCCTCACCCGGGGCCTGGGCGAGGGCCTCGGCGTGCGCGGAGCGGTCACGTCCCCGACCTTCGTCATCGCCCGTGTCCATCCGCCGCTGGGCGACGGCCCCCCGCTGGTGCACGTGGACGCGTACCGCCTGGGCGGTGGGCTCGACGAGATGGAGGACCTCGATCTGGACGTCTCGCTGCCCGACTCGGTGATCGTGGTCGAGTGGGGGGACGGGAAGGTCGAGGAACTGTCGGACGACCGGCTCCGGGTGGTCATCGAGCGGGGTGTGGGCGACACGGACGACGAGCGCCGCGTGGTGACGGTCAGCGGGTTCGGGGCGCGCTGGGCGGCAGAGAAACAGCGCACGGACCTCGACGGTCTCCGGGAGCTCGGGGAGGCCTGAGGGGGCTCTCTCCGGTCTGAGGGAGGCCACAGGGGCTTTGAGGGGATCGCAGCAGGTCTGGAAGGGCCCGGGGGCCTGACGGGGGTTCGGTGGAGGTTCGGGACGGGCCCGGGGGAGTTTCCCGGAAGGCCTGAGGGCTTCGCGATGCTCCGAGAGGCCGGGAGGAGGAGGCCTGGGTGCCACGGGGCTGCCTGAGCAGTTCGCATGCGCATCCGGAAATTCACCCCGTACTTTCCGACAAGCCGTCGGTAAGGTGTTGCACAGATCCCACCGGGCGTGGTGACATGGATACCAAGACCTGGTTAGGTCTACCTAACCATGCCTGACCGAGGAGGCAGCCATGTCCGCATCGGAGACCGAAGCGCAGTCGCCGTCCCCCATGTCGATGCGCGATCTGCTCGCCTCCTGCGAGGCGGCGAACGCCGTGTCCACACCACCGCGCGCCCCCGCGCCTGAGCCCACCGCCGTCACCGGGGAGCCTGAGGAAGAGCGCGACGCCGCGTAATCCGTATGGGTTGCCGCGCAATCCGTATGGATTACAGCCTGGCGGCAGAGCAGAGCGGCGGGCGCACAGGAGCCGCGCGAGTGTATGCGGGGCTGCCGGGTTCTGCCGGGTTCCGAGATTGAGTCGTACGGGAACCTGCGCGGGCCATACGGAAGCGCTGCGAGTCAGACGGAAGGCCCCCGCGCGAGCCATGCGAGATCGTGCGTGCGCCAGGGCCTCAGCCGCGGGCGCTGCATGAGCAGGCAGGAGCCGCGGGGCGGCTAAGGGACGACGACGATCTTCGTGCCGAACGTCGCGAGCGGCCACATCGCGTTGCCGTCCGCGCGCTTCATCCGGATTCCGCCGGTCTTCTGCTGCGGGTCGGGGCTCGACATCGAGTTGTCCGTGGCGGCGCTGAACCCGACCGTCACCCCGTTGACGCTCGCGAACCGCACCACGTGCTCGATCGGCACCCCGTCGGAGCCCATCGTGCTGCCTGTGCGCGAAGTCACCTGGTACGTTCCCGGGCGCGGATTCACCGCGCTCGGCATGACCTCGAAGGTCCGCACGCCGACCCCGGTGTCGCTCACCAGCCACACCCGCTTCGCCCCGAGCGAGTACACGACGCGGGAGCCGGCCCCCGAGTGCAGCGGCACCGCGTGGCTGTTCTGCTTTCCCGGCTTCGCCGGGGTGCCCGACGGGTTGGTCGAGGAGGACGCCGAGGACGAGGGCTTGGGGGCCGCGAGGTTGGCGGGGGCGTTTGCCGACGCCTGGTAGGCGAGGAAGCCGACCACGGCGAGCGCTGCCCCGGTGAGCCCGGCCACGATTCCCGAGCTGCTCCTTGACACCTGAGGCTCCCCATTTCTCGTACGTACGAATTCTCGGTGACGTTAGCAGCAGCGGGCTGACGGGATGGGGCGCCGTGCCCCCGCCGCAGGAGCCGTAGGCTGTTTGTGTGCTCCTGCTCGCCGTTGATACCGCCACGCCCGCCGTCACTGCCGCCCTCCACGACGGAACATCCGTGGTCGCCGAGTCCAGTCGGACCGATGCCCGCCGTCATGGGGAGTTGCTGCTGCCCGCCGTCGATCATGTCCTTGCCGAAGCCGGGCTGAAACTGGACGCCCTCACGGGCATCGTCGTCGGCGTCGGCCCGGGACCTTACACCGGACTGCGCGTGGGGCTGGTGACGGCCGCCACGTTCGGGTCCGCTCTGGGTGTGCCCGTGTACGGGCTGTGCACGCTGGACGGCCTCGCCTACGCGTCCGGGCTCGACGGCCCCTTCGTCGTCGCGACGGACGCGCGGCGCAAGGAGGTCTACTGGGCGCGGTACGACGGATTCCGGACCCGGCTGGGCGAACCTGCCGTGGACCGGCCCGGGGACATCGCCACACAGGTCGCGGGATTGCCTGCGGTGGGGGCAGGCGCGCTGCTCTATCCCGATACCTTCCTCGACGCGCGAGCTCCCGAACACGTATCGGCTGGGGCCCTCGCGGCACTGGCGGCCGAGAAGCTGGCACGGGGGATCGATGCCGCCGGAACCAGTTCCGCCGGAACCAGTGCCGACAGCAGCAATGGTGACGGGGCCGGAAATGAGCGGGGTGACGTGGTGATCGCTGAAGGGTTCCTTCCGGTCACACCGCTCTATCTGCGGCGCCCCGACGCCCAGGTGCCGAAGAACTACAAGGTGGTCACCCCGCAGTGACGGTCGTACTACGGGAGATGCGCTGGTGGGACATCACGCCCGTGCTGGAGCTCGAACACGAGTTGTTCCCTGATGATGCCTGGTCCGAGGGCATGTTCTGGTCCGAGCTCGCCCACGCGCGCGGACCGGCCGCGACCCGGCGCTATGTGGTCGCGGAGACCGCTGAGCGGATCGTCGGCTACGCGGGTCTTGCGGCTGTCGGCGGCATGGGCGACGTACAGACGATTGCCTCGGCCCGGGATCAGTGGGGCACAGGCCTCGGCGCCGAACTCCTGAGCGATCTCCTCCGACACGCCACCGCCTTCGAGTGCGGCGAGATCCTCCTCGAAGTACGGGTCGACAACATCCGCGCCCAGAAACTCTACGAACGCTTCGGCTTCGAGCCCATCGGCTTCCGCCGGGGCTACTACCAGCCGGGCAATGTGGACGCGCTCGTCATGCGCCTCGAACTGCGCCCGGAAATGGGCCTCGCACAAGGAACAGAGATCCATGGCTGACGAACCTCTCGTACTCGGTATCGAGACCTCCTGCGACGAGACGGGGGTCGGCATCGTCCGCGGTACGACGCTGCTCGCCGACGCCGTCGCATCGAGCGTCGACACGCACGCCCGCTTTGGCGGAGTCGTGCCGGAGATCGCTTCGCGCGCGCATCTGGAAGCGATGGTTCCGACCATTGAACGTGCGCTGAAGGAAGCCGGGGTCGCCGCCAAGGACCTCGACGGCATCGCCGTGACGGCGGGGCCCGGTCTCGCGGGGGCGTTGTTGGTCGGCGTATCGGCGGCCAAGGCGTACGCGTACGCGCTGGGCAAACCGCTGTACGGCGTCAACCATCTGGCCTCCCACATCTGTGTGGACCAGCTGGAGCACGGGCCGCTGCCCGAGCCGACCATGGCGTTGCTCGTGTCGGGCGGACACTCGTCGCTGTTGCTGGCACCCGACATCACGGCGGACGTCCGGCCCCTGGGTGCGACGATCGACGACGCGGCCGGTGAGGCCTTCGACAAGATCGCGCGGGTATTGAACCTCGGCTTCCCGGGCGGTCCGGTCATCGACCGACTGGCACGGGAGGGAGACCCGAAGGCGATTGCGTTCCCGCGCGGACTGACGGGGTCGCGTGACGCGGCGTACGACTTCTCGTTTTCCGGGCTCAAGACATCAGTGGCCCGCTGGGTCGAGGCGAAGCGGGCGGCGGGCGAGGAAGTCCCCGTGCGCGATGTGTCGGCGTCTTTCCAGGAGGCGGTCGTCGACGTACTCACGCGCAAGGCCGTCCGTGCGTGTAAGGACGAGGGCGTCGACCACCTGATGATCGGCGGCGGTGTCGCCGCCAACTCCAGGCTGCGCGCACTCGCCCAGGAGCGGTGCGAGCGGGCCGGTATCCGACTGCGGGTGCCGCGTCCCGGACTGTGCACGGACAACGGCGCGATGGTCGCGGCGCTCGGTGCGGAAATGGTGGCGCGAAACAGGGCGGCATCGGACTGGGAGCTGTCTGCGGACTCGTCGTTGCCGGTCACGGACCCGCATGTGCCCGGTATCGCACGGGACCATGGGGAGGGGCCTGGCCATGCTGATGTGGACGGGCCGGGGCATGGTCAGGCGGGTGGCCAGGGGCTTGGTGGCGGGCTCGTACATGATCACGACCATGTCCACGAAATCAGCAAGGGCAACCTCTACTCATGACCGTCGCGCTGATGTGGGAGGCCCGCGCGGCCGACGGCCGGGGCTGCGAGTTGCTGGAGTGGGCGCGGCAGCAGGCACAGGCAGAGGTTTCCAGGGCGGCCGCGGACGGTACGCGGGGCCCTCTGCGCCGTGAGTTTCTGCGTGCTCCGCAGGACCGGGTGCTGGTCCTCACCTGGTGGGACGCTCCCTATGATGCGGATCTGCCCGAACTTCCCGAGCCCGAAGCCGACTTGATCACCCGCGCGGTACACCGGTGGCGCTTTGAATCGGTCTGGGTGGAGTAGGCCGGCTGAGGGCTGTGGCTCTGTTTCCTGGATTGTCCACGCACACGTTGCCCGCTGGTCTTCGTGCCCGGCTGCTTCGCTGTTGCTTGCGCTGGACCTGGATCGGTAGCTAGTCGTGGAGGGTGCCCATCGCCTCTGCTATTCCGCGTAGTTACGCGGCGTATTGAGGTAGATGTGGCCGGTCGGACTGACCCAGGTGGTGATTCCGGTGACTGCATCACGCGTGACCGTCCAGTTACCGCGGTGCTTCATCAGGTGGTGGCGACGGCAGATCGGGATGAGATTCTCCGGGACTGTCTTACCGCCGGACTCGGGATGGTCGTGATCGAACTCCTTGACGTGGTCGAGATCGCATCGCTGTGCGGGCATGCGGCAGGAAGGGAAGGCGCACTGCTGGTCCCGGGCGATGACATGTCGTTCGGCTTCGGCGGTGGGGCTGTAGGTGGCGGGGTCGGTCTTGATGAGCAGGCCTGTTTTGGGGTGGGTGATCAAGCGACGCCAGATCGTGCCCTCGGCGAAGGCGATGGTGCGGGCCTGCGTGGCGGTGATGGGGCCGTAACCCTTCAGCTCTGCCGGATCCTCGCTCACGCCGATCAGTACGTCGAGGGGCACGGTCACGTGCACGAGTGCGGTGGTGGGTCGCCGAGAGAGGCCTTGGGGTGCCTCGGATTCCGCAGAAGCGGAGGAACCGCTCGGCAGGGCAGGTCGGTTGAGGATGAGATCGGCCAGAGCATCCACTCGGCGCTGGCTGAGGGTGCGGCCGTCCACGACGAGGGTCGTGGCATGGGCGTCGACTGCTTGATCGAAACGGGCGCCGAGGTCTGCCGGCACCGTGGCACCCCAGGTGATCATGCCGTCGTCCTGTGGATAACGGACGATCTCCCGCTCTTTCGTCCGCAGTTCCAGCCGACGCTGGTAGCCCTCCGGGTCCGCCTTGATTACCTGGCGGCGCAGCGCTCGGGAGCTCTGGCCAGTTGCTTGGGTGGGCATCCTCGTCGCCATGGCGGTCTCGACTCGGGCGGCTGCCTTCGGTTCGAGGACCCGGCAGGCGTTGGCCAGATTCCTGGCCTGCATGTAGCAGATCTCTCCGCCTTCGAGCAGGCCGAGCGTGTTGGCGTAGTGGCCGGCCAGTTCCTTGGCGATCTGAAGCCGCTCGGTGGCGGTCGCGTTGCTGATGCGCAGGGCACAGGCCACCTCTTCGGTCGCGTAGTCCCCGTTGTTCAGGAGCTGGGTGTCGATATCGCGTTCGCTGGAGGGCGGTGCTGACTCGGCATGTGCGGCGATGTCCGCCAGTAGATGCACTTGCCGGGCAGCGAACCATGCTGCGTGGCGCTCCAGTACGGCCAGAGCGTCGATACGTCCGCGCGGCGACAGCTTCTTTGACTCCAGGGCTCCGAGGAGCGCAGCAGTCTGGGCTGAGGGAGCTGCCTCCCGTAGGTGGGCAGCCCAGTCGTCCGGTGTCTGAGGGCCGGCTGTGTTCGGTTGGGCTGCTGGAGCTGCTGGAGCTGCTGGAGCTGCTGGAGCTGCTGGAGCTGCTGGAGTTGAAGAACCTGAGGGGCCTGAGGGGCCTGAGGGGCCCGAAGGAGCTGGTGGATCGGGGACTGCGGATGCACCGGGCAACTGGTGTTGGAAGTCTTTGTCCAGTCCGTCCAGCCCGCCCGCCCCCTCCGGCGCGCCAGGTGGGCCGGGCGGGCTGGACGAAGCCCGTGGCTCAGGCTCATTTCTGTCCAGCACAGCGGTCTGGGTTGCGGTCCGGGTTACGTACGTCGCCCGGTCGGTGCTGATCCGGGCTGCCTGGATGGACTGGATTGCCCGGCTGGACTGCGCTGCCTGGCTGGCCGCTGCCATTCGGTTCGTCTGATCAGTCTGGATGGTCATGGCCCACACCCCCGTGATTGGCCTCAACTCTTGCTCGCCATCTCCCCGGCGAGTCACACCCCTATCGTTGCTCACTCTCCGTAGTAACGCCAGGTCGTGATGCAGTTTCACTCGTATGAATGGCAGATCCGGAACATGGAACTCAACATCTTTGCCCTGCAGCGGACTTGGCCTCGATCTCGCTCATCCTGATCACCGTCAACCACCCGGCAGGAACAGTGCGCTTACGTGTGCCACGGAACCTGGAGTAGACAAGGGTGCTGGAGCAGCTACCGGTTCGGATGCGGGCGGGCGCGGTACGGATTTCGCAGGACCGGTGAGGTAGCGAGTTCTCCCGTAGCGTCCACGGGAGAGGGTCCGGTCTGTCCCGGCCTGCCTTACGCTGTGGTGCCATGTCCCCCACCCCGCCCGCCATGGACCTCGACCCCGCCCGTCGGGCCGTCTTCGCTCAGGAACTGCGGGACGCGCTCGCGGCGCAGTGCCCCGGATCGGTAACCGCGCTGCGTGGTTCGCTTGCCCGGGGCACTGCGGATCCGTACAGCGACATCGATCTTGCCTGGACTGTGCCCGATGCGCAGTTCGAGGCCTGTGTGGCTGCCGTCGGGCCCTGCCTGGGTGCGGTGCGAGCGGTCGTCTCGCTGCGAAGCGATCCGGATTCTCAACGAGATTCTCAACGTCCATGCAGTCGGAAGCTGTTGTTCCTCGCCTTCCGGGATATGCCGCTGTTTTGGCGGCTGGATCTGGAGATCCTGGCAGTTTCCGACGGGTCGGCCGGCCCGTCCGGTCCGGTGGGCCCGGTGGGTGCGGGCCTCGGCGGGGGCCGGGCGCAGGAGGACGGCGGCCCCGAGGGGGTGGGGGATCCCGAGTGGTCTCTCGCGGCCAGTGCACTCGCCAATGCTGTGGCTGTCGTCAAGGCGGTGCTGCGCGGGCAGCCGGAGGTGGCAGTGGGGCTGCTGGAGCGCGGCCTGCGCCGGATCGGCGCCGGCGGGTCGGCGAGCGGTCGGTGGCGTGCGGACGTCGTACGGCTCGCAAACGCCGCCGCCGAGCACGAGCCCGCTCAGCGCCCCCTCGCCGACCAGGTCAAACGTCTCGCGGCGGAGCTGCTGGAGGGGTGACAGTTACATCGAGGGCCTGACAGCTACGGCAAGGAGCGACAGCAGCTGCAGTTCGGAGCGCGGCTGATCGCTGGAACCCCGAACACCGGCTCCCTGGAACCCCGAGCCCCCCGGGGCCCCGCGCCTGGCTGCCCCACAACTCCGCGGAGCCCCCCCCGGGATCACCGGTCAGGAACAGCTGGTCCCGTACGCCGGTACCTTCCCGTCCAGCAGATACGCGTTCGCCGTGCCGTCGATGCACGCGCTGCCGTTCCCGTAAGAGCAGTGCCCCTCGCCGCCCTTCCAGGTGACCAGTACCCCGACCCCCTTCCCGAGCCGCCGCGCCATCGCTTTCGCCCCGCCGTACGGGGTGGCGGGGTCGCCCGTATTGCCGATGACCAGAATGGGCGGGGCTCCTTTCGCGCTGACCTCCATATGCTTCGTGGCCCCCTTGACGGGCCAGTACGTGCACTGGTTCAGCGCCCACGCGAACTGCGCGCCGAACAGCGGCGACGCCTTGCGGTAAGCGGGGAGCCGGCGCTCGATCTCGGCCTTCTGCACCGGTACGCCGGAGTCGGCGCAACTGGTCGCCGAGAAGACGTTGTTGCTGTTCGAGTAGTGCCCCTTGGCGTCGCGGCCCGTCATGCTGTCGGCCATCGTGAGCAGCGCCGCGGGGTTGTGCGTACGGAGGTACCCGGCGACCGCGCTCGCCATCCGCGGCCAGCCGGAATCCGGCGAGTACAGCGCACCTTCGATCGCTGTCAGGGCGAGCGAGTCGTTGAGGGTGCGGCCCCCCGCTGCGGCCGCGGGGTGCTTCTCCAGACCGGCCACGAGGCCGGTCAGCACCTTCTCGACCCCTTCGGGAGTGGAGCGGTGCAGCGGACAGAGGTACGTGGCCGCGACGCACGAGCGCGCGAAGTGGTCCAGGGCCAGCTGAAAGCCCTTCAGCTGGTAGAAGGCCCCCTGTGTGAAGTCCTTGTCGGGGTGCATGACGCCGTCGAGCACCGCACGGCCGACCTTCTGTGGGAAGAGATGGGCGTAGGTCGCGCCGAGCTCCGTACCGTACGAGAAGCCGTAGTAGTTCAGCTTCCTGTCGCCCACCGCCGCGCGGATCCGGTCCAGGTCCCTGGCCACATTGGTGGTCGTCAGATACGGCAGGAGAGGGCCGGACTTCTTCTCGCACTGCGCCGCGAAGTCACGGGTCGCGTCCATCCACCGCCGGACCTCGGTGGGGGTGTCCGGGGTGGAGTCGACGGCGTTGAGCGCATCGGTCTCCGGGCCGGTGAGGCAGTTGACGGGTGCACTGTTGCCGACTCCGCGCGGATCGAAACTCACCAGGTCATAGCGGGTGTTGAGCTTCGCGAACGTCGGCGTGAAGGCAGGCAGCGTGTCGACGCCCGAGCCACCGGGACCGCCGAAGTTGTAGACCAGCGAGCCGATGCGTTTGCCGGGACCCGTCGCGCGATGCCGGATCAGCGCCAGCGGAATCGTCTTCCCTCCGGGCTTGGTGTAGTCGAGGGGGACGTTCAGAGTGGCGCAGGCCCAGCCGGTGCCGGGGGCCTTGCCGCCGCCCTGCGCCTGGGAGGGCGCGGGGCACCTGGTCCACGTCGGCCGTTCCTGAGCCGGTGGTGCCGCGCCCGCGCCGGCGGCTGCCGGCGGAGTGACGGCGGGCGGGGCCGGGGCGGTGGCGAACGCGGGCCCGCCGAGCAGCAGAGAAGCGGCAGCGGCGCATCCCACGGCACGGCCGACGGCTTTACGGGGTACGCCGGCCCATGCCTTACGGGACGGCTCACCGGGGGGCGTACCGGGCGGCGTACGGAACGCCACGGGGAGGGACGAGCGGGACGAACGGAGCGACAAACGCGCCGACGGGCGCGACGGCTTACGAGGCGTCATGTTGATCAGTCTCTGACGGACCGTCGGATCCCGCCCGGCGCAAGGTCCGTACGGGGGACGGCGGGCCGATCACCCAGCCCGGTCACCCAGTCCGGGGCTCCCTCAGCCCACGCCGACCCGCTCAGCGCACACCTCCTCAGCCCACACCTCCCCCCCCAGCAATCCGGGCCAGGATTATCCTCCGGCCATACGGCACCCGGTGTCCGTACGTACGCGTAACCTTGAAATCCAGGACGCACGGGCCAGGGGGAAGGGGCCGCAAGTGAGCTGGTTCTGGTGGGTATTCATCTTCTTCATGGTCGGCGGCTTCGGCTGGGTCGCCGATACGGGCCGCACCGCGCTGCGCACGCGCCATGAGCGCCGGATGGAGCGGCTGGAGACGGCCGAACGGGAGCGCAGGGAGATCGAGGCGGCGCACAAACCGCCCGAGCCGGTCTGTGGCTGCACGCATCACCTCGCCAAGCACGACCGGCAGGGCAAGTGCCACGAGACCGTTGAGGTGCCGACATCCTGGGACGAGAACAAGAAGCCGCTGAGTTTCGAGCCCGGGGTCTGCAACTGCCAGCAGTACGTGGGACCGCAGCCGCTGTCCCAGGTGTACGCGGACGAGCTGACGGACCTGGCCTGACGGACAGGGCAAGGGAAGCGGGGGCCAGGGAAGAGGGCGAGCAAAGAGGTACGCAACAGCAGGGCCGGGCTTCGTCAGGCGTTCGACGTCATGGGCTCGACGTCATGGGCTCGAAGTCATGGGCTCGAAGTCATGGGCTCGATGTCACGGGCTCGAAAGGTGGCCCGCGGGCTGTCCGATCAGCATCGTCGGCGCGCCTGCGACGCGGGTGAGGATCACGGTGGCCGCGTTCGGCCCCTGCGGCTTGACCCTGCGTCGTACCTCTTCCGGTTCGACTGCCGAGCCGCGCTTCTTGACGGTGAGGTTGCCGACTTCCCGCTCGCGCAGCAGGGCCTTCAGCTTTTTCAGGCCGAAGGGGAGTTCGTCCGTGATCTCGTAGGCCGTCGCATACGGGGTGGGGCGCAGCTCGTCCGCCGTGACGTAGGCGATGGTCTCGTCGATCAGCCCGCCGCCGAGTTCCTCGGCGACCTCGGCGACGAGATGGGCGCGGATGACGGCGCCGTCCGGTTCGTACAGATACCGGCCCAGTGTGCGGACCGCGGGGTCGGGGAGTCCGCGGCCCGTGAGGGTGGCCCCGGAAGGGAGCAGTGTGGCGCGGCGCAGCCCCGGATCCGTGCCGAACCAGAGCACCGCTTCCTTGACGTCACCGCCGTCGGAGATCCACTCGGCCTCGGCGCTGCCGGGGATCATCTCGTGCGGGATACCCGGAGCGATCTTGATGGCTCCCGCTGCTCCCGCTGCTCCCGCTGCTCCCCGGGGTGACGGGCCGGACTCCGGGCGGTCGGCCACCGCACCGGTAGCCCAGGACAGCGGCGGTGAGTACGCCTCGGGGTTGAAGATCCGACCGCGACCGCCACGCCGTGCCGGGTCGACGAAGACCGCGTCGTACGGGTCCGTGCAGACCTCCGCCACATCCGCGCACCGCACCTCGATCAGGCTGCTCAGCCCGAGGGCGCCGGCGTTGGCCCGTACGACTTCGGCTGTCAGCGGATCGCGGTCGACCGCCAGTACGGAGATCCCGGCGCGGGCGAGCGCCAGGGCGTCCCCGCCGACGCCGCAGCACAGGTCGGCGACGCTGCGTACCCCCAGCTCGGCGAAGCGGCGGGCGCGGTGATCAGCGACGGATTTACGGGTGGACTGCTCGACGCCGTTGGGTGTGAAGAACATCCGGTACGCGTCGTCCGCGCCGAATTTCGGCACCGCTCGCTGCCGCAGCCGAGCCTGGGCGAGGGCGGCGGATACCAGTTCGGTGGGATACGAGCGGCGCAACCGGGTGGCGACGGCCAGTTCCTGTGCGGGGTCGTACTCCCGCAGGGATGCGAGCAGGGCGGCGCCCTCATCGGTGAACAGTGCGGTGAAGGCGTCGAGATCGGTCACCCGTCCATTGTGGGTGATCGGCTGCGAGCGCTCCCCCTTGCGGGTTTCGACTGTGTCCGTCAGTCCGTCCCGGAGGGGGAGGGGCGGGTACGCGGCGGGGAGGGGCGGATACGCGGGGAGGCGCGGGAGGAAGGCGACATGGCCCGGCAGATTGGCACTCCGCTTGACCGAGTGCTAACTGCCGTCCTAGTCTCAGTTCTGGCACTCCCCACGGGAGAGTGCCAAATATGGCGACGGGCCGGTCCGGCACCCGCGACGACGGATCCAACCGGTCGCCACTCAGACAGTTCACCCCGTGAGATCTCCGAAGGGGGAGACCGGATCGTGTCGACAACCAGCTCCAAGGTTGCCATTAAGCCGCTCGAGGACCGCATTGTGGTCCAGCCGCTCGACGCCGAGCAGACCACGGCCTCCGGCCTGGTCATTCCGGACACCGCCAAGGAGAAGCCCCAGGAGGGCGTCGTCCTGGCCGTGGGCCCGGGCCGCTTCGAGAACGGCGAGCGTCTTCCGCTTGACGTCAAGGCCGGCGATGTCGTGCTGTACAGCAAGTACGGCGGCACCGAGGTGAAGTACAACGGCGAGGAGTACCTCGTCCTCTCGGCTCGCGACGTTCTCGCGATCGTCGAGAAGTAATTCACCGACGTATTTCTTGATCTGCGCCCCTGGCCCCGCATCTTCTGTGTTCGCACACGTGTGTTCGCACAATGAGTGACGGGCACTGGGGGCGCAGTTCGTTTTTGAGAGGACTGAATCAGCTCCATGGCGAAGATCCTGAAGTTCGACGAGGACGCCCGTCGCGCCCTTGAGCGCGGCGTCAACAAGCTTGCCGACACGGTCAAGGTGACGATCGGCCCCAAGGGCCGCAACGTCGTCATCGACAAGAAGTTCGGCGCTCCCACCATCACCAACGACGGTGTCACGATCGCCCGCGAGGTCGAGCTCGACGACCCGTACGAGAACCTCGGCGCGCAGCTGGTGAAGGAGGTGGCGACCAAGACCAACGACATCGCGGGTGACGGCACCACCACCGCCACCGTGCTGGCCCAGGCGCTGGTCCGCGAGGGTCTGCGCAACGTCGCCGCCGGCGCTTCCCCCGCCTCCCTGAAGAAGGGCATCGACGCCGCGGTCAAGGCTGTGTCCGAGGAGCTCCTCGCGACCGCCCGCCCGATCGATGACAAGTCCGACATCGCCGCTGTCGCCGGTCTCTCCGCGCAGGACAAGCAGGTCGGCGAGCTCATCGCCGAGGCGATGGACAAGGTCGGCAAGGACGGTGTCATCACCGTCGAGGAGTCCAACACCTTCGGTCTGGACCTGGACTTCACCGAGGGCATGGCCTTCGACAAGGGTTACCTCTCGCCGTACATGGTGACCGACCAGGAGCGCATGGAGGCCGTCCTCGACGACCCGTACATCCTGATCCACCAGGGCAAGATCGGTTCGATCCAGGACCTGCTGCCGCTCCTTGAGAAGGTCATCCAGGCGGGTGGCTCCAAGCCGCTGTTGATCATCGCCGAGGACGTCGAGGGCGAGGCCCTGTCGACCCTGGTCGTGAACAAGATCCGCGGCACCTTCAACGCGGTCGCGGTCAAGGCCCCCGGCTTCGGCGACCGCCGCAAGGCGATGCTCGGCGACATGGCCACCCTCACCGGTGCCACGGTCATCGCCGAGGAGGTCGGACTCAAGCTCGACCAGGCCGGTCTCGACGTGCTGGGCACCGCCCGCCGCGTCACCATCACCAAGGACGACACCGTCATCGTCGACGGCGGTGGCAAGTCCGACGAGGTCCAGGGCCGCGTCAACCAGATCAAGGCCGAGATCGAGTCCACGGACTCCGACTGGGACCGCGAGAAGCTCCAGGAGCGCCTTGCGAAGCTGGCCGGCGGCGTGTGTGTGATCCGCGTCGGTGCCGCCACCGAGGTGGAGCTCAAGGAGAAGAAGCACCGTCTGGAGGACGCCATCTCCGCGACCCGCGCCGCGGTCGAGGAGGGCATCGTCTCCGGTGGTGGCTCCGCTCTGGTGCACGCCGTCAAGGTGCTCGAAGGCAACCTGGGCAAGACCGGCGACGAGGCCACGGGTGTCGCGGTCGTCCGCCGTGCCGCTGTCGAGCCGCTGCGCTGGATCGCCGAGAACGCCGGCCTCGAGGGCTACGTCATCACCTCGAAGGTCGCCGAGCTCGACAAGGGCAACGGCTTCAACGCCGCGACCGGCGAGTACGGCGACCTGGTGAAGGCCGGCGTCATCGACCCGGTCAAGGTCACCCGCTCCGCGCTGGAGAACGCCGCGTCCATCGCTTCGCTGCTGCTCACGACCGAGACCCTGGTCGTCGAGAAGCCGGCGGAGGAGGAGCCCGAGGCGGGCCACGGCCACGGCCACTCGCACTGAGGCTGACACGACGCACGCCTGAGGCCCGGCACCCCTTCACTTGGAAGGGGTGCCGGGCCTCGGTGTTTACGGGGGGCGGGAGCCGGGAGCCGGGGGCCGTGACCGGGTCCGGTCAGGCCGAGTGCGTCAGGTCCGACGGAAGCACGGGATCCGCGAACTCCTGCCCCGACGTGTACCGTTCGAGCTCGTCCAGAGCCTGGTCCGCCATCCGGTGCAGCTCGCCGCCGAGCGACCCGGCGATGTGCGGGGTCAGCAGAACGTTCGGCAGGTCGTAGAGCGGTGACTCCGCGTACGGGGTCTCAGGCTCCGTCACATCGAGCACCGCGTGCAGCCGCCCGCCCACCAGTTCCGGAACCAGCGCGTCCTCGTCGATCAGCGAACCGCGGGCCGTGTTGATCAGCGTCGCCCCGTCCGGCATCGCGGCCAGCTGGCGGGCCCCGATCATGTGCCGGGTGGCGGGAAGCTGCGGGGCGTGCACGCTGACGATGTCGCTGTGGGCGCACAGTTCGTCCAGCGGCACCGGCTCCACACCGAGCGCGGCGGCTTCTGCCGTATCGACGTACGGGTCGTACAGCAGGACCCGCAGATCGAAGGGGCGCAGCAGTTCGATCACCCGTCGGCCGATCCGGGAGGCGCCGATGATGCCGACGGTGCGCCGGTAGTTGCCCGCGCCGTCCAGCTCGTCCCGCCAGTCGTGGTCGCCGCGCATCGCGCGGTACCGGTAGGCGGACTGCAGGACACGCTTGTTGGCGAGCAGGATCGTGGCGAGGGTGTACTCGGCCACGGGCAGCGCATTGGCCGCGGCGGCCGAAGCGACGGTGATGCCGCGCTCCCAGCATGCCTCGGTGATGTGGTGCTTGACCGAGCCGGCCGCGTGGACGACGGCGCGCAACCGGGGTGCGGAGTCCAGGATCCGGGGGGTGAGCGGGGTCGCGCCCCAGCAGGTGAAGAGGACTTCAGCCCCGGCGAGAGCCGCGGCGACCTCGGCCGTGGGTCTCGCCAGGTCGTGAGCGACGAGTCGGCTGTCCGTACGCGCCAGGGTGGTGAGCCGGACGTGATGGCGCTCGGCGAAGAGGCGCTCCACGATGCCCGGAGCCATCGCAAGCAGGACGCCCGGCCGATTGTCAGTGGCGTGGTGCATGGTGGTTCCAGTGCTCCTTCTCGGTTGCTTCGGGCGCAGCCCGGTAGGAGTCGGCCCGGTCTGTGCCGGCCTGGTGTGCGGTGGCATGGTCTGTGTCGGCCGGGTCGGAGTCGGCTTGGTTTGACGTGGCTGGGTCTGGGATGGCTTGGTCTGGGGTGGCTTGGTCTGGGGTGGCCTGGTCTGCGTCGGCTTGGCGTGCGGTGGCCTGGTCCTGCTTGGCCTCGTCCGCGTCGGCCCGAACCGGTCGGGACCGGACCGTGATGGGCGGTGGCCGTTCGGCGGTGGTCATTTGACGCTTCCGGCGGTCAGACCGGCCTTCCAGTGCCGCTGGAGCGAGACGAAGGCGACGATCAGGGGGATGACGGCGAGGAGGGAGCCGGTGACCACGAGCGGATAGAAGCTCGGCTCGCCATGGGTGTTGGTGTTCCACGAGTACAGGCCGAGGCTCAAGGGGAAGAGATCGCGGTCCGAGAGCATGACCAGGGGGAGGAAGAAGTTGTTCCAGATCGCCGTGAACTGGAAGAGGAAGATCGTCACGAACCCCGGCATCATCATGGGCATACCGATGGACCAGAAGGTCCGCAGCTCACCGGCCCCGTCGATACGGGCTGCCTCCAGCGCCTCATTCGGGATGTAGCCGGCGCTGAAGACCCTGGCGAGGTAGACGCCGAAGGGGTTGACCAGGACCGGGATCAGCACCGACCAGTAGGTGTTGACGATGCCGATCTTGCTGGCCAGCAGATACATCGGCAGCGCGAGTGCGGTGGTGGGCACCAGCACGCCGAGCAGGACGAGCCCGAAGAGCTTCTCCTTGCCCCGGAACTCGTACTTGTCGAAGGCGTACCCGGCGGCGACGCAGATAAGTGAGCAGAGGACGGCACCCACACCCGCGTACAGCAGGCTGTTCCCGTACCAGCGGAAGTACACGCCGCCACCGTAGGAGGCCAGGTCGGAGATGTTCTGGCCGAGGTTGAAGCCCTTGAACGAGAAGGCGTTGCCGGAGAGCAGCCCGCCGGTGTCCTTGGTGGAGGCGGTGACCAGCCAGATGAGGGGGAAGAGCATGTAGACGACGGCGAGGACCAGCGCGCCGTTGACCGCGGTCTTCGAGAGCCAGCGGTTCTTCGGTGCCGGGCGGGGGCTCATGCGTTCTTCCCCTTACGGCCGGTGAAGCGGGTGACGAGGAACGACAGCAGTGCGGCGGTGAGAGCCAGGAGCACGGAGGCGGACGCCGCGAGCCCGTAGTCGTTGCGGGAGAAGGCGGCGGTGTACGCGTACATGTTCGGTGTCCAGGTGGAGGAGACGGCGGACCCGGCGCCGCTGTTGAGGATCAGCGGCTCGGTGAACAGCTGGAGCGAACCGATGATGGTGAAGAGCGCGACCATCACCACGGAAGCACGGATCAGCGGGAGCTTGATGCTGACGGCTGTGCGCCAGCCCCCGGCGCCGTCCACCGTGGCCGCTTCGAGAACCGAGCGGTCGATGGCCTGCAGGGCGGCGTAGAAGATCACCATGTTGTAGCCGAGCCACTCCCACAGCGCGATGTTGACGACGGAGGGGAGAGCGCCCGACGAGGAGAAGAAGTCGAAGCCGATGCCGCCCGAGTGCATCGCGGAGACCACCGGGCTCAGCCCCGGTGTGTAGAGGTAGACCCAGATCAGCGCCGCGATGATGCCGGGAACGGCGTGCGGCAGGAAGAGCGCGAGCTGGAAGAAGCGTTTGGCGCGGGCCAGCGCGGAGTCCAGCAGCAGTGCGAGTGCGAGGGCGCCGCAGACCATCAGGGGGATGTAGATGACGCAGTATCCGAGCAGTACGCCGAAGCCCTCACGGAAAGCCCGGTCACCCAGCGCCGCCGCGTAGTTGTCGAGACCCGAGAACACGGACTCGGAGCCGCCGAACCCCAGTCCCGACTGCTTCTCGGTGAAGAGGCTGAGCCAGACCGCGTATCCGATCGGCACCAGCATCACAGCGGTGAACAGGACGTAGAACGGGGTCAGCAGGATCACGGCGGCGCGGGTGCGGGCCTTCATAACCGGTCAGCCCTCGACCTTCAGGCCGCGCTTCTTCAGTTCCTGGACGGTCGCGTCATGGCCGGCCTTGACCGACCCGCTGACCGTGGCGCCACCGCTGGCGACCTTGCCGAACTGGTCCTTGATCGCGGTGTTCGTGGTGCCGGTCGCCGGGCCCCAGGTCCAGCCCGGCTTGATCGAGGCTGCTGCGGTGCCGAACAGCTGGTAGATGTCCTGGCCGCCGTAGTACGAGGCGTCGAAGGCCTTCTTCGCGGCGGGCAGCAGCTCGGTCGCGGCCGGATAGGCGCTCGAAGTGCCCGAAGAGATACGGGCCTTGATGCCGTCCTGTGTGGTCGACATCCACTTGGCGAACTCGACTGCCGCGTCGGCGTGCTTGCTGTCCTTGGTCACGGCCCAGGTGGAGCCACCGAGCATGCCGCTGGCGGCCTGCCCGTCCCAGGTCGGCATCGGGGCGATGGCCCACTTGCCCTTCTGCTCGGGCAGCGTGGACTTCAGGACTCCGGCACCCCAGGCGGCGCCGAGGTACCCGATGGTGCCGCCGTTCTTGAGGGAGTTGGTCCACTCCGGGCTGAAGGAGGCCTGCGAGCGGATCAGGTCGTCCTTGATCAGCCCCTGCCAGTAGCCGGCGACCTTGTTGGTGGCGGAGTCCGTGGTGTTGACCTTCCAGGTGTCCCCGTCCGCCTTGAACCACTGGGCGCCGGCCTGCCAGGCCATCGCCTCGAACGTGGTCGGGTCATCAGGGAAGAAGGTGCCGATGCGGGCCTTCTTGTCGGCCTTCTTGACCTTCTCCGCGGCCTTGCGGAAGTCGTCCCAGGTCTTGGGTACCGCGATCCCGTACTTGCTGAACAGGTCCTTCCGGTAGTAAAAGGCCTGCGGCGACGCGTCGAACGGGACAGCCCAGTTCTTGCCGCCCAGCGTGGTCTGCTCAACGGCCTGCGGCAGGAACTTCTTCTTGACGTCGTCGGTCATGTACTTGCTGATGTCCTGGAGCGCGCCCTGGCTGACGTACTCCGGCAGCTGGGGGTACTCGATGGAGACCAGGTCGGGGGCGTTGCCCGCCTTGACCGCGTTGGAGATCTTGGCGTAGCCGCCGGCATTGCCGGACGGGATCTCCTCGTACTTCACGTGGATGTTCTTGTGCGAGGCGTTGAACGCGTCCACGGTCTCCTTGGAGCCCTTGGCCCAGCCCCAGAACGTGATGGTCACAGGCTTGCCGTCCGTGCCCTTCGCGGAGTCGTCGCCGCTGCTGCCGCAGGCCGTGAGGACGGCCAGGGCAGTGGCGGCGCCGGCTATGGAAAGGGTCGTTCTGCTCCAACTGCGGCTCACAGCGAGACTCCTGAGCTAGCGGCGACATTGACGTTGGCCGTGATCCTTGGCCCCGCAATGACCGAAGTCAAGAGCGAAAGATTGAATGATCGAAAAAAGATCAGAGTGTTATCGAATCCGGACGGGAGTCGGCACCTTCACGGGGTGCGGCGGCGCCTCTACCGAGGTGCGGCGGCCCCGCAGGAAATCCGTACGTGCAGCCTGGGCAGCAGCGCCAGATGCCGGCCTGGCTCCTCCTGCTCCTGGCGTTCCGCTGTCCGGCTGCGCGGTCCCGTGCCCAGCCGCTCGACCAGCATCCGGGTCCCGTGCAGTCCGACCTGGCGTTTCGGCGGAGCCACCGCGGTGAGCGGAGTGTCCGCCAGGGCGGCCACCTCGTCGTCGTAGGCGACCAGGGCCAGGTCCTCCGGCACGCGTACGCCCAGCTCGGCCAGGCGCTGCACCAGATGGATGGCATCCACGTCGTTGTGAACCAGGGCCGCCGTCACGCCCCCGGTGGCCACCGCGGACTGCACGGCCCGTACGGCCTCCTCGAAGCGGCTCCGGTCGAGTTCGGCCGGGACCGAATCGATCACGGGGCGCGGCTGTTCCAGGCCCAGCGCGCCCAGTGCCTCGTCGTAGCCGGTCCGTACCGCGAGCGCGGTCGGGCTGTCCGTGCGAGCGACGAGCAACGGTGCGCCGTGACCGAGGCGGATCAGATGGCGCACGGCCAGCAGCACCCCGTGCCGGTGGTCGGAACAGACCCGGTCCATGTCGTCTAGGGGGCTGCCCAGTGCGGGCTGCCGTTCCAGGAGTACGGCGGGTACGGGCAGCTCCGACATCCAGTCGCCGTACGCCGCCCGGTCGCCCGCGGCCTGCCAGCCCGGCGCGATCAGCAGGCCCTCGGCGCCCGCCGCGAGCAGGCCCTCGGCGCGGGCCTTGTCCTCCTTGGGGCGGTAGTCGGAGATCCGCAGGATCAGCCGTGCGCCGGCCTGTGCGGCCGCGTCGTGGGCACCTCTGATCACTTCGGCGAAGTAGTACGTCGCCGAGGGGACCAGCAGCCCGAGGACCAGGCCGCTGCCTCCGGGCGGTGCCGCTGTTCCGGCCGTGGCTGCCGCGGACCGCGGCCAGGAGACCGAGCCGTGCACCCGGTCGAGCAGCCCGCGTTCCGCCAGTGTCTCGACGTCCCGCCGGACCGTGACGGGGGAGACGCCGAGCTGCGCCGCGAGATCGGAGACGCGGGCCGATCCCTGCTCCCGTACGAACTCAAGCAATCGGTCATGGCGTTCGTCGGCACTCTCGCGCACGGCGCTGGTCCCCCTCGCGGTCTGGTGGGTGGCTGTCTGGTGGGTCGCTGTGTGGTGGACGGCTGTGTGGTGGGCGGATGCGTGATGGATGGATGTGTGATGGACGGATGTGTGGCGGCCGGCTCGGCAGGGCCGGCCGCCACGGCCAGACCCTAGTGCAATTTGATCGAACGATGGGAGTTTCGATCATTCGTCACTCATGCATTGACGTTCGATCATTCGTGGGTTCAAGATGCCGGGCGACGACGAAGTCCGCCTCCAGGGAGCATCATGCTGAGCCCGAACCTGTCGAGCCGGACCAGTCCACCGGGCCGGCCCGTCCCGACCAGCCGGCTCAGCCCGTACACCGGCTGGAACCGTGCCACATGGGAGGGTGCGGCCGATGAACTGCTGCTGGCCGTGCGGCCCTACGCCTCGCCCCGTCATGGTCTGATCAATCTCCCCGGCTACCGGCCCAGTTGGTCGGGCCCGCGCTCCGACGGCCTTGAAGGGTACGCCCGCACCTGGCTCCTTGCCGCCTTCCGGGTCGCCGGTGCGGAGGGCGATGATCCGCACGGCTTCCTCCCGCGTTATGCCGAGGGCCTCACGGCGGGCACGTCGCCCAGTGCGGAGGAGGCGGGCCCGGGCGACGCGGACCGCTGGCCCCGGATAACAGAAACCCCGCAGGCCCTGGTGGAATCCGCATCCGTCGCGCTCGGTCTGCGCCTCACACGGCCCTGGCTCTGGGAGACCCTCGACAGCCGCACACAGCAGCAGGCCGTCGACTGGCTGCTGCCCGCGCTCGGCCCGTCGCCCGTGAACAACAACTGGTGGCTCTTCGGCCTCACTGTCGCCGGTTTTCTGCAGGACGCCGGAATCGAGACCGACCGGGCGCGGCAGACGATCGACCGTGCACTGGAACGCATCGAGGAATGGTGGCTCGGCGACGGCTGGTACAGCGACGGCCCCAACCGTTCCTTCGACCACTACAACGCCTGGGCAATGCACTTCTACCCGGTCCTGCACGCCCATCTGGGCGGGGACAAGGAACTGCTCGCCCGGTACGGGCCCCGGCTGCATGCCCACCTGGACGCGTACACGCGGATGTTCGGCGCGGACGGGGCGCCGATGCCGTACGGCCGCTCGCTCAGCTACCGTTTCGCCGCCGCGGCCGCCCCCTGGCTCGGCGCCATGACCGGCCACACCCCGCTGACACCCGGGGCCACCCGCCGCCTGGCCTCCGGAACTCTGCGGTACTTCCTGGATCGGGATGCGGACCCGGAAGCTGGCCGGGGCCCGTTGGCCCCGGTAGCCCCAGTAACTCCGGTGGCCCCGGCCGTCCCCAGCCGTTTGGCTCGCCGTCGCGCGACCAGCACGACCGGCACGACCGACGAACACGGACTGCTCACTCTGGGCTGGCACGGCCCGTACGAACCGATCATCCAGCCGTACTCGGGCCCCGCATCGCCCTACTGGGCGTCCAAGGGGTTCCTCGGGTTGTTGATGCCACCCGGCCATCCGGTCTGGACAGCGGCGGAGGAGCCGCTGCCCGCCGAGACGGCAGATGCCGTGACCGTGCTTGATCCGCCCGCCATGCTGATCCAGTCCACCGCGACGGACGGGCTCGTACGTCTCCACAATCACGGCAGTAACCACGTCGGCGAGGGCGACGACCCGGGGTATTCCCGCTACGCGTACTCCACCCGCACCGGATTTACGAGCCGCGGATTCACAAGCGCCGGATTCACGAGCGCCGTCCGTACCGGCACGGATACGGGTCGTCCCACCGGTTCCGTAAGCTCCGCGGCCCCGGCGAGTTCTACCGTTCCCGCGAGTTCCGCTGCCCCTGCGAGTTCCGCCCTCCCCACTGCCCCCACTGGCCCCCCGGCCTCACCGTGCGACAACCACTTCGCACTGGTCATCGACGGTGAACCCACCCCTCGTGGCCCCGCCGCACCACTTGCCTCCGGGCCCGATTGGGTGGCGTCCGTGACAGAACCGCTCCCCGGCGTACGGATTGTCTCCGCGACAGTGGTCCACGGCCGTGCAGAGCTCCGTGCGCATCTGGTCGTCGGAGCGGACGCCGGTACCCCCGTATGTCAGACCGGCTGGGCCATCGCCACGACAAGCGCATCCGGCGCTGCCACCACGACGGCAACCGCCACCGGAACAGGAGCTACACCCACCGCCACACCGGACGAGGCCACCCCACAGACCGCGCTCGCCCCTCCCGCCCCAGCCGGACCGACCGCCTCCCAGCTGCCTACCGACCTCACCGCCCAGCTCCACCCCGTCCACGGCTACACAGGGAGGGCACGCCAACTCGGTGCAGGGTCGACCCTGTTCGGTCCGGCCTCACGGATCCTCGCGCTCGACGGCGTCACCACCGCCCCCGAGTCGCTCTTCGTCAGCCTCGCCTCGCTCACCGCCGAGCCGGACCCCGCGCCCGCCGCAGCGCTCGCGGACATTCATGTCAGCGACCCCCGCACGATCAACGTGACCTGGCAGGACAGCACCGCCACCGTCCTGCACCTCCCGGAGCTCCCACACCCCCCGGGACATCAGCAGCTCCCGCAGCTCCCGCAGCTCCCACAACCCCCGGAGGAACGATGAGACTTCGCCCTGCGCACACCCCTCTGACCACCGCGTCCCTCACCGCATTCGCAGTGACCAGACTGGCTGTGACGGGGCTGGCTGTGACGGGGCTGGCAGTGACCGGGCTGGCTGTGCCCGGGTTGGCAGTGACTGGACTGGCCACCCCCGCGCAGGCGGCTCCCCACCCCGGAGCCACCTTCCACGTCGACTGCGCGGCCGCCCCAGCCCCCGCAGCCCCCGCCACGAACGACGGCTCGGCGCGCCACCCCTGGACCACCCTCGCCCAGGCCAACGCCCACACCTACGGCCCCGGTGACCGTCTCCTCTTCAAACGAGGCGCGACGTGCACAGGTTCCCTCACCCCGAAGGGAGCCGGATCGTCCCACGCCCCCTTCACCATCGCCGACTACGGTCCGGGCAACGGCCGCGCCGTGATCGATGGTGCGGGCGCCCACGACGCCGTACTGCTCTCCAACACCCAGTACGTCCACCTGTCCCGACTGGAGATCACCAACGCCGCGGAGCCAGGCAGCGAGCGCAACGCCGTCCGGCTCCGCCTCACCGACTACGGCACTGCCCACGGCTTCGAGATCGACCACCTCTACATCCACGACGTACGGGGCGGCGACGCCAAGACCCTCACCGGTTCCAGCGCCATCCACATCGACGTCGAGGGCACGGCGAAGGCCAGCAGCTACGACGGCCTGGACATCCACCACAACCGCATCGAGAACGTCGACCGCGAGGGCATCTACTTCAAGTCGACGTTCTCCAAGCGCGATCTGGTCGGCCAGCAACAGGACCCCAACGTCTATCCCGGCGCCTGGACCCCGTCCACCGGCGTACGCGTCCACGACAACACCCTGAAGTCCATCGGCGGCGACGGGATGAAGCTGGACACCACCAGCGGCGCGGTCGTGGAACGCAACCGGGTCGACGGATTCCAGCTGCGTTCGCCCTCCGCCAACGCCGGCATCTGGACGTTCAACACCGATGACACCCTGATCCAGCACAACGAGGTCTCGGGCGGCGGGAACAGTCACGACGGCATGTCCTTCGACGCGGACGGCGCCTCCAGCCACACGGTCTTCCAGTACAACTACAGCCACGACAACAAAGGCGGCTTCCTGCTGGTCTGCCCGTACAGCGGGGCGAAGACGATCGACACGGTCGCCCGGTACAACGTCAGCCACAACGACGGCACCCGGCTGCTCCAGAACTGCGCGGGCCCCATCCTGAACACCCAGATCTACAACAACTCCTTCTCCAACAAGGAGACGATCCCCGGGTATCTGGTCCAGGACGACAACAGCAGCCCTGCCACCACCCAGCACGAGCAACACATCCGCAACAACATCTTCGTGAGCGGAGGGACCGGCGGCTACGGCTTCTCCAACCCGACGGCCGGCCTGGCGCTCGACCACAACGCGTTCTACGGGATCGACATGTCCCGCCCCAACCCCGGAGGCATCACTTCCGACCCGCTGCTGCGTGACGACTTCCGGCTGTCCGAGGGCTCACCTGCCATCGGCGCGGGAACGGCCATCCCCGACAACGGCGGCAAGGACTACTTCGGCAACAAGCTGAAGCCGGGCGCTCCCAACATCGGCGCCTACGCAGGGCCGGGCACCGCCCGCTGACCAGGGCCTCTGCCGCGAACGCTGAGACCCGCTGACGATGGCCGTGACTCCCGGCCGTTACTGCTCCCGCACCGCTCCCGGCCGTTACTGCTGCCAGCCGCTACTGAGGACCGTTACTGAGGACCGTACTTGCGGCCTGTCTTGGAGGTGATGCCTCCGAGCAGGCCGCGCGGCGCCAGCTTCGCGACACCCATCAGCGCCTTGTACCGGGGGTCGGGAATCGACAGCGACTTTCCGCGCGAAAGATCGGTGAGCGCCGCCGCCACCAGCTTGTCGGCGTCCAGCCACATCCACCCGGGGATGTTGTCCGTCCCCATGCCCGCCCGCTCGTGGAACTCCGTACGCACGAAGCCGGGGCACAGCGCCATCAGCCGCACCCCCGAGCCCGCCAGATCCCTGGCAGCACCCTGGGTGAACTGCACGACCCAGGCCTTCGAAGCGCCGTACGTCCCCCGCGGCAGGAACGCCGCCACCGACGCCACATTGACGACGCCGCCGCGGCCCCGCGCCTGCATCCCCGGCACCGCGGCGGAGGTCAGCCGCAGGACGGCCTCGCAGTGGACCTTGAGCATGGTCAGTTCCTCGGCCATCGGAACGTCGAGGAACTGGCCCTTGTTTCCGAACCCGGCGTTGTTGACCAGCAGGTCGATCGCGTTCCGGGAGTCCGCGAGGCGCTTCTCTACGAGGGCGATGCCGTCCTCGGTGCCGAGGTCGGCGGTCAGCACCTCGGCTTCGATGCCGTGCCGGTCGTGCAGCTCGGTCGCCTGCTCCTGCAACCGCTCGGTATTGCGTGCCACCAGTACGAGGTTGTGCCCGTCCGTGGCCAGCCGCCGCGCGAAGGCGGCTCCGATTCCCGCGGTCGCGCCCGTGATCAGTGCTGTCGTCATGGGCGGAACGTTAGTGCCCCCGCCCGGCAGCCGTGACGACCGCAGATCCAGCCGTCAGCCGGCCAGACAGTTCGTCAGTCAGCCTCTCCGCCAGCCAGCCAGCCAGTCCGTCACCTAGTCAGCCAGTCGGCCGTGCGTCCGCCGGCCGGTCAGCCGATCCGTCCATCCATCCATCCGGCCGGCGGCCCGTCAGTCCGAACTCCCGTGCTTGTCCGTGTAGTCACGTGCGACGCCCAGCAGCTCCGACTCCATCCACTCCGCCGCCACCAGCGTTCGGGGCAGCAGTTCGCGCTCGATGGTCGCCGCGCGGAAGAGGAGCGCCACCGTGATGTCGTGCTCCGGGCGGCGTACGACTTCGACGGGGTCGCCCGCACGGAAAGCGCCCGGCCGGATCACGCGCAGCAGCGCTCCGGGAGCGCCGGCCAGAGTGAAACGCTTGACCCATCCCGGCTCGCCCACGTGCCCCTGAAAAGTGCGGCAGGGAATGCGACCGCCGGTGACCTCCAGGACGACGTCGGGGCCGATACGCCACCGTTCACCGATGAGTGCGCCGCTCACATCGACACCGCTGGTGGTGAGGTTCTCGGCGAACGAGCCGTCGGCGAGCGGGCGCCCCAGCTCCTGCTCCCAGGTGTCCAGGTCCTCGCGCGCGAAGGCGTACACCGCACGGTCATTGCCGCCGTGGAAGCGCAGGTCGCAGACCGAGTCACCCTCGACCCCGCTGGCGCCAACACCTTTGGGGCCCGGCTGGAAAACCCGTACGGGCCCGTCGACCGGCCGCTTGTCGACACCGGTGCGCCCACCCGCGGCGTCCGTGTACGCGGCGGTTCTGGCGCGCCCCACATTCACTGACAGAAGTCTCATGAGGAGAGGCTAGAGGCTTGTTGACACAGTGTCTCTGTCCAGGACCGGCCCCGGGGGAGAGGGAGCGGTGCTCGGCCCAGTGTTCCACCCAACGCGCTGCCGAGCGTCTGTCCACTGCTCTGTCCAGTGCTCTGCCCGCTGCTCTGCCGGGCCTCGTCACCGCATCGCCACCCCGTCGTTCGTCATAGTCGGTACGCGATAATCCGCGGCTGCCCCAAGAATCGCTTATGCTCGCTTCATGATTGAGGCCCGTCATCTCCGCGTCCTGCGAGCCGTCGCCGCCACCGGATCCTTCTCCGCTGCCGCCCGTGAGCTGGGCTGCACCCAGCCGGCGGTCAGTCAGCAGATGAAGGCCCTTGAAGCGTCATCGGGCACGACGCTGCTGATCCGTACGGGTCGTGAAATGCGCCTCACGCAGGCGGGGGAGGCCCTGGTCCGCCACGCGGGCGGGATCCTCGCCGGGCTCACGGCCGCCGAGGAGGAGGTCGCCGCCATCGCCGGGCTGCGGGCGGGCCGGGTGCGGCTGGTGTCGTTCCCCAGCGGAAGTTCGACACTGGTGCCCACGGCCCTGGCCGCGCTGCGGGCCGCCCACCCCGGCACCCGGGTCTCCCTGGTCGAGGGGGAGCCGCCGCGCTCCGTCGAGATGGTGCGCGACGGGGACTGCGATGTGGCGCTCGCCTTCCGCTACGGGCCCGCCACGGACGAGTGGGACGACCTGGTCGTACGGCCCCTGCTCACCGACCGCATGGTCGGGCTGGTCCCGGACGGGCACCGGCTGGCCGACGCGGATGCCATCACCGTGGGCGACCTGGCCGACGAGTCCTGGATCGCGGGCTGCCCGCGCTGCCGCCGCCAGCTGGTCGAGGTCTGTGAGAGCGCGGGCTTCACACCCCGGATCGACTTCGCTACGGATGACTACCCGGCGGTCATCGGCCTGGTCGGTGCGGGTCTCGGGGTCGCTGTGCTGCCGGAGCTGGCGATCGAGTCCGTACGGCCCATGGGGGCCAGAACGGTATCGGTGGAACCGGCGGTCCAGCGCGAGATCGTCGCACTGACCCTTCCGGACCTGGCCCAGGTCCCCGCCGTAGCGGCGACCCTGGACCGGCTCGCCTGGGCAGCCACGCGCTGACGCTGATCACGGCCGCGGCCGCCTCAACGCCTTGCTGTCGCCTCGCCTCGCCACTGCCCTGCCGGCCACTGTGTTCAGGAGGCAGGCACGCAGGCAGGCGGTAGGCGTGCAGGGGGGTGGGCGCGCAGGAGCTGGGCGTGCAGAACAGCACGGGCGCCCCAGGAGGCGAGCGTGCAGGAGGTGGGCGTGCAGGAACGTTTCCTCTCAAGGTTTCCGATGCTGAGTCGCTAAGCGGGCCCGGACCCGTTCGGGGTCGCCGCGGTGATCAGCCGGTTGCGGGCGCGCCCCATCAGCTCCTCGCGTTCGTCCTCGGTGAGGCCGCCCCACACCCCGTAGGGCTCGCGTACGGCAAGTGCGTGCGCCGCGCACTCGGCGCGGACCGGGCAGCGCATGCACACCTCTTTCGCCGAGGTCTCGCGCGCGCTGCGCGCTGCGCCCCGTTCGCCCTCGGGATGGAAGAAGAGCGAGCTGTCCACCCCGCGGCAGGCCGCGAGGAGCTGCCAGTCCCATAGGTCGGCATTGGGTCCGGGAAGGCGGGAGAAATCTGCCATTGCTTGTCCCCTCAAAGCCGTTGCTGAGGCGGGGGCGGTGATGTCGACCGCACCCGCGACCGTACATCCACGATGTAAGTAGATGTAAATATGACTCATTACGAATCTAGTCATAGACACCAGCAAAATGGAAGAAAAGCAGCTGAACGGGTCATTACCTTTCAAACTAGACAAATGGGGCGTGGAACTCTCCTCCGCGACTGTTCCCTCACGTAGAGTGTCGAAGGCGGCCGTCCGGCCCGTAACTCTTTCGAGTGACCATCGTTGAGAGTGCGTGGGCGGTTGAAACAAGAAGCGCTCGGGCACATGTCCGAGAGGCGTCGACCGCACAGGTGACGATTCGTACCCAGCCTGGAGGCTCAAGGTGACGCGCATCAGCTGCGGAGGGCGGTCATGACATCCGTCCTCGTCTGCGACGATTCCCCGCTTGCCCGAGAAGCGCTCCGTCGCGCGGTCGCGACGGTGCCCGGCGTCGAGCGTGTGACGACGGCGGCCAACGGCGAGGAAGTCCTCCGCCGCTGGGGAGCCGACCGTTCGGACCTGATTCTGATGGACGTACGCATGCCCGGTCTGGGTGGTGTGGAGACGGTGCGCCGGCTCCTCTCGGCGGACCCCGGTGCCCGGATCATCATGCTGACGGTCGCCGAGGATCTGGACGGTGTCGCACTGGCGGTCGCCGCCGGTGCCCGCGGCTATCTGCACAAGGACGCCTCGCGCGCCGAACTGCGTGCGACGGTCACGCAGGCGCTCGCCGATCCGACCTGGCGGCTCGCCCCACGGCGACTCCGTTCGGCCGAAATGGGCGCGGCTCCGACGCTCACCGCGCGTGAGATCCAGGTACTCGAAGGGATGAGTCACGGCCGGTCGAACGCGGAGATCGGCAGGGAGCTCTTCCTCTCCGAGGACACGGTGAAGACGCACGCCAGGCGGCTGTTCAAGAAGCTCGGTGCCTCGGACCGCGCGCATGCGGTGGCACTCGGTTTCCGCTGGGGCCTGGTTCGTTAGAGAATGACCGGCAGGACCCCCGTCCGCTCAGTGGCGGACGGGGTGGCGGACGCCCCAACTCTGTTTCCCGCGCGATGCCGCATCCTTGAGGGTGTGGAGTTCCTCGGGGACGAGTCGTTCGAGCGGGAGGGGAGGGCGCAGCGGATGAGTTCCGGCGCACCTGCTCATAACGCTTCAGTGCACAACTACGAGCGCGGTGAAGCGGATGGTTCGGTGCCGAGGCACCATGGACCGATGCGCGACGACGAGGCTGCGAATGCCCATGGGGCCATCGGCGCGCTCGTCCACCTCGCTGTCGACGGAGACCAGCAGGCCACGCACGACCTGCTGGCGCACGTCCACCCACTGGCCCTGCGCTACTGCCGTACGCGGCTGAACCGGCTGCCCGGCGACGCCCGCCACTTCGTGGAGGATCTCGCCCAGGAGGTCTGTGTCGCCGTCCTGATGGCGCTGCCGCGCTACAAGGACACGGGCAGGCCGTTCGAGGCCTTCGTTTTCGCCATCGCCACCCACAAGGTCGCTGATCTCCAGCGGGCGGCCATGCGCCATCCCGGATCCACGGCCGTGCCGTCGGACGAGATGCCCGAGCGGCCGGACGACTCGCTCGGCCCCGAGGAGCGCGCACTGCTCAGCAGCGACGCCGCCTGGGCCAGGAAACTGCTTGCCAACCTTCCGGAGAACCAGCGCGAACTGCTGGTGCTGCGGGTCGCCGTCGGGCTGACCGCCGAGGAGACCGGGCAGATGCTGGGGATGTCACCGGGGGCTGTACGGGTTGCTCAGCACCGCGCACTGAGCAGACTGCGGGCACTGGCCGAGCAGTAGGCACGGGCCGGCATGAGGCGCGGCGGACCAGTAAGCGCGGGCCAGTAGGGACGGCTACACACAAGCTCCCGGCCCGGTGCGCGGGTGCCCTTCCCCCGCAGGGACATTCGTCACAGCCGCCCCCAGCCCCGCAGCCACCGGGCGGGTCGCTCCCCCGCCGCTCGGCAGCCCTCGGCAAAGCACCGGCAGCCGCACACGGCCACCGGCGGGCCGGGCTCCCGATACCACTCCTGGCAGTAGGAACATCCAAGGATGCCCGATCGGGCCGATCGTGGAATGAGACGCCTCTCCGGCCCGTTAGCATGGACATCCGCACCGATCAAGGCCATTTGGGGAAGGTGTCATGACTGCAAACGTCGACGGAGTGCCCGAGAAATTCGCGACGCTCGGGCTGACATACGACGACGTGCTGCTGCTGCCGGGCGCATCTGAAGTGCTCCCGAACGCCGTCGACACCTCGTCCAGGATCTCGCGGAACGTCACCGTGAACATCCCGCTGCTGTCCGCCGCCATGGACAAGGTCACCGAGGCCCGGATGGCCATCGCGATGGCCCGGCAGGGCGGCGTCGGTGTTCTGCACCGCAATCTTTCGATCGAGGACCAGGCCAACCAGGTCGATCTGGTCAAGCGTTCCGAGTCCGGCATGGTCACCGACCCGATCACGGTGCACCCCGACGCGACGCTGCGCGAGGCCGACGAGCTGTGCGCCAAGTTCCGTATCAGCGGTGTCCCGGTGACCGACCCCGCGGGCAAGCTGCTCGGCATCGTCACCAACCGTGACATGGCGTTCGAGTCCGACCGGAACCGCCAGGTGCGCGAGGTCATGACCCCGATGCCGCTGGTGACCGGCAAGGTCGGCATCTCCGGTGCCGACGCCATGGAGCTGCTGCGCCGGCACAAGATCGAGAAGCTTCCGCTGGTCAACGACGCGGGCATCCTCAAGGGCCTGATCACGGTCAAGGACTTCGTCAAGGCCGAGAAGTACCCGAACGCGGCAAAGGACGGCGAGGGCAGGCTGCTCGTCGGCGCGGCCGTCGGGGCGAGCCCGGAGGCGCTGGACCGCGCCCAGGCGCTGGCCGAGGCCGGAGCCGACTTCCTGATCGTCGACACCTCGCACGGCCACAACAGCAACGCCCTGAACTGGATGGCGAAGATCAAGTCGGGCGTCTCCGTGGACGTCATCGGCGGGAACGTCGCCACCCGCGACGGCGCCCAGGCGCTGGTCGACGCGGGTGTGGACGGCGTCAAGGTCGGCGTCGGACCCGGCTCGATCTGCACCACCCGCGTGGTCGCCGGTATCGGGGTCCCGCAGGTCACGGCGATCTACGAGGCCGCGCTCGCCGCGCGTGCCGCGGGCGTCCCGGTGATCGGCGACGGTGGCCTCCAGTACTCCGGCGACATCGGCAAGGCGCTGGCCGCCGGTGCCGACAGCGTGATGCTGGGCAGCCTGCTCGCGGGGTGCGAGGAGTCGCCCGGTGAGCTGCTGTTCATCAACGGCAAGCAGTTCAAGTCGTACCGAGGCATGGGCTCGCTCGGCGCGATGCAGACGCGCGGCCAGGCCCGCTCGTACTCGAAGGACCGCTACTTCCAGGCCGATGTGGCGTCCGACGACAAGCTCGTGCCCGAGGGCATCGAGGGCCAGGTGCCTTACCGGGGCCCGCTGGGCAACGTCCTGCACCAGCTCGTCGGCGGTCTGCGCCAGACGATGGGGTATGTCGGTGCGGCCAGCGTCGACGAGATGGAGAGCAAGGGCCGGTTCGTCCGGATCACGTCGGCGGGGCTCAAGGAGAGCCACCCGCACGACATCCAGATGACCGTCGAGGCGCCGAACTACGCACGGCGCTGAGGCGTACGTACCACCGCGGAAGCCCGCGGGCCGGACGGCCCGCGGGCTTCCGCGCGCGCGTCGGGGATACTGGAACGGCAGACGTAGAGGGAAAGGCCACACATCGTGACTGAGATCGAGATCGGGCGCGGCAAGCGCGGCCGCAGGGCGTACGCGTTCGACGACATCGCCATCGTGCCGAGCCGGCGCACCCGGGACCCGAAGGAGGTCTCGATCGCCTGGCAGATCGATGCCTACCGATTCGAGCTGCCGTTCCTGGCCGCTCCGATGGACTCGGTCGTGTCCCCGCAGACCGCCATTCGCATCGGTGAGATGGGCGGCCTCGGAGTCCTGAACCTCGAAGGTCTGTGGACGCGGTACGAGGACCCGCAGCCGCTGCTCGACGAGATTGCCGGGCTCGACGAGGAGACCGCGACGCGGCGCCTCCAGGAGATCTACGCGGCCCCGATCCAGGAGGACCTGATCGGCCTGCGGATCAAGGAGGTGCGCGACTCGGGCGTGGTCACCGCCGCCGCGCTGTCCCCGCAGCGCACCGCCCAGTTCTCCAAGGCGGTCGTGGACGCGGGCGTCGACATCTTCGTCATCCGCGGTACGACGGTCTCCGCCGAGCACGTCTCCGGTGCCGCCGAGCCGCTGAACCTGAAGCAGTTCATCTACGAGCTGGACGTGCCGGTCATCGTCGGCGGCTGTGCGACGTACACCGCCGCGCTGCACCTGATGCGTACCGGAGCGGCGGGCGTACTCGTCGGCTTCGGCGGCGGCGCCGCGCACACCACGCGCAACGTGCTGGGCATCCAGGTCCCGATGGCGACCGCGGTCGCCGATGTGGCCGCGGCCCGCCGCGACTACATGGACGAGTCCGGCGGCCGCTATGTGCACGTCATCGCGGACGGTGGCGTCGGCTGGTCGGGCGACCTGCCGAAGGCCATCGCCTGCGGCGCGGACTCGGTCATGATCGGCTCGCCGCTCGCCCGCGCGTCGGACGCGCCCGGCAAGGGCCACCACTGGGGCATGGAGGCCGTCCACGAGGACGTGCCGCGCGGCAAGCTGGTGGACCTGGGCATCGTCGGCACCACCGAGGAGGTCCTCGCCGGCCCCTCGCACATCCCGGACGGTTCGATGAACTTCTTCGGGGCGCTGCGCCGCTCGATGGCGACGACGGGGTACAGCGAGCTCAAGGAGTTCCAGCGCGTCGAGGTGACGGTGGCGGACGCTCAGCACAAGCGCTGACGCCCAGCACAAGCGCTGACGCCGAGCGGACGGGCGGTACCGGGCTGGTATCGCACGCGTCGCGCCGTAACACAGGACCCGCAAACACAGGCCCGGACCGCAGCTGCGGTCCGGGCTTCGTGCTGGGTGCCGAGGACGGTTGTGTCCCCCCGGCCGTTGTCATCAGAGGGCCCGCTTCATGCCCGCGAAGGACGCCCCCGCGGCGATCGCGATGAAGAGGTAGCTGAGGAAGTCCGCATCGGCCCGCCAGGCGTCGTTGAGCAGGCCGAAGTGCTGGAAGAACAGCTCAGGGACGGAGACCGGGAGCTGCTTGGACGCGATGATCGCCTCGCCGAGCAGTTGCCCGAAGTAGACGGATGCCAGCGACAGGACGGCCCCCACGGCCGCGAGTCCGACATGGTCGCCGCCCACCTTGCCCGCGGCGAAGCCGATGATGAATCCCACGGCGACGGCCGCGTAACCGAACTCGTGCTTGGTGGCGCCGAGGATGCCCCCGTATGCCGCGCCCACCACCAGAGCGGTGATCACGGCGGTCACGATGCCACCCGCGATGTTGACCTTCGGCGGGGCGGCCTGCGGAGCCATCGGGAAGCCGAAGTCCGGCGGCCGGTACGAGGACGGGTCCGGTGGCTGGGGCGGTGGCACGGGCTGGGTCATGGTGGTCCCCCCCTGGGACAAATACGCACGGCTGTGCGAGAAGCGAACGCCGCACGCTAGCAGTCCGCGCCGACATCCACCCGTGACATTCACACACGACGTCCACCCGTGATGTCCACCCGTGATGTCCGCGCATGGTCTTCACGGACGGCCGACCGGCTTGAGCAGTCGGCCCGTTCGCCTGCCCAGTCAGTCGGCCTACGCAGCCGGCTGGGCCGTCACAGCCGGCTTGCGCCGTCACAGCCGGTGGGCGGCTCCCACCGGGGTGGCTCCCCTGGTGTCCAGCAGGAGTTGGGCCTTCACCGCGAGGCCCTGGAGGTCGTACGTGCGGTGGTGCTGGAGCAGCACCGTCAGGTCCGCTCCCGCCGCCGCCTCGTAGAGGGAGTCCGCGCGGGGCACCGGCACATCGCGGATGCGCCAGTCCGGGACGTACGGGTCGTGGTAGCTGACCGACGCGCCCAGGTCCATCAGTCGGCGGGCGATCTCGCCTGCCGGGGAGTTCTGCTGGTCGGCGAGGTCGGGTTTGTAGGTGACGCCGAGGAGCAGCACGCGGGCGCCGCGCGCCGATTTGCCGTGTTCGTTGAGGAGGGTGGCGCAGCGCTGGATGACGTACTGCGGCATCCGGTCGTTGACCTGCTGGGCGAGTTCGACCATGCGCAGCGGGCGGACGGTGTGCGGGGGGCCCGCGGTGTCGACGGGGACGCCGTGGCCGCCGACACCGGGACCGGGCCGGAAGGGCTGGAAGCCGAAGGGTTTCGTCTCGGCGCAGCGGATGACGTCCCAGAGGTCGACGCCCAGCTCGTGGCAGAGCACGGCCATCTCGTTGACCAGAGCGATGTTGACGTGCCGGTAGTTGGTTTCGAGCAGTTTGGTCATTTCGGCCTCGCGGGGGCCGCGTGCCCGTACGACCTTGTCACTCAACCGGCCGTAGAACGCGGCAGCGGATTCGGTGCAGGCGGGGGTCAGTCCGCCGATGACCTTGGGGGTCGCCGCGTACGGGTGGGTCCGGTTGCCGGGGTCGAGGCGGCTGGGGGAGTACGCGAGGTGGAAGTCCCGGCCGGCCCGCAGCCCTGAGCCCTCCTCCAGCAGGGGGCGCAGGATTTCCTCAGTGGTGCCGGGGTAGACGGCCGATTCGATGATGACCGTGGTGTGCGGGCGGAGCCTGGCGGCGAGTGCGCGGGTCGCGTCGGTGACCGGTGCCAGGTCGAGTGCCCGGTCCTCGCCCAGTGGGGTGGGCGCGCAGATGACGGCGGTACGGACCCGGCCCAGTTCGGCCGGATCGGTGACGGGCCGGAAGCCCCCCGAGAGCATCCGGCGGATGTCGGCCGCGCTGAGGGAGCCGTCGACGGGGGTGTGGCCGGCGGCGAGTTGCAGCAGACGGCGCGGGTCGGTGTCGTAACCGATGGTTACGAGACCGGTGGCGACGGCGGCCTGGGCGAGCGGCAGGCCGAGGTGGCCGAGTCCGATCACGGCGAGATCTGCGGGCATGGGTGATCCGTCCTTCCCAATAGCCGGAGGGGGACGAGTGCGCAAGTCCTGTGGACAGCGCAATGTCAGGTTAGGAGTAAATATGACCGATTTGCGGTATTGGGCGGGCCTGGGTGTCCGTGTGTTGTCCACAGGCGGTGGCTGAAGTGGGAGATCGCGGACAGAATCGAGGGTGCACCGGACACCGCTTCGGCGGCCTGATCAACGGGAGGCAGCAGTGAGGACAGCGACACTGGGGCCCGAGGAGCGCGCACAGGCGCTCGCCGGGATGGCCGAGCGTGAACTGGACGTACTGGTCGTGGGGGGCGGTGTGGTCGGCGCGGGGACGGCGCTGGATGCCGCGACGCGCGGGCTGGTGACGGGCCTGGTCGAAGCGAGGGACTGGGCATCGGGCACGTCGAGCAGGTCGAGCAAGCTCATCCATGGCGGCCTGCGCTATCTGGAGATGCTCGACTTCGCACTCGTACGGGAGGCGCTGAAGGAGCGCGGGCTGCTTCTTGAGCGGCTGGCACCCCACTTGGTGAAGCCGGTGCCTTTCCTCTACCCCCTGCAGCACAAGGGCTGGGAGCGTTGGTACGCGGGCTCCGGTGTCGCGCTGTACGACGCCATGTCGGTCTCCTCGGGACACGGCCGCGGGCTCCCGATGCACCGGCATCTGACACGTAAGCACGCGCTGCGGGTCGCGCCGGCGCTGAAGAAGGACGCACTGGTCGGCGCCCTGCAGTACTACGACGCGCAGATGGACGACGCGCGCTATGTGGCGACGCTGGCGCGGACGGCCGCGAGCTACGGGGCACTGGTGGCGAACCGGGCGAAGGTGACCGGCTTCCTCCGGGAGGGCGAGCGGGTCGTCGGCGCGCGGGTGCAGGACGTCGAGGGCGGTGGCGAGTACGAGATCCGCGCCAAGCAGGTCGTCAACGCCACAGGGGTGTGGACCGACGACACCCAGGGGCTGATCGCCGAGCGCGGGCAGTTCCATGTGCGGGCGTCGAAGGGGATCCATCTGGTCGTACCGAAGGACCGGATCCACTCGACGACCGGGCTCATCCTGCGGACCGAGAAGTCGGTGCTGTTCGTGATCCCGTGGGGGCGCCACTGGATCGTGGGAACCACGGACACCGACTGGGACCTCGACAAGGCGCATCCGGCCGCGTCCAGCGCCGACATCGACTACCTGCTCGAACACGTCAACTCGGTGCTCGCCGTGCCGCTGACGCGCGACGACGTGCAGGGTGTGTACGCCGGCCTGCGGCCCCTGCTGGCCGGGGAGTCCGACGCGACCAGCAAGCTCTCGCGGGAGCACACGGTGGCGCATCCGGTTCCGGGGCTCGTGGTCGTCGCGGGCGGCAAGTACACGACCTACCGTGTGATGGCGAAGGACGCGGTGGACGAGGCGGTGCACGGGCTGGACCAGCGGGTTGCCGAGTGCGTCACGGAGAATGTGCCGCTGATCGGCGCCGAGGGGTACAACGCCCTGTGGAACGCGCGGGCGCGCATCGCCAAGCGGACGGGTCTGCATGTGGCCCGGGTGGAACACCTGCTGAACCGCTTCGGTGCGATGACCCAGGAGATCCTCGACCTCATCACCGAGGACCCGTCGCTGGGTGAACCGCTCGGGGGCGCCGACGACTACCTGCGGGCGGAGGTCGTCTACGCGGCTTCGCACGAGGGGGCCAGGCACCTGGACGACGTACTCACCCGGCGCACGCGCATCTCGATCGAGACGTTCGACCGGGGCACGCGCAGCGCACGGGAGGCCGCCGAGCTGATGGCCAAGGTGCTGGGCTGGGACAAGAACCGCGTCGAGGCGGAGATCGAGCACTACGAGAAGCGGGTCGAGGCAGAACGGGAGTCCCAGCGCCAGCCGGACGACCTGACGGCGGACGCCGCGCGGCTGGGGGCGCCGGACATCGTGCCGCTGGAATGAGCAACTGGGGTGAGTGGGGGAGTCGGTGAGCCGGTAGGTGGGGGAGTGAGCGGGTGAGCGGGTGGGGTCGGGGCCGGGGTGGGCTCCGGCAGTGGATGGCCGGCCGGCCCGGGTGGTGGTCCGGTTGGGAGGGTGGTCCCGCCGGGACGGTTGTGCGGTCGGCCGCCGGTGTGTGGTCGGCCGCCGGGATGCGGGGCCCAGCCGGTCGGGACCTGCTTCGGCAGGGTCCCGGCCGAAGCGGGTCCCGGCCGGCGCAGGTGGAACTCCTCATCGGGGACGGCCGTTTCGAGGTAGGAGGCCGAGCCGGGACGAGTTGGACCGAGCAGGGCGGGGGCCGGGGGCAGTGGTGTATACGAAGCGGGAGGGCGCCGTACGCCTGCTTGACCTCGGGTTCTCCGGGCAGGGACTGGGTGGTGCCGGCAAGCGGTACCGGGATCGGCCGCGGTGGCGAGCGGCAGGTGCGACACCGGCGTGGCAGGAAACGCCTCCCGCATGGCCCATGATGGTCGCCCACGGACCCGGCACCATCATCGGTGCCGGAGTGAGAGACAATGGACGCTCTGCCAGGGCGGGTTGAATGCAGAGGGGACGCATGTCGGAGGCGGAGCAGGCGAAGGACACCGAGGGGCGCCTCCTGGCTGGGCGGTACCGGCTCGGGGGTGTGCTCGGCAAGGGCGGCATGGGCACCGTCTGGCGGGCTGTGGACGAGACGCTCGGCCGCACCGTCGCGGTGAAGGAACTGCGTTTCCCCTCGGCCATCGACGAGGACGAGAAGCGCAGACTCGTGACGCGTACGCTGCGCGAGGCCAAGGCGATTGCCCGGATCCGTAACAACGGAGCGGTCACTGTCTACGACGTGGTCGACGAGGACGACCGGCCGTGGATCGTCATGGAGCTCGTCGAGGGCTGCTCGCTGGCCGAGTTGGTACGGGAGAAAGGCGTCCTCACGCCGGTACGCGCGGCCGAGGTGGGCCTCGCCATTCTCGATGTGCTGCGCCTCGCGCACCGTGAGGGCATCCTGCACCGCGATGTGAAGCCGTCCAATGTGCTGATCGCCGAGGACGGCCGGGTCGTGCTGACCGACTTCGGGATCGCCCAGGTCGAGGGCGACCCGTCGGTGACCTCGACCGGGATGCTGGTCGGCGCGCCCTCGTACATCTCGCCCGAGCGGGCCCGCGGCCACAAGCCCGGCCCGCCGGCCGACCTGTGGTCGCTGGGCGGGCTGCTGTACGCGAGCACCGAGGGCGTGCCGCCGTACGACAAGGGGTCGGCCATCGCGACCCTGACCGCGGTGATGACCGAACCGGTGGACCCGCCGAAGAACGCGGGAGCCCTGTCGGAGGTCATCTACGGTCTGCTCGCCAAGGACCCGGACCAGCGCCTCGACGACGCGGGCGCCCGCCGCCTGCTGAACGACGTGATCCACGCTCCGGAGCCGGAAGCCGCTGCCGAGCCGGTCGCGGCCGACGCGACGCGGGTCGTGCCGCTGCCGCCGGTTCCCGACGAGCCCGGGGACGCCCCGGAGTCCAGACCCGCGAAGCCCGTCAGGGCGCCCAAGCCGGCCAAGGAGCCCAGGCCCGCCAAGACGCCCAGGCCTCAGAAGGTCAGGGACACCGCTGCGGCCGACCGGGTGCGCAGCGCGCTGAACTCCGTACGGAACGCCAGGTCCGAGTCCGCTCCGGCCAAGCCGGCCACCGCGCCGGGCGGGCCGCCCGCCCGGGTCAGGGCACCGCTCACCGATGTCGTACCGCGCCGCACCCTGGTGATAATCGCGGCCGTTGTCGCACTCGCGGTGCTCGGAACGGTCCTCGCCTTCGCTCTCAACGGGCCCGGGGACAAGGGTAATCAGAGCAAGTCCAAGGGTGACAAGAGCGCTTCGAGTGGTGCGACGGCCGGGGGCGACAGCAAGAACGACGGCAAGGGAACGGACAAGGGGAAGACGGGCGACCAGGGGAAGAACGACGATCAGGGCAAGGGGAAGGGCGGCGAGAACGCGTCGCCATCGCCCGACGGCAAGGCGTCCACACAGCCTGCCGCCGACGCACTGCCCAGCGGGTACAAGAAGGTGACGGACGGTAGGTTCCGCTTCACGATGGCCATGCCCGCCGGGTTCCACCGCACAGCCATAGCGGGTGTGAGCTCGGGTGGGATCTACAACAAGTCCAGGGGTGGCTTCCCGCGCGTCCAGATCGACTTCAACGACTCGCCCAAGGACGACGCGGCCGCCGCCTGGCAGGCAGCGGTCGGTGGGCTGTCGGCCAGCGTCGGCGGTTACAAGCACCTCGGCATACACAAGGTCGAGTACAACGGCTATCCGACCGTCGCTGACTGGTCGTTCGAGCGTGACCAGAACGGCCAGCGGGTCCGGGTGCTGAACCGGGGATTCAAGGTGGACGCCCAGCGCGGCTACTCCATCATGATCACCTGCAAGGCGAGCGACTGGAACGGCGACGACTGCACCACTCTGCGTAATACGGCGTTCAAGACGTTCGCTCCCAAGAAGTGACCCAGGACACGTATTGTGAGAGGACGCGGACCGTACGCAGCCGCAATAGGCCTGTAATCGACCGTATTTGACGGATTGATGCGGATTAACACGGATTAATACGGGTCGATGTTGATCGATACGGCTTGATGTGGTCCCTGAGACCAGGGAACAGCGCGCTCCGGGGAGGCGTCGTGGACGAGTACGCGGGAAGGGTCCTTGCCGACCGCTACCGCCTTCCGCTGCTGCCCGGCGACGAGTTCGAGCCTGCGGAGATCCGCGCGTTCGACACCTACAGCGGGCAGGAAGTCCTCGTCCGGCAGGTGCCGCTGCCTGAGGTCGTGGACGCGGAGATGCTCGATGAGAGCGGCGCGGGGACGGGCTTCGGCGGCGGGCCGGCCGGGGGATTGCACGGGGGATCGGACGGCCGGTCGGACGGCGGGCCGGGCGCCGGGGTTTCCCAGGCGCGGCGCGCGTCGGCCCGTACCACTCGCAGGCCTGCCGAACCCGCTGTGCGGCGGGCCATGGAGGCGGCGCAGTCCGCGGCGCAGATTCCCGACCACCCCCGGCTGGACCAGGTCTTCGATGTCTTCGCGGAGGGCGGATCGCTCTGGGTGGTGAGCGAACTCGTCGAAGCCACCCCGCTGGCCGCGATGCTCGCCGAGCGCCCCCTGAACCCGTACCGCGCGGCGGAGATCGCCTCCGACGTGCTCACTGCTCTGCGCGTGCTGCACGCCCATGGGTGGACCCACCGCAACATCACCGCCCGGACCGTACTGGTCTGCGACGACGGCCGGGTGGTCCTGACCGGGCTGGCGGCAGGAGCGGCGGAGGAGGCGCTGTGCGGTTACGACCCGGTGCCGGCCGCGGAGTTATCGCAGCCAGGCGTTGAAGCGGGCGGGGACCTCGGGTTCGATTCTCCGGCCGCGCCAGAAGTGGATGGGGCGGAGGGGCCGTACGGGGCGGGTGGGGCGTACGAGGCAGAGGAGCCGTACGGGGCGGAGGATTCGCACGGGGCGGGGGATTCGCACGGGGCAGAGGATTCGCACGGGGCGGGCGGGGCGTACGCGTACGGGACTGAGGGGCCGTACGGGGTGGATGCGCCGGGGGCTGTGGGTGGGCCGGCCGGCGGGGAGTTGGGCCGGGTCAGTGGAGACTTGCGGCCGGGTGCCGAGCAGGCGCTTCCGGCCGGGCCTGCGCTGCCGCCCGGCTACACCCAGGACGAGCGGCGCGGGCAGCCGGGCGGGCAGATGTACGACCAGCTGCAGGACGCGCCCGGTGCCGCAGGTCCGGAGCCCGGACTGCCCGCCGCCAGCGGTGGCGGCGGGGTTTCGGCGGGGGACGTCCGTGCCGCCCGGGCCGGTGCCATCGCCGCCTACCGTGCGGGTGCACGGGCTGCGGCACGTGTCAGCGGGAACGAGCAGGGGACCGACGCCGGGGCCTTTCCGGTCCAGCGACCGGCGTCCGGGTCTTCGCAGCCAGGGCGGCAGGAACCGGCCGGGTTCCGGCACGGAGCACAGTCGCGTTCCGGCGCCGGGGAGGGCATGCGCGCCGACGACCTGCGCGGTGCCCACGACCGGGAGGCTCAGGAACGGGAGGCTCAGGAACGGGCAGCACGGAGCCGGAGCGCCCAGGACCGGGAGGCCGACGGCCTGCCCGGTGCCCCCGAGCACAGTGCCCCCGAGCACAGTGTCCATGAGCACGGTGCCCACGGGCAGAGCGCTCACGGGCAGAGCACCAACCAGTACAGCGCCCACGACCGGGCCGCTCACCAGCAGCCCCACGACCGGACCGCCCACGCCCCCGGCACCCCCGGCCCCCGTGCGGCCGTTGCCGTGCCGGACGGGTGGGATGAGGACTCGGCGGGGTCCGCGGCGCCCGCACGCCGGGGGCCCGGGACGGCGCTCGCCGCCGAGCGGGCCCGGCAGGCGCGTATCACCGTCGTGGGCGCCGTCACCGAACGGTGGGCGCCCGAGCAGGCGGGCCCCGTCCACGGCAACTGGCAGCTGGCCGCCCCGGTCGGGCCCGCCACCGATCTGTGGGCGCTGGGGGCGCTGCTCTTCCGGGCCGTCCAGGGCCACGCCCCGTACCCGGAGGAGAGCGCCGCCGAACTCGTCCAGCTGGTGTGCGCCGAACCTCCCGCGTTCGCGGAGGAGTGTGGCCCGCTGCGGCCCGTGGTCGAGTCGCTGCTGCGTCAGGACCCCACGGAGCGGCCGGACATAGAGGAACTGCGCGGCTGGCTGCGCTCGCTGGTGCGGTCGGCGCCGGAGCCCGACGCCGGGCAGGGGATCGTCCCCGTCCCGCCGGTCGACGCCACGCGGCTGCCGATCGTACGGCGCAGGGGCGAGCTCGTCCGGCGGCGTCGTCGCACCTCCGGCGGTGATGGCGTCCACGGCCGTCACCGCCAGCAGCGGAAGGGCGGCCGCCGGAGAGAGCAGGGCCCGGCCGGATCCGCGCGACCGGTGCAGTCCGCGCAGTCGGTGCAGCCGGTGCACTCTGTGGCGGCGGGCCCGCCCGACTGGTCCGAACCGGCGGGCCGCCGTCCCGGGCCGGACGCGAAGCCGCGCTCCCTGGGCCGGACCCTGCTCGTCGTCATCCTGGTCGTCCTGGTCGCCGCCCTCGTGTACGCGCTGAAGTTCATGCCGAAGGCCGACGACTCCGGGCACGGCAACACCGGTGCGCCCGCGTCGGTGCCGACCGCCTCCGCGTCCGGGCAGCCGAACTCGCCGGTGTCCGGCGGGTCCGGACAGTCCCAGCAGCCCGGGTCGGCCGGGACGCCCCAGTCGCCGCAGGGTACGGAGCCCGACAGCGGTGGACCGGCGGCCGGTTACGCCATCCGCAAGGATCCCGAGGGGTTTCAGGTGGCGGTGGCCAAGGACTGGGAGCGCCGTCCCGTCAACGACGCCGACCAGGTGCGCTTTCTCGGCGGCGACTTCGAGCTCGTCGTCGTTCCCGGCCGCGACAGCGTCAAGGACGAAGGCGCCGATCCCATGGCGTACCAGCGCGACAAGGAGCGGGAACTCAAACCGTTCCGTGACTCCACGTGGTCGTCCGCTTCCGGGCTGCGCCGCATCGACGTCGGCAAGCAGGCCATGGCCGAAGGGCAGTTCACCTGGCAGGACGGCAGCGGACGCGAGGTGTACGTCCGCAATGTGGCCATGATTATCGCAGGGCGCTACCACATCGTGCAGGTCATCGGCCCCGAAGCGCAGCGGGACAAGGTCACCGAAATCTATGAACAGGCCGTTGCCACCTACCGAACGGTGACGTGAGCGGACTGGGCGATTCCCGTCACAGTGCGGTATCACGGCGCGCCCCGAGGTTCCACGACTGAATGTCCGTCCGTAATCTGGCAGTCGAGGGAACGGACAGGGGCACGTGGAACACACTCACAGCGCGGACTTGGTGCTCGCCGGTCGTTATCGGCTGGGCGAACTCATCGGTCGCGGCGGCATGGGCAAGGTCTGGCGGGCTCACGACGAGGTGCTGCACCGGACCGTCGCCGTCAAGGAACTGACGGCCGGTCTGTATGTGTCGGAGGCCGACCGGGCCGTACTGCACGCGAGAACGCAGAAGGAGGCGCGCGCCGCGGCGCGCATCAACCATCCCGGGGTCGTGACGGTTCATGACGTCATCGAGTTCGACGACCGGCCGTGGATCGTCATGGAATACATCGACGGTCCCTCACTTGCCGACGCGGTCAAGGAATCGGGGGCGCTCGACCCCCGTGAGGCCGCCCGGGTGGGACTGCACGTTCTGGGAGCTCTGCGCGCCGCGCACGCGGCGGGGGTGCTCCACCGGGATGTGAAGCCGGGCAATGTCCTGCTCGCCCACGACGGCCGTGTCCTCATCACCGACTTCGGTATCGCCGCCATCGAGGGCGACTCGGAGATCACCCGGACCGGCGAGATCGTCGGTTCCATCGACTACCTCGCGCCGGAGCGGGTCTACGGCGAGGCTCCCGGCCCCGCCTCCGACCTCTGGTCGCTGGGCGCCACGCTCTTCACCGCCGTCGAGGAGCGCTCGCCGTTCCGCCGCACATCGCCGATCTCCACGCTCCAGGCCGTCGTGAACGACGAGCCGCCGAAGCTCACCAGGGCGGGGCCGCTCACTCCGGTCATCACCGGACTGCTGCGCAAGGACCCCGCCGAACGGCCGGGGCCCGCCGAGGTGGAGCGCATGCTGCTCGATGCGATGGAGGGGCGCAAGCCCCGGCAGGCAGAGGCGTACGTCCCGACGCAGCTGGTGTCCGAGGGGATGCTCCAGGACGCGACGCCCACGAGCCGGATCAGCTCCTCCGGTGCGCCCGTGACATCAGCGACGGCCCCGCCCGGACCGGAACAGATACCCGAGCAGCAGGCACAGGTAGCGGCCCAGACGCAGGCACCGGCTCCCGTACCGGCCCAGGCGCAGGCACCGGCACAGGTGCCGGCTCCTGTACCGGCTTCCGGGGACGGGGCGCCCGCCGTGGCTCCCGCCGGACGGAAACGTGGCCGTAAGCGGACCGGCGCACTGGTTCTGGCTCTGGCCGTGATCGTCGGTGCCGGAGTCGGTTTCGGCGTCATGAAGTACGAGAACCGGCAGACAGGTTCCGGTGGTGGCTCGGCGTCAGGTTCCGGCGGACCGGGCAGTAGCGGTGGCGGTGGCGGCGGCAACAAGCAGCGCGACGGCGTGCCGAAGGGCTGGCACCGCGTCAGCGAGCCCGAGGGTTACAGCCTGGTTCTGCCCAACGGCTGGAAGCGCCAGATGGACGGTTCCAACGAAATCGACTACACGCCGGACGACGGTGTCCACTTCATTCGGATAAGTATCGACAACGACCCGGACTACGCGACCCCGTATCTGCATGAACTGGCTCTCGAACCGCAGCTCAAGCGGCTCCCCGACTACCGGCGGATCACGCTGCACGTGAACAACTTCCGGGACCAGGACGCCGCGCTCTGGGAGTTCACCTGGACCGAGACCAAGGGGCAGCCGGGGCGACGCCGTGCCATAGACCAGATGTACAACGTGGATCACGGGCAGGCCGAGTACGCGATCTACATGGGCGGCCCGGCCAAGGACTGGGACCGCAGCCGGTTCGACACGGTCCTGCGCTACTGGCAGCCGCCGAACTCGACCGCGCACTGAGCCGCCGTCTGCCGTCGGGAACTGACTGCGATCTGGAACTGACTGCGATCCGGAACTGACTGCGATCTGGAACTGACTGCGATCCGGAACTGGCTGCGATCCGGAACTGACTTCGGTCTGGACCTGGCTGCCGTGTGGAACTGCGGTAGCGGTCCATCGGCTGACGCAGCGTACGTCCGGTACACGCTCCGGCTGCGGTCGCCGTGCGGCATGATGGGCCCAGGGGGACGCAGGGGGAGCGCCAGTGGCACAGGATCCGCGTAACAGCCGTCTGATCGCCGGACGTTATCTGCTCGGAGACCGGATCGGCCGGGGCGGCATGGGTACGGTCTGGCGGGCCACCGACCAGTTGCTCGGGCGGGAGGTCGCCGTCAAGGAGCTGAACCCGGAGACCGGCGCCGCCACGGCGTCGGCGCTGCGTGAGGCGCGCGCGGTCGCCCAGATCAAGCATCCGCAGGTGATCGTCGTCCACGACGTGGTCGTCGAGGACGACGAACGCCCCTACATCGTCATGGAGCTGGTGGTCGGCGGTTCCCTGGCGGCCCGCCTTTCCGAGCGCGGCCCCGTGGACGGCCGTGAAGCCGCCCGGATCGGGCTGGCGCTGCTGGGAGCGCTCCGGGCTGCGCATGCCAGGGGCGTACTGCACCGGGACATCAAACCCGCGAACGTCCTGCTGGAGGACGACGGCCGGGTGGTCCTCACCGACTTCGGGATCGCGCGGCTCGCCGGGGCGACCACGATCAGTGAGACCGGGGCGTTCGTCGGTTCGCCCGAGTACACCTCGCCGGAGCGGATGCAGGCTGAAGAGGCTGGGCCCGCGTCCGATCTGTGGTCGCTCGGTGCGCTGCTGTGTGCCGCGGTGAGCGGGGAGTCGCCCTTCCACCGGGATTCGCTGGGCGGGGTGCTGCACGCGGTGGTCGCCGACGAGATCCGCCCGCCGGCCGAGGCCGAACCGCTGCTGCCCGTCGTCCTGGGCCTGCTCGAACGGGATGCGGTGCGCAGGATGGGGGTGGATGAGGCGGAGCGGCTGCTGGGCGCGTATCTGGCTGCGTGCGCCACGGGGGGTGCCGGTGGGGAGCGCGGGGGCGGGGCAGAAGGCGCCGGTGCTGGTGTCCCCGCCTCCGTATCGGTACCGGACCACCCGCCCGTCCCCACCGCCGGAGGCGCACCAACGACTGGAGCCACTCCGCTCGCCGGGGCCGTACCGCTCGTCGCAGCCACTCCGCTTGCCGGGGTCGCACCGCCTGCCGGGGCCACACCGCTCGTCGCAGCCACTACCCCCGCCGGGGTCGCACCGCCTGCCGGAGCCACTCCGCCCGCCGATTCGCCGCCAGCCGATTCCCCGCCCCGGTCCCCGCGTCCCGTGCTGCGGCGGGCCTCCCTCGTCGCGGGGGTGCTGGTCGCCGCGGCCGCAGGTGCGGGGCTCGTCCTGTACGCGGTTGGCGGTGCGGGAGCGGGCCGTACGGACAACGCCGCGCCGTCCGCGAGCATGACCTCCGCGCCGACCGCGGCATCCACGGCCACCCCGGACCGCGGACCGCAGCAGAAGCCCCCTCGCGCTGCTGCACCTGGCCCGGACGTCAACCCCACCGTGACGCTGACCCATCAGGCGTCACCGGCACCGTCCGGGTACCGGGTCGTCGACGACCCCGGGGGCTTCTCCCTCGCCGTCCCGGCCGATGCCACCCGTTCCACCGACGACAAACGCGTCTACTACATGACCCCGGGCCAGGTCTTCCGTATCGGTGTCCGGATCCACAGCAGCCCCGGCGGCGGTCCGATGGCGACACAGCGCGCATCGGATTCGGCAGGTCCCCGCACCAATCCCGGCTACCGGGACGGCGTGGTCACCGCGACCACGCACGACGGACATGACGCGGCGCTCTGGGAGTTCACCTGGAACGGTTACTCCAAGGGCGAGGGCGCCCGTCATACGTACGACCTCTGCTGGGAGCAGGACGGGCGTCTCTACGACGTCTGGGTGTCGGCGCCGGTCGGCGGCCTCGACACCGCGCAACGGCACTTCGCCACGGCCATCGGCACCTTCTCGGCGTCGGCCTCGGGGGCTGCGGCAGTGCCGTCCGCGGGCGGCACCGGAGACCACCGCTGACCGGTACAGCGGGAACGACCCGGACGGCGGGGAACGGCGCGGGAACAGCGGGGCCGGCGGGATCCGGGGCGGCCAACCCGCCTGATCAGGGGTTGTGTCGCCAGCGATCACTGGCGGTATATGTAGGGACGGTGAAAAGGCATTACTCATGGGTACCGAAACTCTTCGCCGGGGCATAGCCTCCCCTCATGACGGACTCGCAGGCTCCCACCGCCACGGCCCCCCACGGCACGAACCCGATAGCCCCCACTCCCTCCGGTGTGCGGACCGCGGCCGACGTGGTCACCCCCGAAGTGGTCGCTCACCTGACACGCGGCGTGGTGGGTTCCGGACATACGGCCAACCACACCCCCTTCACCGGCGGGAAGCTGGCCGATCTGCCCGAGTCGAGCCCCGAGGACGTCGCGACCGCCTTCGAGCGGGCCCGCATGGCCCAGGCGGCGTGGGCCGCGACCCCCGCCCGGACCCGGGCCGCCGTCCTGCTGCGCTTCCACGACCTGGTGCTCTCCCGGCAGGCCGAGGTCCTCGACCTCATCCAGCTGGAGACCGGCAAGGCCAGGCTGCACGCCCACGAAGAGGTCCAGGCCGTCGCCGTCGCCGCGCGCCACTACGGCCGCAAGGCGCCCTCGTACCTCAAGCCCAAGGGCCACACGGGCGCGATCCCCACGTTCACCAAGGTCACCGAGTTGCGCCAGCCGCGCGGTGTGGTGGGTCAGATCGCCCCCTGGAACTACCCCTTCGAGCTGTCCATCGGCGACGCGCTGCCCGCCCTGGTCTCCGGCAACGCCCTCGTGATGAAGCCCGACACCGAGACCGCCCTGACCGCGCTGTGGGCCCGCGACCTGATCATCGAGGCCGGACTGCCCGCCGAGGTCTTCCAGGTGGTCCTGGGGGAGGGCCCGGTCATCGGCCCCGAGCTGGTCAAACACGCTGACTTCGTCTCCTTCACCGGCTCGACCCGCACCGGCCGCGAGGTCGCCCGGGGCGCGGCCGACCGGCTGGTCGGCGTCTCGCTCGAACTCGGCGGCAAGAACGCCATGCTGGTCCTGGAGGACGCGGACATCGAGAAGGCGGCCGCGGGCGCCGTCCGTGCCTGCTTCTCGTCGGCGGGCCAGCTCTGCATCTCCATCGAGCGGCTGTACGTCCACGAGTCGATAGCCGACGCGTTCCTGGAACGCTTCGCCGCGCGCACCAAGGCGATGCGCCTCGGCAGCTCCCTCGCATACGGCGCCGACATGGGCTCCCTCGCCGGCGAACGGCAGCTGGAGGCCGTACGGCGACACGTGGAGGAGGCCGTCTCCAAGGGCGCCACCCTGGTCGCGGGCGGTGTGCACCGTACGGACATCGGTCCGCTCTTCTACGAGCCGACCATCCTGGACGGCGTCGAGGCCCCGATGGCCGTCTGCACCGAGGAGACATTCGGCCCGGTGGTCTCGGTCTACCGCTTCAAGGACGAGGACGAGGCCGTCGCGACCGCCAACGCCACGCCCTACGGCCTCAATTCGAGCGTCTGGACCAGGAGTGGCAGCCGCGGCCACGCCGTCGCCGCCCGGCTGCGGACCGGCACGGTCAACATCAACGAGGGGTACGCGCCCGCGTACGGCAGCGTGCAGTCCCCGATGGGCGGCATGAAGGACTCGGGGCTCGGCCGCAGGCACGGCTCGGAAGGCATCCTCAAGTACACGGAGGCGCAGACCGTCGCGCACCAGCGGGTCATGCCGATGGCGCCGTCCTTCGGGATGGATGACGAGAAGTACGCCGCGTTCATGAGCCGCAGCCTCAAGGCGATGAAGGTCCTGCGCCTGCGCTGACCCCCGCCGCCCCGCCTCCCGCCGCCCCGCCTCCCGCCGCCCCGCCTGACCCCCGCCGCCCCGTCCCTCCGATTCCTTGCGCCTCCGCCTCCGCCCCTTCCTTCTCTGAGGAGAGTCCATGTCACAGGAGAACTCTGTCCGCAGTGAGGCCGACGGAGCCGACGCACCGTACGACTACGACGTCCTGGTGGTCGGGTCCGGCTTCGGCGGGTCGGTCACCGCGCTGCGGCTCACCGAGAAGGGGTACCGGGTCGGAGTCCTGGAGGCGGGCCGCCGTTTCACCCCGGGCACCCTCCCCAAGAACTCCTGGGACATCAAGAACTACCTGTGGGCCCCGGCGCTCGGCCTCTACGGGATCCAGCGTGTCCACCTCCTCGGCAATGTGATGGTGCTGGCGGGCGCGGGGGTCGGCGGCGGCTCCCTCAACTACGCCAACACGCTGTACGTCCCTCCGGCGCCGTTCTTCCAGGACCGGCAGTGGGCGTCCATCACCGACTGGCAGGCCGAGTTGGCGCCGTACTACGACCAGGCGCGGCGGATGCTCGGCGTGCGGCTCAACCCGACGATGACACCGTCGGACGTCCATCTGAAGGCGTCGGCCGAGGCGATGGGCGTGGGGGACTCCTTCCACATGGCGCCCGTCGGGGTCTTCTTCGGCGACGGGGAGGACTCGGACGGCACGGTGACGGAGCGCGGCAAGGCCGTCGACGACCCCTACTTCGGCGGGGCGGGGCCCTCCCGCAAGGCGTGCACCGAGTGCGGCGAGTGCATGACGGGCTGCCGCCACGGCGCGAAGAACACCCTCACCGAGAACTACCTCTACCTCGCGGAGAAGGCGGGCGCGGTCATTCACCCCCTGACCTCGGTGACCGCGATAGCGGAGCACGGCGAGGGCGGATACCGGGTCACCACGGTCGCGACCGACGCCCGCAAGAAGGGTCCGCGTGTGCTGCGTGCCCGGCAGGTGGTGGTCGCCGCGGGGACGTACGGGACGCAGACCCTGCTGCACACCATGAAGGACCAGGGGCTGCTGCCGCGTATCTCACCGAAGCTCGGGGAGCTGACCCGTACCAACTCCGAGGCGCTGGTGGGCTCGCAGACCACGGACCGCCGTTACCGAAGGAAACACGGCACGCCGAAGGCCGATTTCACCCAGGGCGTCGCGATCACCTCGTCGATCCACCCGGACGCGGACACCCATATCGAGCCGGTGCGGTACGGCAAGGGGTCGAACGCGATGGGCGCCATGTCCATCATCCAGGTGCCGTTCGGCTCGCGGCGGGTCCTCGGCTGGCTCGGCAACGTCGCCAAGCACCCCTGGCTGACAGCCCGTTCGCTCTCCAACCGGCGCTGGTCCGAGCGGACCATCATCGGTCTGGTGATGCAGTCGCTGGACAACTCCCTGACCACGTACCGGAAACCGGGCGGGATCGGCCGGGGTCTGCTCACGGCCAGGCAGGGCCACGGCGCGCCCAACCCGAAGCAGATCGCCGAGGGCACCCGGGCCGCGACGCTGATCGCCGAGGAGATCAACGGCTTCGCCGGCTCGAACGTGGGCGAGCTGATGGGGACTCCGCTGACCGCCCACTTCCTGGGCGGCTGCCCCATCGGCGCGTCCGCCGAGGAGGGGGTGATCGACCCGTACCACCGGCTGTACGGACATCCGGGCATCTCGGTGGTCGACGGCTCGGCGGTGTCGGCGAACCTCGGCGTCAACCCCTCGCTGACCATCACCGCTCAGGCGGAGCGCGCCATGTCGTACTGGCCCAACAAGGGGGACGCGGACCCGCGGCCCGAGCAGGGGCAGGCGTACGAGCGTCTCGCCGCCGTCGAACCGACCGCGCCGGCCGTACCGGCGGCGGCTTTCGGTGCGCTCAGGCTGCCGTTCCTGGGGATACCCGAGGTCCCGCCGAAGCGGACGGGCGGCGCGGATCCGGCGGAACCGCGGAAATAGCCTGCCCCCTCTGGCCCCTTCCCCTTTTCCCCTTGCCCGGGTCCTCTGTTCCCCTCACCCCGGTCCTCGCACGCGGCGGAAGGGCTGCACCCCCCTCCGAGTGCAGCCCTCCCGAGTCCGTGCCGACCGGCCCTGCTGTGTTGTTCGTGCACAGGTGTGGGGCCACTGGTGGGTACGCATGGATGACCGACCGGCCCGCTGAATGGTTGCTTCCGGACCCACGGATTCCTCATGTGACCTGCGTCACGGGCGCAGTACGAAGCCAGGGGCCCGTGGAAGTGATTCCACGGGCCCCTGGCTTCGGCACCGGCGTCAGGGCAGCACCGGTGCCGGGCGGCGGCGCCGGGGGGTGTGCGCCGCGAAGAGGGTGGAGCCGGGTGGCCGCCCGGCTCGCGAAGGGTGTTCGGGACTGGGCTGTCGGCTCCGGGCTGCCGGCTCCGGGCGTCCCCGGAACCGACGGCCGTGGGTGACCGGGCCGCTGTCCCCTGCCGCCCGGTCACACGCGCTGAGATGTGGTCCCACGACGCACCTGCAGTACGTCACACGCCCCAGCGAAGCCACGCGTGGTTTTCTCTTTCCAACAGGCCGCCCCTGGCTGACACGGACGCCTGGACCAACGAAGAGCTGCCGGGACCGGTCACGCGCCGTACGGGTGAGAGCGGGCCCGAACTCAGATACGGGCTGTCCCCGGCGGTCTCAGATGAGCCCCCGGCACAGTTCGAGCACGGTCATCGCGAGTCCCGTGCCCGGCTTGCCGAGCGCCTCGCTGTAGTGGCCGAGGACCTCCATCTCGCGGGAGAGGTTCACCCGGCGCCCGCCGGATGTCATCCGGGCGTCCTGGATGACGGCGGACACCGCCATCCGCTCCTGGATCAGGCCGATGATCCGGTCGTCGAGGCTGTCGATGCGCTCACGCGCGCCCGTGATCACGCCCGCCGCCTCACTGCTGTGCGCGCCGGTGATGCGCAGGTCGGTGCTGTGTGTCCCCGTGCTGTGTGTCCCGGTGGTAGGCAGACCGGTGGTGGGCAGACCGGTGCTGTGCGTGCTGGTGCTGTGTGTCTCGGTGCTGATGTCGGTGCGCATGTGTCCGGAACTCCTGTACCTGAAGGGGGAGCGGTCCCCCGGCGCGGCACGGTCCGGAATGCACAGGCGCCCCGGACCTTGCCGGTCCGGGGCGCCTGGGGAAGTACTGATCAGTGGATGATCAAGCAGCACGACCATGGCAGCCGGACGGGCCGGTGCCATAGGTAAAGACGAAGGTCAGCTGATGATGCATGGGGCCAGTATGGACGGCCTTCGGAGGGAGAGACAAGCCGGTTCCCCCAGCCCCGTTAGAATCGACATACAAGACCCCTCCTTTCCCGCCGGAAGGCCGCCCCGTGCCAGCAGCACCCCCCGCCGCCCCCGAGGTCGTCCTCGTAGTCGACTTCGGCGCGCAGTACGCCCAGCTCATCGCCCGTCGCGTCCGTGAGGCGCGGGTCTACAGCGAGATCGTGCCGTCCACCATGCCGGTGGCCGAGATGCTGGCGAAGAACCCGAAGGCGATCATCCTCTCGGGCGGCCCGTCGTCCGTGTACGCGCCGGGCGCGCCCATCCTCGACCGGGCGCTCTTCGAGGCCGGGGTCCCCGTCTTCGGCATGTGCTACGGATTCCAGCTCATGGCGACCACCCTCGGCGGCACGGTCGACGACAACGGCGCCCGGGAGTACGGCAGGACCGCGCTCAGCGTCTCCAAGCCGGCTTCCACGCTCTTCGAGGGCACCCCGGCCGAGCAGTCCGTGTGGATGTCGCACGGCGACGCCTGCTCGGCCGCCCCCGAGGGGTTCACGGTCACCGCGTCCACCGACGTCGTACCGGTCGCGGCCTTCGAGAACGACGAGAAGAAGCTGTACGGCGTCCAGTACCACCCCGAGGTGCTGCACTCCACGTACGGCCAGCAGGTCCTTGAGCACTTCCTCTACCGGGGCGCGGGCATCGAACCGTCCTGGACCACGACGAATGTCGTGGACGAGCAGGTCGCCCTGATCCGCGAGCAGGTCGGCACCAAGCGCGCGATCTGCGGGCTCTCCGGCGGCGTCGACTCCGCCGTCGCGGCCGCCCTGGTGCAGAAGGCCATCGGCTCCCAGCTGACCTGCGTGTACGTCGACCACGGGCTGATGCGCAAGGGTGAGACGGAGCAGGTCGAGAAGGACTTCGTCGCCGCCACGGGTGTCCAGCTCAAGGTGGTCGACGCCGAGGACCGCTTCCTGACCGCGCTCAAGGGGGTCTCCGACCCCGAGGAGAAGCGGAAGATCATCGGGCGTGAGTTCATCCGGGTCTTCGAGCAGGCCCAGGCCGAGATCATCGCCGACGCGGGCGAGGACGTCGCGTTCCTGGTGCAGGGCACGCTGTACCCGGACGTCGTCGAGTCCGGCGGCGGCACCGGCACCGCCAACATCAAGTCCCACCACAATGTGGGCGGGCTCCCCGACGACATCGAGTTCAAGCTGGTCGAGCCGTTGCGCCAGCTCTTCAAGGACGAGGTCCGGATGGTGGGCCAGGAGCTCGGCCTGCCGGACGAGATCGTCCAGCGCCAGCCCTTCCCCGGCCCCGGCCTCGGCATCCGTATCGTCGGAGAGGTCACCAAGGAACGGCTCGACCTGCTGCGCGAGGCCGACGCCATCGCGCGTGAGGAACTCACGGCGGCCGGTCTGGACCGCGAGATCTGGCAGTGCCCCGTGGTGCTGCTCGCGGACGTCCGGTCGGTCGGCGTCCAGGGCGACGGCCGCACCTACGGCCACCCGATCGTGCTGCGGCCCGTCTCGTCCGAGGACGCCATGACGGCGGACTGGACGCGTCTGCCGTACGAGGTGCTGGGGAAGATCTCGACCCGCATCACCAACGAGGTCGCCGATGTGAACCGTGTGGTGCTCGATGTGACGAGCAAGCCCCCGGGCACCATCGAGTGGGAGTAGGCGAGTGGGAGTAGGCCCGGCCGCCGCCGGGCCCCGGCTCCGTCTCCGCAGCTGAACGAGCGCCGCTGTACCGGACATCCGGTGCAGCGGCGCTTCGCTGTAGCGCCGCTGTCGGAGCGTCTTGGGAGCCCTGCCGGAGGCACTCATCCGGCGGGCATGATTCGTTCACCGCATGACTCTGTTCACCTGCGGTAACGCGCGGTAGCTTCCGGCCATGACTGAGATGCCAGCCCCGATACCGGCCTCTGCCCCCGGCTCTGTTCCCACCCCTTTTCCCACCTCTGCTCCCTACGCCGACTCCGCTCCCGTCGCCGGGCCGGCCGCCGCGCCCGAGCCCGTACCGGTCGATCAGCTCCGGTTCGCGATGCCGCCGGTCCACGAGACCCTGGCGGAGGAGCGGCAGTACCGCAAGGCGCGGCTCGCGGGGGCGCTGCGGCTCTTCGCGCGGTACGGGTACGAGGACGGCGTCTCGGGCCACATCACCGCCCGCGACCCCGGATATCCCGACTGCTACTGGGTGAACCCCTTCGGGGCGCCGCTGGCGGAACTGGGGGCGGACGATCTGATCCTGGTCAACGGCGAGGGGCAGGTCGTCCAGGGCCGCCACCACGTCAACCAGGCCGCCTTCGCCGTACACGCCCAGGTGCACCGGGCCAGGCCCGCCGTCGTCGCGGTCGCGCACAGCCACTCGCTGCACGGGCGGGCGCTGTCCACGCTGGGCGAACTCCTGGACCCCATCACGCAGGAGGCCTGCGCCTTCTACGAGGACCTCGCGCTCTACGACTCCTACACCGGCGTCGTCGTGGACGAGGAGGAGGGCCGCAGGATCGCCGCCGCGCTCGGCGACCGCAAGGCGGTCATCCTCCGCAACCACGGGCTGCTGACCGTGGGCGACTCGGTCGACGCGGCGGCCTGGTGGTTCATCACCCTGGAGCGCTCCTGTCAGGTCCAGCTCGCCGCGCGGGCCGCCGGGAAGCCCGTACTGATCGACCACAGGAACGCGGTCGCCACCCGGGAGCAGCTGGGCAGCGACCTGGTGGCCTGGATCAACTACCAGCCGCTGTGGCGTCAGATCAGCGGAACCGGACCCGGCGCGGAGGCGTGAACGGCACCCGTACGAGCGCTTCCCCGTGCCTTCTGTCGACGTCCGTCAACCTGACGTGCTGTCAATCACCCTGCCTGACCTGACCTGCTGCCCGTGCGGCTCCGCGAGTGCGACACAATCCCCTTGAACTGCAAGGAAGTTCAAGGGTGTGCAGGGAAGTCAACGGGGCGGGATAAGGGCGGCGTTCTGCGTGGCGGTACAGGAAGCAAGACACGGCGACGGTCCGCACGCCGGAGCGCACGGCGGCGGGTGCACCTGCCAGGACTGCCCGCACGGCGCACGTGAGGGGCACCGGCGCGCCGTTGCCGCGTTCCTCGCCCAGCGGGACGGGCTGGCGGCCGGTGAGGGACTGCCCGCCGGCGTCGCCCACTCGGCAGGTGCGTCGCGGCAGTGGGTCTCCGACGAACTGACGGAGTCGGCACGTGCGGTGGCCGAACGCGGCCGGGAGGCCGGTGAAGCCTGGTTCCAGCAGGTGTGGGTGCGGACACTGCTGGTGGTGTGGGGGAGCGCGGTGGTCCTCCTGCTCGTCGAGGCGGTGACCGCGATCGGTGCGGGCTGGAGCACGGCCCGTACCGCCGGGCTGATCGCTGCGGTGCTCACCGCCGCCCTGCTGACCGGAGCCGCCCGCACCCACCGGGCGCGCGGCGGACTGCTGGCCCCCGTGATCGGCGAGGACAACCGGCTCTCCACCTCCCGCGCGGTCGCCGGGACGTGGGTGCTGCTGGTCGTCTTCTCCGTCCTGGTGCTCTCGCTCCAGCTGGCCGGGGCGTCCGGCCACGGCAGGCGCGACGCCCTGATCGCCGGCCTCGGCCTGGCCCGGGGCGCGGGCGTGGTGACCGTGCTCGCGCTGGTCTGCGCCGTGGCGGTGGTGGTGCGGCGCGTGGTCGCGCTGCGGGTCCTGGCGCAGAAGCTCCAGAAGGTGCGCGCCGACCGCCCCCGCGCCGCCGATCTGCTCACCGACGACTCGGGGCGCGGCAGCTTCGCGGACGTGCAGTACGTCCTGGTCAGCTCGGCCGCGGCGCTGTTCGCAGCCGTACGCCTGGCCCGCCGTCCCGACCAGCTGCCCGACCTCCCGTGGGGGCTGGCGCTCCTGGTGGTGGTCTCGGCGGCGACGTACTTCGCGGGCAAGTACGCGGAGGGCGGCAGACCGGTGGTGCTCTCGGTGGTCCGGTCGCGGGAGGCCGGGGACCTGGATGCCCCGGTCCGTACCGGCGACGACATCGAGATCCGGGGTGCCGGCTTCGTACCGCCGGGGGCGGGGACCCCGGACCGGCTGGCCCGGATGGTGGTGCGGATCGGCACGGTGCACGTCCATGTGCCACTGGTCCCGGTGCCGGGCGGTTTCGCCAACCCGTCGGACACGGTGCTCACGGTGCCCGTACCGGTGGAGGTCGAGCCGGGCCGGGTGGAGGTACGCGTGGTGACGGCGGCCGGGGTGGAGACGGCGGCGTGCGAGATCGACGTGACGGACTGATGGACCAATAGCGCTCAGCGCTCAGCGCTTGGTGCTTGGCCGGGTCGGGTCGGTGTGGCTGTGTCCGCGTCAGCGGGCGAACTTCTCGATGGCGGCCGGGGTCACCGGGGTGAAGAAGTTGACCAGGTTGCCGTCGGGATCGCGGAAGAGCAGTGACCGGTTGCCCCAGGGCATCGTGGTGGGCTCGGTGACGAAGTCGGCCACCAGGCCGCCGAGGTTCCGGTGCACGCGGTCCACGTCGTCGACGAGGAATTCGGTGATCACGCTGTGGTTGTCCGCCGGGCGGGCCGAACCCGGAGCGAACAGCGGAACGGTGCGTGTGCTCGCGATCGCAAGGGTGGCGTGGGCGGTGCGCAGCTCGGCGAAGTCCTCGGTGGCCCAGGCCGCCTGCAACCCGGTGGCCTTCTCGTAGAACTCGACGAGGCGCGCCACGTCGCCGGTGATGATGCGGACCGAGACGAAGTCCATGGTGTTCTCCCTGGTTGACGAGCTGTGGTGGTGTGCTTGCTCCGAAGGCTAGGACCAATAGAGGACAGAATCGGTCCGGTATGCGGGCTAGGCTCCGCACTATGTCTCGACCTACCGCGCGGGTGCTGACGCTCCTGGAACTGCTGCAGTCGGGCGGCCTCCGGACGGTGGCCGAACTCGCCGACCGGCTCGGCGTCGACGGGCGCACCGTGCGGCGGTACGTGGACCAGCTGGTCGACCTCGACCTGCCCGTGGAGGCGGTACGAGGCCGGTACGGCGGGTACCGGCTCGCCTCCGGGTACCGGCTGCCTCCCCTCATGCTCAGCGACGACGAGGCGCTCGCCGTGCTGCTCGGCCTGGTCGCCGGCCGCCGGGCGGGGCTGACGACGGCGGACACGGCGAGCGAGACGGCAGCGGCCAAGATCCGCAGAGTGCTTCCCGCGCCCCTGGCCCGCAGGCTCGACACGGTCCTGGAATCCCTCGCGTTCACGACGCCGCCCGGCGAGTTCGCCACCCCGGACGCCGATGTCCTGCTCACCGTCGCCGATGCGGTGCGCCACCGGCGGCCGGTCTCGATCAGGTACACCGACCGTGACGGCCGGCGCAGCGAACGGCCGCTGCATCCCTACGGGATCGTCGCCCACTCGGGCCGGTGGTACGTCACGGGCGCGGACCCCGGGATCGGCGAGGAGCGGACCTTCCGGCTCGACCGCATCGCGGACGCGAGGACCCTGCCCGGTTCGTTCGACGAGCCCGCCGGACCTGATCCGGCACAGCGCGTGCTGTCGGGGTTCGCCACGGCCGATTACCGGTACGAGGTGGTCCTGCGGATCCACGCGACCGTCGACCAGATCCGCGCCCGCCTTCCCGCCTCCGTCGCGAGCGTGACGGACGCTGAGTTCGGTCCTGATCCTGGGGCTGGGGCTGGGGCCGAGTCCGGGGCCGAGTCCGGGGCCGTGTCCGGGGCCGCGTCCGGGTCCGCGTCCGCGTCCAGGGCCGGGTCCGCGTCCGCGTCCAGGGCCGGGTCCGGCGCGGGCGAGCCCGGTGCGGGCGATGGAGCGGAGCCGGCGGCCGAGGGGTGGCTGCGTGTCGAGCTGCGGGTGGAGCGGCTGGACTGGTTGCCGGCGGTACTGGCCTCGCTCGACCGGCCGTTCGTCATCGAGCGCCCCGACGAACTTCGCGACCTCGTCACCGCGCTCGCCGACCGCCTCGCGTCCTGCGCCCGGCGAGCCTGATGTGTGAGACGTGCGCCCTACCCGCCCCGCGAACCGGCCCGCGCGATGTGAGCCCCCGGCAGGGGCACCCCGGCAGAGGCACCCCCGGCAGGGGCACCCCGTCCGCAGGGCGCGTCGCCGTAGGACGCAAAATCGTGACTGCGTCCGCCACACCGGCACGCGCCACGGGGCAATCGGAGAGGCAGGACCAGGCCATGGTTCAGGGATACCGGACGGGCACACCCATCGGACTCGGCGGCACCGGACTCGGCGGCAGTGTGCGGAGCCGGAACGGTGGCTGGAAGGACACCGCCCGGCGGTACTCGCTGCTGCCGCTGCGGATCTTCCTCGGTGTCACCTTCCTCTACGCCGGTATCGACAAGCTCACCGACTCCGCCTTCCTGCACGCGACCGGCACGGGTTCCATCGGCGAGCTCATGCACTCCGTACGCGGCTCCGCCGCTTTCCCGGCGCTCGTGGACCTGGCCCTGAAGAGCCCGGCCGGCTTCGGCTACGCGATCGCCATCGGTGAACTCGCCGTCGGTATCGGCACCTTGCTGGGGCTGTACGGCCGGGTCGCGGCGCTCGGCGGCGCCCTGATCTCGCTGAGCCTGTGGCTGACCATGAGCTGGCAGTCCACCCCGTACTACTACGGCAACGACCTCGCCTACCTCATGGCCTGGCTGCCGCTCCTGCTCGCCGGGTCGCCGCTGCTCTCGGTGGACGCCCTCCGGGCCGACCGCCGCCGAATGCCGTAACCGATGGTGCTGGCGATCCCCGCCAGTACGAGCCCGGCGGCGAGCATCGGCAGTGCGGCCGGTGGCGGTGTCCGCCAGAGGCCACCCGCGTCGCCGAGGTAGACGGCTGCGATGCCCAGCAGCACCAGACCCGCGACCGCCTTTCCCGGCCGGAACTCGTGCAGGAACGAGCGGTGCGTCCGACCGCGCGACGGGCCGGCCGGATGCGCCCCACCGGGCTGCGGTCCGTCGGGCCGCGCCCCGCCGGGCCACAGTCCATCGGGCCGGGCTCCGTCAGGCTGCGCCCCGCCCGCCGGTGCCCCGTCCGATCGTGTTTCCCAGGGACCGGTTCCGCCCGTCCCTGCTCCGTCACCGTGCACGGGTCACCTCCGCCTGTCCCAGGCCGACCTCCAGGTGGAGGTCGACCGTGCCTCCGGCCTTGCCACCGCTCTGCGGGGCGAGCGTCACCGTTCTCTCCCGGGCCGGCGAGATATCGATGTCCTTCTGGTTCTCACCGGGCAGCTGGATGTCGCCGAGCCCCACCTCGGCATGGAGCCGCACCGTCACGTTCTTCGGTACGACGACCGACACCCGGCCCGCGCCGACCTCCACATGGGTACGGACGGACGTGCCCGGCGGAACGCTCAGACGCCGGAGGTTCAGCGTGCCGACCCCCGTACCCACTTCGTACCGGGGGTGCACCGCCGACACCGAAGCGGGCTGCCACTCCGTACGCACCCAGTGCGTGGTGACGGTCTTCGGCAGGGCGCTCGCGCCCACCAGCAGTGCCGTCGTGAGCACCACCAGGAAGATCGTGCCGGATCCCGTACGCCCGGCGAACGAGCTGAGCAGGATGCCGAGCCCGAAGACGGCGAGCGCGCAGGCCAGTCCGATCTGCAGGCTCGTGGCGACCGGCTGGCTGTGCCGGGAGAGCCCCGTACCGAGTGCGGCAGCGACCAGGGCGAGCAGGAACAGCCGGCCGCCGATCCCGCGCGGCCCCCGGCTCGCGGCCGGGGTGGACCGTGCCGACCTGTGGGACGGCGGCGGATCCGGTGTGGTGTCCGACGGGCCCCAGAGATAGCCGGAGCCGACCGGTCCGGTGGTGCCGTCCTTGATGATCGGGTCCCGCCACCAGGACGGGCCGCCCGGCGCCGGCGGGGCCTTCGTCTCCGGTGGCGCGTCCGCCACTTTCTGCCCGGCGGGCTTCTGCGCGGCCTGCCGCTGCCCGGCAGCGGGTTCCGGCGGCTCGGGGGTGGCGAGCCGGCGCCGCTCCGACCAGACCGCGGAGCCCGCAGTGGCCAGCGAGAGCAGCGCGGCGAAGACCAGCACCGACAGGTAGTGCAGCATCGACAGGAACAGCCCGCAGCCGCCCAGCGCGAAGAGCACCGCGGCCATGGACGCGCCCTCGACCCGGCCGGTCAGCAGCCTGCGCGCCTCGTTCTCGTCCTCGCCCTCCAGCGGGATCAGCAGCCAGGCGAACCCGTAGAAGATCAGCCCGATACCGCCGGTCACCGCCAGGACACCGAGAACGACGCGGAAGATCACCGGATCCAGGTCGAAGTGCCTGCCGAGACCTCCGCAGACCCCGGCGACCAACCTGTTGCTCCGGTGGCGCCGCAGGTGCGGTCGCGGCTCGTTCTGCGGCGGCGGGGTTGTCATACCCCCATGGTGACGGTCGTCCCCCGCGGCCGGGGACCGCGACGACCCTGGCCGATCCCTGATTTCGGCCCCCGGAACCAGGGGGTTTTCCCTGATGCCCGCGGCGGTCCGTCCATGTGACGATCGATCCATGCCAGTCGCCCCGCCCCGCGCCGCAGGTGCCGCATCCGAAACCCCGGACGAGCCCGCGCCGCGCAAGCTGTACCGCAGCGCCGAAGGGCGGATGCTGGGCGGCGTCGCGCGCGGGCTCGCCGGACACCTCGGGGTGCCCGTCTCCTGGGTGCGGGCCGCGTTCATCGCGCTCTTCGCCCTGGAGGGACTGGGGGCACTGCTGTACGCGGCGTTCTGGTTCGTCGTGCCGCTCGGCGCGGGCGGGGTCGAGCAGCACGGCGTGCAGTCGCCGTTCGAGGAGTCCCCGGACGGCCGCCGCAGACTGCGCAAGCCCGACCGGGGCCAGATCGTCGCCCTCATCGCGCTGATCATCGGCGTGGCGGCCTTCATCGGGAACGTGGACATCGGCGGCGACGCCAGCCCGTACATCTGGCCCGTCCTGCTCATCGGCGCCGGTGTCGTCCTCGTCTGGCGCCAGGCGGACAACACACGGCGCGCGCACTGGGCGGAGGTCGGCCGCAGCAGCAGGCTGCTCCCGCTGGGCCGTGCGCTGGCGGGTGTCGTGCTGGTCGGCGCCGGGCTCGCCGCGTTCATCGTGATCCGCGGCTCGTCCGCGCAGCTCGGCAACGTCCTGACCGCCGCACTCGCCGTGGTCGCCGGAATCGCCCTGCTGGTGGGCCCCTGGCTCATCCGGATGACCCAGGACCTCTCCCAGGAGCGGCTGATGCGCATCCGCGCCCAGGAGCGCGCGGAGGTCGCGGCCCACGTTCACGACTCGGTGCTGCACACGCTCACCCTGATCCAGCGCAACGCCGAAGAACCGGGCGAGGTCCGCAGGCTGGCCCGCGCCCAGGAGCGCGAACTGCGCGCCTGGCTCTACCGGCCCGAGGGCACGGGCAAGGACAAGGACGACGAACCCGAGACCCTCGCCGAAGCCGTCAAGCAGTCCGCAGCCGAGGTCGAGGACCAGCACGGGGTGCCGCTCGAAGTGGTGGTCGTCGGGGACTGCCCGCTGGACGAGAAGCTGGCGGCGCAGATGCAGGCGGCACGCGAGGCCATGGTCAACGCGGCCAAGTACGGTGGCGAGGGCGGGGCCGTACAGGTGTACGCGGAAGTCGAAGGCCGTACGGTCTTCGTGTCGGTACGGGACCGGGGGCCCGGGTTCGATCTGGACGCGGTGCCCGGGGACCGGATGGGCGTCAGAGAATCGATCATCGGCCGTATGCAGCGCAACGGCGGTACGGCAAGCCTGCGTTCCGCTCCCGACGGCGGCACCGTAGTGGAACTGGAGATGGAGCGAGCATGACCGAGCCCACCGACCGAACCGAGCGCACCGCGCCCACCGACCGAACCGCGCCCACTGACCGAACCGAGCGCACCGCACCCACTGACCGCAGGGTCCGGGTCGTCCTCGTGGACGACCACCGGATGTTCCGTACGGGGGTGCAGGCGGAGATCGGCCGCACCGAGTCGACGGGTGTCGAGGTCGTCGGCGAAGCGGCCGACGTCGATCAGGCGGTCACCGTCATCAAGGCCACCCGCCCCGAGGTCGTCCTCCTCGACGTCCATCTGCCGGGCGGCGGCGGCGTCGAAGTGCTGCGCCGCTCGGCCGCGCTGATGTCCGACACGGAGAACCCGGTCCGCTTCCTCGCCCTGTCCGTGTCGGACGCCGCGGAGGACGTGATCGGTGTCATCAGGGGCGGCGCCCGCGGTTACGTCACCAAGACGATCACCGGCACCGACCTGGTCGACTCGATCTTCCGGGTGCAGGACGGCGACGCGGTCTTCTCGCCCCGTCTCGCGGGGTTCGTCCTCGACGCCTTCGCCTCCACGGACGCACCGCCCGTGGACGAGGACATGGACCGGCTGACGCAGCGCGAGCGGGAGGTGCTGCGCCTCATCGCACGCGGATACGCGTACAAGGAGATCGCCAAACAGCTCTTCATCTCGGTGAAGACGGTCGAGTCGCACGTCTCGGCGGTGCTGCGCAAGCTCCAGCTGTCGAACCGCCATGAACTGACCCGGTGGGCGACGGCGCGCCGGCTGGTCTGACGGTTCTGTCTGAACGGTTGTGTCCGGCAGCTCCGTCCGGCAGCTCGGTCCGGCAGCTCGGTCCGGCAGCTCTGTCTGACGGTTCGACCGGTTCAGCCCGCCCCGTCGCCGCGGTCCGGATTCGGGGGCCTGCCGCGGCGGGGGAGTGCGCCCGCGTCGCGCGGCAGCCGTCCGGCGTCGGAGAGGGCCTTTCGGAGCAGGAACTCGATCTGGGCGTTGGCACTGCGGAGTTCGTCCGCCGCCCAGCGAGCCAGCGCGTCGTGCACGGACGGGTCCAGCCGCAGCAGCACCTGCTTGCGCGCCCTGGCCGCCCGCCGCGGTGCCGGGCCGGAAGGATCCGGGGCGCCGGCGCTCTCCTCGCTCACCGGCCGCCCCTCCTCTCACTCACGGGCCTTTCCGCGTTCCCGGGCCCTCTCGCACTCAAGGGCCCCTCTGTATTCACGGGCCCCTCCGCGCTCACTGGTAGAGGGAACCGGTGTTCAGGACCGGCTGGACGGCGCGGTCACCGCACAGCACCACCATCAAGTTGCTGACCATGGTGGCCTTCCGCTCCTCGTCCAGTTCCACGATGCCCTGTTCGCTGATCCGGACCAGGGCCTGCTCGACCATACCGACCGCCCCTTCGACGATCTGCTGACGGGCCGCCACGACCGCCCCGGCCTGCTGGCGCTGGAGCATCGCCGAGGCGATCTCCGGTGCGTACGCGAGGTGGCTGAACCGGGACTCGATGATCCGGACCCCGGCGGCACGGACCCGTGCGGTCAGCTCCAGCGAGAGCTTCTCTGTGATCTCGTCCGCGTTGCCCCGCAGGGACAGCGCGTCGTCGTCGTGTGCGTCGTACGGGTACTCGATGGCGATGTGCCGGACCGCCGACTCGGTCTGGGTCGCGACGAACTTGCGGTAGTCGTCCACCTCGAACAGCGCCTGCGCGGTGTCCTCGACCTTCCACACCACGACCGCCGCGAGCTCGATCGGGTTGCCGTAGGCGTCGTTGACCTTCATGACCGGCGTCTCGTTGTTCCGCACCCGGGTGGAGATCTTCCGGGCGCTGGTCAGCGGATTCACCCAGCGCAGCCCGTCCTGGCGGATCGTGCCCACGTACCGGCCGAACAGCTGGATGACCCGGGCCTCGCCCGGAGCGACCATCTTCACGCCGGTCATGCAGAACAGGGAGCCGAGCAGTACGACGATGCCCACCACGACCAGGGTGACGCCCAGGCCGTCGACGGCAATACCCCCGCCGACGAGCAGTGCCAGCCCCACCACCGCGCCGAACAGGGTCAGCAGCAGCGCGGCACCGCCCGCGATGCCGCGCGCCTGGGTCTCGTGCACATGCGGGGCCGGCATGTCAGGGGCGTCCGCCTCCAGCCCGGCCGCTGTGGTCATGGCGTTGCCTGTCGCAGGCCTGCCGGTGGACGCGGGGTCCTGTCCGGGTGTTCCAGTCATGGCGTTCTCCCTCGTGGGCGGGTTGGCCCCTGTTCAACTCTGATGTCTACGGTTAATCAAAGTGATATCTAATTTAAGCACGGCACCGGAGGGCGGGCAATCACGCCACCCGCCCCTTCTCGCGCCCGCGGCGACCGGCGCGGTGGGTGCGTACAGGTATGGGCAGGTACGGGCAGAGTCGGCCAGCGCCAGGCAGAGAATGACCGTATACCGTACGTGTTGAGCCATTGCCGTACGTGACGACGTAAAAAGGGTGCAAAACAGGTAACCCCCGGCGCCAATAGGGCATCTTTCCCCACGTGATGAGCCTGACGGGAACCCCGTTCTTCCTCACCGCGATCGCCATGATGGGTGTCGCGGTGCTGCTGCCCCTGCTGCTGTGGGGGCGCGTCGTCGGCCCCGCGGCCGTACGCGGTGCGGCCCGGCTGGTGATGGTGCTGTTCGCGCAGGCGACCGCGGTGCTGGTCGTCTTCGTGGCGGTGAACAACAGCAACGGCCTGTACGACAACTGGGCCGACCTGCTCGGCACCGGCAATCACGTGGTCGCCGCGCCCGATCTCGGCGCCGACGGCCTGGGCGGGCGGCAGTTGGCCTCCGAACCGCATCAGCGGGCCGTGTTCAAGCCGGTGGCCGACCCGCGCATGGGGCACGGCGTGCGCAGCACGGTGCTGACCGGGCAGGTGTCGGGGGTACGCGGCGAGGTGTACGTCTGGCTGCCGCCCCAGTACAACGAACCCGCCTACCGCCACCACTCCTTCCCGGTGGTCGAGCTGCTCTCCGGGTTCCCCGGCACGGCGAAGGCCTGGTTCTCCAGTCTCGGTGCCGAGAAGCAGCTGGCGCCGATGATGAAGCGGGGTGAGGTCGCACCGTTCATCCTGGTGTCGCCGCGCACCTCACTCCTGGGCAGCCAGGACACCGGCTGCGCCAATGTGACCGGGGTGATCAACGCGGACACCTGGCTGAGCGTTGACGTGCCGCGCATGGTGACCGACACCTTCCGGGCGAAGCACGGAGCTGCCGGGTGGGCGGTCGCGGGCTACTCGGCGGGGGCGCACTGCGCGGTGAAGCTCGCGCTGGCGCACCCCGACCGGTACCGCGCGGCGGCCGGGCTCTCCGGGTACAACGATCCGGCGGCCGAGCGCGCCTCCATCACCGCCAAGGACCCCATGCTGCGGCGTACGAACAACCCGCTGTGGATCCTGCGCCATGCCAAGACCCCGCCGCGCGTCTCGCTCTTCATCTCCGGTGCGCCGCACGACGGTTACCGGGACGGTCTGGCCCTGCGCGCCGCCGCCAAGCCGCCGACATCGGTGCAGGTCATCCCAGTGACGGGCGGACACAGTCTGGCGGTCTGGAGCAAGCAGGTGCCTGACGTCTTCACCTGGCTGAGTGCTCAGTTCAGACCGGGGGTCCGCTCAGGTGCGCCGATCGGTCAGGTGCCCGCCACCGGCCGCGTCGCACCGGCGAAGGGCATCTGACCGATCGGCGCGAGCCTGACCGGGGCGCCGGGGTGCGGGGCGTGGATCATCATGCCGTTGCCCACGTAGATGCCGACGTGGCTGATCCCGGAGAAGAAGAACACCAGGTCGCCGGGGGCCAGTTCGGAGCGGTTCACCCGTTGTCCGGAGTTGATCTGGGTGTACGTGGTGCGCGGGAGTGAAACCCCCGCCGAGCGGTACGCGGCCTGGGTCAGGCCCGAACAGTCGAAGGACGAGGGTCCCGTGGCCCCCCAGACGTAGGGCTTGCCGAGCGCGCTGTAGGCGAAGGCGACCGCCCGCGCCGCCCGGGGATCGGGGGCGGCGACCGGGCCGCGCACGGCCGACCGGTCGGCGGCCTGCGGGGTGGCGGACCTGCCGGCGCCCTGGGACTCGTACTGCGAGCGCTCGGGCGCCGACAGCCGGGAGAGCAGTGCCTCGGCCGCGCGGATCTTGCTCTGCACGGTGGTCTTCTGCTTCTTCAGGACCGCCTGCTGGGTCCGTAGCCCGCTGAGGGTGGAGTCCGCCTCGGAGCGCAGCTGGGAGAGTTGCCCGATCTGCCGGCGCACCCCGGTGACCTCGGCGGCCTGCTGGTCGCCGACGCGCTCCACGTAAGCGGCCCGGTCCAGGTACTGCGCCGGGCTTGAGGAGAGGAACACCTGTAGCGACGGGTCGATGGCGCCGTCGCGGTACTGGGCCGAAGCCGTCGAACCGAGCGCGGAGCGCGCCGTGTTGAGCTGCTCCGTCCGGCGGGCGGCCTGGTCGCGCAGGGAGCGCAGTGACTTCTCCGACGCCGCGGCCTTCTCCTTGGCCCCGTCGTAGTTCTCGGTGGCGGTCTCCGCCTCCTGGTACAGCTTGTCGACCTGGGTCTTGACCTGTGCGGGTGTGAGGCGCGGTGCCGCGTGGCCGACGCCCTGGAAGGCGGTGGCGGAGGCGGCTCCGGCGAGGGTGAGCGTCGCGGCGGTCCGGGCCGCGGGGCCGGTGAGCGGGCGCTGCCTGGGCTTTCGGTGAGCGGCCACGAGGGCGTTCACGTCCTTCCGTACGTACTGGCCGTGTCCGCCGTGCCGTATCCGCAGGCCCTTTCCGTATTCGGGGAGGGGGCGGAGCGGATACGTGTCCGGCGGCGGCCCGCACAGGGGGAGCGGGCCGCCGCCGGATCTCTCGGCGGTGATGACCGACGGCCGCCCGGCTACGGGAGGCGGTGGGGAGCCGGTCACCTGAGCAAGAACGCTAAACCTGGGGTTATGGGACCGAGACCTCATGGGACATAGTGGTCGAATCTGGCTGCTGCGTTGCTTTGTGTCCGCTCTATGTGGCCGCCGATGACCGTATGGGACTGGTTCTTGGGGTGCGCGGGCCCGATTCCAGGTTCGCGCAGCGGGGGTGGGCTGCGGGAAAGGAGGGGGTGCGCTGCGGGAGCCGGTGGGGACCACCGGTGGGAGGGGCCCGGGAGGCGGTGGCTAAGGTCGAATCCCATGGACGTACTCATCAATGCCTTCGTCGGTCTGCACATCATCGGTATCGCCGCACTGCTCGGCGGCTTCCTGACACAGATGAAGGCGATGCGCACCGGCGACGCCCGGTTCGGGCCCGCGATGCTGCACGGCGCGCTGACGATGCTGGTGACCGGTGTGGCGCTGGTCGGCCTGAACCAGGCCCAGGGGAACACCATCAACACCGTCAAGATCGGGATCAAGCTGGCGGTCCTGGTGGTGATCCTGGGCCTCGTCTATGTGAAGCGTGACGACGAGCGGATCGAGAAGGGCCTCTTCGGGGCGGTCGGCGGCCTGACGGTCGTCAATATCTTCATCGCGGTGCTCTGGACCTGAGTGCGGGTGCTGGGGAGCTGAGCGCGGTGTCTCTGGATCTGAGCGTGGGTGCTGCGGACCTGAGCGGCGGCTCGTGCGGGCGGTCCGCCGCGGTCCGGTCCGGGGAACGGAGCGGACCTGATCCGCTCCGCCCCCGCTGACCTGCTGAGGCGTGCTGAGACCTGCTGAGACGTCCTGAGACCTGCTGAGACCTGCCGAGACCTGTTGTTATCCGGGCCGCACACTGCCGTAGATCGGCATGTAGTAGATCGACTCCTCGCGCACGTACGCGCCGGGGTGCGGGGCGTGGATCATCATCCCGTTGCCTATGTACATCCCGACGTGGCTGATGTCGTCGTAGAAGAACACCAGATCACCGGGGCGCAGATCCTTCGTCGCGACCCGGGTGCCGGTCTTCACCTGGTCCCAGGTGGTCCGCGGGAGATTGACGCCCGCGGCCTTCCAGGCGGCCTGGGTGAGACCCGAGCAGTCATAGGAGCTGGGCCCGGTGGCGCCCCAGACGTACGGCTTGCCGATCTGCGCGCGGGCGAACGCCAGGGCTGCGGCGGCCTTGCTCGACGACGTACCGGAGCCGGTGCTCGTACCGGTGCCGCTTCCGCTGCCCTTCGTCTTCTCCGCCGCCTCGCGCTTCTTCTCCGCCGCGGCCTGCTCCTGCGCCAGCTTCTCGGCCTTGCGCTTGGCCTCGGCTTCCTTCTTCTTCTCCAGCGCCGCGAGCCGCGCCTTCTCCTCGGACGTCAGCTCGGAGAGCAGCCCGCGCGCCTCGGCGAGTTTCGACTGGACGGACTCCTTGCTCGTCTTCAGCGCCGCCTGTGACGCGGTCAGACCCTCCAGGCTGCGCGCCGCCTCGCCGCGCTTCCTGGCCGCCGACCGCTGCTGAGCCCGGTAGTCCGAGACGGCCTTCTCCTGGCGGTCGCCGAGCCGCTTCATCAGCTCGTCCTGGTCGAAGTACGACTGGGGGTTGTCGGCGAGGAGCAGGGTGGCGGTGGTGGAGAGGGTGCCCTCGCGGTACTGGGCCGCGGCGTAGTTGCCGAGGGTGCGGCGGGAGTCGTTCAGCTTCGCGGTGCGCTCCGCGACCTGGTCGAGGAGGGTGTCGACCGTCTTGCGCTGGGTGGCCGTGGCCTCTTGGGCCTGGTTGTACTGCTGAGTGGCGGTGCCGGCCTGGCGGTAGAGCCCGTCGACCTTCTTCTGCACCTCTGCGATGCTCGGCTTCGCCTTCGCGGTGGGCGCCGGTGCGGCACTGGCTCCCTGGGCGAACAGCGAGACAGAAGCGAGGGCCGCGGTGGTGATACCGACGGCGGGAGCGGTATTGCGCACACGGGAACGCGGTTTTCTGTGCGTTGCCAAGACAGGCAATTCCTTCCGTGGACCGCCTACCGGGTTGGCGGTGGGGGCCCCTCCCAGGCAGTTCAGGCCCTGGGGGAGGGTTCGGGCTCGTCCGGAAGGCCGCCCTACGGTCCGTGTCTGTGGATGGGGGGATGCTGGGTGGTGCGGACCGATTCACCCCGGTGGTGCTTGGTGGGTCCCGGCTCCATCTGCCACGCGTCGTACGTCACACATCGCATCGCATCGCACGTCGTACGGCAGAGCGGACTCGGCGCGGACCGCTCGCTCCGGCGCGGTTCGCCGAGGGGGGTACGTGCGGTCCTGAGCGAGCAAGATAGCCAACTCCTGTGACGGGTGGGAAGACTGATGTTCGATATGCCCGATACATTTCCGTGACCTTGTCGCGGACCCGGCCCCGGACCCGGACCGGGGCCGGGCAGCGGGTGGGCAGCCGGTCGCACGCGGCCAGGCCGGGGTGCACGGGGCCGGGCGGATGCACAAGGCCGACCGGTCGCTCACGTGGTGACCACGGCGGTCGGACGTACGGCCCCGGACTGTCACTGGCTCGGCCTAGACTCGGTGAACGATGAGCAGCCTCTTTGATGACAGCTTCCTGGCGAACCTCCAGCCCCCGGAGGAAGAGCCCCCGCCGCCCGCAGAGGACTCCGCCGGCGGCCACGCCGGAGGGAGCCAGCCCCCGGAGGAGGTTCCGCACGACCTCTTCGCCGGTGCGTGGCCCGCCACGGAAGGGGAGCCGCCCCGGCGTGACGGGTACTACCGCGACGGCGCCCCGCGCCCCGCCGTGGACCCCGCGGCGCTGCTCGAAGGGCTGAACGCCGAGCAGCGCGCCGCCGTCGTGCACGCCGGTTCCCCGCTGCTCATCGTGGCCGGTGCCGGGTCCGGCAAGACCCGGGTGCTGACCCACCGGATCGGGCATCTGCTCGGCTCGCGCGGGGTGCACCCCGGCCAGATCCTCGCGATCACCTTCACCAACAAGGCCGCGGGTGAGATGAAGGAGCGCGTCGAGGAGCTGGTAGGCCCGCGCGCCCAGGCGATGTGGGTCATGACCTTCCACAGCGCGTGCGTGCGGATCCTGCGCCGCGAGTCGAAGAAGCTCGGCTTCACCTCGTCGTTCTCGATCTACGACGCCGCCGACTCCAAGCGTCTGATGGCGCTGGTCTGCCGCGATCTGGACCTCGACCCGAAGAAGTTCCCGCCGAAGTCCTTCAGCGCCAAGATCTCGAACCTGAAGAACGAGCTGATCGACGAGGAGACCTTCGCCGGGCAGGCGGCTGGGGGCACCTCCCAGACGGAGTCTGGGGGAGGCTTTGAGAAGACCCTCGCCGAGGCGTATGCGCTCTACCAGGCGCGGCTGCGCGAGGCCAACGCGCTGGACTTCGACGACATCATCATGACGACGGTCCATCTGCTCCAGGCCTTCCCGGACGTCGCCGAGCACTACCGGATGCGCTTCCGGCACGTCCTGGTCGACGAGTACCAGGACACCAACCACGCCCAGTACACGCTGGTACGCGAACTGGTCGGCCCGTCGGGTGAGGACAGGGCGCCGGGCGAACTGTGCGTCGTCGGTGACGCGGACCAGTCCATCTACGCGTTCCGCGGGGCCACGATCCGTAACATCCTCCAGTTCGAGGAGGATTACCCGGACGCGACGACGATCCTCCTGGAGCAGAACTACCGCTCCACCCAGACGATCCTCTCCGCCGCCAACGCGGTGATCGAGCGCAACGAGAACCGCCGCGCCAAGAACCTCTGGACCGAGGCCGGCGAGGGCGCGAAGATCATTGGCTATGTCGCGGACACCGAGCACGACGAGGCGCAGTTCGTCGCCGACGAGATCGACCGGCTGACCGACGCGGGTGACGCGAAGGCCGGCGACGTCGCCGTCTTCTACCGGACGAACGCCCAGTCCCGTGTCTTCGAGGAGATCTTCATCCGGGTCGGCCTGCCGTACAAGGTCGTCGGCGGGGTGCGGTTCTACGAGCGCAAGGAGGTCCGCGATGTGCTGGCCTATCTGCGGGTCCTGGCCAATCCCGAGGACACCGTCCCGCTCCGTCGGATCCTCAACGTGCCCAAGCGCGGTATCGGCGACCGTGCGGAGGCGATGATCGACGCACTCGCGCAGCGCGAGAAGGTCAGTTTCCCGCAGGCGCTGCGCCGGGTCGACGAGGCGTACGGCATGGCGGCCCGCTCGGCCAACGCGGTGAAGCGGTTCAACGTCCTGATGGAGGAGCTGCGCACCATCGTCGAGTCGGGCGCGGGGCCCGCCGTGGTGCTGGAGGCCGTATTCGAACGGACCGGCTATCTGGCGGAGTTGCAGGCATCCACCGACCCGCAGGACGAGACCCGGATCGAGAACCTTCAGGAACTCGCCGCTGTCGCCCTGGAGTTCGAGCAGGAGCGCGGCGACGAGGAGGGTACGGGCACGCTCGCCGAATTCCTGGAGAAGGTCGCCCTGGTCGCCGACTCGGACCAGATCCCCGACGAGGACGAGGACGGCTCCGGTGTCATCACCCTGATGACGCTCCATACGGCCAAGGGGCTCGAATTCCCCGTGGTGTTCCTGACCGGCATGGAGGACGGCGTCTTCCCGCACATGCGTGCACTCGGGCAGGTCAAGGAGCTGGAGGAGGAGCGGCGGCTGGCGTACGTGGGGATCACGCGCGCCCGCGAGCGGCTCTATCTGACGCGCTCGACGCTGCGCAGCGCATGGGGCCAGCCTTCGTACAACCCTGCCTCACGCTTCCTTGAGGAGATTCCCGCCCAGCACCTGGAGTGGAAGCGCCTGGGCGCGATGGCGGCCCCGGCGGGCCCGACGTCGGGGATCACCTCGTCGCTGTCGTCCTCGCTGTCCTCTTCCCGTTCACGTGCGGGCTCCGGCGGAGCTTCGGGATTCGCGACGCGGCGGGCCGGCGACAAGCCGGTGATCACGCTGAACGTGGGGGACCGCGTCACGCACGACCAATTCGGCCTGGGAACGGTAATGCAGGTGACGGGGTCGGGCGCGGATGCCCAGGTCACGGTGGACTTCGGCGACGAACGCCCGAAGAAGCTGCTGCTGCGCTACGCACCGGTCGAGAAGCTGTAGGCGCCCCGGCCGGTTCACGCCGGCTACGTCGGTTCACGCCGGCTACGCCGGTCAGTCGGTTACGTCGTCTACGTCGGGTCGAGGCCGTGGCTGCGGAGCCACGGCAGCGGGTCGATGGCCGCGCCGCTGTGGGGCCGTACTTCGAAGTGCATGTGCGGCCCGGTCGAGTTCCCGGAGTCCCCGGAGTACGCGATGACCTGGCCCGCCTTGACGGAGCCCGAGCGGATCTTGGTGCTGCTGAGGTGGCAGTACCAGGTCTCGGTGCCGTCGGGCGACGTCACCATGGCCATGTTGCCGTAGGCGCTGTTCCACTGCGTACGGACGGTTCCGTCGGTGGCGGCCATGACGGGCGTTCCGTAGGAGACGGGGAAGTCGATACCGGTGTGGACGGACATCCAGTTGGCCCCGGCCTGGCCGAAGTAGGCGCTGAGCCCCTTCTGTTTCACCGGCAGGACGAACTTCGGCCGGGCCGCTTCCTTGCGCGCGGCTTCCTCCTCGGCCTTCTTCTTCGCTGTGGCCTGCCGCTGCTTCAGGTCGATGCGCTCCTGCGTACGGCTGGCGCGGTCGGCGAAGTCGTCGGCCTCGTGGCTGAGATCGGCGAGCTGGCTGTCCAGCTTGCTGTTGGCGGCCACCGGCTTGACGGACGACGGATCGGCGGCGGCCTGCGTGGCCGTGTCGCTGTCCTTGCCGCTCTCCCCGATCCCTCCGACGCTCGCAGCGGCAACTCCGGCCACCCCCATCACGCAGACGGAGGGGACGGCAATGGTCAGCAGCGCGGAACGCTTGGCAGGTGTACGGCGACGCCCGCCCCGGCCACCCGAGGCACGGCGCGCGGCGGGGTGGGATGCCGGGTGGGGGGCCGGGTGCGATGCGGTGGGAGCGGTGCCGTCCGAGGAGGAACCAGCTGTGTTGTCTGTGTCGCCTGTGCCGTGTGTTTCGTCTGGGTAGTCGGGCCCGTCCGGCAGCAGCTCGGGCTCACTGAACTCGGCCAGTCCGTCGTGGTCGGCGAACGCCGGGAATTCCGCGGTGTGTTCCGGCTGGGTGACATCCGGGAGATCGACGGCGGCGAACTGCTGGGTGGCGTGAGGAGTCGCCTCACCGGCGGAGTTCCAGGCGGCGGCGTCATGGGCGCCGGTGTCGGTGCCGTACGCGCCGGTGCCGTATGTGCCGGTGTTGTAGAGGTGTGTGTCGTACGTACCGGTGTCGTACGGGGCGGCGCCATCGGGCTGTGCGAGCCACTGCTGGGTGGCGTCGGCATTCTCGAACTGGCCGGTGATTTTCCCGGTGTTGGAGTTCCAGGCCCGGGCGTCCCACTGGCCCGTGGTGTCGTACCCGGCCGTGTCATGACCGTCGACGACCTGCGTCGCATAGCCGTAACTCGGTGCCGGTGCCGGTGCCGGTGCCTGTCCCTGTGGCTGGACTGGCCACTGGCCGGTCGGCTGGTACGGCGTGCCGTATCCGAGAGTTCCGTGGGAACCGGTGTCCGGGGAGCCCGCGTCCCACTGAGTGGCGTCGTGCTCTCCGCTGTGTCCTGCTTGGTGGGCTTCGTGCGGCTGGGCCGTGTATCCGCCCGGCATATCGCCGAAAAGCGGGTCGACGGCAAAAGTACCGGTGGGGCTGCCGGCGGAGTAATCGTCGTTTCCGACATACCCGGCGTGGGTTTGCTGGTCGTTCACCAACGTCTCTCTCGCCTCGGCAGCAGGGCCCTGCGTCGGGGGCACCCCCGGTGGAAGCAGTGGCGCGACTGTACCCGGCAGTACGTGGCGGCGACAATCTTCGGCAGGTATCGGACGCGTGGGAAACGGGCATTCGGCTGTCTTTCGAGGGGTTATGGGCGCAGCCTTGGCCCGGCGTTCGGGAAGCGTTCGACGTATCAATGCCTTTGACCGTTCTCGCTTCCCTTTCTTTCAGTCGTTCATTCCCGCGTTTTCCGGCCACTCGTCAGGCGACCGAGATGACGCTTTCCACGGAGCCGGCGGCCGTCTCGTCGGATGCGTCGAGTGCCTCCCTGATGGCGGCGGCGACGACCGGGTGCACCGGCAGGGCGAGGTGCCCGATGCCGCTGACCCGCACATTCGTCGTGATCAGGTCGGGGTGGTCGATACAGCCCGCCTCGACCGGGATCATCAGATGGTCGAGTTCGCTCCAGAAACTCACGAACCGGGTGCGGCAGCCGGGTGCGGGCCTGCGCAATTCCTCGATCACGTCCGAGTGGGGGAGCATCTGCCGGACGAGTGGATGGGCGCTCATCAATTGAGCGATCTGGGTTCCTTCGTGCGGCGTGCCGAGTGTGACGAGGGTGTGCACCCGCCTGTCGCCACCGAGTCGCTGTACGTAGTACCGGCCGATCAGGCCGCCGAGGCTGTGTCCGACGATGTCGACGTCCTGGTGTCCCGTGCGGGCGCAGATCTCCTCGATGTGTTGCCCCAGCAGTTCGGCCGCTGCACGGATGTCGCAGGTCAGCAGCGAGTAATTGAGCGACTCCGGGTGCTGCCACCCGTGCCGCAGGAGGGAGCGGCGCAGCAGCACGAAGACGGAGCGGTTGTCCACGAAGCCGTGGAGCAGTACGACGGGCCGGTGCCCCTGGCCGGGAGGGGGGAGGTGCTCGACCGTGGACTCCCCGGCGCGTGGGTGCCCGAGCGACCGCCCGTGCGGGTTACGGAGGGAGGTGTCGGGAGTTTCGCCGGCAGTCGGTCCTGAGCGTTTGGTCGACGTGTGTTCGGTCGGCTGTCCGGTCGACGTGGGTCCGTCGTCGCTTCGCACACCCGCGGGTTCACCGGGCGGTGCGCTCAGTGGCAGATCGATCCGACGCTCATCCGCGATGCCGGACGGGTAGAGCAGCACATGCCCGGCCAGGATCGCGAGGTCGAGGGCTGTGGCGCGCAGTGGCACGGAGGAAATCTGGAGCTGGTGCAGCAGCCATTGGGGGGAGAGGAAATCCGGCAGCACCTTCATGGGGCGACCTCCCGAACGGCGTATGGGGGCGACCTTGTCCCCACACGCACTCATGGGTGCCACGGAAGAGTCCCTGGCCGACATAACTGGCATGTCGGTATCCGTGCCATCCACCGTGTAGTCGATGGTACGGGTGATGCGGCGCTCTCGCCTGCGGCTCCCGTCGCGCGGCACCCCGGTATGCCTGGCGCGGAGCCGGCATCCGGATTTCCGGCCCGGCGCGGGGTGTGACGCGTAGTGAATGTGTCCCATGTGTGATTTCCCCCTCCCTGACCACCGTGAAACGGCTGGTTGCGGGATGCTGTGGATAACGTTCGTTCACGTTCGTTCGCATCGTGCATGGAGGCAGTGATGGGTGTGGTCGGTCCGATCCGCGTAGTGGTCGCGAAGCCGGGTCTCGACGGGCACGATCGAGGGGCGAAGGTCATCGCGCGTGCGCTGCGGGACGCCGGTATGGAGGTCATCTACACCGGCCTCCACCAGACGCCCGAGCAGATCGTGGGCACCGCCATTCAGGAGGACGCCGACGCGATCGGGCTCTCCATCCTGTCCGGCGCCCACAACACGCTCTTCGCGAAGGTCCTTGAGCTGCTGAAGGAGCGCGACGCGGAGGACATCAAGGTCTTCGGCGGCGGGATCATCCCGGAAGCGGACATCGCACCGCTGAAGCAACTGGGTGTCGCCGAGATCTTCACCCCGGGCGCGACCACGACATCCATCGTGGACTGGGTCCACGCGAACGTACGCCAGCCCGCGGGCGCCTGACCGATCGATTCCCCGGCCGACCCACCTCCGGGCTGCCCTACATCTTGGTTGCCGCACCTCCTGGCTGTTGCCGCACCTCCTGGCGGGGGACACCTCCTCACTGGTGGCACCTTCGGGCCGGCCGCCCTCATGACGGCCTGATTCCTGGGTCCCGACACCCGGACGCCTGGGCCACCTGGACGGCTGGACCACCCGGACGTCTGGACCACCTGGACCGCCTGGCAGCAGGAGGCAGGGCGGTCCGGGCACCAGGGGCCGGACCCGCCTGCCTCCGGCTGGCCTGGCGGCGGCCCGCAGTCGGCAGCCGCGACCGCCTCCCGCCTCCCAACTCCCACCGCCCAGGGCCGCAACTTTGCGGTTGCGTGCCTCGCCGTTGCGTGCTTCGGGGAGCGCGTAACGCGGTAGCACGTCCGGGTTCGCGGCGGGTCGTGCGGAGCCTTGCTGTGTGAGCCGGCCACGCACCATCACGCCCGCGGTTCCATCGCTTCTGCCGAGCGCGCCTCCCCTGTCGGTTCCCCTGCCAGTTCGGCGGCCATCGCAGCCCGCAGCCTCAACGTCGACACCAGCCGCTGGAATGCCTCCGACCAGTACCCGCCTGCCCCCGGCGACGCCCCCTCTTCTTCGTCCGGTATCGCGGTGAGGAGTTCGAGGTGTGGTGCTTCGGTGGGGTCCAGGCACCGTTCGGCCAGTCCCATGACGCCGCTGAAGCTCCAGGGGTAACTGCCCGCATCCCTCGCGATTTCCAGTGCGTCCACCACGGCCCGGCCCAGCGGTTCCGCCCAGGGGACGTCGCAGACGGCCAGCAGTTGGAACGCTTCCGACAACCCGTGTCCCGCGATGAACTCGGCTACCCAGCATGCCCGTTCGTCGTCCGGTAGCGCGGCCAGCAGTTTGGCGCGCTCGGCGAGGGACGTCGTGCCGGGGCCTGCGAGCAGCGCTCGTGACCATTCGGTGTCCCGCTGCCGCACTGCGGCCCGGCACCATGCGGCGTGCAGTTCCTCGCCCCAGCCGTCCGCCACCGGCAGGGTGACGATTGCGTCGGGTGTGCGGTCCCGCAACCTGGTGGTCCAGACGCCGAGCGGGGTCGCCTCCAGCAGTTGGCCCAGCCACCAGGACCGCTCGCCCCGTCCCGCCGGTGGCACCGCGGACACGCCGTCGCGCTGCATCGCCGCATCGCACTCGTGCGGTGCTTCGACCGATACCCGGACCTGGTTCTCGGACAGGTCCAGGCTGACGCACGTCATCGCGCGGTCGGCCATCCGCCCGGCCAGCGCGGACGTGGGCAGTGCGGAGAGCAGTTCTGCCGCGGTGGAGCGGACTTTACGGCTCCGGTCGGCCAGGGCCCGTTCCAGGAAGGGCTCGTCCCCATCCGTGAGTCCGGTGCGCAACGAGTCGAGGAACAGCAGGCGGTCCTCGGCCCGTTCCGTGGACCACGTCGTGGCGAGCAGGTCGATCCCGGCTGCCGGTGCCTCCGTCCGTACGGTGGTGAGGAGGGCCATGCGCTCGGCGAACAGACCTTCCTCCCAGAGGCTTTGAACGGCTTCCGTGTCGCTGGGTGCGGGCAGCGCCGCGCCCCCCGACGTGCTGCGCAGCGCGAATTTCCACTCAGGGTTGATCCGGGCGAGCCACAATCCGCGTGCTCCGGCGAAGGCGAGTGCCTGCGGCCGCAGATCCGTACGTGCCCGCGCCGCGTCGAGCAGCGCGTCCAACTGCGAGGCCGGCGCGCGGTACCCGTGCCGGAGAGCTGCCGCGAGCCACTGGGGCAGCAACTCGGTGAGATCGGGCGCCGCACCGCGTCGTCCGCCCGATCCGGGGGGCCCGGATCGGTCGGCCAGCAGTTGAGCCAGTCTTCGTCCGGCCGGCTCGGGCGGCTCGGGCCGGGGATCGTCCGGAGCGGGGGAGGGCAGCGCGGCTGCGGCAGCGGGAAGCAGCCCTGCCCTGCGCCGTACGGTGTGCAGAGCGGCCGCGTCCAGCAGGGGAACGCCCTCGGTCGGCGCCGGCCTGCGGTCGGTACCGAGCAGAGCCGAGGTGACGAGCTCTTGCCAGGCTGTGGTGCGGGTGCTGGTCATCGGTTCCCTCCGTGAGCGTGCAGACGTGAACGTAAAGCTGACTGAACGTGAGCGCAGTGGATTCCCTGGTCGGGCGGGCGGTCAGCCACGGTGTCGGCCAGACCGGACCAGGCCGAGCCATATCAGGCCAGGGCGGACCGGGCAGGGGAGACCTCGGCTAGGTCCGGGCCCACGAAGATCGGCCGGAGGACCCAGGCCACGTCAGGCCAGTTCAGGTCAGCGGAACGGCTTCGGCCGTGCCTGGTGTCCAGGCCGTCAGCGGGGTGAATCCCCGGTGGCCGCACTCGCCGAATACGGTGACCGGGCTCCCACCGGACAGCGCGGTGAGCTTCCACAGTCCTGTCCTGGCCGACGCGTCCGGGGTGATGGGCAGAGCGGACCCTCCCTCGGCGTCGGCCAGTTGCCAGCCGCTGCTTCCGCCGGCACCGGGCACCGGTATGACGGAAGACAGGGTCGCCGGCCAGGAACCGAGCCAGGGGTCGTCGCGCAGGGCCTGTCCGTACGCGCTGAGGGCGGCGCAGGTCGATATCCCCTCGGGCGGGCCGTCCGACCGTTCCGGCGGGCCGAACCGCTCGCCCAGCGCGGCCCGTAGCTGTCCGGAACCCGGATACGGCATCAGGTCCGCATCCAGGGTCAGGCCCACGGGCAGAGCCACCCCCGGTGCTCTGCCCGCCGCGCCGAAGTCCAGCAGCTGTGCGGTGCGCCCCGACCGGCTTCCGTGCAACCAGATGCGACGAGTGGTGAGTTTCCCGTCGCTGGAGTCCTGCTGCGAGAGAACCAGCCACCGGTCCCGGACGGGTGGACCCTCGGCTGACACGGGCAGGCCGACGCGGGTACGGACCGTCGTGGCCAGTGCGTCCGGCAACAGCTCACGTCCGAGCCAGGCCCTGTCCAGCAGATGCAGCATCGCGCACTCCTCCAGGAGCCGCACCGGCCAGCCCTGGCCGGACGACGGGATGGCGCCCAACTCCCTTACCCGGAAAGCGAGTCCTGGGGCCTGTGCGTCGACCATGCGGGCTGCGGTCTCCTCCCACAGCGCGTACCCCGACTGCTCCGCCCCGGCCAGACCGGCACGCAGCAGGTCGTCGAGGCGCTGTTCCAGCTCCGTGGCGCCGGCGGTGACCCGCTCGGCCCGGCGCTCCGCCCGCCGCCTGGCCGCTTCCGGATCCGCCGCCTTCCCAGGACCGGAACCAGGGACACCCGCCGAACTCCCCTCGGACCGGGCCGCCCTGCGTCCTTGGAGCCACTCGGCGACCCACTCCGGCGGCGTCGGTGTGTCTTTCACCGCCTCGTCCGCAGCCGCCCAGAGCAGCAGCAGGCCCAGCGCGTGCTTGCACGGAAACTTCCGGCTGGGACAACTGCACCTGTACGCCACCCCTGTTGTATCGACGACAGTCCGGTACGGCTTGCCACCGCTTCCGCTGCACAGCCCCCACACGGCGCCCGAGCCGCCCGCCCACCCCGCTTCCGACCACGACCCGGACGATCCGCCGAGCCTGCTCCCCGCCGTGCGTGACGCTGCGTCAGGAGCCAGTGCCAGCACCTGGTCAGCAGACCAGCGCGCCCACTGCCGACCGCCCTGCCGACCCTCCTGCCGAACCCCCTGCTGATTCATGGCTCCGAAGGTACGTGCCACCACTGACAATCGGCCCTGAGCTGCGGAAACGGTCGATTGTCAGTGCCATGGTGCACGGTGGGAACCACATCCGGTCGAACGATCTGGAGGGGGATCCATGACCACGTCCGAAAACACCGGTGCACAGGTTCTGAGGCCGCACGCCGAGGACGCATTCGCCCACGAGCTCACGGCACTTGCCGCCGCGGACGACCGGCCGCGCCCCGAGCGCTGGAAGCTCTCGCCGTGGGCCGTGGCCACCTATCTCCAGGGCGGCACGCTGCCCGACGGCACGGTGATCACACCGAAATACGTCGGACCGCGCCGTATCGTCGAAGTCGCCGTAACCACGCTCGCGACCGACCGTGCACTGCTGCTGCTCGGTGTTCCCGGCACCGCCAAGACCTGGGTCTCCGAGCACCTCGCCGCGGCCGTGAGCGGTGACTCCACCCTGCTCGTCCAGGGCACGGCCGGGACGCCCGAGGAAGCGATCAGATACGGCTGGAACTACGCGCAGCTGCTGGCCCATGGACCCAGCCGTGACGCCCTGGTGCCCAGCCCCGTCATGCGGGCCATGGCGGACGGCATGACGGCACGCGTCGAGGAGCTGACCCGGATCCCCGCCGATGTGCAGGACACTCTGATCACGATCCTGTCCGAGAAGACGCTGCCCGTCCCGGAGCTGGGCCAGGAGACGCAGGCAGTCCGCGGATTCAATCTGATCGCCACGGCCAACGACCGCGACCGCGGGGTCAATGAGCTGTCCAGCGCGCTGCGTCGGCGGTTCAACACGGTGGTTCTGCCGCTGCCGTCCACCGCCGATGCCGAGGTCGACATCGTCTCCCGGCGCGTCGATCAGATCGGTCGTTCGCTCGATCTTCCCGCCGCGCCCGAAGGGATGGACGAGATCCGCCGGGTGGTGACCGTCTTCCGTGAGTTGCGCGGCGGGGTCACCGCTGACGGGCGGACGAAGGTCAAGTCCCCGTCGGGCACCCTCTCCACAGCCGAGGCGATCTCCGTCGTCACCAACGGGCTTGCTCTCGCGGCGCACTTCGGCGACGGGGTGCTCCGGTCGGCCGACGTCGCCGCCGGCCTGCTGGGCGCGGTCGTACGCGATCCAGCGGCCGACCGGGTGGTCTGGCAGGAATATCTGGAGACCGTGGTGCGGGAACGGGACGGCTGGAAGGACTTCTACCGGGCCTGCCGGGAGGTCTCGGTATGACCGGATCCACGGCTTGTCCCGTATCCGATGTGCCCTCGGTGCGGGAGCCCACTCCCGCCGGGCAGCCCGCTCCTGGACAGCCCGCTCCCGCCGGCCAGGGCCTTCCTTCGTCCCGAGCCACACCGTCCGCGCCCGCCACCCGCCCTGCGGCAGCTGACCCTCTGCTGCTCGGCGTGCGGCACCACGGTCCCGGCTCGGCCCGTGCGGTGCTGGCCGCGCTGGACGCAGCAGTGCCCGATGCCGTGCTGATCGAGGGGCCACCCGAGGGTGACGCCTTGCTGCCGCTCGCCGCGGCCGCGGAGATGACGCCACCGGTCGCACTGCTTGCCCATGTGGTGGGCGATCCGGGCCGGGCCGCTTTCTGGCCACTGGCGGAGTTCTCTCCGGAGTGGGTGGCGATCCGCTGGGCGCAGCGCCACGGCGTGCCGGTCCGATTCATCGATCTGCCTGCGGCGCACTCCCTCGCGATGGCCGAGGAGGACCCCGCGGAGCTGCTTGCGGAGGAGTCCGGGGAGCGGGAGGGGGCGGAGGACGGGCCTGAACGTCTCGGAGACAGCGGGCCGCCCGGCGGGAGCGAACCGGACGGCAGTGGCTCCGGCACGGGTGTGCCTGGTGACAGCGAGCCCCCGGGGGCGTCGGCTGCGGTACGGATCGACCCGATCGGCGTGCTGGCCGAAACCGCTGGGTACGACGACGCCGAGCGCTGGTGGGAGGACGTCGTCGAGCACCGTGGCCCCGGCGCTCCCGGCTCGGGAAAGGACCCGCTCGCGCTGTTCGCCGCACTCGCCGAAGCCATGGCGGCCCTCCGCGAGACCTACGGTGACGCGGGGTTTCCCCGGGACCGGGTGCGCGAGGCCTTCATGAGGATCCAACTACGGTCGGCCCGGAAGGAATTCAGCGGCCCGGTGGCAGTGGTCTGCGGCGCCTGGCACGTCCCTGCCCTGGCTGTGAAGACCACTGTCGCGGCGGACCGTGCCCTGCTCAAGGCGCTGCCCAAGGTGAAGGCCGAGATGACCTGGGTGCCCTGGACGCACCGGAGGCTCGCCCGGCGCAGCGGGTACGGAGCCGGTATCGAGTCGCCCGGCTGGTACCGGCACCTGTTCAGTGCCGACGACCGCCCGGTCGAGCGCTGGATGACCAAGGTCGCACGGCTGCTGCGGGATGAGGACCGGATGGTCTCCTCCGCCCATGTCATCGAAGCGGTGCGGCTCGCGGGGACACTCGCCGCTCTGCGCGGGCGCCCGCTGCCCGGGCTGGCGGAGACGACCGATGCCGTGAAAGCGGTGATGTGCGACGGCTCCGACGTACCGCTCATGCTCGTCCACGACCGGCTTGTCGTCGGCGAGGTGCTCGGCGAGGTCCCGGACGCCGCCCCCGCCGTGCCGCTCCAGCGTGATCTGACCCGGGCTCAGCGCACGCTCCGGCTCAGGCCGGAAGCAGCGGAAAGGGACCTGGACCTCGATCTGCGCAAGGAGACCGACTCCGCGCGGTCCCGGCTGCTGCACCGGTTGCGGCTTCTCGGGGTCGGCTGGGGTGAGCCGGGCCGCGGCCGGGCGAGTACGGGCACCTTCCGGGAGAGCTGGCGGCTCCGCTGGGAGCCGGAGCTGTCCCTGCGGGTCGCGGAGGCCGGGATGTGGGGGACGACCGTGCTCTCCGCCGCCACCGCCAGAGCCGAGTCGCAGGCCGTGTCCGCGACCGCGCTCGCCTCCGTCACCGCGCTCGCCGAGCAGTGCCTGCTGGCTGAACTGCCCGATGCGCTCCCGGTGGTGATGCGTGCCCTGGCCGACCGCGCCGCGCTCGACACCGACGTCGGCCATCTTGCCGGTGCGCTGCCCGCGCTGGCCCGTTCGCTGCGGTACGGAGATGTTCGCTCCACCGGTACGGCGGCGCTCGGCGAGGTCGCCGCGGGCCTGGCCGAGCGGATCTGCGTCGGCCTGCCGCCGGCCTGTACGGGACTGGACGCGGACGGTGCGAACGAGATGCGGGGCCATGTGGAGGGGGTCCACACCGCGATCGGACTGCTGCCGGACGCCGCAGGGCTGCGTGAGCGGTGGAGCGAGGTGCTGCGCAGACTGTCCGGACGGGACTCCGTCGCCGGGCTGATACGCGGGCGGGCTGTCCGGCTCCTGCTCGACGACGGACAGCTTGCGGAGGAGGAGACAGCACGGCTCATGGGCCTCGCCCTGTCGCCGGGCGCGCTGCCCGCCGACGCGGCCGCCTGGATCGAAGGCTTCATCGGTGGGGCGTCCGGGGCGGGGACGCTCCTGGTGCACGACGAGCGGCTGCTCGGGCTGGTCGACGCATGGCTGGCGGGCGTGGCGCCGGAGGCGTTCACCGAGGTACTGCCGTTGCTGCGCCGTACGTTCTCGGCGTACGAGCCGGGGGTACGCCGCACGCTCGGCGAGCTCGTCAGGCGCGGAGTTGGGGCCGGCGGGGCCGGCAAGGCTTATGGGGTGGGCGGGACTTCTGGGATTCGTGGTGTTCCGGGGGCTGGTGAGGGGCCAGGAAGGGTTGAGGAGTCGGTGCCCGGGTTCGGGGCCGGGCTCGACGTGGAGCGTGCCGACGCGGTCCTGCCGGTGCTGCGGCTGCTCATCGGGAGGCCGGGCGTCAACGATCTGATGGGGGCGGGCGGATGAACGCGATGGGTGAACGGCTGCGGCGCTGGCGGCTCGTCCTCGGGGGCGATGCGGCAGAGACCACCGGGGTCTCACTCGGAGGCCGGGACGCAGCGATGGACGGGGCGCTCGGTGCGCTGTACGGCAAGGGAGGGAAGGGAGGCGGACGCAGCGGCGACCGGTCGGCGGGTCTCGGGGCGTCCGCGCCGTCCGTCGCGCGCTGGCTGGGCGACATCCGTACGTACTTTCCGAGCTCCGTCGTCCAGGTGATGCAGCGCGATGCCATCGAACGGATCGGTCTGTCCGCGCTGTTGCTGGAGCCGGAGATGCTGGAAGCCGTCGAGGCGGACGTGCACCTGGTCGGGACGTTGCTCTCGCTCAACAAGGCGATGCCCGAAACGACCCGGGAGACAGCCCGCGCCGTGGTCCGTAAGGTGGTCGAGGAGCTGGAGAAACGGCTCTCGACGAGGACACGGGCCACTGTTACGGGAGCACTGGACCGTTCCGCGAGGATCAGCAGACCGCGCCACCGGGACATCGACTGGGACCGCACCATCCGCGCCAACCTGAAGAACTATCTGCCCGAGTACGGCACGGTCGTTCCGGAGCGCCTCATCGGCTACGGTCACGCCGGGCAGTCGGTGAAGAAGGACGTCATACTCTGCGTCGACCAGTCGGGCTCGATGGCGGCCTCGGTGGTCTATGCGTCGGTGTTCGGCGCGGTTCTCGCCTCGATGCGGTCCATCTCCACCCGTCTTGTCGTCTTCGACACTGCCGTTGTCGATCTGACGGAACAACTCGATGATCCGGTCGATGTTCTCTTCGGCACCCAACTCGGCGGTGGCACCGACATCAACCGGGCACTGGCGTACTGCCAGTCGCAGATCACCCGGCCGACCGACACGGTCGTAGTCCTGATCAGCGACCTCTACGAGGGAGGGATACGGGACGAAATGCTGAAGCGCGTCGCGGCGATGAAGGCGTCGGGCACCCAGTTCGTCACGCTGCTCGCCCTGTCCGACGAGGGCGCGCCCGCGTACGACCACGCCCACGCGGAGGCCCTGGCCGCGCTGGGAGCCCCCGCATTCGCCTGTACGCCCGACCTCTTCCCGGACGTCATGGCGGCGGCGATCGAGAGAAGACCCCTGCCCATACCGGACATGGCGGTGCGCCAGTAAGCGGTGCGCCAGTACCAGGGGCCCTGCCCGACTGGCCGCCCCCGATGCTCGTGCAAAGAGCGTTCCGCCGCCCGTGGCAACCGCGCACGTGCAGGTGAAGCCCTTGGCCCCCAAAGCCTGGCCCTGTACATGGCCCACCGCGTGGCCCGGAGCTCGGCCAAGAGCCTCGGCACCGTCGGGGCCCGGCGCCGCGCGTCCCGCCGTCGGACACGCTGTTTCCGGTGCCTGGGCCGTTGTGGAATCGGTCACCCCGGGCGACGTGGCGGACACGCAGGCCACCGGCGTTCAGCCGCTCTCCTGACCGCGCTCCGAGCGCGTCGGCGCAGCTCACCGGGCGTTTCCCCGATGCAGGGGAGCCGCCTGGCCCGTGCAGGGGTCTTGTGACCGTAATCACCGCGCAGGTGTGATCCGCGATTTAGGGACCCGGCGCCCACGGGGATAACCTGCGAGACGGACATGCCGCGTACTCGGACACCGTCTACGCCTCCCTAGTGACAGCGCAGTCACGTTGCCCTTCGCGGCACGCCCACGCAGACAAGTAACCGCGATCACTACTGCGACGACGATTTAAAGCAAAGGGAGACGGACGCGCGTGGACCTGTTCGAGTACCAGGCGAGGGACCTCTTCGCCAAGCACGGTGTACCGGTGCTGGCCGGTGAAGTCATCGACACGCCTGAGGCGGCGCGCAAGGCCACTGAGAGCATGGGCGGCAAGTCCGTCGTCAAGGCTCAGGTGAAGGTCGGCGGCCGTGGCAAGGCCGGCGGCGTGAAGCTGGCCGCGACCCCGGACGAGGCGGTCGCTCGCGCGACGGACATCCTCGGTATGGACATCAAGGGCCACACGGTCCACAAGGTGATGATCGCCGAGCTGTCGCCGGAGATCGAGGCGGAGTACTACGTCTCGTACCTCCTCGACCGCACCAACCGCACCTTCCTGGCCATGGCCTCGGTGCAGGGCGGCATGGAGATCGAGGAGGTCGCGGAGAAGACCCCCGAGGCTCTCGCGAAGGTCCCGGTCAACGCCGTCGACGGCGTTGACATCGTCAAGGCCCGCGAGATCGTGGCCCAGGCGAAGTTCCCGGCCGACGTGGCCGAGGGTGTCGCCGAGGCCATGGTGACCCTGTGGGACACCTTCGTCGCCGAGGACGCCCTCCTCGTCGAGGTCAACCCGCTGGTGAAGACCAAGGACGGCCGGATCCTGGCCCTGGACGGCAAGGTCTCGCTCGACGAGAACGCCGACTTCCGTCAGCCCGACCACGAGGCTCTTGAGGACAAGGCAGCAGCCAACCCGCTCGAGGCTGCTGCCAAGGCCAAGAACCTCAACTACGTCAAGCTCGACGGCGAGGTCGGCATCATCGGCAACGGTGCGGGGCTCGTCATGAGCACCCTCGACGTCGTCGCGTACGCCGGTGAGAAGCACAGCAACGTGAAGCCCGCCAACTTCCTCGACATCGGTGGCGGCGCCTCCGCCGAGGTCATGGCGAACGGCCTGGAGATCATCCTCGGCGACCCGGACGTCAAGTCCGTGTTCGTCAACGTCTTCGGCGGCATCACCGCGTGCGACGAGGTCGCCAACGGCATCGTCCAGGCGCTTGAGCTCCTCAAGTCGAAGGGCGAAGCGGTCACCAAGCCGCTGGTCGTCCGCCTCGACGGCAACAACGCGGAGCTGGGTCGCAAGATCCTGTCGGACGCCAACCACCCGCTCGTGCAGCGTGTGGACACCATGGACGGCGCGGCCGACAAGGCCGCCGAGCTCGCGGCTGCGAAGTAAGGGAACAGGTCACCAACACCATGGCTATTTTCCTGACCAAGGAAAGCAAGGTCATCGTCCAGGGGATGACCGGCGCCACCGGCATGAAGCACACCAAGCTCATGCTCGCTGACGGCACCAACATCGTCGGCGGCGTCAACCCCCGCAAGGCCGGCACGTCCGTCGACTTCGACGGCACCGAGGTTCCCGTGTTCGGCACGGTCGCCGAGGCCATCGAGAAGACCGGCGCTGACGTCTCGGTCCTCTTCGTGCCGCCGGCCTTCTCGAAGGCCGCCGTCGTCGAGGCGATCGACGCCGAGATCCCGCTCGCCGTCGTCATCACCGAGGGCATCGCCGTCCACGACTCGGCCGCGTTCTACGCGTACGCCAAGTCCAAGGGCGACAAGACCCGGATCATCGGCCCGAACTGCCCCGGCCTGATCACCCCCGGCCAGTCCAACGCCGGCATCATCCCGGGCGACATCACCAAGCCCGGCCGTATCGGTCTCGTCTCCAAGTCGGGCACGCTGACCTACCAGATGATGTACGAGCTGCGCGACATCGGCTTCTCGTCGGCCGTCGGCATCGGTGGCGACCCGGTCATCGGTACGACGCACATCGACGCCCTCGCGGCGTTCGAGGCGGACCCCGAGACCGACCTCATCGTGATGATCGGTGAGATCGGTGGCGACGCCGAGGAGCGTGCGGCCGACTACATCGCGAAGAACGTGACGAAGCCGGTCGTCGGCTACGTCGCGGGCTTCACGGCGCCCGAGGGCAAGACCATGGGCCACGCCGGCGCCATCGTCTCCGGCTCCTCCGGCACCGCCCAGGCGAAGAAGGAAGCGCTTGAGGCTGCGGGCGTCAAGGTCGGCAAGACGCCGACCGAGACGGCCAAGCTGGCCCGGGCGATCCTCGTCGGCGCGTAGCGGACCGGTTCTTCCGGCAGTCCCGGCACTGGTAGTCCGAGCGCCGGTGCGCCGAGCGCCGGTGGATCGAGCAGTGCGGAGCGGGCCCGTTCCTCCTGGTTTCAGGGGGTGCGGGCCCGCTCACGTGTGACGCGGCAGGGCGCTCCGGACGGGACCGGGCCGGACCGGACCGGATCGGGATCGGATCGGGGTCAGCGCAGTTGCGGTACCAGGCGTTCCGGGCCGTTGGCCGGGAGGGCCTGGAGTTTCCGGTGCAGCTTCTTGTCCTCGGCGGTCAGCCGCTGCGGGCCCCCGCGCGGCGGGACGCCCTGCACATGATGTGGCGGGCCGGTCGGCCGTGCGTAGTGGGTCGGAGCAGTGACCAGGGTGAACGTCGTCACGGCCGTGAGCAGGACGGCGCAGCTGATGGTGAGCCGGGTCCAGAAACGGGTACGCCGCTCGCTCCTCGTCCGGACGGCGCGGGGCTCCGGGAGGGTGGCTTCGGCACCGGCCAGGGCGAGGGCGCCCAGATGCTCCTGGAGCAGCCCGGGTTCCTCCAGATCGGGCAGGGCGCGGGCCACGGCAGCCCGCGCGTACAGCAGCCTGTTCGCAGCCGCCGGTGTGCTCGCTTCCGTCTCGGCCGCGGTCTCGGGGAGGTCGAGACCGAGCCCGTCGTAGAGCAGCAGGGTGCGCCGGTAGGCGGGCGGCAGACGGAGTACGGCGTCCCGCAGCGGCAGCTGCGCCGGATCGACGCCCCGGCGGTCGCGACGCCTGCGCCTGCGGCTCGGCCGGTGCCAGGGCGACATCGCGTACTCGTACGCCGCCGCGCGTACCCAACCCTCCGGGTCGCGGTCCGTCGCGACCTCCGGCCATGTCTGCCACGCCAGGTGGAACGCGCGCTCGACCGACTCCCCGGCGAGCCGGTGGCGGCCGGTGAGCAGATACGTCTGGTGGACGAGACCGGACGCGGCCCGCGCGTAGAGCATGTCGAAAGCCTCGGCGGGGGTGACACCCGGTGGCTGTTCGGGGTCGGGCGAGGCGTCGGGTGAAGCCTGCGGGGCTCCAGACCCCTGCGCGCCCTCCGCGCCCTGTACTTCCCGCACTTCTTGTGTGGTCTGTTCCGCGGGTGCTTCCTGCGGGTCCGGTGCGGGTGCCGCTTCTGCCGGTGCTGTCGCTTCGCACCGGTCCTCCGCTGCCTGCCCGGCGCTCGGCGACTTCGCCTCGCGTACTCGGCGCCGCTTCTTCGGCGAGCGCAGTTCCGTCATGAGGTGCCCCCCAGGGGCTGTCGTAGCGCTGCTCACCGCGGGACGCCAGTCCGAAAAGTACATAAAACGTATATTGAGTGACCCGACCGCTCTTCGCCTGTTACGCGGTGAAAGCGCGTGTCGTTGGCAGCATGGCCCGCGTGACCCTGATGACCGATCGCCGTCCGTCGCTCGCCCCCGTACGGAGCCGATCCGCCGTGCTGGCCGACTGCGTGCTGCGAGGCGGGCTCGCGGCGGCGCTCGGACTCGGCTTGCTCACCGTGCTGGTGATGCTGCTGTGGATCAGCTCGCCCTATCCCGACAGCGGTCCGGGCGGCGCGCTGCATGTCGCCGCCGCGCTGTGGCTGCTGGCCCACGGCACGGAGCTGACCAGGCAGGACACCGCTTCCGGCGTGCCCGCCCCGCTGGGCATGGTGCCGATGCTGCTGGTCGTCCTGCCCATCTGGCTGGTCCAGCGGGCCGCGCGTGAAGCGTTCGACCCCGCGAACGGCCGCCCGGGACCATCGGTGCCGGGCGCTCTGTGCGCGGTCACCGGCGGCTATCTGCTGGTCGCCGCCGCCGTCACGGCGTACGCCTCGGGCGGGCCGCTGTCCGTCGTACCGCTGAGCGCGCTGTGGCATCTGCCGCTCGTCGCCGGTGCCGCGGCCGCGGTGGGTGTGTGGCGGGCGCGCGCCTTCCCGCGCGAGCCGCACAGCGGCTGGGGGCGCATGCGATTTCCCGGTGGCAGGGCGCTTCCCGCCGGCGTACGGCGTGCCTTCGCCCACCCCCGGGTGCCGACCGCGCTCAGGGCCGGTGCCGCCGGAGCTGCCGTGCTGGTCGGTGGGGGTGCGCTGCTGGTCGGCGGTTCGCTGGTGTGGCACGGGGGCGCCGCGCAGGAGTCGTTCCTGCGGCTGACCGGTGCCTGGTCGGGGCGGTTCACGGTCCTGCTGCTGGCCGCCGCACTCGTACCGAACGCGGCGTTGTGGGGTGCTTCGTACGCGCTCGGTCCCGGCTTCACCCTCGGTACCGGTTCGGTGGTGACGCCGCTCATGGTCACCGGCAATGCCGCGCTGCCCTACTTCCCGCTGTTGGCCGCTCTGCCGGGGCCGGGGGGCGGTTCGCCGTTGAACTGGGCGGTCGCGGGTGTGCCGCTGGCCGCGGGTGCTGTCGTCGGCTGGTTCGTGACGCGGGTACGGGAGGACGACCGGGCCGAGACCCTCGGCGTGACCGCGCTCATGGCGGTGTCGGGGGCGGTCGTCTGTGCGGCGGCGGTGGCCGTTCTGGCTGCACTGTCCGGCGGGCCGCTCGGCACCGGGAGGCTGACGTCCTTCGGCCCGGTGTGGTGGCAGACGAGCGTGGCCACCCTCGCCTGGACCGTGGGAACGGGACTTCTGGTGGCACTGGCCCGTCGCTGGCGGGCGCTGCGGAGCAGCAGGCCCGACCCGGTGGCGCCCGCCGTGGACGCCGCGGTGCCGGTGGAGGTCCTGGCCCCGGTGAAGGCTGCGGCCTCGGCCTCGGCGAAAGCTCCGGCACCGGCGAAAGCTCCGGCCGTGGCGGAACCGGAGACGCACGACACCGTGGACAACATCGGGGACGACCGCAGGGAAGACAGCGGGGAGGACAGCAGGAACGACGACGGAGCAGACAGTGGAGCGCAGGTGGGGCGGTGGGCCGCGCTGCGGGCCTATTCCAGGAGGCTGTTGGCGAAGTTCCCCCTCACGGATGAGCAGGACAGGGGCTCGTCACCCGTGCTGACCGAGCCTCCGGCGTCTCCCGTGGCTCAAGCGTCTCCCGTGGGTCCAGCGTCTCCCGCGGATCCGGCGTCTCCCGCGTCATCGCTCCCGCCCGGGGAGGGCGCTGGGACTGCTGAGAGCGCCGCCGCGGCTCACCCCGAACACCTCGTTCAGGCCGAACACCCCGAACACCTCGAACACCCCGAACAGAAGGGAGATCTTCCGGCGCCCGCAGTTCCCACTGCGCCCGCCGAGGCTGCCGTGCCTGCTGCGCCCGCCGTGCCCGTCGAGGCTGCCGCGCCCGCCGCGGATCCCGCCGTGGATACGGCGCCGGACCAGGACGCCGACAGGCCTGACCATCACGATCCCGCCGACAGCAAGAGCGGTCTTCCGTCGCAGCCGGCCGGTGCCGGGCCGGACATCTGGCCGCCCATGCCCTACGCCGACGAGGACTGAGGCCGCCCGCCCGCCCCGTGGCTGCTTCAGCTCTACTTCTGCGTGCCGAGAACCGGAACCAGCGAGTGCGGCAGCTTCTTGTTGCAGGCGATCTGGCCCTGCTTCGTCAGTGCGTCGTTCACGCAGGTGTAGTAGTCCCGGTACACCAGCTGTGCCGAGAACGTGAGGATCACGATCAGCAGCGCGAGCCCCGCGGTCACCAGGCCGCTCACCGCAGCGGTGATCTGCTGCTTCGATGCGGAGGCCGAAGCACCGGCGTACGGACGCGCGTACGGGCCGGGGGCGGGCGGCGCCGTCGGTGCCGGGGGAACACCCGGGCCCGGCGGCGGCCCGTCGGTCGGGGCGGCCGGCTGCTGCGGCGCCGTCCGGGCCGCGGCGCCCTTGCCGCCGCCGGCCTCCGGCTGCGGCTTCGCGCGCAGGGTGCTGATGCCCCAGTACAGCGCGAGCGCGCCGAGGAGCAGGCCGATCTCCGGCAGGTTGAAGAGGGAGAAGAAGAAGGCCCACATTCCGGCGAGCAGCGCGTAGCGCGCCCGGCGCTGTGCCGGGTCCTTCGGATCCCAGCGCAGGCTCGGACCGGGGCCGCCCTGGCCGCCGCTCCGCCTGCTTCCCGGGTCGTTGGGGCCGCCCGCCGGCCGCTGGGGACCACCGCCGAACCCGCCGTCGTGCCGGCCTGGCTGGACCGGGCTCCACTGGCTGCCCCCGGGGGACGACGGCGACGAGGACGAGTCGTCCCCGTCGCCGCCCCCGTCGCCGTTTCCGTCACCGTTGCCGTCGCTGCCCGCCGGGTGCTGCGGCTGCCGGGGCCGCCAGGGCTGTTCCGGCCGGTCCGCGGGCGGCGGTGCGAACGGGTTGTCGTCGTCCGGCTCCGTCGAAGAGGGCCGGCGTTCCCGCAGCAGAAGTGAACCCTGCCCGTACGGCTGGGTGCGGAGAGTCGCGCGGTGGCGTCGGTCCTGCATCTGGTGAACGTCTTCCCCTCATTCGGTTCCTGCCCGGGAGACAGGTCCTGTCCCCAGACGCTACCTCTCGGCCATGCCCCCGTCCCGTGGGGGCCGTTCGGTGTGCCGGTATCGTTGCCGACGGTCGGCGCGTTCGTAGAGTTCCCCGTATCGGGGGATGCGATCTATTCGTACGACCGCACAAGTCGTATCCAGAAAGGGCCCCGCTGTGGCCTCGCCGCCTTCTCCCGCCCGCCTGGTCGTGCTGATTTCCGGTTCCGGAACCAATCTGCAGGCCCTGCTCGACGCAATCGCCGGCGATCCGGCCGCTTACGGAGCCGAAATCGTCGCGGTCGGCGCTGACCGCGACGGCATCGCCGGACTCGACCGCGCACGCGACGCGGGGCTGCCGACCTTCGTCTGCAAGGTGAAGGAGTACGCGGACCGCGACGCGTGGGACGCGGCGCTGACCGAGGCCACCGCCGCTTACGCACCCGACCTGGTCGTGTCGGCCGGTTTCATGAAGATCGTGGGGAAGCAGTTCCTCGCGGCCTTCGGCGGCCGGATCGTCAATACGCATCCGGCGCTGCTGCCCGCCTTCCCCGGCGCCCACGGAGTGCGCGACGCGCTCGCGTACGGGGCCAGGGTCACCGGCTGCACCGTCCACTTCGTCGACGACGGCGTCGACACCGGACCGATCATCGCGCAAGGTGTGGTCGAGATCCGGGAGCAGGACGACGAAAGCGCTCTTCACGAGCGGATCAAGGAAGTCGAGCGGAAGCTGCTCGTCGATGTCGTGGGGCGTCTGGCCCGTAACGGCTACCGCATTGAGGGACGAAAGGTTCAGGTCGGTGCACACCGAGAACACGGACACCGTTAAGCCCATCCGGCGCGCGCTCGTCAGCGTCTACGACAAGTCGGGTCTGGAGGAGCTGGCCCTCGGGCTGCACGAGGCGGGCGTCACGCTCGTCTCCACCGGATCCACCGCGGCGAAGATCGCCGCCGCCGGTGTGCCGGTCACCAAGGTCGAGGAGCTCACCGGTTTCCCGGAGTGCCTCGACGGCCGCGTCAAGACGCTGCACCCCCGTGTGCACGCCGGGATCCTCGCCGATCTGCGCCTGGCGGACCACCGCAGGCAGCTCGCCGAGCTGGAGGTGGAGCCCTTCGACCTGGTCGTGGTGAACCTCTACCCCTTCACCGAGACCGTCGCGTCCGGTGCCACGCCCGACGAGTGCGTCGAGCAGATCGACATCGGCGGCCCCTCGATGGTCCGGGCCGCGGCCAAGAACCACCCGTCGGTGGCCGTCGTCACCAGCCCGGAGCGGTACCCGGACGTCCTCACCGCCGTCCGCGGCGGCGGCTTCGACCTGACCGCCCGCAAGCGGCTCGCCGCCGAGGCGTTCCGGCACACCGCCGCGTACGACGTGGCGGTCGCCGGGTGGTTCGCCGATGACTATGCGGCCGCCGACGACAGCGGCTTCCCCGAGTTCCTCGGCGCCACGTACGAGCGCGGAAACGTCCTGCGCTACGGCGAGAACCCGCACCAGGGCGCCGCGCTGTACGTCTCCGGTACGGGCGGCCTCGCCCAGGCCGAGCAGCTGCACGGCAAGGAGATGTCGTACAACAACTACACGGACACCGACGCCGCGCGCCGGGCCGCGTACGACCACATCGAGCCCTGCGTGGCGATCATCAAGCACGCCAATCCGTGCGGCATCGCGATCGGCGCCGACCTCGCGGAGGCCCACCGCAAGGCGCACGCCTGTGACCCGGTGTCCGCGTACGGCGGTGTGATCGCCGTCAACCGCCCGGTCACCGTGGCGCTCGCCGAGCAGATCGCCCCCATCTTCACCGAGGTCGTCGTCGCTCCGGCGTACGAGGACGGCGCGGTCGACGTGCTGGCACGCAAGAAGAACATCCGGGTGCTGCGCTGTCCGGATGCCCCCTCGGCCGCGGCCGAGGTCAAGCAGATCGACGGCGGCGCGCTGCTCCAGGTCGCCGACCGGCTCCAGGCCGACGGTGACGACCCCGCCAACTGGACGCTCGCGTCCGGCGATGCGCTCGACGCGGCCGGGCTGGCCGAGCTGTCGTTCGCCTGGAAGGCGTGCCGCGCGGTGAAGTCCAACGCGATTCTGCTCGCCAAGGACGGCGCGTCCGTCGGCGTCGGGATGGGGCAGGTCAACCGGGTCGACTCCGCGAAGCTCGCCGTCGAGCGCGCGGGTGAGGAGCGGGCGCGGGGGGCGTACGCGGCTTCGGACGCCTTCTTCCCGTTCCCCGACGGCTTCGAGATCCTGGCGAACGCGGGGGTCAGTGCTGTGGTGCAGCCGGGCGGCTCGGTCCGTGACGAGCTGGTCGTGGAGGCTGCCAAGAAGGCGGGCGTGACGATGTACTTCACGGGTACGCGGCACTTCTTCCACTGAGCCGCCGGTTACAGGGCTGCCGGTACTGGGCTGCCGGTACAGGGCTGTCCGTACGGGGCTCTCCATGTGGGGCGCTCCGTGCGGGGCCGGCCGTACGGGATACGGCCGGGGGCCGTAACTCGGCGCGATACGCGCCGGGTTACGGCCCCCGGGTCCAGCAGGGTGCGGGTCAGCCGACCTTGACGACCACGGTCGAGCAGATCTTGTCCGCGAACGTCTGCTTCTTGGAGTCCCACGCCGGCCACAGCCAGCCCAGGTAGCAGGCGATGCTGTCCACGAAGTGGGCGAGGTAGCGGACGAACGCCATGCCGAAGCCCAGGGTCTGGCCGTCGGCCTCGCGCAGCAGGCTGATACCGAGGGCCTTCTTGCCGAGGAACTGGCCCGTGGTGCCCTCCTTGTAGATCTTGAAGAGGCCGAGCCCGATGCCGACGAGGATGCCGAGCACCGCGACGGTCGAGCCCACGCCGCCGCCCACGGCGCCACCGATGCCGATGAGGATGCCGTACGGGATGGAGATGCATATCGCGTCGATCAGGAGGGCGGCGAACCGGCTCCACCAGCCCGCGTACGGGGGCCGGCCGCCGCCGTAACCGGGCTGCTGCGGGTAGCCGCCACCGTAGGGCTGCTGGACCGGCGGGGCCTGCGGGTAGCCGTAGCCCGGCTGCTGCGGCACGCCCTGCGGGGCCTGCTGCGGGTATCCGTAACCCGGCTGCGGCGGCTGCTGGGGCTGGCCCTGCGGCTGCCCCGGCGGCGGGCCGTAGGGGTTGTTCGGGTTCGGGTCGCCGAAGCTCATGGCTGAATTCCTCCGTTGGTTCATGCGGGGACGTCGCGGTTCGAGCGGAGGATTGGTGAAAGAAACGTCAGAGCGGTCTGCCCCCCGACACCGGCCCGCGGCACTGCGGACCACATGCTTCTAAATGGCGCGTAAGTTTGTCCAGTCGCAGTCCCTATGTGTTGTGCAAGTGCAACTTGGGCGATCATGACGCCCCCTGGAAGAATGGCTCGTATGACAGCCCAGATTCTCGATGGCAAGGCCACCGCGGCCGCGATCAAGTCCGATCTGACCGTCCGCGTGGCGGCCCTCAAGGAGAAGGGGGTGGCCCCCGGTCTCGGCACCCTGCTCGTCGGTGACGACCCGGGCAGCCGGTGGTACGTCAACGGCAAGCACCGCGACTGCGCCGAGGTCGGTATCGGGTCCATCCAGCGCGAACTCCCCGACACCGCAACGCAGGAGGACATCGAGGCGGTCGTCCGGGAGCTCAACGAGAACCCCGAATGCACCGGATACATCGTGCAGTTGCCGCTCCCCAAGGGCATCGACACCAACCGCGTCCTGGGGCTGATGGACCCGGCCAAGGACGCCGACGGGCTGCACCCGACGAGCCTCGGCAAGCTGGTGCTGAACGAGGAGGGGCCGCTGCCCTGCACCCCGTACGGCATCATCCAGCTGCTCCGTCACCACGGTGTGGAGATCAACGGGGCGCATGTCGTGGTCGTCGGCCGCGGTATCACCGTCGGCCGCTCGATCCCGCTGCTGCTGACCCGTAAGTCCGAGAACGCGACCGTCACGCAGTGCCACACCGGCACCCGTGACCTTCCCGCGATGCTCAAGCAGGCGGACATCATCGTCTCCGCTGCCGGTGTCCGGCACATCATCAACCCCGAGGACGTCAAGCCGGGCGCCGCTGTCCTCGATGTCGGCGTCAGCCGGGACGAGAACGGCAAGATCGCCGGAGATGTGCACCCCGGCGTCGCGGAGGTGGCCGGCTGGGTCTCTCCGAACCCGGGCGGTGTGGGCCCGATGACCCGCGCGCAGCTGCTGGTGAACGTCGTGGAGGCGGCGGAGCGCAGTGTCGGCTGACGCGGCCGCACGGACGGGGCCCGGGGAGCCGGGAAGGCCCGGAGCGCGGAGCAAGGGCGCGGGGACCGGACGGTCCGCGCGGGCTGCGCGTGCTGCGGCGGGTTCCGGACCCGAGGAGCCGACGGGGGCTTCCGGACCGGAGGAGTCGGCGGGGGCTTCCGGACCGGAGGAGTCGGCGGGGGCTTCCGGACCCGAGGAGCCGGCGGAGGTCGAGGGCGCGGAGTCAGATTCCCAGGCCCAGTCTCAGCCGGAGCCGGAGCCGGAGCCGGAGCCGGAGCCGGAGCCGGAGTCGGAGTCGGAGAAGCCTGCCGAGGCCGAGGAGCCTGGCGCGCCCGATGGGGAGGACGCCGTCAGTGCGCCGGGCCCCGACGGTGAGCCGGTCCGGACGACCCGGCGCTTCCCCTCCGTGACGCGGGACACCGCGCGTCCCGAGGGCGGTGGCCGGGCGGCTCCCGGTGACGCGCCCGCGCCCGCCAGACAGTGGCCGCTGCTCACGGTGCTCGTCACGATCGGCGTCGGACTGCTGCTCGTCGCTTTCGACGTGACACGGGTGGGGCTGCTGCTGGTGGGGCTCGCTCTGCTCGGCGGCGCCGTGATGCGCTGGTGCGTGCGGTCCGTCGGGATGCTCGCGGTGCGCTCGCGCTTCACGGACATGCTGACGTACGGCGTGCTGGGATTCCTGATCACCCTGCTCGCGCTCATGGTGCAGCCCAAACCGTGGCTGCAGGTGCCGTTCCTCGAAGGGCTGATGCGGTTCACCGTGAGGTGACGCGGAACTCCGTTGCGACGGCGGGCTGCTGACCGCCCGTACGGCCACCGGAAAATAAAAAAAGAATCGGGGGGAGTGGCCCGTGATTCCCGGGGCAGGCGATGGCTATCCCCCCACGGGTGCTTGCACCCGGCGGTGGCTGCCCGCGTCTCTCCCCCCCCCTGACGCCGGCGGCCACCGCCGCTGCAGGTTTGCGGGCCCGTCGGCCCCCGTACGCCGCGCTGTTCCGCCCGTGAATGAGGGGTGGTCCCCAGGGTCAACGCGCGCTCCTGTACGGGGTGTACGGAGCCGGTGTGCGGCGTGCCACACGGGGGCGGGGGTTGGTGGCGTGCGGGGTCGGATAGCCTGACGTCGGAAGTCTCTTCACATCAAGATTCAGTTCATGGTGTGAGTCTCCGAGATTTCCCGCACCAGGGGCAGGGACCCCCACCGCCAGCTGTCTTACGGAGAACGCCATGACCCGCACTCCTGTGAATGTCACCGTCACCGGCGCGGCCGGCCAGATCGGCTACGCGCTGCTCTTCCGCATCGCCTCGGGCCACCTGCTCGGCTCGGATGTGCCGGTCAAGCTGCGTCTCCTGGAGATCCCGCAGGGGCTCAAGGCCGCCGAGGGCACTGCGATGGAGCTCGACGACTGCGCCTTCCCGCTGCTTCAGGGCATCGAGATCACGGACGACCCGAACGTCGCCTTCGCCGGTGCCAATGTCGCGCTCCTGGTCGGCGCCCGCCCGCGTACCAAGGGCATGGAGCGCGGTGACCTGCTCGCGGCCAACGGCGGCATCTTCGGCCCGCAGGGCAAGGCCATCAACGACAACGCCGCGGACGACATCAAGGTCCTGGTCGTCGGCAACCCGGCCAACACCAACGCGCTCATCGCGCAGGCCTCGGCCCCGGACGTACCGGCCGACCGCTTCACCGCGATGACCCGCCTCGACCACAACCGCGCGATCTCGCAGCTCTCGCAGAAGACCGGCGTTCCGGTCTCCGAGATCCGCCGTCTCACGATCTGGGGCAACCACTCCGCCACGCAGTACCCGGACATCTTCCACGCCGAGGTCGCGGGCAAGAACGCCGCCGAGACCGTCAACGACGAGAAGTGGCTGGCCGACACCTTCATCCCGACCGTCGCCAAGCGCGGCGCGGCGATCATCGAGGCGCGCGGCGCGTCCTCGGCCGCCTCGGCCGCGAACGCCGCCATCGACCACGTCCACACCTGGGTCAACGGCACGGCGGACGGCGACTGGACCTCGATGGGTATCCCGTCGGACGGCTCCTACGGTGTCCCCGAGGGCCTCATCTCGTCCTTCCCGGTCACCACGAAGGGCGGCAAGTACGAGATCGTCCAGGGCCTGGAGATCAACGACTTCTCGCGCGCCCGCATCGACGCGTCGGTGAAGGAGCTCTCCGAGGAGCGCGACGCGGTCCGCGAGCTCGGCCTGATCTGAGCCGGACCCCGTTTGTCCGCTCTGCTGCTTGCAGGCCTGTTGCTTGCAGGAACGCCCCCGGTGACCATGTGGTCGCCGGGGGCGTTCTGTGTCGTCGGGCGGGTGCTGCGGGTGCGGCAGGTGCTGCGGCGTGCCGGTTCGGTCGGCCGTCAGCGCGTCAGCGCGTCAGCGCGTCAGCTCTTCAGGGCGTTCGCGTCCTGGCGCAGCCGTTCCATCGACTGCCGGTGCTGGCCGCCGCCGAACGTGATGCGGGTGGCGCCCAGTTTGCCCAGTTCCTGTGGCGACGGACCGTTCGGCCGGAAGAGCGCGTTGAGCGGCGCCCCGATCCCGGACGCCAGGCCCGGCAGGTGGTCCGGCGGCGCCGTGATCGGGTAGACGCAGTCGGCGCCGGCCGCCAGGTAGCGGAGGCCGCGGTCGATGGTCTGCGCCGGATCGTGTACGCCCCGGATGTACGTATCGACGCGGGCGTTGATGAACAGGCCGTCTCCCGCCGCCGCGCGGAATGCGGCGAGCCGGTCCGCGTTCTGCTGCGGGTCGTCGAGGACTCCGCCGGAGGAGTCCTCCAGATTGCAGCCGACGGCGCCGGTGTCGAGCAGCCGCCCGGCGAGTTCGTCCGGCGGCAGGCCGTACCCGGCCTCGATGTCCGCCGAAACGGCCACGCCGAAGTCCTCGACCGCCCGGACGATCCGGCTGATCGCGGCGAACATCTCGTCGGCCGGGGCGTCCCCGTCCGCGTATCCGAGTGCGGCCGATACTCCGGCACTCGGGGTGGCGAGCGCCGGGAACCCGGCTTCCGCGAAGACGCGTGCGCTGGCCGCGTCCCACGGGCCGGGGAGCACCAGTGGATCGCCGGGGGACCGGCCCAGGTGGAGACTGCGGAAGTCCGTCATGGCGGAGCCCTTCAGTGGCGGATCGGGCGGCGGATTGGGCCGGGCCGGGTCAGCGGCGCCGGGTCGGTCAGTGGTCGCGGGTCGGTCAGTGACGCCGGGCCGGGTCAGTCGCGCCGGGTCGGTCAGTGGCGGTGGGCGACGGAGCCCGGTGTGTAGTGGCCCGGCACCATGCGGGCGGTGACGGAGATGCGGTTCCAGGAGTTGATCACGGTGATCGACGCGATCAGCTGGGCCAGCTCGGTCTCGTCGAAGTGCTCGGCGGCCTGTGCGTAGACCTCGTCCGGTACGAATCCGTCGGTGAGCAGCGTGATGGCCTCGGTCAGCTCGATCGCCGCGATCTCCTTCGCGGTGTAGAAGTGCTTCGACTCCTCCCAGCCGCTCAGCTGCACGATTCGCTCGACCGACTCGCCCGCTGCGAGAGCGTCCTTGGAGTGCATGTCCATGCAGAACGCGCAGTGGTTGATCTGGGAGGCCCGGATCTTCACCAGTTCGAGCAGGACCGGGTCGACTCCCTGCCGGGCCGCCGCATCCAGATTGATCATGGCCTTGTAGACCTCGGGGGCGAGCTTCGCCATATGGAGGCGGGGGGTGTGCTCGGGGAGGTACGCGCTGTCTGCCGAAGCTGCTGTGTCCGTCATGTCTTCTCTGCCCTTCATGCCCTTGTCCGGTGTGTGACTACGACGCTACGTGGGACATGGCGCAGAGGTATGGTCCATTTCTGTGACGGATTCCTGGGCCACTTTCGGCGTAGACCTGCATCTGGAACTCACCGGGCCCGGGCTGCGGGTCGGCCTCACGGACGCGCTGCGCCAAGCCGTCCGCACGGGGCGGCTGGCGCCGGGGACCCGGCTGCCCTCCTCGCGTACGCTCGCCGTCGATCTGGGTGTGGCCCGTAACACGGTCGCCGACGCCTACGCCGAACTGGTGGCCGAGGGCTGGCTGACCGCCCGGCAGGGGTCGGGGACGCGCGTGGCCCCGCGGACCGTACCGCGCGGGGAGCCGAAGCCGGCCGCTGTCCGGCGGTCGCGGCGGAGCGCGCCCGAGTACAACCTCCGACCCGGGTTGCCCGACCTCGCGTCGTTCCCGCGCGCGGAGTGGCTCAGGGCGGCGCGGAAGGCGCTGACCGCGGCGCCCCACGAGGCGTTCGGCTACGGCGACCCGCGGGGCCGTTCCGAGCTGCGGACCGTGCTGGCCGACTATCTGGCGCGGGCGCGCGGTGTCCACGCCGACCAGGACCGCATCGTGGTCTGTGCCGGGTTCGCCCACGCGATGATGCTGATGGGGAAGGTGCTGCGGGGGAGGCGGGTACGGGACGTGGCCGTCGAGTCGTACGGGCTCGATCTGCACTGGAACCTGCTCGTCGACGCCGGGCTGCGCACGCGGGCCCTGCCGTTGGACGGGTTCGGTTCACGTACGAACGAGCTGCGGCGGGAGGGTGCGGTGCTGATGACACCGGCGCATCAGTTCCCGATGGGCGTCCCGCTCCACCCGGACCGGCGCACGGCTGCCGTCGACTGGGCCAGAAGCACGGGCGGGGTGATTCTGGAGGACGACTACGACGGGGAGTTCCGCTACGACCGGCAGCCCGTCGGGGCGCTCCAGGGGCTGGATCCCGAGCGGGTCGTCTACTGCGGAACGGCCAGCAAGTCCATCGCTCCCGGGCTGCGGCTCGGCTGGCTGGTGCTGCCCGGTTCGATGGTGGCAGAGGTGACGGAGGCGAAGGGGAACTCCGACTGGATGTCCAGCTCGCTGGAGCAGCTGACGCTGGCCGAGTTCATCGCTTCGGGTGCGTACGACCGGCATGTCCGCTCGATGCGGCTGCGCTACCGGCGGCGACGCGACCAGTTGGTGCGGGCCCTGGCCGAACGGGCCCCCGGCATCAGGGTGTCCGGGATCGCGGCCGGGCTGCACGCCGTACTGGAACTGCCCCCGGGCACCGAGCAGTCGGTCGTGCAGGCGGCGGCCTGGCAGGGCCTCGCGCTGTACGGGGGCTCCCAGTTCCGGCACGCGGACGTCCGGGACGGGCGCGACATGCTGGTCGTCGGGTACGCAACGCCGTCGGACAGCGCGTGGGCGGGGGCGCTGGAGGCGCTGTGCCGGGTGCTGCCGTAGGTGTGCTGCCGTGGGGTGTTGCAGTGGGTGTTGCCGTGGGGGTGCGCCCGTCAGCCCCGGGCGGTCGGCCCCGGGTCACAGGTCTCGGCCGGGGTCGGTGTGGCCGGGGCCTCTCCGAACCGCGCCAGTGCGAGCGCGCCCGCGACGGCCACCGCGAAGCCTGCCACCGCCAGCGGGGCCAGACCTTCCCTCGTACGGTCTCCGAGCCAGACCACGCCGACAAGGGCAGGGCCGATCGTCTCGCCGATGACCATGCCCGCTGTGGCTGTGGTCACCGAACCGCGCTGCAGCGCCGAGGTGAGCAGCAGGAAGGCAGAACCGCCTCCGACGAGCAGTGCGTACAGCGCCGGGTTGGTGAAGTCGACGGAGTCGATGAGGCGCACCGCGACTTCGACCACCCCGAAGCCCACTCCGGAACCGAGACCGAGCACCAGCGCCCGCGCCTTGCCCTTGAGGCGGCCGGCCAGCGTGCCGACCAGGAGGACCGCGAGCGCGACCCCGAGCAACGACCAGCGCAGCGCCGACGACCCGCCCGTGTGGCCTTCGGCTCCGGAGGCGAGGCCGAGCATCCCGAGGCCCGCGCAGACGACGGCCACCGCGCCCCATTCGGTACCGGAGAGCCGGACGCCGAGGATGCGGGATGCCACCACGGCGGTGACCGCGAGACTCGCGGCGAGTGCGGCGCCGACCGCGTAGATGGGGAGCGTGCGCAGGGCGATGATCTGGAGTACGAAGCCGAGCCCGTCGAGGCCGAGCCCCGCGATGTAGCGCCACTGGCGCAGGGCGCGCAGGAGCAGCGCGGCGTCCACACCGGAGCCGGTTCCCGGTGCGGAGGCCCGGGCCGCGGCGGCCTGGAGCACGGAGGCCGTACCGAAGCAGACCGCTGAACCGAGGGCGCAGATCATTCCAAGGAGCACGAAAGGACTCTAGTTGGGCAGAGAGTTGGGCGGTGAGTCGGCCGGGGGCCGGCCGGAGACTTGGGCGGAGAAGGGCCCACACCGGCCATCCGCAGGCATGACATCTAGTCTGTACACCGACAGGCGCCACTGGAGGGCTGTACGGGGCTGCACAGGGCTGTACTGCACAGGGCTGTACTGACGGGGAGGTCAACGTATGCGCAAGATGAGGTCGGGTGCTGTGGTGCTCGGGGGAATGGGGATGCTGGCCGCGACACTCGCCGCCTGCGGCTCCGATGTGGACAAGCGGTGCGTCGATCCGGCTACGCACAAGCAGTTGCCGAAGTACGAGTGCACCAACGGCACCGGCCACGGAACGTACTACTACGGCGGCTCGTCCAAGCACGGCAAGATCTCGGGCGGCAGCTTCAGCAAGCCCTCGGTGCACCGCGGCGGCTTCGGCGGCGGGTCCCACTCGGGCGGTGGCTCCCACTCCGGCGGCGGATTCCACTCCAGCGGCGGCTGAGCCGGGTACGCGCCGGAACCGCGGAACGTACGGGAACGGGAACAGGCGGACATCATGCAGCGGCACACCACAGAACCGCGCCCCGGCTGGCAGCAGATCGTCGAGGAGCAGGGTCTGGTCTATCCACTGACCCGCTATCCCGACGATTCCCTGCGCCCGTACTGGGACGAGAGCGCGTACTACTCGTTCTCCCTTTCCGAGGTCGAGGCGCTGGAGGAGGTGGTCGAAGAACTGCACACGATGTGTCTGGCAGCAGCCGCCCACATCGTCGACCACGACCGCTTCGCGGAGCTCGGCATCACCGATCCCCGGCTGGCCCGGCTGGTCGGCGAATCCTGGCGCCGACGGGACGAACTGCCGTCCGTCTACGCACGATTCGACCTCCGGTACGACGGCAGCGGTCCGGCGAAAATGCTGGAATACAACGCCGACACCCCCACCTCCCTGGTGGAGGCCGCCAGCCCCCAGTGGTTCTGGATGGAGGACCGCTTCCCGGACGCCGACCAGTGGAACTCCCTGCACGAACGCCTCGTCGCCGCCTGGAAACGGCAGGCCCCGCTACTGCCGCCGGGCCCCCTGCACTTCGTGCACTCCGAAGCCGACCAACTCGGCGAGGATCTGATGACGGCCGCCTATCTGCGGGAGACCGCCCAGCAGGCAGGGATCGAGACCGAGGCCCTCTCGGTGGAACGGATCGGCTGGGACCCGCTGTCCGGGCGGTTCGTCGACGAGCGGATGCGCTTCATCCGCAGTTGTTTCAAGCTCTACCCCTGGGAATGGCTGACGACGGACAGCTTCGGTCCGCACGTCCTGGACACGCTCGACAACGGCGGTTCCACCGGCTCCACCTGCTGGATAGAGCCCGCCTGGAAGATGCTCCTCTCCAACAAGGCACTGCTCGCCGTGGTCTGGGAGCTGTACCCCGGGCACCCGAATCTGCTGCCCGCCTACCTGGACGGACCGCGCGAACTCGCCCTGTCGAAGGGGTACGTCTCCAAGCCCCTGCTCGGCCGCGAGGGCGCGGGGGTCCTGCTCCACGAGCCGAGCGCGGGCGCGGGTCCGGGGCCGGGGCCGGGCCATGGTGCCGGTGCTGATGGTGGTGGTGCCCGTGGTGGTTCCGGGGCTGCTGGCGGTTCCGGGGCCAGTGGTGCCGTCGGCGTTCGGGCCGACGAGGCTTGCTGCTACCAGGAGTTGGCCCCGCTGCCCGACTTCGACGGCAACCGGGTGGTGCTCGGCGCCTGGGTCGTCGAGGACGAAGCGGCGGGGCTCGGTATCCGGGAGTCAGCGGGGCCGGTGACGGACGAGTACGCCCGCTTCCTGCCCCACATCATCCTGTAGCAGCCGGGCCGCCGCCTCAGATGTTCAGCACGCTCCGGAGCTGGGTGAGCCCCCAGTCCAGATCCTCCTTACTGATCACCAGCGGCGGGGCGATCCGGATGGTGGATCCATGGGTGTCCTTCACCAGCACTCCGAGATCCATCAGCTTCTCCGAGATCTCCCGGCCGGTGCCGAGCGCCGGGGCGATGTCCACCCCGGCCCACAGCCCCCGTCCGCGCACGGCATCCACCGCCCCGCTCCCCACCAACAGCCCCAGTTCACGGTGGAGATGATCACCCAGCTCGGTCGCCCGCTGCTGGAAGTCGCCGGTCCGCAGCATCGCGATGACCTCCAGGGCGACGGCGCACGCCAGCGGGTTTCCACCGAAGGTGGATCCGTGCTCGCCGGGCCGGAAGACACCGAGCACCTCCGCCGACGAGACGACCGCCGACACCGGCACCACCCCGCCGCCGAGCGCCTTGCCCAGGACGTACATGTCCGGCACGACACCCTCGTGCTCACAGGCGAAGGTCTTCCCGGTCCTGCCGAGCCCGGACTGGATCTCGTCGGCGATGAACAGCACGTTCCTGGCGCGCGTCAGTTCCCGTACGCCCGGCAGATAGCCGGCCGGTGGCACCAGCACCCCCGCCTCGCCCTGGATGGGTTCGAGCAGCACGGCCACGGTGTTGGCGTCGAACGCTGCTTCCAGGGCGGCCAGATCCCCGTACGGCACGATCTCGAAACCGGGGGTGTACGGGCCGAAGTCCGCTCTGGCCTCGGCGTCCGTCGAGAAGCTGACGATCGTGGTCGTCCGGCCGTGGAAGTTGTTCTCCGCGACGACGATCTTCGCCTGTCCGTCCGGTACGCCCTTGACCTTGTATCCCCACTTGCGGGCGGTCTTCACCGCGGTCTCGACCGCCTCGGCCCCGGTGTTCATCGGCAGCACCATCTCCATGCCGCACAGTTCGGCGAGCTGAGTGGAGAAGTCGGCGAACCGGTCGTGGTGGAAGGCCCGGGAGGTGAGCGTGACCCGCTCCAGCTGGGCCTTGGCGGCGTCGATCAACCGGCGGTTCCCATGACCGAAGTTGAGCGCCGAGTAACCGGCGAGCATGTCGAGGTAGCGGCGCCCCTCGACATCGGTCATCCATGCGCCGTCCGCAGATGCGACTACAACGGGCAGCGGATGGTAGTTGTGCGCGCTGTGCGCTTCGGCGGAGGAGATCGATGTTTCCGTAACTGACACGGGTTCTCCGTTCTTAGGGCGTACGGCTTTTACGGCGTACGGGCCATACGGGCGCGGGTCCTACGGTGTTCGGGTCATCGTGTGCTCATTCCTATCGTCGGCCACGGCGGGCAGGAAGAAACCTTGTGGACCGGCGTGCCGGGTGGGCATGCGGCGCAGGGGTGTACCGCACGTCGATTCCGTCGGTGTCCGCCCCGCCACATCCCTCGAACCAGTCGAGCCGGTTGCGCGCCCAGGCGCGGGCCCGTTCGAACCGGCCCGGCTCCGGAGACCGTGCCGGGTCCTCGGTAGGAGCCGGCATCCCCTCGGCCAGGATCTGCGCCAGCACCCGTTCGGCCATCGACTGCCCGGACCCGGACCCGGACCCGGACTCAGGCCCAGACCCAGACCCGGACTCTGGCCCTGACCCTGATCCCGACCCCCACTCCGACGCGGGCCACCCCGACGTCGACCACGGCTCCGAGCCTGGCGGCCCAGCCGGCTCGACCAGCCCGGCCGGCCCGCCCCGCTCTCCGCTCCAGCCCTCGCCGTCGAGCGCGCGGCCCAGGGCCCGCAGCTCTGCAGGGAGCCGTGGATCCGGATCACGCCGGGGGTGCTCGCGCCTACCCCACTCGCCCTTACCGCGCATGTCCTGCCTCACCCTTCACACTGCTCGTGGTCCTCGTAGCACTCGTAGCACTCGTAGCCCTCGTGGTCCCGCCCTCGTCCGACTCCGGCGACTGACTGCCGTCCGGCGGCGGAAGCAGTTTGCTCAGCTTCTTCAAGGCGCGGTTCAGCCGTGACTTCACCGTGCCGCGTGGCCAGCCCAGCGCCTCCGCTGTCTCCGCCTCGTCCATCTCCAGCAGATAGCGGTACGTCACAGCCAGCCGCTGCTCGGTGCTCAGCCGGTCCAGCGCCGCCAGCAACAGCGCCCTGCGCTCCTTCCGCAGCGCGGCCACCGCAGGATCCGCCGACTCCGGTATCAGCGGCTCGGCCTCTGCCAGGGCGGCCTCACGTCCTGCCGCGGACCGTTGCCGGACCGCCGAGCGCAGGGTGTTCCGTGTCTCGTTCATGACGATCCGCAGCAGCCAGGGGCGGAACGACGCGCCCGGCTTGAAGTGGTCCAGTGCCCGGTAGGCCTTGAAGAAGGCCGACTGCACCACGTCCTCCGCGTCCGGACCGGCCCCGAAGGCAGCCGCCGCGCGCAGTGCGATTCCTGTGTACGCATGCACCAGTACGGCGTACGCCTGGGCATCTCCCGCCCGCACACGCGCGATCACGCCGGCCTCACCCGCCGCCGAGCCCGTGGCTCCGCCTATGGCTATGGCCGTGTCCGTGTGTGGGGCTGCCCCCGTGGCTCTCGCCGAGGCTGTCCCCGTAGCCGTAGCCGTAGCCGTAGCCGTAGCAGTGGCTGTCGTCGTGTCTCCGTCTGTGGCCCCGTCGGCAACCGCGACGTGGCTCCCCTCCCGCGTTCTCACATCTTTCATACACCGCGCGACGGAGATCGGTTCCGCACCTGAGAGAATGCTGTACATGGCCTCAGACCGTCCCCGGGTGCTCTCCGGGATCCAGCCCACGTCAGGCTCGTTCCACCTCGGCAACTACCTCGGCGCCGTGCGCCAGTGGGTAGCCCTGCAGGAGTCGCACGACGCGTACTACATGGTCGTTGACCTGCACGCGATCACCGTCCCGCAGGACCCCGCCGAGTTGCGGGCCAACACCCGGCTCGCGGCCGCCCAGCTCCTCGCGTCCGGCCTCGACCCCGAGCGCTGCACGCTCTTCGTGCAGAGCCATGTGCCCGAGCACGCCCAGCTCGGCTGGGTCATGAACTGCCTGGCCGGGTTCGGCGAGGCCAGCCGGATGACCCAGTTCAAGGACAAGTCGGCCAAGCAGGGCGCCGACCGTGCGACCGTCGGCCTCTTCACGTATCCGATCCTCCAGGTCGCCGACATCCTGCTCTACCAGGCCAACCAGGTACCCGTCGGTGAGGACCAGCGCCAGCACGTCGAGCTGACCCGCGACCTCGCCGACCGGTTCAACAGCCGGTTCGGTACGACCTTCACGGTTCCGGAGCCGTACATCCTCAAGGAGACGGCAAAGATCTACGACCTCCAGGACCCCTCGGCCAAGATGAGCAAGTCGGCGGCCTCGCCCAAGGGCCTGATCAGCCTGCTCGACGAGCCGAAGGTCTCGGTGAAGAAGGTCAAGAGCGCGGTGACCGACACCGACACGGTGATCCGCTACGACCCGGTGGCGAAGCCCGGCGTGTCGAACCTGCTGACCATCAACTCGACGCTCACCGGCACGAGCATCGCCGACCTGGAACAGCAGTACGAGGGCAAGATGTACGGCGCGCTCAAGACCGACCTCGCCGAGATCGTCGCCGACTTCGTCACACCGTTCAGGACCCGCACCCAGGAGTATCTGGACGACCCGGAGACGCTGGACTCCCTCCTCGCCAAGGGTGCGGAGAAGGCCCGTACGGTCGCCGCCGAGACCCTGGCCCAGGCGTACGAGCGGTTGGGGTTCCTGCCCGCCAAGCACTGACCCGGGGTCTGTGACCTTGGACTCTGGCCAGGCGGACGGGGGGCCGCCACACTGCTCGCATAATGGTCGGGCAGGCATCCGTAAGCATCCGACAGCGGAGGAGAACGACGTGGGGACCGTAACGCTCGGCGTTTCGATCGCGGTCCCGGAGCCGTACGGCAGCCTGCTCCAGGAGCAGCGCGCGGGCTTCGGGGACTCGGCCGCGCACGGCATCCCGACCCACGTCACTCTTGTCCCGCCCACGGAGGCCGACTCCGCGTCCCTGCCGGCGATCGAGGCCCATCTCGCCTCGGTCGCGGCAGCGAACCGGGCCTTCCCCATGCGGCTGTTCGGGACGGGAACGTTCCGGCCGCTCTCGCCGGTCGTCTTCGTCCAGGTCGTGACGGGTGGTTCGGCCTGTTCCTGGCTCCAGCAGCAGATCAGGGACCCTTCGGGGCCGCTGGTGCGCGAGCTCCAGTTCCCGTATCACCCGCATGTGACGGTCGCGCACGCCATCTCCGACGAGGAGATGGACCGGGCGTACGAGGCGCTCGCCGCTTTCGAGGCGACGTGGACCTGCGGCTCCTTCGCGCTGTACGAGCAGGGGGCGGACGGCGTGTGGCGGAAGCTGCGCGAGTACGCGTTCGGCGGCGGGGGCGGCGTCGTCCCCGGACCGAGCGTGTCCCGCGAAGCACCCACGGCGCCGTCCCTGCCCTAGACCCTCTCGACCCTCTCGACCGGACCGGACCGGATTGGGTTGGGTTGGGTTGGGTTGGGTTGGGTTGGACCGGACCGGACCGGGAGTCCCTGGACCAGACGGGGCCCCCGGATCAGACCGGGAGCCGCCTGAACAGTGGCCGCGGGACGTGCCGCAGGGCCGACATCACCACCCGCAGGGTGCCCGGCACCCAGACGGTCTCCGACCGGCGGCGCAGCCCCGTCTCGATGGCCAGTGCCACCGCCTCCGGCGTGGTGGCCAGGGGAGCCTCCTCCAGCCCGGCCGTCATCTTCGAGCGTACGAAGCCGGGGCGCACCACCATCACATGGACGCCGGTCCCGTGCAGCGCGTCGCCGAGCCCCTGGGCGAAGGCGTCGAGGCCCGCCTTGCTCGACCCGTAGATGAAGTTGGCCCTGCGGGCGCGCTCGCCGGCCACCGACGAGAGCACCACCAGCGAACCGTGGCCCTGCCCCTGGAGCGCCTTGGCGCAGATCAGGCCCGCGGAGACCGCCCCGGTGTAGTTGGTCTGCGCGACCCGGACCGCCGACAGCGGGGCGCTCTCGTCGCGGGCCTGATCGCCCAGCAGGCCGAAGGCCAGCAGCACCATGTCGATGTCGCCCTCCGCGAACACCTTGCCCAGTGTCTCCTCGTGGGAGTCCGGGTCCAGGGCGTCGAAGGCGGCCGTACGGACCTCCGCGCCCAGGGTGCGGACGTGGGCGGCGGCCGCTTCGAGCGCGGGGGAGGGGCGTCCGGCCAGCCAGACCGTCCGGGTGCGGCGGGTCACCAGGCGGCGGGCCGTGGCGAGCGCGATCTCGGACGTACCTCCGAGGATCAGCAGGGACTGGGGGGCACCGAAAGCGTCTTTCATGGCTGCTTCCTCGGGGTCGGGGGTTTGGGGAATCGGGAGGGGAACGGGATGGGGAGCGGGGGTGCCGGCCGGGAGCGGTCTCCTCCCGGGCGGGCGCGGCCCGTCAGAGGCCGAGGCGGCGGGCGAGGTCCGAAGTGAAGACCGCGCCCGGGTCCAGTTCGGCGCGCAGCGCCCGGAAGTCCGCAAGCCGGGGGTACATCGCGGCCAGCAGATCCGGGCGGAGCCGGGAGTCCTTCGCCAGGTAGACACGGCCGCCCGCCTCCGCCACCTCCTCGTCCAGGGTGTCGAGGAACGCCCCGAGTCCGCCGAGGTTCGCCGGGATGTCCAGAGCGAGCGTCCACCCCGGCACCGGGAACGAGAGCCAGCCCGGGTCGGCCTCGCCGAAGCGCTTCAGCACCGCCAGGAACGAGGGGCAGCCGCGCCGGGAGATGCGCCGGACGATCCGGCGAAGGGTCTCCTCCTGCCCGTACCCGACGGCGAACTGGTACTGGACGAAGCCGCCGCGCCCGTAGATCCGGTTCCAGTGCGGGACCCCGTCGAGCGGGTGGAAGAAGGTGGCGAGCCGCTGGATCTGCCCGGTCCGCAGCCGTGGCGCCTTGCGGTACCAGAGTTCGTTGAAGAGCGAGACGGAGGTGCGGCCCAGCAGTCCCTCCGGGATGAAGGGCGGGGGCGCGGGGAGTGTGGCGGGGCGGAAGGCCAGCGGTGCGCGCCGCAGGCGTGCGGGGAGCGCGTCCAGCGGCGCGTGGTCGCCCCGGGTCAGGACCGAGCGCCCGGTGGCTGCGCCCCGTGCCAGCAGGTCGATCCAGGCCACCGAGTAGCGGTAGCGGTGGTCGGTGGCCGTGAGACGGGCCATCAGGTCGTCGAGGTCCGTGGCCCGCTCGGTGTCCACCGACATCAAGGACGTCCGCACCGGCAGGAGTTGGACCGTGGCGCTGAGGATGGCGCCGGTCAGTCCCATCCCGCCGGACGTCGCGTCGAAGAGCGCGGTGCCGGGGACGGTCGTGTGCACGGTGCCGTCCGCCGTCAGCAGCTCCAGCGAGCGCACATGGCGGGAGAAGGAGCCCGACACATGGTGGTTCTTGCCGTGGATGTCGGCACCGATCGCGCCGCCCACCGTGACGTATCTGGTGCCCGGGGTCACCGGCACGAACCAGCCCAGCGGCAGCAGCACCTCCATCAGCCGGTGCAGGCTCACCCCCGCGTCGCAGACCACGACCCCGGCGTCCGCGTCGATGGAGCGGATCCGGTCGAGGCCGGTCATGTCGAGCACCGCGCCGCCCGCGTTCTGCGCGGCGTCGCCGTACGCCCGGCCCAGGCCGCGGGGGATCGAGCCGCGCGCCCCGCATCCGAGCACCGCTGCCACCGCCTCCTCGTACGTACGCGGGCGGACCAGCAGCGACGTCGACGGGGCGGTGCGGCCCCAGCCCGTCACCGAGCCCACGGAACTCATGGCACGCAGGGAACGCACCGGACTCGCGGAGCGCACCGGAATCACGGGGCCCGCCGTGCTCACGGGCGTGGTGCCGCGCAGTGACGCGGTGGTTTCGGCAGACATGGAGTAGACCGTATCGCCCGAATACGCGGGGAAATGGGTGATTGAGGGAGTGTCAACCAGTATGGCCGTGATTATCGGGCAATGTCATATAAGAGCCTTCCCGTCCGTGGCGAGGGCCGTGCACAGAGCAGCGTGGAGCAGCACAGACCAGCAGAGCCGTGCACAGAGCAGCGGAGAGGAGTGAGGGAGTGCGATCCACAGGATCAGTGCGGTCCAGAGAAGCAGTGCGGTCCATAGACGCGGCGCGGCCCGTGGGAACAGCGCGGTCCATAGCGGCAGCGCGGTCCATAGGAACCGATCGCCGGCTTCTGTCGGCGATGCGCGACTTCGGTACGGATCGACGGGTGGGCGGCGCCGCGCGCGTCCTCTCCCTCAGCGGTGAACACGGTGCGCTCTGGCTCGCCGCCGGGATCACCGGCGCGGTCGCCGACCGCGAGCGGCGCGCCGCCTGGCTGCGGGCCACCGCGCTGATCGGCACGGCCCATCTCGCGAGCATGGGCATCAAACGGGTGGTGCGCCGCCCCCGCCCCCGGCTCGCCGCCCGGCTCCCCCTCGTACGCACCGCGGGCCGGCACTCCTTCCCCAGCTCGCACGCCGCGTCGGCGGTGGCCGCAGCGGTCGCCTTCGGCGCGCTGCGCCCGGCCGGCCGCCTTCTCGTCACGCCCCTCGCCGCCGCGATGTGTGTGTCCCGGCTGGTCGCAGGCGTCCACTACCCGACCGATGTCGCCGCCGGCGCCCTGCTCGGCGGGGTCACCGCCGGGCTCGGCGCGAAATGGATGCGAGGCACCCATGTCCGATCTCTCTGACGTTTCCCCTCTCTCCGACGTTTCCCGGATCACCCAGCTCCCCCCGCTGCCCGAGCGCGGTGCCGCCCCCCAGGGGCCGCCGAGACCCCCGCCGCTCGCTGTTCCCGGCGACGAGCGCGGCGACGGACGAGGCGACGGGTACAGCGGCGGTCACGGGATGCTCGCGCTGCCGCTGGGACTGCTCAGGACCGCCCGCCCCCGTCAATGGGTCAAGAACGTCCTGGTCGCCGCCGCGCCCGCCGCCGCCGGTGAACCGCTCTCCCGGGGCGCGGTCGCCCAACTGGGGCTCATATTCGTGCTGTTCACGGCCGCGTCGTCCGCCGTGTACCTGGTCAACGACGCCCGGGACGCCGAGGCCGACCGGGCCCACCCGGTCAAGTGCCGGCGCCCGGTGGCGGCGGGGCAGGTGCCCGTCCCCGTCGCGTACGCCGCGGGAGCGCTGCTCGCCGTGGCGACCACCGCCACCGCTGTCGTCCTCTGCAACGACATGACGGCCGCGCTGCTCTCCGCGTACATCGCCATGCAACTCGCCTACTGCATCAGTCTGAAGCATGTCCTGGTCATCGACCTGACCGTGGTGACCACCGGATTCCTGATGCGCGCGATGATCGGCGGGGTGGCGCTCGGTATCCCGCTCTCGCGCTGGTTCCTGATCACCGCCGGGTTCGGCGCGCTGTTCATGGTCGGCGCCAAGCGCTACTCCGAAGCCGTCCAGATGGAGGGCGACGGACGGACCCGCGCGCTGCTCTCCGAGTACACCACCGGATATCTGCGTTTCGTCTGGCAGCTGGCCGCCGGTGTCGCCGTGCTCGCCTACTGCCTCTGGGCCATGGAGAGCAGTGGCCCGCCCGGCGCCGGACTGCTGCCCTGGCGGCAGCTGTCGATGGTCCCGTTCATCCTGTCCATCCTCCGGTACGCGGTCTTCGCCGACCGCGGCACCGCCGGCGCCCCGGAGGACGTCATCCTGGGCGACCGCGCGCTCGCCGTGATCGGCGTCGTCTGGATCGCCATGTACGGCCTCGCGGTCGCCCAACTGTGAGGGCGGCGGCGGGCGAAGGGTGACCAGTGACGGATGAGAGGCGATACGGGAGGGCCGGCCGTGGCCATCAGCCGCCGTGAGATCGCTGGTTTCGCGCTCGCCGGGATCTGCGCGTACGCCGCCGACCTCGGTCTCTTCGTCTGGCTGCGCGGCGGCGCCGGCTGGGGCCCGATCAGCTCCAAGTCGGTGTCCTTCCTGGCCGGCTGCACGGTCGCCTATCTCGGCAACGCCTTCGGCACGTACCGGGGGCGGCGGGTCGGCTGGCGCGGGTACACCGTCTTCTTCGGGGTGAACGTCGCGGGTGCGGCCGTCCAGTTGCTCTGCCTGGCCGTGTCGCACTACGGCCTCGGGCTGACGTCCGCGCGCGCTGACACCGTCTCCGGGGCGGTCGTCGGCATGGCACTCGGCACCTGCCTGCGCTTCTGGGGGACACGGAGGCTGGTATTCCGCTCCGAGGGTAGGCGTACGCCATGGACTGGCTGACGAAGCTCCCCGCTATCGGGCCCTGGGTGGCCCGGCTGATGCGTACGCATGCCTGGCGCGCGTACGAGACCCTCGGCCGGGTGCACTGGAGCAGGCTCGCGGCCGCGATCACCTTCGTCAGTTTCCTGGCACTCTTCCCGCTGATCACCGTCGCCGCCGCGATCGGCGCCGCCCTGCTCAGCCCGTCCCAACTGCACGCCATGCAGGACGCGCTCACCCGCCAGGTGCCCGGCATCTCCGATCAGCTGGACCTCAACACGCTGGTACAGAACGCGGGCACGGTCGGCGTCGTCGCCGGGGCGCTGCTGCTCTTCACCGGGATCGGCTGGATCGGCTCGATGCGGGACTGCCTGCGCGCGGTGTGGGAACTCGACAACGCGGACCAGGGCAACGCCGTCGTGCGCAAGCTCAAGGACGGCGTGATCCTGTTCGGGACGGGCGGTGCCGTGCTCGTCTCGGCCGGCGCGTCAGCCGTCGGTTCGAGCGCGGTCAGCTGGACGGCCGGGCAGCTCGGCATCGAGGACACCGGCTGGGGCGGCGCGCTCCTCCAGGGCGTGGCGTTGGCGCTGGCCGTCCTCGCGGACTTCCTGGTGCTCCTGTACGTACTGACGCTGCTGCCCGGCGTCGAGCCTCCCCGCCGCAGGCTGATCACGGCGGGGCTGATCGGCGCCCTCGGCTTCGAACTGCTCAAGCTGCTGCTCAGCGGCTATATGCGGGGCGTCGCTTCGAAGAGCATGTACGGCGCCTTCGGCGTGCCCGTCGCGCTGCTGCTGTGGATCAGCTTCACCGTGAAGCTGCTGCTCTACTGCGCGGCCTGGACCGCGACCGCGCACGCCGACGAGGAAGAGATCAGCGACGTGGAGAACGTCGTACCAGACCCGGCAGCGGCCAGCGCCGGTTCACCAGGAACACCGCGGCCGCCAACAGGAGCAACGCCCCTGCACTGATCGCCAGGGCCGTGCCCACCCCGCTGGAGCCGCCCTTCTGCGACGCGGCGGCCGGCGCGGAGGCCTTGTCCTTCCCGGTGGCACCGGCGCCGTCCTTGCCGTCCTGCGTGGCTCCGCCGCTCTTCGCCTTCCCGCCGGACCCGGCCGCGGAACTGGCCGGAGCGACCAGCTCACCGACCGGCGTGACCTTGCCCTCCGAGGCGAAGCCCCAGTCGAGCAGCCGCGCCGCCTCCTTGTAGACCGCCTGGCTCTCGGTCGAGCTGGGCTTCATCACGGTGACGAGGAGCACATGACCGTCGCGCTCGGCGACCGCCGTGTAGGTGGCGCCGGCGTGCGTGGTGTTGCCGTTCTTCACACCCGCGATGCCCTTGTACTGGGTGACGCCGTCGGCGCCGGTCAGCAGGCGGTTGGTGTTCTGGATCCCGAAGGTCTCGCGCTTCTTGCCCTTCTTCTTCATGCCGGGGAACTGCGCGGTCGCAGTCGAGCAGTAGGTGCGGAAGTCCTTCTTCTGCAGGCCGCTGCGGGCGAAGAGCGTCAGGTCGTACGCGCTGGAGACCTGGCCCGGCTCGTCGTACCCGTCGGGCGACACCACATGGGTGTCGAGCGCCTGGAGGTCGTCGGCGTGTGCCTGCATGTCGCGGACGGTCTTCGGCACGCCGTCGTTCATCGCGGACAGCACATGCACCGCGTCGTTCCCGGAGCGCAGGAACACCCCGAGCCACAGGTCGTGGACGGTGTAGGTGAGGTTCTCCTTGATGCCGACCAGGCTGCTTCCCTCGCCCATGCCCGCGAGGTCGGACGGCAGCACCTTGTGGGTCTCGGTCGCCGGGAACTTCGGCAGGAGCGTGTCCGCGAGCAGCATCTTGAGCGTGGAGGCCGGGGCCAGTCTCCGGTGCGCGTCGTGCGAGGCGAGGACATCACCGGACTCGGCGTCGGCGACGATCCAGGACTCCCCGGAGAGGTCCTTCGGCAACACGGGTGCGCCGGGGCCGAGTTGCACCTGGGTGCCGGTACGGCCGAGACGTGCACCGCCGATCTGCGACCGTGCGGGCTTCGAGGGCCCAGAGGTCTTCCCCGGGCTCTTCGAGTGCTCGGAGGACTTCGAAGTTTCGGAGCTCTCCGGCGACTTGGCGGTATTCGCGGACTCGGCGGCGGAGGGTTTCGGGCCCGTCGTGGTCGCGGCCGACGCGGGCACGGCGCAGAGGGCGGGCAGCAACGCGGCGGCTATGACCGTCAGTACGGTCCTTTTCGCGGTCTTCTCAACGGCAGGCACGGTGGTGAAAGTACAGGCAGGCCACGGTGGACCGACAGTGCGGGGTGGCCCGCCGGGCTGCCGCCGGGCCGCGGCTGTGGCCCCGGGCGCAGTCGCCCCTGCTGGGCCGTCCCTACTGGGCGGCGCGGCGGTGGGCGCGGACGCCCCGGAGGCCGATCGCGCCGATGACCGTGCCCAGGATGAACGAGACAATGGCCAGCGTCAGGTGGATCCACAGATAGGCCGTGGGCTTGCCGCCGTCGAACGCGAGGCCGCTCGCGTCCTTGAAGAGGTTCTTCGCAAAGGTGACCCAGACCACCCACGACCACACGCCGAACGCTGTCAGGAACCAGGAGGCGGTGCGGTTGAGTTTCATGGGTCGTCGTCCTTCGAAGCCGGTGGGGGGCGTTCCTGCCAGTATGTGACCCCTGCTGTGCGGCCTGCCGAGGGGGGTGCGCTCCGCGGCACGTATCCCTTTCCGGAGCCCTTTCCCGAACCCTTCCCGAGCCCTTTTCCGGGCCTTCCCTGAGCCCTTCCCTGAGCCCTTCCGGAGCGCGGACATGCAGGCCGGAGGCGTGCGACGGCCCCTTATGAAGGTTGCCTAACAACTTGGCCCACGTGAAGATTTTCTCTTCCACTTGTGAATGTCGTGTGGTTGGGTTGGCGCCGACTTGGGTCTGACGCGCGCCGGTCCGCGCGTCCACAGGGTGGGTTGAGGGGAACAGCACAATGCGTTCGATCCGCATGCGGATTCTGGTCATATGCGTCGTTCTGGTGTGTGCCGGTGTCGGTGCCTGGCAGCTGCTGTCGGACGGCGGCGGGAAGAAGAAGCCGATCGTCATCGGAACCACCGACGTCGTCTCCTCCCTGGACCCGGCCCAGGCGTACGACGCCGGTTCGTGGGCCCTCTACAGCTCGCTCTACCAGTCGCTGATGTCGTTCAACGTCGGTTCCTCCACCCCGGTCCCCGATGCGGCGAGCAGCTGTGAATTCACCGATGACGCGCTGCGTACCTTCAGCTGCACCATGCGTGACGACCTGACGTTCTCGAACGGCCACAAGGTCACGGCGGAGGACGCGGCGTTCTCCTTCAACCGCGTCCTGCGCATGAAGGGGAACGGCCCCGCGCCGCTGTACCCCACGCTCAAGAACGTCGACGCGTCGGGCAACAAGGTCGTCTTCCACCTCAAGTCCCGCGACGCCACCTTCGCCTCGAAGATCGCGACGGGCGGCGGTGCCATCGTCGACCACACCGCGTACCCGGCGAACAAGGGGCGCAAGGGCAGTACGGTCGTGGGCTCCGGGCCGTACGTGCTGAAGTCCTACAGGAGCGGCGTCAGCGCCCTCCTGGAACCGAACCCGAAGTACAAGGGCGTCATCAAGAAGACCGGCGTACCGATCGAGATCCGCTACTTCAAGCAGCCCGCCCAGCTCGACGCCGCCTGGAAGCGCAAGGACATCGACGTCGCGCACCGGGTGATGACCCCCGCGACGCTGGCGACGCTCTCGCCCAGTGACCCCGACGCGCAGGTCACCGAGTCGACCGGCAGCGAGGTCCGCAACCTGGTCTTCAACGTCCGCAAGAACTCCGCGCTCGCGGACACCAGGGTGCGGCGGGCCGCGGCCGATCTGGTCGACCGCGCCCAGCTGTCCGAGAAGGTCTACAACGGCACGGTCGAACCGCTCTACTCGCTGATCCCGCAGGGGTTCACCGGTCACAACACCGCGTTCTTCGACGCCTACCCGAAGGTCGATGTGGCGGCGGCCAGGCAGCTGCTCCAGCTGGCCGGTGTGCAGACCCCGGTGACCTTCACCTACGCGTACTCCAGCACGAACGTCACCGACGACGAGGCCCGGACGCTGAAGACGCAGCTGGAGAAGGGCGGCCTCTTCAAGGTGAAGCTCAAGGGAATGACGGACTGGACGAAGTTCCAGGACGACTACCGGCTCGGCAAGTTCGACGCGTACGCCGTCGGCTGGATCGCGGACTACCCGGACGCCGACAACTACGCGCAGCCGCTGGTCGGCACCGGCAACAGCCTCTACAACGGCTACAGCAGCAAGGACGTCGACCGGCTGATCGGCCGCACCCAGCAGTACACCGACCGGGGCAGGACCGCCGACGACTTCAAGGCGCTGCAGGACGACGTCGCGCAGGACGTGCCGCTGATCCCGCTCTGGCAGCGCAAGGACTACGTACTGACCAGCGACGACGTCTCGGGCGGGCAGTACCTGTCCGACGGGACGGGCGTCTGGCGGATCTGGGAACTCGGCTGGCTGTAGCGGGCCTGCGGGACTGCATAGCGGGCCTGCGGGGCCGCGCGGCGGGGGAGCGGGTGGCCCCGCCGGTCAGGACCGTTTGCGGGCCGTCGCCGTTTCGGCCATGCCCGGCAGGAAGTCCGTGAACAGCTCGTGCACCTCGTGGACCAGCGGGCGCAGCGCCTTGAAGCGGGCCAGCGCGATGCCCCTGGTGGTGAGCCGGGCCCCGCGCCCGGCGAGCCGCCTGCTGCGTTCCCGCTCGGGCGACCGGTCGAAGACCCAGTACAGGACCAGTCCCATCTGGGACAGCCACATCAACTCCGGGAGTACGTCGGCCAGTTCGCCGGGGATCTTGGCCTTGGCGCCCGCCAGCACCTCACGGTGGATCGAGATGGCCGTCTCGCGTGCGGACTCCGACTCCACCGAGAAGGGGCTGAGCGGGCTCTCGGGGTCGGCCGCGTTCTTGAAAAACTGTGCGGCGAACTCGTGGTAGGGCGCCGCGACATCGAGCCAGGCCGTCAGCACCCCCGCGAGCCGCTTCTCCAGATCGGTCTCGTGGTCGAGCACGTGGCGCACCGCCGCCCGGTGCTCCGCGCCGATGCGGTCGTAGAACCCCTGGATCAGGTGTTCCTTGCCGGCGAAGTAGTAGTACGCGTTCCCGACGGAGACACCGGCCTCCCGGGCGATGACCCGCATCGTCGTCTTGTCGTAACCGCGCTCCTGGAAGAGCCGGAGCGCGGTTTCGAGGATGAGCGTCCGGGTCTGCTCGCTCTTGGCAGGCTTCACATCAGTCACGGTGCCTGAGCCTAACCGGGGACCGCGCACCGCTCGCCGCAGGGCGGCGCTGTGACGTCGCGGTACTTGGCCGCCGTGAGCATCGCGGCCCTGACGAAGGGCGCGCCCGCCGGGGTGGCCAGCCAGTACGCCTTGGGCCGGTGGGCGGCGAGCGCCCACAGGCAGACGATCCAGGCGGCCGGTCCCCGGTAGATCTGGCCCTGGTCGCCGATCACGGTGATCTCCTCCAGGGTGCTTCCGTGGTCGAGGCCGGGGAACCGCTCCACGGCCGCGGCGGACGCGGCCGGTACCAGGTCGAGCGGTACGAGCTGGCGTTGCCCGAGCAGCCAGTGGCGCAGATGGACGCAGAGCGGGCACTGGGCGTCGTACAGCACGGTCAGTCTCCTGACGGCGGTGTCGCTCATCGCGGTTCAGGCCCCGGCAGTCGGCGCGACCCAGCCCTGCGGCGGGACCGGCGGAGTCTGCTCGCGCTCCATGATGCCGCGCCGGCGGAACTTGTTGAGTGCGTAGACGTTGCCGAGGTGCATCGCGCCGAGGACGAGCAGGACGACGCCGAGCTTCGTCGACAGCGCCTCGAAGATCCCCCTGGCGTCGGTGACGGTGCTGCCGTCCTGGAGATACAGGGCCACAAAGCCCAGGTTGACCAGGTAGAACCCCACCACCAGCAGGTGGTTGACGGCCTCGGCGAGCTTCTCGTTCCCCTTGAGTACATCGGCGAGGAAGACCCGCCCGTGGTGGCTGAGCGTCCGGGCCACCCAGACGGTCAGCGCGACGCTGATGACCAGGTAGATGACGTACGCGACAACTGTGAGGTCCATGCCCCACCCTCCTTTGAACGCGTTCAAAAGCTGATGTCATGGACTCTAGACCTTCTTTTGAACATGTTCAATACGGTTGCCCGGGCGCGGATGCACCCGGAAATGCACGAGGGCCCCGCCGCCCGGAAACCGGGAGAACGGGGCCCTCGTGAAGTGGCCTGAAAGGGTGGCCGAAAGGTCAGAAGCGGCGGGTGATGAGTGCGCGCTTCACTTCCTGGATCGCCTTCGTGACCTCGATACCGCGCGGGCAGGCGTCCGTGCAGTTGAACGTGGTGCGGCAACGCCACACGCCGTCCTTGTCGTTGAGGATCTCCAGGCGCTGCTCGCCGCCCTCGTCACGCGAGTCGAAGATGAAGCGGTGCGCGTTGACGATCGCGGCCGGGCCGAAGTACTGGCCGTCGTTCCAGAACACCGGGCAGGACGACGTGCACGCGGCGCACAGGATGCACTTCGTGGTGTCGTCGAACCGCTCGCGGTCCTCGGCGGACTGCAGACGCTCGCGCGTCGGCTCGTTGCCGCTGGTGATGAGGAAGGGCATCACGTCGCGGTACGCCTGGAAGAACGGGTCCATGTCGACCACGAGGTCCTTGAGGACCGTGAGGCCCTTGATGGCCTCGATCAGGATCGGCTTCTCAGGGTTGATGTCCTTGATCAGCGTCTTGCAGGCGAGCCTGTTCTTGCCGTTGATCCGCATCGCGTCCGAACCGCAGACCCCGTGTGCGCACGAGCGGCGGAAGGTCAGCGTGCCGTCGAGCTCCCACTTGATCTTGTGGAGGGCGTCGAGCACACGCTCCTTCGGGTCGATCTCGACCGCGAAGTCCTGCCACTGCGCCTCGTCCGAGATCTCCGGGTTGAACCGGCGGATCCGGAAGGTGGCCGTGATGAACGGGGTGTCGGCGAAGCCGGCCTCCGGCTTGCCGGCCGCTTCGGCTTTGTCCATGGTCGGGGTAGCCATCAGTACTTACGCTCCATCGGCTGGTAGCGGGTCTGGACGACCGGCTTGTAGTCGAGCCGGATCGACTCGGAGCCGTCGTCGCCCACCTCGCGGTACGCCATGGTGTGGCGCATGAAGTTGACGTCGTCGCGGTTCGGGAAGTCCTCGCGGTAGTGACCGCCGCGGGACTCCTTGCGCGCCAGGGCGGACGTCGCCATGACCTCGGCGAGGTCCAGCAGGTTGCCCAGCTCGATCGCTTCGAGGAGGTCGGTGTTGAAGCGGCGGCCCTTGTCCTGGACCGACACGTTCAGATAGCGCTCGCGCAGCTCGGCGATCTTCTCGACGGCCGTCTTGATCGTCTGCTCGGTGCGGAACACCATCACATTGGCGTCCATGCACTCCTGGAGCTCCGTGCGCAGCACGGAGACCCGCTCGGTGCCTGTGGCGTCACGCAACCGCTCGACCTGGGCCTCGACCTGCGCCGCAGGGTTCTCGGGAAGCTCGGCGTAGCCGTTCTTCGCCGCGTACTCGGCGGCCGCGATGCCCGACCTGCGCCCGAAGACGTTGATGTCGAGCAGCGAGTTGGTGCCCAGGCGGTTGGCGCCGTGCACCGAGACGCACGCGACCTCGCCGGCCGCGTACAGGCCGGGCACGACCGTGGTGTTGTCCGCGAGGACCTCACCCTGGACGTTGGTCGGGATGCCGCCCATGGCGTAGTGCGCGGTGGGCTGGATCGGGATCGGGTCCGTGTACGGCTCGATGCCCAGGTACGTACGCGCGAACTCCGTGATGTCCGGGAGCTTGGCGTCCAGCTGCTCCGGCGGGAGGTGCGTCAGGTCGAGGTACACGTGGTCACCGGCGGGTCCGCAGCCGCGGCCCTCCCGGATCTCCGTGTAGATGGAGCGGGAGACGACGTCACGGGACGCGAGGTCCTTCATGACCGGCGCGTACTTCTCCATGAAGCGCTCGCCGTCCTTGTTGCGGAGGATGCCGCCCTCACCACGGGCGCCCTCCGTCAGCAGGATGCCCATGCGCCAGATGCCCGTCGGGTGGAACTGGAAGAACTCCATGTCCTCCAGGGGCAGACCGCGGCGGTAGCAGGCGGCCTGGCCGTCACCGGTCAGGGTGTGTGCGTTCGAGGTGACCTTGAAGAACTTGCCGGTGCCGCCGGACGCGTAGATCACGGACTTCGACTGGAAGACGTGGATCTCGCCGGTCGCCAGCTCGTAGGCCACGACGCCCGCGGAGGTCTTGACGCCGTCCACCTCGACCAGCAGCTGGTCCAGGACGTAGAACTCGTTGAAGAACTCCACACCCTCCTTGACGCAGTTCTGGTAGAGGGTCTGGAGGATCATGTGGCCGGTGCGGTCCGCGGCGTAGCACGCACGGCGGACCGGGGCCTCACCGTGGTTGCGCGAGTGGCCGCCGAAGCGGCGCTGGTCGATCTCCCCGGCGGGCGTCCGGTTGAACGGCAGGCCCATCTTCTCCAGGTCGAGGACCGCGTCGATGGCCTCCTTCGCCAGGATCTCGGCGGCGTCCTGGTCGACCAGGTAGTCGCCGCCCTTGATCGTGTCGAAGGTGTGCCACTCCCAGTTGTCCTCCTCGACGTTGGCGAGGGCCGCGGCCATGCCGCCCTGGGCAGCGCCGGTGTGGGAGCGGGTCGGGTAGAGCTTCGTCAGCACGGCGGTGCGGCTGCGCTTCGTCGACTCGATGGCCGCGCGCATACCGGCCCCGCCGGCGCCGACGATGACGGTGTCGTACTTGTGGATCTTCATGATGAAAGCGCCTCGGTCCCGGGCTTCTAGGAGATGTTCGGGTCGAAGGTGAAGATCACCAGCGTGCCCAGCAGGATGGTGAACACCGTGGCGGTGTACAGCAGGCCCTTGAGCCACAGGCGCGTGCCGACGCGCTCCGCGTAGTCATTGATGACGGTACGGAGGCCGTTGGCGCCGTGAAGCATCGCCAGCCAGAGCATGGTGAGGTCCCAGCCCTGCCAGAACGGCGAGGCCCAGCGGCCCGCCACGAAGGCGAAGCCGATCTTGGTCACACCGCCGTCGAGCACCAGCTGGATCAGCAGGTGGCCGAGGACCAGGACGACCAGGACGATCCCGGACAGGCGCATGAAGAGCCAGGCGTACATCTCGAAGTTGCCGCGTGTGGTCTTCGGCGTCTTCCTGGTGCGCTGGCGCGGGGCCTCGATGAGCGGCGCGGGGTGATCGGCGTCGAAGAGGGAGACGCCCTCGACGGGGCCGACAGCGGCGGAGGTCTCAGCAGACATTCAGTCCTCAGCTCCCGAACAGTTCGCGTGCGGCGTGGCCGAGTACGGGGTAGATCGCCCCGATCATCAGCAGGACCCAGATGCCCACGACCGACCACAGCATCTGCTTCTGGTGGCGCGGGCCCTTGGACCAGAAGTCCACGGCGATGATGCGCAGGCCGTTCAGAGCGTGGAAGAGGATCGCTGCGACGAGGCCGTACTCAAGGACGCCCACGATCGGCGTCTTGTAAGTAGCGATGACCTTGTCGTAGTCCTCGGGGGAGATACGGACGAGAGCAGTGTCCAGGACGTGTACGAACAGGAAGAAGAAAATGAGGACGCCGGTGACTCGATGAGCCACCCAGGACCACATACCTTCCCGGCCGCGGTACAGCGTTCCAGCCGGCACGGAAAAACCCTCCGGGAGCGGGGGACGGGGGTCATGCCGCCAGCTTCTCTCGCTGAGAGGAGCTGTGTCGGTCTGGCCCGGCCGGGTACGGTCCACCGGCCCTGGCCATCGTAGCGACGACTTGTCGGTTCCTTCGCGCGGGGGGTTCCGGTGTGATCAAACAGGCAATCAAACAGCCACGGACGGGCTACCGGCGTGGCCCGTATCCGCCACAAGACGGGTGATTCGCCCCCGGGCGAGTCGGCGCAGCTCGTCGGCGGCGACCGCCCGCTCCTCGTCGGGCTCGTGCGAGAGCCGGGAACGGATGCTCGCCAGCACCTGGTCGAGGTGCTCGGACGGGCGGAAGGCGTCGAGGCAGATCACGAAGGGGTGGCCGAAGCGGCTCTCGTACGCGGCGTGCGCGGCGCTCAGCGCGGTGTGGGCGGCCCGCGGGGCCCGGCCGTGGAGCGGCCCGGACGCCGGTTCGCCCGCCAGGGCCTGGCAGAGCTCGGCCGGGGACAGGTCGTAACTCGCCTCGTCACATGCGGCGAGCAGCGCCGTCAGATCGGGGTAGGGGCGGTGTGCGGCCAGCCGCCGGGCCCAGCGGGGGCTGCCGCAGCAGCCGAGCAGTGCGCTCTCGGCGCTGCCGGCGGGTGCAGAGTTGAACCGGTGGAGGCCGGACGGGCCACGGTTCTGCGCCGGTATGGCTGGGCGTGCCGGGCCGTCCGTTCTGTGGTGAAGTGACGGCGGTCGCATCGGAGGGCCGGCGTGGGACTCGCTGGACAGCGTGGGCTCCTCGAACACGACAGGAGGGTCGGATGACGGCGGTGAATGAGCCGCAACGCTATCGATGCGGGGAGTTAAGTGTCCGACGGATGCGCGATTTTCACCCGGAAGGGAGAGTTTCAAGGCGCGTGATGGACGAATTGGCCGGCATTTCACCCTCGCTTTCACCCTCGCCCAGCCGTGCACGGGAGGTTTCGGACTGATGAAAAGACTCAACGCACCGGTTCTTGCCGTGGGCCTGACCGCCACGGTTGCCGCCGTCGCGCTCGCCGTCACGGTCTGGCCGGACGACGACACGTACGGCGGAAGCGGCCCCGCGGGCCGCGGCTCGGCGGTGACCGCCCCCTCGTCCGACCCGTCGGCGACGAACTACCCGCTCTCGGCGGCGCCCCGTGCCATCCCCGCGGTACGCGAACACGGCCCGGCGCGCGGTCCCGGCTGGCGCCCGGAGAAGGGCTCCCGGGTCCTGGTGGACAAGGGGTGCAAGGGCCTCACCGACGAGGGCAAGCTCCTCTCGCACGAACTGAAGATCGGCTACGCGTACGGCGGCACGGCCCGCGCGGGCGACATCGAGCTCGCGCTGAAGCCGGACAAGAAGGCCCCGCGCGAGTCGTACACCCTCAGCGCCCGCGACAGCCGGGTCACGATCACCGGTCCCGACGAGGCCGGGGTGTTCTACGGCACCCGGACCCTCAAGCAGTCCGTGCGGGCCGACGGGAAGGTGCCCGAGGGCGTCGTGCACGACGAGCCGGCCAGCGCGCAGCGGCGGTTCAACCTGGACATCGCACGCAAACCGTTCGACGCCGCCTGGATCGAGGACCGGCTGCACGAGATGGCCGACCTCAAGCTGAACCAGCTGGGGCTGCACTTCTCGGACGACCAGGGCTTCCGGATCGAGTCCACGTCGCACCCCGAGGTGGTCTCTCCCGACCACCTCACCATCGCGCAGGTCCACCGGATCGTCTCGCTCGCCTCCAGCCTGCACATCACTGTCGTCCCGGAGATCGACTCGCCCGGACACCTGGGCGCGGTCATCAAGGCGCACCCGGACCTCCAGCTGAAGACGGCCGACGGCACCCCCGTCAAGGGCGCGGTCGACGTGTCCAACCCGAAGGCGGCGCAGATCGTCGACTCGCTGCTGCGCGAGTACATGAAGCTCTTCCCCGGCCCGTACTGGAACGTCGGCGGTGACGAGTACCAGGCGCTGACGGTGAAGAACCCGGAAGCGTCCTTCCCGCAGCTGGCCGCCCTGGCCCGGAAGAAGTACGGCGCGAAGGGCACCGTCCAGGACCTGGCGGTGGCCTGGCTGAACGACCGGGCCGCGGTCATCACCAAGGCGGGCAGGACGCCGCAGGCGTGGAACGACGGGTTCTTCCGCGGCGGGGTGGCCAAGCCCGACAAGAACATCCAGGTGGAGTACTGGACGGGCAAGGAGTTCGGGGTCCGGCCGCCCGAGGAGTATCTGGCCGCGGGGCAGCGGGTGGTGAACCTCAACGACGAGTACCTGTACTACGTGCTCGGCCAGCCCAACAACTTCACCTATCCCACCGGCAAGCGCATCTACGAGCAGTGGACCCCGCTGGTGGTGCGCGGCACCAAGGCGGTCCCTGCTAAGTACGCGCACCTCATCGACGGCGGCGGGTTCGCGGTCTGGGGCGACTTCCCGAACGCCCAGACCCCGGCGCAGGTCGCCGCGGGCATCCGGATGCCGCTGGCGGCGACGGCCCAGAAGCTCTGGGACCCGGGCAAGCCGAAGCTGACGTGGACACAGTTCCAGTCGCTGGCGGCGAAGCTGGACTGACCGCCTCGTGACTGCGGCCCCCGGGACCCGTCCCGGGGGCCGCAGCCGTGTCCGTACGCGGTGTCCGGCGGCCCGGGTGCGCTCCCCCTAACGGATGCATCGGCCCGGCCCCCGGGCGTTCGGCAGACGCGCAGGTCAGAGCTGCTTTGGGCGACCGGTCGCGGGTTACGCCAAGTGACTCAGCGATTGCGCGCCGTATTCAAGCGTTTGCACGGTGGCGGTGAGTACTTCCCGCACTTCCGAAAGGAACGCTTTCCATGCGCATGTCCCCGAAGGCCGGCCTCCTCGTCTCGTCCGCCGTCTGCGGCGCCCTCACCCTCGGCATAGCGGGCCCGGCGGCTTACGCGGCGGTCGGCGACGCCCCCGCGGCACGCCCCGCGAGCGCCCCGGCCGTCCCGGTGCCGGGTGCCGACAAGCTCGCGAGTCAGGCGAAGCTGCTGGGCGACGCCGGCGGTGTCCTGAAGCCGGTGACGGACCTGGTCAACGCCGTACTGAAGGCCCCCGACGGCAAGCTTCCCGCCGCGGACGCCACCAAGCTGGCCGACCCCGTCAAGGCCGCCCTGGCGAAGGTCACGGAAGCCGCGCCTGCGGCGCCCGCGGCCCCCGGCATCCCCGGCGGTGCGACCGGGGTGTCCGGCGCGCCCGCCGCACCCGACCCGGGCGCCGCGCTCAAGGCGAAGGCGGCGGCCGACCTCCAGGCCAAGGTCGACGCCCTCGTCAAGGCGGTCACCACCGGCAAGCCCACCGAGGTCGCGGCGGCGGTCCAGGCCGTACTCACCGCCCAGGTGAACGTCCTGGTCGCCATCCTGCTCGGCGGCGGTCTCCCGGCCGCGAACCTGCCGGGCCTCCCGGCGCTTCCGACGGTGCCGGGCGTCGCCCAGCTGCCGGCCACGCCGGGCGCCTGACCGGCCCGTGCCCACTTGAGTGAGCGGACCGAGCCCGCATGTGAGAGGCCCGCGGGCGCCCTGCGAGGGCGCCCGCGGGCGCCTCTCCATGCCGGTGCGTCCGGTCCGGTGCGTCCGAGCCGGTGCGTCCGGTCCGGTCGCGGAGTGCGGATACGGGGTGGAGGCGGGGCGGGTCCGGGGCGAGTTCGGCCCCTCCGCGCGCGGCGCCGCCCGGCGGGCCGTAGCGTCCAGGGATGGACTTCAACATCACCGCGCAGGAAGAGGCGCTGCTCCTCCGGATCCGCGAGCATCTGCACGCGGGCAGCACCCCCCGCGAGGACGACCTCGCGGCCGAGCTCGGCGACGAGGTGCGGGGGCAGGTGCGCAGCCTGGGTGCGCGTGGGTGGCTCGTCGTACGGCCCGCGCCGGACGGCACGGTCTACGTCGAGGGTTTGTCGTCCCTCGCGGAGTCGGCCCTGTCGAACCGGCGGGACGTGGGCGACCAGTAGCCGTTGCCGCCGGTGGCCGCGGCCCCGACTGCCTTTGCCTGCCGGTGATTCCGGTCGGCGTCAGACGAGCAGCCGCAGCAGGTGCGCGCAGGCGTCCGGCTCCGTCTCGTGCCGGCCGATGACCTCGGACAGGCCGCGTTCGTACGCACCGGTCTCCCACGCCGTGCCGTCCTCGGTCCGCTTCATATACAGGAAGTCGGTGGGCGCGGGGGACGGTTCATGGACCCCCTCGATCCGGTAGTAGCCGTCGGGTACCCCGGCGTCGCGCAGCGCGGCACGCAGTTCGTGGCGGTCCATGGGTGTGCTACTCGCCGGCTCGGGCGGCCTGAGCGAGGTAGTGGTGGTCGAGCAGCCACTTCACGTTCAGCCGTTGGCCCTCACCCGGGCTCAGGAATACCGGATCGAGCTTGATCTGCTGCCCGTTGCCCGGCTGCTCGAACCACGGCGCGATGCCGCCCTGCCACACCCAGAACGGCTTGGCCACCCGGTAGACGTGATAGTCGCAGGGCACCGCGGCGTCACGGGTGTTGAGGCTCTGCGGGGGCAGCGCGCGCTTGGCGTACGAGTCGCCGGCGGGCGCCAGGTAGGAGCCGTACTCGGAGCCGAAGCGGTCCAGGCGCTCGCCGGTGCGCAGCTTCTCGGGCTCCTTGTCCACCCGCCCGTTGACCTCCTTGAACCCGTCGTTCGGCGGGTACTTCCAACTGCCCGAATCCGCGGGCCCCTCCCAGTACTTCTTCAGGAAGTCCCCGGACGACAGCTTCCCGGTCCGGTGGTAGCCCTTGAGCAGCGGGCCCACCGGCTTCTCGTGCTTCGAGGGGAGCCACTGCGGCCCGAGCCTGGCGTCGCCCTGGAACTCCCCCGAGCAGGGGGCGTGCTGCGGCTCGGAGGCCGCTGACCGGTCCGGGTGCTGCTGCGGATCGGCGCTCGCGGCTGCGGGTGCCGCCGCGGTCGCCGCGGTGACGGTCAGCGCTGCGAGAACGGTGCGAATTCGGTTCACTCAAGGTCCCCTTGTGTCCTGAAACCCGACTGGGCTTTATCACGCACAGTAGCGGACCAGTCACCATCTGCGGGTCCGGATGGCGGAGTTGCCCGCTGTGCGGCAGTCGGGTGCTGGGGTGGTCGTGGAGCTGGTCCGGGCTCACCTTCCGGGGTACGGGAGGGAATCCGTTCAGGTGTCCGGTCAGGGGAAGGGCCGCCGCGCGGGCCGGTGTCCGTGGGGAGCGCGTTACCTGTCGAGGTGCGCGGGGGCGTATGCGCCGGATGATCTGACGGTGTGTGTTTTGTCCGGTTTTGGCAAAGTGGTGAAGGTTATCCGGACATCGGAACCCGCTCGGTTCAGAGTGTGGTGGTCCGGCACAGAGCCGGAAGTTCATCTGCACCATGCGTGGGCCGACCGGTGCACGCATGCCCTGATCTGGGGGTTCCATGTCGTCTTTGTCTTCAGGTTCCCGTCTCGCCGCAGCTGTACTGGCCTCCGGGGCCCTGCTGGCCGCCGCCTTCCCGGCAGCGGCCGCCGACCACCACCACCCCGCCTCGCGCCCTGAGCGCTCGGCCGTGGTGGTGGGCGCCGTCCACCACATCGACAGCCACGGCCGCGGGCACCACCGCGGCAACCGGGTGGACGCGGAGTGGATCACCGTCACCAACAACTCCCGCAGGCCCGTGGAGCTGCGCGGCTGGACGCTGAGTGACGCTCAGCACCACTCGTACCGCTTCCACGCGCTGCGGCTCGGCGCACACAAGTCGGTCAAGGTCCACACCGGCCATGGCCGTGACACCTGGAACGACGTCTACCAGAACCGGCGCGCGCCGATCTGGGACCGCGTCGACACCGCGACCCTGCGCGACGCGCGCGGCCACGTGGTGGACGTCGAGCGTCTGGGGCACCGTCACCACTGACGGCTGAGGTGACATCAGGTGCGCCGCGAGTGGGCCCGCTCGCGGCGCACTGCTGTGTCGTGTGCCCATTCGTGCAGCGCGCCGCCGGGCAGCTGATGCGACACCGGGGCCGAGCTCCGGGTTCTCGCTCATCGCCGGTGAACTCAGGAGGCCACGCGGCCGCGGTTCTTGTTCCTGCGGTGGCGTGCGGTCGCCAGAGCGGTACCGCCCGACAGCGCCAGCAGAGCGGCGGCCACCGCAGAGGGCACCCAGCCGGAACTGGAACCGGAGCCGCTCGTGGTGGCGGCGGTGGTGACCGACGGCGCGGCCGGGCTCGCGGAGGCGGTCGGTGAAGGTGCCGCGGGCGCGGCGCCGGCCTTCGGAGCGGCCCCCGTGCCGCCGTCCGGTGCCCGGGATGCGGCGGTGGGATCGAGGACCAGCAGCGGGATGGGGAACGGCGGCTCCGTGCTGCCGGTCTGCCGCTGGTCCCAGTTGACGACGGAGCCGTCGGAGTAGGTCTGCACGGTACTGAAGCCCAGCGTGGGCCGATCATCGGGAAGGGGGCCGACATTGATGCCGAAGTACTGGTGTTCGTCGGGCTTGATGTCGTGCCCGGCCATGGCGGTCCAGGTCAGCGACACCGAGCCGTCGGACGCCGGAGCGGCGGTCTGCTCCTGCCAGCCCTCGACCGGTAGCACCGAGGCGAGGTGGACGCCGGCCGGCAGCCTGACCTGAAGGCGGACGGTCGTGGCATCGGCCTCCTCGCTGGGGACCCGGAACTCCAGCTTCGCGGCACCCCCCGGTTCGGCGTCCTGCGAGATGACCCGGACGTGCGCGGAGGCCGGAGCGGCCAGGAGGAACACCGCCCCGACCGCACCGGCAGCGGCGAGAGCGAGAGGTGCGGAGCGGCGTCCGGTGCGGTGGGGCATGGTGAACTCCTCAGGTGGGCCGGGCTGTCAGCAGCAGTCGCAGTACAGGAGGTCGGTGGCGGTGACGGCACCGTTGGCGCTGCCGCTGTGCATCCGGTTGAGCTGGAAGGACGTGGCCTTGGCGACTCCGGCGTTCTTCACGGCCAGCGAGATGCTCCGGCCGTCGAAGGCGCTGAACGCCAGCACCATGGGGGCGTTGCCGTTCGCGTCGGTGCTGAACGACACGACCGCGGCCTTTCGGCTGTCCGCCCCTGCCGAGAACGCCTGGTAGGTCGTCTTCGGCTTCAGGCCCCGCGCCTGGAGCTGGATCATGTCGAGCCCGTTGACCGGGCGGACCGTGGCCTCCAGGGCGCGGCCCTTGACCGGGTCGAGTGTCTCGCCCGCGGTGCCGTCCGGGAGGGTGGTCGGCACGTTGCGTGCCTGCTCGTCCAGTCCCTGGCTGCCGAGGTTGGCGGCTGAACCGGCCGGCGCTGCCAGCGGTGCGTAGACGACGGCCTGCGGTTCCTGGCCGATCGGGATGGTGCCGGTCACCTTGTTGGTCGCGGTGTCGATGACGTCCACCTTGTCGGACTTCTCCAGGCCGACGTAGAGACGGCTGCCGTCACCGCTGGGCCAGATGCCGTGCGGGGCATGGCCGTTGTCGTGGATCACGGTGGCGGGGGCGGTGGTCGCGTCCGGGACGCCGCTGTCCGTACGGCGGAAGGACAGCGTCTCGTCCAGGCCGCCGACGGTGAGGTAGACGAACTTGCCCCGGGGCGTGTCCGCGAACTGCGGGTGGTTGGAGTCCGGGCCGGTGGTCAGCACCGATGTGACCTTGTCATGCGTCAGATCGATGACGCTGACCTTTCCGACCCGCTTGTGGACCGCCCACAGTTCCTTGCCGTCGGGCGAGATCGCCTCGTCGGAGGAGAAGGCGTCGCCGAGTCCGGTGATGTGGTCCACCGGGCGGTGCGTGGCGACCTTGACGACGGTGACTTCGGCGAGGCTGATGTGGTTGACATAGGCCAGCTTTCCGTCCGGGCTCATCACCACCTTGGACGGCCCCGCACCCACCGGGATGTTGGCGAGCACTCCGCCGTGCACGGCGTCGACGACGGTGACGGTGTCGCGGCCGCGGTCGGCGACCCAGAACTGTTTGCCGTCTGCGGTGAAGCTGCCCTCGTGCGACGCCCGGCCCACATCGGTGTGGTTGACGACCTTGTTGGTCGCCGTGTCGACGATGTCCACCGTGTTGCTCGTGATGCTGACGACCGCCAGCCGCTTGGTGACGGGCGAGAAGGCCAGTCCGTGCACGTCGACGTCGCCGGTGTACTGCGGGCTGAGACCGGCCCCGAGCCGCTGGTCGCCGAGGGCGATCGTGCCGAGCGTTCTGTTGGCCGACGGGTCGATCACACTGACGGTGTTGGACGTCTGGTCCGCGGTGTAGACCCGGTCCTTGCCGGACACCGGGATCGGCTTCGGGGCGCTGTGGCCGGCCCCGCCGCCGTAGCGGGCCGCCGCCCGGGCGGCGCCGGGACTCGCGGCGGCCGGCCGGGGGTCGACGTGGCCCGAGTGCGCGTCGGCCACGGACGCGGCGGCGATGCCGAAGCCCCCCAGCCCCAGGGTGGCCGCGAGGAGCCACCCGGCCCATTGTTTTGACAGCATGAGGAATGCTCCATATCCATGGAAAAGGGACGTCTTCGCGGTTTCGCGGACGTCGCGGTTCGCCCGGTGGCGCGGATGCGCCGACCGGTGAAGAGGTCTTACGGCTCAGGCAGTTGTGGGGGGCGGCCCGGTCGTGGACACGCGGCCGACCACGCGGCCGTGGGTGTCCTCCACGATGACCTCCTTGATCGCCTCGCGGCTCAGCGCGGTCATCACCTGGGCGTGCACCGGCTCGCCGGTCATCGTCCGCACGCTGCCGCCCGGGACGCGGAGTCCCGTGAAGTCCGCCGCCATCAGGCGGTACGTCTCCCCGCGCCGCAGCCCGTTCAGCGCCACCGGCACCTCGGTGCCCCAGGGCTGACTGATCATCCGGCCCTGACGTGCGATCGAGACGGTGCCCGGTGAGCCCTGGCCCCGGTCATGGAGAGCGAAGGGGGCGGCGAGTGCGGCGGCGGTCAGCAGCGCGACGCTCGCGCCCTGGACGAGGCGCCGACGCAGGCCCCGGCGGCTGCCGGCGGTGCGCGGAGGGGGCATGTCCACCGCTCGGACCGGTGGCACCTGTGGTGTGGCCCGAGGTCTCCCGGTGCGGTGTACACCGTTCTCGGCTCGTGCCAGTGTTCTGACCACATCGCCGATTTCGGCGGCCTCGTGGGCGCAGGCGGTGCAGCCGGTCAGATGACCCCAGACCTCCGCGGGCAGACGCATCCCGAGCATCAGGTGTTCGGTCATCACGGGGCGGATTGCCGCACAGTCCGGATTCATGGCGCCAGCCATCCGTTCTCCTCCAGCACCAGGCGCAGCGCGCGTACGCCGTAATACAGCCGACTGCGGACCGTGGAAGCCGAGATGCCCCACTCCGCGGCGAGTTCGGCGCAGGTACGGCCGCCGTAGTAGACACTGACCACGGTCTGCCGGTGTTCGGCGCTCAGCCGGTTCAGCGCCTCGTCCAACTGGATGTGTTCCAGCAGGACTTCGACCGGGTCATGGCGCGCCGGTTCCTCGGCCAGCGCTTCCCGGAAGTCCACCCCGACCGCGTCCCGGACGCCGCGCCGGCGCATGGCGTCGATCGCGCCGTTGCGGGCTATCGAGAACAGCCAGGTACGCAGACTGCCACGGCGGGGATCGAATCCGCCGGATGATTTCCAGGCCCGGATGAACGTCTCCTGGACGACGTCCTCGGCCAGCTGCCGGTCCCGCAGCGCGTTGTACACATAGCCGAACAGCTCTCCCCCGTACAGCTCGTAGGCACGCTGCACGCCACTGTCGGTGGCGAAGGGGTTCGCATCCCGGTGTGCGCCTCTGTTCTGCCGGCGGCGCACCCATTGCAGCGCGCTAGCCACCAGTGCGTCCGGGTGTGTCCGCGTGGCCGCACAGCGGCATCTCGGTCCTCGTCTCAGTGGGCGTCACACAAGGGGATACGCGCTTGCTCCGCCGAGTGTTGAAGACCGGGCCCAGAAGATCGCAGGGGTGCGTCGGCCCGCTCGAAGGCGCCGTCGACCACGGCGATTCCGTACTCACCCAATTCCGTACTCACTCCCGAGGGGCGGGGCCGCTCACGGCACAATGATGATCTGCATCTCCCACGCGGGCCTGCCCACGTCTCGTCCTCGTCCTCCGACCCGACCTCGACCTCTGATACGGCATCACACATTTCCCCGTCCCCGAGGAGACAGCCATGTTCCGCGGCCTCAGCGCCTTCCCCCTCACGCCGACCACCGAGAGCGGCATCGGCGAGCACGCGTTCGGCACCCTCGTCGCCCGCCTCGCCGCCGCCGGAGTCGGCTCCATCGGCGCCCTCGGCTCCACCGGCGGCTACGCCTACCTCACCCGCGAGCAGCGCGCCCGTGTGGCGACCCTCGCGGTCGGGGCCGCCGACGGCGTCCCGGTCATGGTCGGCATCGGCGCCCTGCGGACCTCGCACGTTCTCGCGCTCGCCGAGGACGCCCAGAAGGCGGGCGCGTCCGCGGTCCTGCTCGCCCCGATGACGTACCAGGCCCTCACGGATGACGAGGTGTTCGGCCTGTACGAGGACGTCACCCGCGAGCTCTCGGTGCCGCTCTGCGTGTACGACAACCCCGGCACCACCCACGTCAAGTTCACCGATGAACTCCACGCCCGCGTCGCGCAGTTGCCGAATGTCGCCGCCATCAAGATCCCCCCGGTCCCCGACGACCCGACTGCCGCGAAGCTGCGCGTCGAAGCGTTGCGGGCGCTGGTCCCGGCGACGGTCACGATCGGTGTCAGCGGCGACTGGACGGCGGCCACCGGACTGAACGCCGGATGCGACGTGTGGTACTCGGTCGTCGGCGGCCTGTTCCCCGCGACGGCCCTCGCCCTCACCCGCGCCGCGCAGGCCGGCGACGCCGCCCGGGCCACCGCCATGTCGCAGCGGATGGAGCCGCTGTGGCAGCTGCTGCGCAGGTATGGCGGCCTGCGCGTCATGTCCGCCGCCGCCGAACACCTCGGCCTGGTCGACGGCCCCAATCTCCCGCGCCCCCTGCGCGGACTGACGCCACAGGCGCGCCAGGAACTCGCAGCGGTCATGACGTCACTGGGGCTCACCGACTGACGGCGTGTCTGGGCGGGTCCGCGCCGCGCCGGCGCTGCGGGAATCTGCGCTGATCGGTTTCGTCGCCCCGGGGGCGCTCAGGTGAGGGCGAGGAGGCTGACGGCGACGGCGGCGGTGCCCAGGCCGATGAGCTGGCCGCGGTGGAGGCGCTCGGAGAGCACGCTGCGGGCGAGCAGGACGGTTCCGGCCGGGTAGAGGGCGGTGATCACGGCGACGACGGTGAGGTCTCCGCTGCGCGCGGCGAGCAGGAACAGCAGGTTCGCCAGCGAGTCCAGCACGCCGGCAGTGACCGACATGGCGTAGGCGGGCTTCTCGGGCCGAGCCTGCGGTGCATGACCCCGGCCGCGGCCAGGGTGACGGCCGAGGAGACCGCCCTGCCGATGATCAGCGGGGCGACCCCGCTGTCCGACGGCGCCTGGTGCAGGAAGATCAGCTGCAGGGCGATGGCGCCCCCCGCGCCGAAGGCCAGGAGCAGCGCCGTCCGGGAGGGGCGGGAGGAGCCCGCGCCCTGTCCGGCGCTGACCAGCACCACCGCCGCCAGCGCGAGCGGCAGTCCGAGCAGGCCGGCCATTCCCAGCCGCTCGCCCTGCAACAGCCCCACCGTGACCGGCAGCGCGGCGGACACCAGCGCGGTCACTGGCGAGAGAACGTTCATCGGGCCGATGGCCAGGGTCCTGTAGAGCAGGGCGAAGGCCGCGGCCGAGGCCACACCGGACGCGGCGCCCCAGCCGAGAGCGGCCGGGCTGAACGAGGCACCCAGGACGGGCCACAGAAGCAGTTCGACCGCGAGACTGGCCGGTGCCGCGACCATGATGGTGCGCAGCACGTGCGCCTTCCGGGCGCCCAGGCCGCCGAGGAAGTCGGCGCATCCGTAGGCCAGAGAGCTGCCCAGGGCCAGCAGCAGAGCTATCACGGGTCGATCCCCTCTGTTACGATGGAACGACTGAACGGTACAGCGAAACGACCGCCTCGGGCCAATCAACCGACCGGGTGGTGCATTCCGCTGGTACGTCATGGGGGTTGGTGATCAGGTGGCCGAGACAGAGGCGGCGCTGCGCACACTCGCGCACAACGTCCGGGCTGCCCGCACCCGCGCGGGTCTGTCCCTGGATGAGCTCGGCCGTCGCGCCAAGGTCAGCAAGGGAGCCCTGGTCGGACTTGAGAAGGCCCAGGGCAACCCGAACTTCGCCACCCTGATCCGGCTGGCCGACACGCTCGGCGTCTCGGTTTCCGCCTTGCTGGAAGGGCCGGCCGAAGGGCGTGTCCGGGTGGTCTCGGCCGATGCCGTGATGCCGCTGTGGGCGGGCGAGCAGGGCGGTGAGGCCCGGCTCATGCTCACGACATCGGGTCCCGCACCGGTCGAGGTGTGGCGCTGGCGCCTGCAGCCCGGCGAGGAGTACCCCAGCCACCCCCACCAGGCCGGGGTCGTGGAGACCGTCAGTGTCACCGCCGGGCGGATGATGCTGGTCGTCGACGGAGCGGAGCACCCGGTCGAGGCCGGGCAGACCGCCACCTTCGACGGCGACGCCCCGCACGCCTACCGGGGATCAGGCGATGCCACCTGCCACCTGATCATGACCGTCCACCTGCCGCCCGGTCCCGCCGCCACTGCCTGAACCGGGCACTCCGGCTGGTCCCTGCGACGCTCAACTCCGGTCAGTGCGACCTTGTTGGCGCAGTGGGCGGTGCAGACCCGAACCGGCGTGCACCCGAAGGCTCACCGGGCTCCTGCGGCTGTCGTCCCTGGCGAACCGCCCTGCCTGGGTGAGGGCTTCGGGCTCCCGGATGACCTCGTAGCTCACGCCTCGGTTCCACCGAACACGCGGCCGTACGCCTCGTCGTGGGCGGCGCCCGCGTTCTTGCCACGGCCTGGCGGGCGCCGGTGGGCGGCCCCGGCGTGCGCAGTTCCTGCAGCTCCATGGCGTCAGCGGGGGAGCGCGATGGGCTTTCGGAAGCTCGCGTGACACTGTCACTCGATATCGTATGACCGAAAATATCGTGTCGCCAGTCTTTCGATATCACTCGTAACTGTGCCAGCATGCCGGAGCGCGAGAGCCCGTTCCGGGGTTCGACCACTCCCGGGGAGCCGGGGAGCCGGTCCGGGCCCGAACCTCTACGGCGGACCGGCGCGTCTTCGAGCTGTCCTGACGGGCAGTCACGGAATCGGCACTTCAAGGAGACACAGATGACCGACAGTTCTTTCCTGAGCAGGCGCCGGCTGCTCCAGGCCGGTGGCGCGTTCGGGCTGGCGGTGGCCGGCGGGTCCGTGACGGCCGGCCCGGCTGCCGCCGCGACCGGTGGCGCGCCCAGCACGGTGGTGACCGATCTGGGACCGGGAGTGGTGCAGTTCTCGTTGATGAGCGGGCTGCTGGTCGGCGACACCGTCTACATCGGGTCGCGCAACCTGAACCCCGCCCGGGTGGCCGGGTTCCACCTGCCGACCCGGAAGGTGGTCTCGCTCACCGAACTCGACGCGGGACCCGATCCCTCCATCCAGGCACTCGCGGTGGACCCCGCCGGGCGGTACCTCTACATCGGCGTGCTGCTCAAGGGTGACCAGGGCAAGCCGAACCTCTTCCGGTGGGACCTGACGACGCCGGACAAGCCTGCCGTGGACATCGGCAGGACCGGGGAGGACCGCGACATCCGTGCTCTGGCGGTCGCCCCCGACGGCACGGTGTACGCCGTGGGCGGTGTGCCGGGGAAGGCGCCCGCGCTGTGGGAGTACGACCCGGCGACCGGTGCCGTCACCAACCTGGGCGTCCCCAATCCGAATGCCACCGAGGCCGCGGCGGTCGCGGCCACCGACACCACCGTCTTCTTCGGTTCGGGCAGCGTCCTCGTCGGCGGAGGCGGCGCGAGCAAGGCGTCGCTGTACGCGTTCGACCGGGCCAAGCGCACGTTCACCTCGGTGGTGCCCACGGAGATGGAGCAGGACCCCAGCCTGCGGTGCCTCGCCGTCATCGGCGGGAACCTGGTGGTCAGTACCTCGGGCGGAGATCCCGCGAAGTTCGCCGTGATGGACCTGGCCGACCTCTCCTCGTACACCGTGGTGAGCGTGCACGGCACGACTGCCAAGTGCTTCACCGCCGATGCGGACCGGATCTACTTCGCCACCGATACGGGACTGCAGTCCTACTCGACAGCCGACAAGACGGTCTCATCCGTGGAGTTCGCCGGACCGGACCTCGGAGAGATCTGGGGCGTGGACTACACCGACGGGAAGCTGGAGGTCGTCTCGGCCTACGGGTTCGTCGCCGAGATCGATCTGGCCGCCCGCACCTCCGTGATCACCGACCTGGGCACGGCAGGCGCTCCCGTGGACGCGGAGGCAGGCATGGGGATCGCGGTCGGCGGCGGGTACGTCTACGTCGGCGGCACCGGCACCATCGCCCGGCACAGTCTGCGGAGCGGGGCGGTCGTCAATCTGCGGGCGCCCGGCGAGGCCAAGGACGCCGAGGTGATCGACGGACGTCTGTACACCGGTCAGTACGACGCGCAGGGCATCTGGGAGTACGACCCTTCCGCAGGCGGGCAACCGCACCAGGCCGCGCAGTTCCCCAGTGTGCAGAACCGGCCGATGGACACCTCCTGGGACCGGGTCAACGAGTTGCTTCTGGTCGGCGTGCAGTGCGACACCGAGGGCGGCGGAGCCTTGTGGACGTACTCCCCGAGGACCGGGAAGCCGGCCTCGTACGTCAACCCGATCGACAGCGTCCAGCTCGTCGGGGCGGTGGCGAACCGGGACGGCGTCGCCTACCTGGGCGGTGACAACGCGGCAAGCACGGGACCGCGTGGCACGGTCGTCGCCGTCGATCCGGTCACCGGCCGCGAGCGGTGGCGCCTGGAGACGCGGCAGAAGGCAGGGGTGGCGGCCCTCGCGGTGCAGGGCCGCCACCTCTACGGACTCACCAGAGCGGGCGTGCTGTTCGTCATCGACCTGCACACCCGGCAGTTGCTGCACACCGCGGACGTGAGCAGCGTCAGCCGCGGCTACGCGGCTCTGGTCACCAATCGCGGCACGGTCTACGGCGTCTCGGCCACCACGCTCTTCCGCTTCCACCCGAAGACGTTCGCCGTCAGCACCGTCGTCGCCGGTATCAACGGCGTCTGGTACAGCGAACCGCACGTCAACGCCCACGACGGCAGGCTCTACACGCTGCGCGGCCACAACCTCGTCGAGGTGGACGACCGGCCGGCGCACTGAGTACTCGCCGTACTCGCCTCAGTACGTGAACTCCACCGCTTCACCGGATGCGGGTGAAGGCGGTCCGGTCAGCGCAGCGACGCACTCGCCGCACGCAGCTCGTCCAGGGCCGCCAAGGTGTGCTCGGCGAGGCCGTCCTCGGTGTCGCGGACGCCGTCGGACCATTCGGCGTAGCCCCGTTTGAAGGCGAGGACGCCCAGCTCGCCCGCGAGAGCCGCGGTCGGTTCAGGTATGCCGCGGGCGACCAGGGCGGCTGTGACCGCCGCCGCGAGGCTGACGCTCTTGAGGGCGTCACGCTCCTGAAGTTCGGTGCTGGCGGTGACAGCCGCCTTCAGGCGGGGGGCGAGTTCGCGGTTCATGGGGCCCATCGCGCTTGAGGCGCGCACGAGACCGGCAGCGACCGCCTCCAGCGGGCCGGCGTCACAGGGGGCCTCGGCGATCCCCTCGGTCAGCAGCCGGCACAGCGTCTCCTGCCCCGCCACCAGCAGCTCGCGCTTGTCGGGGAAGTACCGGAAGAAGGTGCTCTTGGTGACTCCGGCGCGCTCGGCGATCTGCGTGACCGTGGTGGCGTCGTACCCCTGCTCGGTGAACAGGTCGACGGCAGCCACGACGAGGCGTTCGCGTGCACCTGGTTCCCATCGACCCATGAGCCCATCGTAGGTGAACCGCATGTGACGGGACTCTTGTCCCATTACTTTGTTATGGTGATGGGACAAGAGTCCCATCGCTTAGGGAGAGTCTCATGCGTGTCTTCGTCACCGGTGGCACCGGCCTGGTCGGGTCCGCAGTCGTCGCCGAACTGCTCGGCAACGGTCACGCCGTGCTCGCGCTCGCCCGCTCGGACGCTTCCGCGCTGGCCGTCGAGGCGGCCGGCGCGGAGCCGCTCCGGGGCGGCCTCGCCGATCTGGACGTCCTTCGCGCCGGCGCTGACCAGGCCGACGGGGTGATCCACCTGGCGTTCAGCAACGACTTCAGCAGCCCCGAAGCCCTCGCGCGGGCGGTCGCCGAGGAGAGTGCCGCCCTCGCGGCCCTCGGGGACGGACTCGTCGGCAGCGACCGCCCGTTCGTCACCGTCTCGGGTACCCCCGCTGTGCCGGGCCGCGCCTCCACCGAGGCCGACCCGGTGCCGACCGACGGGCCGGTCGGCGGCCGCGGTCGCGCGGTCACGGCGGCCCTGGGCCTGGCCTCGCGCGGAGTCCGGAGCGCGGCCGTACGCCTGCCGCGCACCGTTCACCATCGGGGCGCGGGCGGGTTCGCCGGAATGCTGACCGGCATCGCACGCCGGACGGGAGTGTCCGGCTACCCGGGCGACGGCGCACAGCGCTGGCCGGCCGTGCACGCACTCGACGCGGCCGTTCTCTTCCGGCTCGCCCTGGAGCACGCGCCGGCCGGCAGCTCCTGGCACGCCGTGGCCGACGAGGGGGACGAGGTGCGTGACATCGCCGCGGTCATCGGCCGACGGCTGAACCTGCCGGTCGAATCCGTGCCGGCGGAGACCTACGGTCCTCTCGGTCCGATCTTCGCGACCGACCAGCCCTCGTCCAGTGCGCACACCCGGCAGGTGCTCGGCTGGGAACCGAAGCAGCCCGGCCTTCTGGAGGACCTGGAGAACATCCAGCCCTGACCGGCGACAGGGAAGAGCGGGCATGGTTCCCGAGGTCTTCCGGCGGGACGCGCATCAGTCCGAGGTCTTCCGGCGGGACACGGATCAGACAGCGGCCTTCCGGCGGGACGTGCATCAGACGGCGGCCGGAGCGGGTTCCACGGCGGTCCGGCGCACCGGCTCCTGGCGGGCGATGCCGAAACCGGTGTAGCCGCAGATCACGGCGATGATCACGCCGAAGTAGTTCAGGAACGCGTACGGCGCGTACGCCATGGTGGCGACACCCAGGGTCGTGGACATGTAGGTGGCGGCCTCGGTCCACGGCACCAGGGGCACGAAGACCGTGCCGGAGTCCTCCAGCGTGCGCGACAGGTTCTTCGGGGCGAGGCCGCGCTCGGGGTAGATGTCCCGGAACGCCTGGCCCGGCACAATGATCGTCAGGTACGAGACCCCCATGGAGAGCGCGGTGCCCACCGAGGTCAGCGCGGTGGCGAGGATGATCCCGCCCGTCCTGCGGACCTTGGCGAGCAGCCGGTGCATCAGGACGTCCAGGCAGCCGGTCTCGGTCAGGATGCCCGCGAAGGCGAAGCCGGCGAGGCCGATCAGCATGGTCGACGCCATCGATGCCATGCCGCCGCGGTTGAGGAGCGTGCCGGCCGCGGCGGACAGGTGCTGGGGGTCGACGCCTCCGTGGCCGCTCAGCATCGACACGGTGAAACCGGTCGAGGCGGAGGAACCGATCTGCTGGAGGGAGAAGCCCTGGAAGACACCGCCCAGGATCCCCGCGACCGCCGACGAGACGATGATGGTCGGCAGCGGCGGCTTCTTCGCGATCGCGCCCACGAGCACCACTGCCGGAGGCAGCAGGAGCAGCAGGTTGAAATGGAATCCCTGCTCCAGCACGCCCCGGAGGGCGTCGGTGCGCCGGGCGGCCTGCCCGTCGGCGTGCTGGGCGCGGCCCAGGAAGAAGTACAGGACGCAGGAGAGGACCGCCGCAGGACCCGTCGTGTAGAGGAGGTGCCGGATGTGCTCGAAGAGGCTCGAACCGGCCACGGCGGGAGCCAGGTTGGTGGTGTCCGACATCGGGGACATCTTGTCGCCGAAGTAGGCGCCCGAGATGATGGCGCCCGCCGTCATGGGCAGGGACACGCCGAGTCCGCCGGCCACGCCGATCAGGGCGACACCGACGGTGCCGACGGAGCCCCAGGAGGTACCGGTCACCGTCGAGACGACCATGGTGATCAGGAACGACAGCACCACGATCCACGACGGCTGGATGGCCTTGAGCCCCCAGTCGACGATCATGGGTATCGTGCCGCTCAGCGTCCAGGTGCCGATGAGCATGCCGATGGAGATCAGGATCAGCAGCGCCGGCATCGCGGCGTCGATCTTCGACCGGATGCCCGTGAGCATCTCGTCCCAGGTCACGCCGAGCCACCGGGCGATGAGGCCGGTGACGGCGCAGGACGCGACGAGGAGGACCACGGGGTCGAGGCCGAGCCAGACGGTGCCCGCGATCATCACGATCAGCATCAGCACCACGGGCAGTGCGGCGACGAGCAGTCCGGGGGTGCGGCGCTCGCGTGGGGGCGCGGCCGCGGTGGAGGAGTCGGTCATTCGGGTACTCCAGTGGCCCGGCGGGGCCGGGCGGTCGGACGGTGTGGGGGAAGGGCGAGCCGGCCGCTGGGGACGCCGCGGCGGAGGCGGAGGCGCGACGGCATGCGGAGCCGGTTCCGGGGGTACGGACGCACCCGCGCCACTGTGCCGGGATCGGTCCGGCAGGGTCGGCCGGTGGGTTCGGACGGCAGGGCCAGCCGGTGGGGTCGGCCATGGGGTGGGCCGGCGGGGTTCGACCGGCAGGGTCAGCCGGTGGAGTCAGCCAGTGGGGTCGGCCGGTGGGATCGGTCCGGCAGGGCCAGCCGGTGGGGTCACCCAGTGAGGTCGGTCGGCAGGGTCAGCCGGTCGGGGAGCCCGTCATGTGGGCCCGTACCCGCCCGAGATGGAGGTCCATGAGCGCCGCGGCCCGCTCCCCGTCACCGTCGGCGACGGCGGCGGCGATCTCCTCGTGGTCGTCCAGGGAATCGGCCGTGTGAGCCGCCGGGACGTCCAGCGGACTGCGCAGCAGGATGATCTGCTGCTGCACCCGCCACAACTGTTCCGCGACGCGCGGACTTCGTGCGGTGTCCGTCAGGGTCCGGTGGAAGTCCAGGTCCAGCCGGTGGACGAAGCGCCGCCCGCCCTGGATGGTCTTCCGCGCCCGGGCGCAGGCCGAACGCAGCGCAGCGATGTCCTTCTCGTCGCGGCGCTCCGCAGCCAGCCGGGCGGACGCTGTCTCCAGCGCCGTACGGAGTTCGAACAGGGCTCTTACGTCGTCCGGTTCCGCCGTGAACACCGTGGCACCGCGGTTGGGGCTGTGCACGAGCAGGCCCTCGCTGACGAGTTGCCGCACGGCCTCGCGCAACGGTCCCCGGCTGATGTCGAGTTCCCGCGCGAGCACCACCTCGTTGATCCTGGTTCCCGGTCGCAGGTGGCCGCCGAGCAGACGTTCGCGCAGCACCTCGGCGACCTGGACGGCGAGGCCTCGTTGCAGTGTCTCACTCACGGATGACGCCTCCTCTGGACCAAGGTGTTGACAGTTGCCAGTTGACAGGCGTGTTTCCGCAGGTGTCAAGGGGTGTCCACGAAATCGGCCGCACATTCGACATGCTCGTCGCCAAGTGGTAACTGTCAACAGTTGACCGAAACAGGAGAGACTGGAGAGGCGGACATAACTGATGCACACCGTGGTGGCCGAGGTCTGGCGTGGGGATTTCCTGGAGTCCGTGCACCACGGGACGGTCCTCGCGACCGGCCCGGACGGTGCGGAGGTCCTGCGGATCGGGGACGTCGACGCTCCGATGTATCCGCGCTCGTCGAACAAGCCCCTCCAGGCACTCGGCATGCTCCGTGCCGGGCTCGGTCTTGACGGCGAACTCCTGGCACTGGGATGCGCCAGCCACTCGGGCGAGGACATCCACCTGGAGGGTGTGCGGGCGATACTCGGCTCGGCCGGGCTCGGCACGGACGCGCTGCGCTGCACGGCTGCCCTCCCGATCGGGGAGGGCGCGCTGCGCGCCTACCTGGCGGGCGGCGGGCAGCCCACCCCCCTGACGATGAACTGCTCGGGCAAGCACGCCGCCATGCTGGCGACCTGCGTCGTGAACGGCTGGGACACCGCCACGTACCTCGACCCCGAACACCCGCTCCAGGTGGTGCTGCGCGAGACCCTGGAGGAGCTGGCGGGCGAGAGGATCGCGGCCACGGGCATCGACGGGTGCGGCGCGCCCCTGTTCGCCATCAGTCTGCGGGGCCTGGCCCGGGCGTTCGGCCGCCTGGCCTCGGCGCCGGAGGGCAGTCTCGAACACCGCGTGGCCCGCGCGATGAACACCCACCCGCGGTACGTCGGCGGCACCGGCCGGGACGTGACGCGGATCATGGGCGCCCTGCCCGGGGCCGTCGCCAAGGACGGTGCCGAGGGCGTGTACGCGCTCGGCCTGCCGGACGGGTCCGCGGTGGCGCTCAAGATCGCTGACGGCTCCCAGCGGTCCCGCCCGGTGGTCATGGTCGCCGCGCTGCGCCGCCTCGGAGTGGACGTGGACGGCGACGACACGCTCACCGCGCTCGCCACCGCACCGGTCCTCGGCCACGGCGAGCCGGTCGGGGCCGTCCGCCCCGCGTTCTGACGGCAGCGGGCCCGTTCTCCCGCCGCTTTGGTCCGGAGAGGTTCGCGTGAGGTGCCGGCCGGTGGGTCACGCGGCGGATCCCAACGGCGGGTGGCGGCCCGCGTCTTCCCCGGTACATGACGCGGTCATCGACGCGGTCAGGTGTGCGTGATGAGGTACGCGGGGCCTTCGCCGAGCCGGGCTCGTTCGACGGCGTCGAGACGGACGAAGCCCCGGGGCGCCATCAACTCCCGCCAGTCGGCGAGGTCGTGGACGGCCCACATGTCGTGCTCGACGGGATCAAGGCGGATCCGGCGGAGCTGGTCCGCGCTGAGCCGGCCTCCGTCGAAGATGAGACCCACCTTGTTCAGGGGCGCCCGGGGGCCGGCGTGCAGGAAGTGCGTCAGGAGCAGCCGCGGTGTGTCCAGGCCGAGTTCGAGGCCGGTCTCCTCCACGGCTTCGCGGCGGGCGGTCTGCAGTGGGTCTTCCCCCAGCGTGTCGAGGTTGCCGCCAGGGAACTGCCAGAGCCGGGATCCGTAGACCGAGCGCAGCTGTACCGGCCGGTCGTACGCGTCACGTACGTACAGGCAGCCGTACACGGTGTGGTGGGGGACGGTCTGTGCGTACTCCGTGGGTGTCATCGGCATGGGGCGGCCGGTTTGAGCGGGGCGGTGGTCGAACTCGAAGGCGAGGGGACCGGGAGACGCCTCGGCCGCCGGACAGCCGGTGCGAAGTCCGGTCAGCAGGTCCTCGCGCAGTCCGTCCGGATCGATGCGGGCGGGGTCCTCCGCGCTGAGCAGTTCCTCGAACGAGGCGTAAGGGGTGACCCGCTTCACGATGATGTCGAGTTCCCGACCGCTGTCCTGGTTGTGGAAGACGACTGTGTCCCCGACTTCGACGGCCGCCGTCGTGGGAGTGCGGACGCGTACCTCGATCGTCTTTCGGCCCGACTCCACCTGCCCGTAATGCCGCCCCGAGAGGTGGAAGTCATGCCGCCGCGACGACGTGGACCCGGCAGCACCGAGACTCCCGGTGTCGGGCAGGCTGCTCTGCGCTCCGGAGGCCGGGGGACTGCCTTGCAAGGGGGCTTCGTCCGTACCCGGGCCGCGCAGGATCAGGAAGGCAAGCCCTTCGGTGTTGTGGCGCTCGGAGGTGGACCAGCGGGCCTGGAGCGCGGTGAGTTCGTCTTCGTCGAGTGCGATCCCACGCCGCTCGGCCGGGGTATCGGCGGCGAGCGGCGTGATGACCACGAGGGCGCCCCCCGGGCGCAGACGGCCCCCCAGGGCATGCAGCGTGCGGTCGCGGCACGTGAGGAACGGAGCCACGAACCGCAGGGTGATCAGGTCGTATCCGTCGGCGAGGGATGCCCAGTCGCCGCTTTCGACGTCGAGGCGAAGCCATCGGGCTGCCTCGCCATGGTGGGTGCCGGCGTCGGCGAGGGCGGCTTCGGACCAGTCGACGGCGTCCACGGTGTAGCCGAGGACGGCCAAGTGGGCTGCGAGTTCACCGACCCCGCACCCGACGTCCAGAGCTCTTCCGCCGGCCGGCGCCGGGGCATGGGCAGCCAACAGCGAGCGCTCACTGTCGCTGAGCCGGCGATAGCGGCTGCCTTCGGCGTAGCCGGTGTTCCATTCGTCCTGTGTACTGAACATGAGGGGTTCTTCCCGCCAATGGTGGACTCAACGAGGGCGCACAGGGGGCGGCCGGGTGTGACGCTCTGGGCCCCGGCCGCCCCCGGATCTCCTCGGGGGGCGGACAGGTCGGCGCCGGCGCCGAAGACACGAGGACCTTGGACATCTCCTCCAACTACTGCGGACAGGGCGGTGGTTGCGCCGACTTGTGTGTCAGGCGCGGGCTGCCCTGGATCAGTTCGACACCGGCCGGGGTCTGGATCACCTGGAGAGATACGTCAGGCGGCAGCCGCCGTGCCGAAGGTCGTGGCGAGGGTGCGGGCCTTGTCGTGGGCGGCCGTCATGGACGCCTCGTGCAAGGGGAGGAGAGGGGCCAGGGCCGGAGCGACCGGGGCCATGGTCAGTTCGGGTATCACGGTGGTGACGTCCAGGCCGAGGACGGCACGGCCCAGCACGGCTTCCAGCGTGGGCACCACGTAGTCGAGACCCTCCCTGGGGGTGCCGGGCCCGTAGCCACCGCCCCGGGCCGAGATCACCAGGGCAGGGCGGCCCGCGGCGGGGGAAGGGCCGGTGAGGCTCAGGGTGCGTTCGCTGATGATGATCTGGTCCAGCCACGCCTTGAACACCGACGGCATCGACAGGTTGTACATCGGCACCGTGAACAGGTACGTGCCGGCGCCGAGGAACTCCTCGATCAACTCGTCCTGGAGAGCTGCGGCCTTGGCCTGCTCGGGGGTGTGCCGGCCGGGGTCGGTGATGCGGGCGGTGATGCCCGCCGCCGTCAGGTGGGGGACCGGGGCGGCAGCGAGGTCGCGGTGGACGACAGGGCCCTGCCACTGGTCGCGGAAGGACTGGGCGACCTGACGGGAGACGGAGGCCTCGCCGAGCGAGGAGGAGTCGATGTGGAGCAGGTACGACATGGTGGTTGTGCCTTTCGAGGAGAACGAGACGGGTGAGTGGGGGGGTGACGGGTCAGGGGCGGGCCGGGACGGCGCAGCCGCCGAGTCCGCACCAGGGGCAGGTGATCTCGGCCCAGATCTCTACCTTCATGGCCTGACCTCCAATTCCTCTTATTTGTTCGTAACGCCATGATGCGCCAGTATGGAAGGCGTTACAAAAGGCACACCTGTGTGCGCGACGGAGAGGAATGGGCGCCATGCAGGACAGCGCAGGTACGGATATGGCGGCGGCGATCGGGCCGTGCGCGAGCATCCCCGCCGACCACATGGCCTTCATCCGGCAGGTCCTGGACCGGGTCGGCGACAAGTGGAGCATGCTGATCGTCGGCGTCCTGGAGGGCGGCCCACTGCGCTACACCGACCTGCAGCGCCAGATCCCCGGCATCTCCCAGCGCATGCTCACCCACACCCTGCGCCAGCTCCAGGAGGACGGTTTGATCACGCGGACCGCCTACGCCGAGGTGCCGCCGCGTGTGGAGTACGCCCTCGCCCCGCTCGGCCGCGGCCTGCACGAGATCGTCATGCAGCTGATCGGCTGGGCCGCCGACCATCACGACGAGATCCGTCTCAACCGCGACCGTGCCGGCGCCACCTCATCCCGGTCGCGAGCCACAGCCGCAGCCACAGCCACAGCCAAAGCCGCAGCCACCGACGCTTCGGCGAAGCGGTGAACCGGACCTGGGTCACGAACTGCGACTGTTCCTGAAAGGGCGTTTCGTCCCAGTGAGGACGGCCGACGGTTCCGGCTGACCTGCACCGTCCGGGGCGTGCGGAAACGGCTGATGCGCAACGCTGGTCCTGCCGGACGCCGACCCCGCCGCGACGACGGCAGCCGTGACGGGCGCGGCGCAAGAACGCATCGCTCCGGGGAGGCCCGGATGGATTTGGTTGGCGCGCTGGGCATGCGGTTGGTATGTAGGCGACGCAACCGCAGTTTCGAACCGGAAAAGTCGGGAGGGTGATCGGGGCCCGACCCCGATCTCCTGCGCTCGCCTGCGAATGCACGGCGTCTGCTCAAGGCGTACGAGAACGCTCTGGGCGACATCAACGTATCGGAGCGCGAGCTGATCGATCCGGATGTCACGGGCCCTGCTGTGGATGCTGCGTGAGGCTCGTCTTCGAGGATCAGGGCTGGGAGGACTGCACGTCCTGGCTCAAGAACGACCGCAAGATGCTCGCCCGGATCAATAGGCTCATCGCAGACGTCAAGCGTGATCCCTTCACAGGAATCGGCAAACCCGAGCCACTCAAGTACCACTTGCCTGGGGCGTGGTCGAGGCGGATCGACGACGAGCACCGCCTTGTCTGCCTGGTCACGGACAAGGAGATCGTCATCCTCGCTGCCCGCTACCGCTACTAGACGAGTCATTCCGATGTGATCAGTGGTCGTAGGCGATGAGGGAGCGTGTGATCGGCTGTCTGGTCTTGTGGTTGTGCCAGATTGCTGCGGCCATAGCGAGGATGCGCTGAGCAACGCGGACGGCGACGCCTTCGAAGATCCGGCCGCCGTGCCGTTCCAGGTCCAGCTGGCCCTTGAGGGTGTCGTTGACCGATTCGATCAGCTGTCGCACCGATTTCAGGAGGCTCTCGCCCTTGCGATTCTTCTCTCGCTTGAACGACGGCCGCAGCAACTCGGCGCCCCGCAAGGCCAGATCGGTCTCGAACTCCTTGGAGGCAAAGCCCTTATCGGAGATCATCAGCAGCCCCGGCCGACCGGTGACCGTCTCCTGTTCACGGTCGAGCATTGCGGTCAGTACCTCGCGCTCGTCGAGTTTCGGGTTCGCCAGCGCCCACAGAATCGGCATGCCGGTAGGGGTGCACACCAGGAACAGGCGCAGGCCCCAGAAGAACCGCGAGTGCGAAGCGCAGTACCCGTATCCGGCCCAGCCTGCCATGTCCGACCGCTTCACGGTCGGGCGTGAGCGACCGCACTCCACCGGCGTGGAGTCGACGATCCAGTGCGGGGCAAACCAGAAGTCCGTGTCCACCGCTAACAGCCGTATCGCCTTCTTGACCAGCGGCAACGCGGTCCTCAGCCGCTTGTTCCAGCCCGGCTGCTTGGGCACGTACGGGAACATCGCGCCCAGACGGGAGTCCACGAACCGCAGCCACCGCGACTCCGAGGTGAAGCCAAGCAGCGCCTGCGCGACGGCGAGGCAAATGAGTTCGGAGTCCGTCAACCGGGGCGGCCTGCCCAACCATCTGGTTCCTCCGATCTCGTCATCGATCTTCACGGACAGTGCGGTCAGCAGGGCGTCCAGGTTGTTCGTCACACAACGATCTTGGACGCCCTGTCCGTGCTCCTGAACACCGTCAGCAGTCGAAATGACTCGACGAGAGATACGCCCCCAGTTGAGTCGGTGACCGTCCAAGCATTCGTGACAGGGTGAACGAATGGCGACGAACCGCGAGGACTCATCCGATCTCCACCCCACCGGATTCACACCGTGGCCGGACACCGCCCCGGCCCACAGCGATCTCCTTGCGGCGAAAGCCCTCGTCTACGACCCTTGCGGGTTCACCTGCTCGCAGCCGGTCCCCGAAGCCGAGAGTGCCGCGTACGCCGCCCACGCATTCACCCTTGACGGACTCTCCATCCGATTCCGCGCAGCCAAGACGACCCCCACCAAGGTCGGCCAGTTCGTCACCGTATGGAAGAGAGCCCCGGGCGGGCCCATCCAGCCCTTCGACGTAACGGACCCCGTCGACCTCTTCGTCATCAGCACCCGCGACCAGCACTACCTCGGCCAGTTCGTCATTCCCATGGACGCGCTCCGTCGGCACGGTGTCGTGTCGGCAAACGGTTCCGGTGGGAAACGAGCCTTCCGCGTCTACCCGCCTTGGGTGACCACCACCAACCGCCAGGCCAGCATGGCGCAGGCGTGGCAGCTGGACTACTTCCTGCATCTGCCCCAGGACGCGTCCATCGACTCCGCCCGTGCCCAAGAGCTCTACCGCCCATAGGACGGCGCTGGCACAACCACAAGAAGAGCCAGCCCGTCACGCGATCACTGATCATTTGGAATGACTCGTCCAGCTGCCAGGCTTGCGGGCCTTGAACCGCACGCAGAAGACGTTGCGCACATCGGCACGACCGACTCCGGACGGGAACGGGGCGTCGGCGTAGGCCGCCAGGGCGGACGGTTTGCATGCCGAGGAGAGACGGGCGAGGGAGGCCGCTTCGGTGCCGGCGATGGTGTCAGTGGGAAGGGCGCCCGGATGCGTTGGTCACGTGGGCAACGGTTGGGCATGTCCTGCGGTCGTGCACCGCCACCTCGATGCTGTCCGGATGCGCGGATGCCGCCGCCATGGCGCAGGGCGTTGGTGACGAACTCGCGAGACGACGAGGATCGCGCTGTCGGCTGTCTCGGCCGCTCCCACGTTGACGCTCATGGTGTCCACCGGATCACCCTGGTCTCTGGATGATCACGCAGGTCCTGCCTGGCGGTGCTTGTGCCCGGCCTGCGAGGTGTCAACCGCGCGGACGCCGGCTGTGGCACGTGTCCTGAGCGGTCATCCGCACAGCCCCAGGCGGGGCGGCTGCGGCATGCGCGGCGTCGAGGCCGGCCCAACGGCCAGGTCGGAGTGGGCAAGCCTGACTGGAACGACACGGCCACGTACCCGCCCCGTGGCCGAGGCCGACTATCTCTCCACCCGGGTCACGGAAATCTATGTCGGCCGGAGTAGACATTGGGTGGTGGTGTGGTTATGGTTTCTCTCGTAGCCCAGAGAGACAGCAGGGCCCGGCAGAAACGAACTGCCGGGGAGCGGTATCCGCAGTTGCAGTTCGCAGGACGGTGCGGTGGTGGAGTTTCGAAGCCAGAGTTGTTGCAGGACGGCGACGGGACTGACGACCGGACCGGGTGGCCCGCAGTGATCAGGGGCCGCCACGAGCAGTACCGCAGGTCACGCAGTAGCGGTATCCAGCAGCGAAGTTGAGTGAGCAGCACCTCGGTGAAGGCGTCGGCTGCGGACGCGCGCACCGGGAGGTTCGGCAGTGGGGTTCTAAGCCGGAGCAGACGCAGGACGGGCGACGGGGCTGGCTGTCGAAGAGTGGCGCTGCCACAGGCCACAGAGCAGGGCGCAGGACGGCGGTATCAGCAGTAGGTAAGTGATTGATCCCAGAGGGAAGAACGGAGGAGCAGGCGCCATCAGGATCGCCCGGGCGGAGTCTTGAGCCCGGGTACCGCAGGACATCGATAGTGAGGTGGTCTCCGGTCAAGCAACCGCGATCCCCGCAACCCCGACAACTTCCAGGTCGGGTCAGCGGAAGCAGAAGGTCGGCGCAGTACCAGGGCCGACAGGTGGTGTAGCAGTTCCTTCGGGGCCCGGGTGCCATACGGCACCCGGGCCCCTCCACGCGTTCCATAGAGAGGTGCAAATGACAGCAGACGACTCGTTCGGCCGTCTCGATGACGATGACTATCCCGCCTACACGATGGGCCGGGCCGCCGAGATGCTCGGTACCACGCAGGGCTTTCTCCGCGCTGTCGGTGAAGCCCGCCTCATCACCCCGCTGCGCTCCGAGGGCGGCCACCGTCGCTACTCCCGCTACCAGCTGCGTATCGCCGCCCGAGCACGGGAACTCGTCGACCAGGGCACCCCTATCGAGGCTGCCTGCCGCATCGTCATCCTCGAAGACCAGCTCGAAGAAGCCCAGCGCATCAACGCCGAATACCGTCGCGCCTCCGAGTCGGAGAACCCGACGACCGCAGGCTGAGGCGCAGAGTGCCCGCCCTGCCATCACGGCCCGCACTGTGGGGCGTGTAGCTGCCCCGGCAGGCTGCTCTTCGACCGGTTCGCCACGAACGGTGGGCGCCGGCCGTCAGGCGATGGCGGTGGGATCCGGGCACTTGCGACAGGCCGCGCAGCAGCAGCGCTGCGCGGTCTTGATCTACTTCAGTACCGGCATACGGGCTGATGGGCCGCGGTCCGGACAGGGGGTGCCACAGCGACAGTTATGCCCTCTGAGCCGTAATGTACGAGCGCTCTTGCTGGAACGTTGCGTTGCGGGTGGGTCAATATCTATGACCGCGAGACGAGAGTTCAATGTGCCGCGCGGACAGTGTGTTTACCGCAGCGAACAGAGTGGATTTGTTAATCGTACGCAGGTCACTACCGCATGCTACTGTCGATCTCAGTTGCAGTCGTGGTTCCCAAAAACTTCAACGCTTCCGCCGGTATTTAAGCTACAGGAAGCGTTTTGTATTTCCGGCTACTCTCCGGGCGGGGCATCATCTCGGCGACCCGGTATCCGTGGCTTGCGGATCCCGGCGTACTGCCCCACAAGGAGATATGACATGGCGTCCGGCACTGTGAAGTGGTTCAACGCGGCCAAGGGTTTCGGTTTCATCGAGCAGGACGGTGGCGGCGACGACGTGTTCGCCCACTTTTCGAACATCGCCGCCCAGGGCTTCCGTGAGCTGCTCGAAGGCCAGAAGGTGACCTTCGACATCGCGGCGGGCCAGAAGGGCCCGACGGCCGAGAACATCGTTCCCGTCTGACGCCGACGCGTACTTCGTAGCTGGGGCCCGCATCCCTCGGGGTGCGGGCCCCAGCTACGGGCATTTCCCGGGACTCCGCCCGCGGGGCAACGACGCCCGCGAATTCCTCCTCAGGAATGCGGACCTCTCTGTAACCGCACCGGTGGACGTCCTGCGTTTTCTGCCGACATGACGTCGCCGTTTTATCGCCTGCACTCGCGCCGAATTCGCCGCAGGCCAGATCCTATTTTACATTTCGTTCGGTCCGTTCTTGTGATTCCCCGCGCTGTTGTTCTGCTGCGAGAATTCCTTGATACGTGCCGTGTCAAGGAAGGTTCCAATGAACCCCTCACGTACGAACAACCGCTCCTCCCGCCGTCGTACCGGTGGCCCCGCCGTTGGCTCCGATACCGGTTCGCACCGGAGCGACCGCTCCGGCTCGCCCGCCCCGCGGCGTTCCGCAGGGCCGAGCCGCCAGGGCGGCCATGGCCGGCGGCCCTCGGCGGCCTCGGGCGAGTTCGCTCTGCCGAAGACGATCACTCCTGCGCTGCCCGCCGTCGAGGCGTTCGCCGATCTGGACATGCCCGAGCGGCTGCTGGCATCGCTCACCGCGCAGGGCATGAGTGTCCCGTTCCCGATCCAGGGCGCGACCCTGCCCAACACCCTCGCGGGCCGCGACGTCCTCGGTCGCGGGCGCACCGGATCGGGCAAGACCCTCGCCTTCGGCCTGGCCCTGCTGGCCCGCACAGCAGGACAGCGCGCCGAACCCTGCCAGCCGCTGGCCCTGGTCCTCGTGCCGACGCGTGAGCTGGCACAGCAGGTGACCGACGCACTCACTCCCTACGCCCGTTCGGTCAGGCTGCGTCTGGCCACGGTTGTCGGCGGAATGCCGATCGGCAGGCAGGTCAGCACACTGCGCCGTGGTGCCGAAGTCGTCGTCGCGACGCCGGGGCGCCTCAAGGACCTCATCGACCGGGGGGACTGCCGGCTGAACCAGGTCGCGATCACCGTCCTGGACGAGGCCGATCAGATGGCCGACATGGGCTTCATGCCCCAGGTCACCGCGCTCCTGGACCAGGTACGCCCGGAGGGCCAGCGCATGCTGTTCTCCGCCACCCTCGACCGCAACGTCGACCTCCTGGTCCGCCGCTACCTCACTGACCCCGTGGTCCACTCCGTCGACCCGTCCGCAGGCGCGGTCACCACGATGGAGCACCACGTCCTGCACGTCCACGGCGCCGACAAGCACCGCACGACCACGGAGATCGCCGCGCGCGAAGGCCGGGTGATCATGTTCCTGGACACCAAGCACGCCGTCGACCGGCTCACCCAGGACCTGCTCAACAGCGGAGTGCGGGCCGCTGCCCTGCACGGCGGGAAGTCGCAGCCGCAGCGCACCCGGACCCTGTCCCAGTTCAAGACCGGGCACGTCACCGTGCTCGTCGCGACGAACGTCGCGGCACGCGGGATCCACGTCGACAACCTCGACCTCGTCGTCAACGTCGACCCGCCGACCGATCACAAGGACTACCTCCACCGGGGCGGCCGTACCGCGCGGGCCGGCGAGTCCGGCAGTGTCGTCACCCTGGTCACCCCCAACCAGCGCCGCGACATGACCCGGCTCATGGCAGCCGCAGGCATCGTCCCCCAGACCACCCCGGTCCGCTCCGGGGAAGAGGCACTCAGCCGGATCACCGGCGCCCGGACACCCTCGGGCATTCCCGTGACGATCACCGCGCCGGTGGCCGCACGGCGTGAGCGCACCCGCAACACGGCCTCTCGCGGCCGTCGCAGCCCCGCATCAGCTGCCCGGCGTGTCACCGTGCGTCAGTCCTCCTTCGACGCGGCGGCCTAGGGCCAGACGCCGCGCGGCAGGCGGCACCTTGACGACAGGCCCTAGAACCCTTGATCCGGAAACTGGCCCATCTCTGCAGGAGGCACATCTTGGCACTGGTTCAGATGCAACCCCGCCCTGCGAGCGCCGCAACCGTGTACGGGACGGTGGCCGACGCCACGGACACCGCTGGATCGCAGGCCGGTGACGACATGACCATCGAGGTGGCCCTGCCCGTCATGGTCAGTGCCCGCGCCGGGCACCTGCTCGTCTGCGACCACGACGGCCTGTGCGCGCAACAGGCCACCCAGGCTCAGCTCGCTGCGGTCCGTGACAGCTCCGCGGACACGGACCGGGCCCAGCTGCGCGACATGCTCGGCCACCGCGGGCCGTTCACCTCACCCGTGACCACGATCGCCGAAGAAGCCAGGCAGGCAGTGCGCGGTCGTCGGCCCGCCGCCCTGCCGGTCGTCGATGGGCAGGGCAGCGCGCCGGGCGTCCTCGCCCTCGCTCGCTGAACCGCTTCACCGCCGCACCGTCCCCTTCTTCCTTCTCCCTGTGAGGCATCATGCGCTGTGTCATCGCCCGGTTCCCGTTCGACCTCACCAAAAGCGGCGTTCTGGAATCCATGAAGGGCGTCAAGCCCGAACAGGTCGTCGGCGAGTCCGTGATCATCGGCCGCCGCACCTACCCGATCAAGCAGGTCGGGCAGGTCATCACACGCCAGGACCGTCGCGATTTCAGCGCCGGTGAAATCATCCGGGCCATGACCCAGCTCGGCTTCACCTGCCCCGGCCTCCCCCACACCGCCGCGCCCAAGCACGCGCCCACCCCGTTCCAGCGGGCTTCCGCGACGCTCGGCGCCCCTGCCGCCGTCTGACCGAGGGGCAGGCGCGAGCCGCCACCAGAACAACAGCGAGGGCCCGACCAGCAGGCACCGGTCGGGCCCTCACCACATACCGAGGGGCTTGTCAGCGCGCAGCGGTGTATTCAGGTCGGAGCAGCTGAAGGTGCCCATGGTCCAAGCGCCTGGACGCCGGCCGTCGAGCCGGCGGCGAGGTCCGCGACGGCGCCTGGGTGGCCGAGCCCGGCGGAGACTGCCTGAAGGGGTGATCGAACAGGGGGAAGCCGCTGGGGGCCAAGTCCGTTCGCCATATCCACAACATCCTGTCGGGTGTCACGAACGGCACCAGTCTCCGGGCTGCACGATGTTCCAGTACGGCAAGCGCCGAGTCGAGGGGGCTCACAAGCCGGCTTCGGGGACGGCGCAGCGCGTCGGTTCGGGGGAAGCTCACATGAACCGGCTGGCGCGTTGGTCACGCCGTTGGTCGCATGGGCGCTATCTGTACGACATAACCGCAGGTCAAGGCGGTAAAAGACGGGAGGACGACCGGGGCCGCCACCCCCCACAGGAGAGGCCCCGGTCGCCGTCCGCCGGAGCCGCGGTACGGCCCCGTACCTCTCTCAGCGCCGGGCGTGCGTTTTCTGTCACACCGCGCAGAGTCAGCGCGTTGTCGCAGGTCGTACAAGACGTGGACGCGGGCCGGGCACAGGCCGTAGCGTGACGGATTGCGCACAGCGGCGCGGCAGTGGCGACCAGCTGCACAGCGGGGAGCGGTGCAGCAGGACAGGTTGAGGAAGTGCTGGGGGACGACGCGGAGCTGACCACCGCGGTGCTCGCGGCGCAGGACGGGGACGAGGACGCCTTCCGGACTGTGTACCGTGCGGTGCACCCGCGACTGCTCGGGTATGTACGGACGCTGGTGGGCGATCCGGACGCCGAGGACGTCACGTCCGAGGCGTGGCTCCAGATCGCCCGCGACCTCCAGCGGTTCAGCGGCGACGCGGACCGGTTCCGCGGCTGGGCGGCCCGGATAGCCCGTAACCGTGCGCTCGATCACATACGGATGCGGGGCAGGCGCCCCGCGGGCGGCGGCGACGAGTCCGAACTGGTGGCGGAGCCGGGCGACTCGGACACCGCGGGAGAAGCCATCGAGGCCCTGGCCACCGGACGCACGATGCGGCTCATCGCCCAGCTCCCGCAGGATCAGGCCGAAGCGGTGGTGCTGCGGGTCGTCGTGGGACTGGACGCGAAGAGCGCGGCGCGAGCGCTCGGCAAGCGGCCCGGTGCGGTGCGGACCGCCGCGCACCGCGGGCTGAAGAAGCTGGCCGAACTGCTGGGCCCCGACGCGGGCCCGCACGGACTCGACGCCGTACCCACGCAGCGCTCCTCGCACGAGGGGACGAAAGACGCGGTCGGTGTGACGCATTCGCGTCCGTGGACGCAGAAGGACATGTGATGGCCGACGAGCGGTGCGAATGGCTTGACAAGGACACGGCTGAGCGATTGCTGAGCGGTGGGCCTGTCGGTGCCGTCGACGATCATGCGAGGGCGCAGGCCGCGCGGCTGCACGCCGCGCTGGACGGTGCGGCTCCGGCGGCCTCCTGGGCCGGGACCGATGAACTCCCCGGTGAGAAAGCCGCGTTGGAGGCCTTCCGGCTGGCCAGGGACGGCGGCGCGGACGCGCTCGGACCGGTGCGGCGTACGGCGAAGGCGCAGGAACCGGCGCAGTCCCCGGCAACGGCCGGCGGCCGCTGGTGCCGACCGGTGCGGTTCAGCGTCGCCGCCCTGGTGGCAGGCTGCGCGCTGAGCGGGGTGGCGGTCGCCGCGGGGACCGGCATGTTGCCTTCGCCCTTCGGCCGCAGCGCACCGATGCCCGCCTCGTCCGTGTCATCCGCCGCGACACCGCGGCCGCTCATCTCCGGAACTCCCTCCGATACGCCCACCAGCTCCTCGCCGGGGCCGGACAGCAGCAGCCACGGCAGCGGGAAACCCGGCCCGGGACGGCACCACCCGCGGACCTCGCCCCCGGCGAGCGAGCCCGGCGGCGACGCGAGCGGCGGGGACAGCGGCAGCGGAGAGGGCAGCACGCACGGGACGAAGGCCGGAGGCACCGGGCGGGAGTCCGGCGCCGGGAACCAGCACAGGCCGACGCCGTCCGAAGGCGGTCACCGCCTGGGTGCCGGGGTGTTGCACAAGCTGGCCGAGGCCTGCCGCGACTACCGCGCGGGCCGGGTCGACGGTGAGCGCAGACGGGCCCTGGAGTCGAAGGCCGGCGGCGCGGCGAACGTCGAGAAGTTCTGCGGACGGGTGCTGGGCACCGGCAACTCCGACGGCCACCGGGTCTCGTTCACGCCCTCGTCCCCGCTCACCCCTGCCGCCCCCGCCACGTCTCCCGCCCCCGCGCCCTCCCTGTCGCCCGGCCCCTCGCCCTCGCCGACGTTCAACCTGCCGGCCTCGCCCTCACCGGGCGGAAGGAACGGCGCGGCGGCAGCGGCAGTGGCGAACAGCTGACGGACGCTCACCGGAACCGGCTCCGCCGCTGTGATCAGTCCGCTCGGCCGTCGTGCGGGACTCATTCCGCCACTGTGCCGGACTCATTCCGCTACCGTGCCGGCCCCTCCGTCGCCGTACCGGATGCGCCCGGCCGCCTTACCGGACCCGCTCGGCCGCCGTGCGGGATGCCCTCCGCCGCCGTACCGGACCCTCTCCGTCGCCGTACCGGATGCCCTCCGCCGTCGTGCCGGACCCGCTCCGTTGCCGTGACCGAGCTGCTCCGCCACTGGGTTCGATCCGCAGGTGTGACACTTTCCGGGGGCCCGGCGCAGTAGAGAGTGAGCCGACTGGTCATCGGCCGCGTGTGAGCCGGGGTTCCCCCCGTACCTGCGGCTCCGCGCACCCGGCGCGGGTGGGTTACGTTCCCCCGGACCCACCCGCGCCCCCAATCCCTCCCGTCCCTCCCGGGGCTCTCGTGCCGCCCCAACCCCCCCCACCGGGATCCGCGTGTTTCCCCTCCGGGCGTCGCGAAAGCCAATGCTGTGCGCGCGGTCCCAGCGTGTGCGTCTCCACCCGCGCCACGCCCACCGCTACAGTCCGTCGCGGGGGTCGGACTTACTGCCAGGTCGCCTTCGTGCCGGTTCATGGCGGGTGGCTTTTCTGGTGGGCAACCTTTCCACGCGGGAGGCAGCAGCAGATGGCACACGAAACCGGCGGCGACCGGCTCACCGAGAGCGGACTTCCGATCGAGCCGGTGTACGGCCCCGAAGCGCAGGACGGCTGGGATCCGGCCGAGAAGCTGGGCGAGCCCGGCGCGTACCCCTTCACCCGGGGTGTGTATCCGTCGATGTACACGGGCCGGCCGTGGACCATGCGCCAGTACGCCGGTTTCGGTACGGCCACCGAGTCCAACGCCCGTTACCAGCAGCTCATCGCGCACGGAACGACCGGGCTGTCCGTCGCGTTCGACCTGCCGACGCAGATGGGCCACGACAGCGATGCGGAGATCGCGTCCGGCGAGGTCGGGAAGGTCGGGGTCGCGATCGACTCGGTCGACGACATGCGGGTGCTGTTCGGCGGGATCCCGCTGGACCAGGTCTCCACATCGATGACGATCAACGCCCCGGCGGCGCTGCTCCTGCTGATGTACCAACTGGTCGGCGAGGAACAGGGCGTAGCCGCCGACCGGCTGACCGGGACCATCCAGAACGACGTCCTGAAGGAGTACATCGCGCGCGGGACGTACATCTTCCCGCCCAAGCCCTCACTGCGGCTGACCGCGGACATCTTCAAGTACTGCCGGGCCGAGATCCCCCGCTGGAACACCATCTCCATCTCCGGGTACCACATGGCGGAGGCGGGGGCCTCGCCCGCGCAGGAGATCGCGTTCACGCTCGCCGACGGCATCGAGTACGTACGGACCGCCGTCGCCGCCGGGATGGACGTGGACGACTTCGCACCCCGCCTCTCCTTCTTCTTCGTCTCCCGCACGACGATTCTCGAAGAGGTCGCCAAGTTCCGTGCGGCACGCAGGATCTGGGCCGGGGTGATGCGCGAGGAGTTCGGCGCGCAGAACCCCAAATCGCTGATGCTGCGCTTCCACACGCAGACCGCGGGCGTCCAGCTCACCGCCCAGCAGCCCGAGGTCAACCTGGTGCGCGTCGCCGTCCAGGGGCTCGCCGCGGTGCTCGGCGGTACGCAGTCGCTGCACACCAACTCCTTCGACGAGGCCATCGCCCTGCCCACCGACAAGTCCGCCCGGCTGGCCCTGCGCACCCAGCAGGTCCTCGCGTACGAGACCGATGTCACCGCCACCGTCGACCCCTTCGCCGGCTCGTACGTGATGGAGGCGATGACCGACGACGTGGAAGCGGCGGCCCTCGCACTGATGGAACGGGTCGAGGACCTGGGCGGCGCGGTGAGCGCTATCGAGAACGGCTTCCAGAAGAGCGAGATCGAGCGCAGCGCCTACCGGATCGCGCAGGAGACCGACAGCGGCGAACGGGTCGTGGTCGGCGTCAACCGCTACCGGCTCGACACCGAGGAACCGTACGAACCGCTGCGCGTCGACCCGTCCATCGAGGCCCAGCAGGCGGCCCGGCTGGCCGCGCTGCGCGCCGACCGCGACCAGCCGGCCGTGGACGCGGCGCTCGCCGCGCTGAAGCAGGCGGCCGGGGGCACGGACAACGTCCTGTACCCGATGAAGGACGCGCTGCGGGCACGGGCCACGGTCGGCGAGGTCTGCGACGCGCTCCGGGACGTGTGGGGGACGTACGTGCCGGTCGACGCCTTCTGAACTGCCGATGCTCCTGAACTGTCGATGCCCCTGAACTGCCGGGCCTTCTGAACTGCCGATGCCTTCTGAACTGCCGATGCCTCCTGAGCTGCCGATGCCTTCTGAGCTGTCGGGGCCCCTCCTCAGTTGGCGAGGCGGCCCGGGGTGCTGAGGGTCACTCCCGGGCTGTCGTACCCGCGTGCGAGACTCGGTTCATGCTCGGTGTCACGGATCTCCCCACCTACCTCGCCGGCCTGGCGCTGATCATTCTGCTGCCGGGCCCCAACTCGCTGTATGTGCTCTCGGTTGCCGCCCGGCGCGGCGTCCGCACCGGATACACGGCGGCTGCCGGGGTGTTCTGCGGGGACACCGTGCTGATGACACTCTCCGCCGCGGGAGTCGCCTCGCTGCTCCAGGCCAACCCGCTGCTGTTCGGCCTGGTGAAGTACGCGGGCGCCGGTTACCTCACGTATCTGGCGTTCGGCATGGTCCGCACGGCCCGCGCGCTCTGGCGCGACCGGAACGACCGGAGCGAGCAGAGCGAGGGGGCCGCGGAGACCACCGACGAGCCGGCGGCCGCGGCGGAGCGGCCGTACCGCAGGGCCCTGGTGGTCAGCCTGTTCAACCCGAAGGCGATTCTCTTCTTCATCTCCTTCTTCGTGCAGTTCGTCGACCCGCACTACGCCTACCCGGCACTCTCCTTCGTGGTGCTCGGCGGGCTGGCGCAGCTGGCGAGCTTCCTCTACCTCACCCTGCTGATATTCGGCGGCACCCGCCTGGCCGCCGCCTTCCGCCGCCGCAGGCGTCTCTCCGCCGGTGTGACGACGGCGCCGGGCGCGCTCTTCCTGGGTTTCGCGGTGAAGCTCTCGCTCAGCAGCGTGTGAGATAGCCGGTCAGCCCGGTGGCGTCGTCGCCGGCCCAGCCGATGTATCCGTCGGGCCGGACGAGGAACAGCCCCTTGCCGTACGGCTCGTAGGCGTCGAGCCGGTGGACATGGACCGCACCGGGGTCCAGCGGTGGCAGTTCCGCGTCGGTGCCCACCGCGAGCAGCGTGAAGTGCGGGCCGCGGAAGGCGTCGAAGAGCCGCCCGCCGTCGAGCGGTCCGTCGGGTGCGCGGTCGCCCGCCTCCAGCGCGCCCGCGGCGCCCTCGGACAGCGGCCCGCCGCGGTACCCGATGCCCAGTTGCTGGGTGGCGGAGCCGCGTCGCTGCTCGCCGCGGTGGACCCGGGTGGAGAGGCCCAGCATCTCGGCCGCGTTGGGGCGCCGCTCCGCCTCGTACGAGTCGAGCAGTGACTCGGGAGCTCCGTCGCGCAGCACCCGGCCGAGCTTCCACCCCAGGTTGTACGCGTCCTGGATGCTGGTGTTGAGTCCCTGGCCGCCGGCCGGCGAGTGGACATGGGCGGCATCGCCCGCCAGGAAGACGCGGCCCGCGCGGAACCGGTCGGCGAGGGCCGCACGCGGCCGGAAGTCCGACGACCAGAGCACCTCGGTGACATCGGCCGCGTCGAGATGCGTACGGGCGGCGATCAGAGCGCGTACGCCGTCGGCGGAGAGGTCGGGGCGTTCCCCGTCCGGGAAGCGCGCGACCAGCTGGAAGTCCTCGGTGCCGGGCAGTGGGCAGAGCACCAGGAAGCCCGCGTCGCCCGGGAAAACATGCCAGTTGAGCCGGTCCAGGGCCGGGACGCGCACATCGGCCACCAGCATGGACGAGGGGTCGACGGACTCGCCGGTCATCGCGATGGAGAGCGCGGCGCGTACCGTGCTGCGGCCCCCGTCGGCCGCGACCGCGTACGCCGCGCGGACGGTGGCGCCGGTGGAGAGTGTCGCGGTCACTCCGGACGTGTCCTGGGTGAGGGACGTCAGAGCGCTGCCGAACGAGACCTCGCCGCCAAGACCGGTCAGTCGCGCGGAGAGGATCTCCTGGGTGCGCCACTGCGGCATGATGCGCGGCGTTCCCGCGTACGGCGCCGCCGTGGTCGTCTCGACCGGGTCGAACATATGGTGCTCGCCCTGCCGCTCGCCGTCCTGCCAGATCATCTGGACCGGGGCCGGCGCACTCGAAGCCAGCACCTCGCCGATCACGCCGAGGTCGTCGAAGACCTCAAGGGTGCGGGGCTGGAGGCCCTTGCCCCGGGAGCCGGGGAAGAGCCGGTCCGCCTTCTCGATCACGGTCGTACGCACTCCGCGCCTGGCCAGATCGGTGGCCAGCGCGAGCCCGGTGGGACCCGCGCCGACGATCAGCACATCGGCCCGTGCGCCGGCCAGTCCGTCAGGTTCCTTAACGCTGTTAAGTTCCATGGTTTCGAGAGTGCCCTTAACGCTGTTAAATTGTCAAGGTGGGAACGACGAAGATCGATCGCGCGCGCGTCGCGGAAACGGCGCTGCGGCTGCTGAACGAGGTGGGGCTCGACGGTCTGTCGCTGCGTGCCATCGCCAAGGAGCTGGACGTCAAGGCGCCGGCGCTCTACTGGCACTTCAAGGACAAGCAGTCGCTGCTCGACGAGATGGCGACGCTGATGTACCGGCGGATGATCGCCGAGGATCTGCCGGATACGGGTCCCCGGGCGGCGGGCCGCAGTTGGCAGGACGGGCTGCTGGCCCACAACCGCGCCCTGCGCGCCATGCTGCTGCGCCACCGCGACGGCGCCAGGGTCTACAGCGGCGCCCGGTTCACCGGCACCGACCACGCGGAGTCGATGGAACGGCATCTGGGTGAGATGACCTCACGCGGGTTCGGCCTGGCGCAGGCGGTCCGGGCCGGGACCACGGCGTACTCGTACACGGTGGGCTTCGTCATCGAGGAGCAGGGCGTCCAGCCGATGCCGGACGAGCGCCGCGAGGGATACGAGATGGCGGAGCGCGCCCAGCTGTTCGCCGACTACCCGCTCACCGCGGCGGCGGGCTGGGAGATCTTCACCGACTACGACCGGCGCTTCGAGGAGGGGCTGCGGCTGATCGTCGCGGGCATCGAGGCGACGTACCGGCCGGACGGCGGCTGAGAGCGGACCCGCTGTCGCACTCACCGCCACGCGCCGGCTGTCGCACTCCGGCTCAGGCGATCGACGGATCCGACTCCTCGCTCACCGTCCAGGACGGTCCGTCCGGGAGGGCCTGGTTCGCTGCTCCGGTGCCCTTCAGAGCGGATATGCCGACCGCCACCGCAGCCAGCGTGCAGAGGAGCCAGTCGACCACGCCGGGCAGATGGGCGGGGCCCCAGTAGAGGACGGGGGAGACGATCAGCGCGGCCAGCAGGGCGCCGCCGAGGATCCGGGCGTGCACAGGCGCGGAGAACTTGGCGGTACGGGGCAGCCGCCGGGCGGTGCGGTCGGCACGGAGCGGCTGGGTGGCGGTCAGATACCGGCGTGCCTCGTCCGGATCCGCGAGGCCCATGAACACCTCTCCGCTGTCCGCGACGAACGCCGCGGGGAGTTCCCCCTCGATCAGCTTCCACCGCCGCGGCCAGCAGATCCACCCTTCCTGGCCTGCGAAGCGCACGGCCGCCCGGCCGACCTCCTCGGGAGGACCGGACAACCTGAACTCGTGTCCGCCGTCGCGGAGGACGAGCCAGTGGTACTGCGTGACGTCCTGCTCGCCCGGCCTGTCGCCCCGATTCAGGAAACGCATCCGGACGGGTTCCCCCACCAGGACCCGCGCGGCGTGCAGTTCGCCCCCGCCGGCGTCAGCGGTCAGTACCCGGAACTTGCGGCGCGTCTCGGCCTCGCTCACCTGCCGGCGCGCGAACAGGAGCGCCTTCAGGGTCACCACGATGACAACGAGGACCACGACCCCGGAGAGCACACCACCGGCCCCGGCGGACAGCCGGGCGAGCGACAGCGGGGTCAGCAGGAGGATGATCGCCCCTGTCGTACGGCCCGTGTCCCGGGCGGGGAGCGGGAGCCGGCCCGGCAGCGGAGGCACCGCGGACGGCCGTCCCGCTGAGCGCGCCCTGGTGAAGCGAGGTGCCGCGAGACAGGCAAGCACCCATCCCCCGGCGGCGACGGCGGCCGCTCCGAGAGCCGACAGGATGTCCCAGCGCGGGGCAGGCGCGTCGAAATGTACGAAGACCAGAGCCAGGGCGACTGCCGCGCAGGCCAGGGCCACGCTGCCGAGAGCGCGGGTGATCAGGGTGGAGCGTCGCATCGGTGTCCTCACCGGGGCAGTGGAGCCGGGGTGGGGAACCGTCTCGCGGAACGGGCGTAGCAGGGTAAGTCCGTACCTACTTGGTGCACGTACGGACCGATGGCTTGCGCGGTGAGATGTGGGGCGGCACGCGTGAGCCGGGCCGTACGAGGCGTATCAGTTTCACCCGTGCCCCCGGATAAGTAAAGGCGCGGCTCGCGTCACCGTGACGCCACGTCGGCTCGCCGGGCTGTCCGCCAACCAGGCTTCCGCATCAACGTAGTTGGCTCAGCCCGGTTGGCCTTCACCGGCTCCCCGGTGCACCGGCAACCCTCCTCGACAGCGCGGCGCGCAGCAGTGGCGTCAGCCGGTTCTCGACGTAGCGGTTGAGCAGCCAGGCCAGCCCCAGCATCAGCGCGACGGTCAGGACGAGCGTCCCGTACGAGGGGATCCCCAGCTTCCGGTGGAGTACGGCCACCACCACCCAGCCCAGATGCTCGTGCACCAGATAGAAGGGGTACGTCAGTGCCCCGGCGACCGTCAGCCAGCGCCAGTCGGCCCAGCGGAAGAAGCCGAGTGCCACCGCGCCGACCAGCACGAAGCCCAGCGTGACCACGGTGACGATCACCGCGGTGTGCCGGTAGGAGAAGAACGCCGGGTCGGCCCGGTGCCACAGGCCGGTGACCGCGTAGTGCTGGCCGATCGCCCAGCTGACGCCGGTCACGCCCCAGGCGATGACGTCCCGCCGGTCGCGGTGCAGGAGGTAGAGACCGATCCCGCCGATGAAGAACGGCGCGTACTCCGGCATCAGCACCATGCTCAGCACCGGCTGGTGCACCGCGTCGGTGATCGCGGCGGCCAGGGTCCACACCCCGCAGAAGACGAGGACGCGCTGCCGGTTGGCGCCGGGCAGCACCACACAGAGGGCGAAGAGCGCGTAGAAGCGCAGTTCGGCCCAGAGGGTCCAGCACACACCGAGGACCCGGTCGGCGCCGACCGGCTGCTGGAGCATGGTGAGGTTCACCAGCGCGTCGCTGGGCGAGACCGTCCGGTACGCGACCCAGGGGAGCGCGAACGTCGCCGTGACGATCACGATCGCCGCCCAGTACGCCGGGTAGAGGCGGGAGACCCGCGAGGCGAAGAAGGAGCGCAGCGGCCGGCCCCAGCCGCTCATGCAGATCACGAAACCGCTGATGACGAAGAAGATCTGCACCCCGAGGCAGCCGTAGGCGAACCACTCGGAGAGCGTCGGGAACTGGTGGCGGGGCGACCCGCCCCAGGCCCGGCTGATGTCGCCGTCCCGGCCGCCGTAGTGGTACGCGGCGACCATCAGGGCGGCGACCAGCCGCAGACCGTCGAGCGCGCGCAGCCGGCCGCCCGCGCGTACGGGCCGTCCATGGCCCGTACGCGCGGCGGGTATCGGCAGCGGCGCGTCGGGTGCGGGCGAGTCCGGTATCGGCAGCGGCGCTTCGCCGGAGCCGGGCGCGGCGGCGGACCCCGGTCCCTGGTCCTGGACCGCCGCGGACACCACCGCGGACCCCGGCGCGGAGACAGCGGCCGGGACAGCGGCGGGGAGTGGCACGGAGGCCGGACCGGGCGTCATCCCAGCGCGACTCTCTTGAGGGAACGGGCCCGCCGGGCCACCCGCCGTACCGTCGCGTTGCGCGGGATGAAGGCGAGCTGGGCCGGCAGCGCGCCCGGCAGCCCCAGCACGGTCAGCCGGCGGCGCTTGAAGTAGCGCCAGGTGTGGGCGTCCAGATGGCGGCTCAGATACGCCTCGGCCGCCGGCCGCAGATCGGGCCGCAACTGCGGCTGCATCGCGAAGCCCACGGCGGCGACGAGCCCCGGCAGATCGCCGGCGGGCGCGGTCCCGGTCGTGGCGCCGGGCTCCTCCAGACCGGGCAGCAGCGCGTCGACGACGGTCACCGGGACACGGTTGCTGTTCTGGTACGGGGCGAGCCGGTCGAGCAGCAGCTCCGTACCGGTGCGGGCGACCGGGATCCCGTAGAAGGCGCTCGCCGTCAGCAGCGCGGTGGAGAAGCAGCCGACCACCAGCGCCGGACGCGTCCGTTCGTACAGTGTCTCGGCGAGCAACGGTTCGGTCACCACGGTCAGTTCGGCGCCCAGCCGCTCCGCCTCCTGCTCCAGTAGCCGCGACCAGCGGGCCGGCGCCGTCGGGTGCGGCTTGAACACGACCGTGCGGTGGCCGCGCGCGACCGCCCCGCGCAGCATCCGTACATGGAGGTCCTCCTCCTCCTGCGGAGTGAGGATCTCCAGTGCCGAGAGGTACTGGCCGAGCAGCAGCGCCGGCGGCTCCGCGCACTCGGGCAGGCCCGTCGCGGACGCGGCCAGCTCGCCCAGGACCTTGCGGAAGGCGGCATCCGGCACGATCTCCGGCTCGACCCCGAACTCGGCGAGCAGCAGCGGCTTCAGGCCCGGCACCAGATCCAGATGGAGCAGCCGCCGGATCCGGGTGCCGATCAGCGGATCGATCTTGTTGCGGGTCGGGCCGTACGACATCAGCCCGTCCGCGTACACCGTGACCGGCGCGTCCTGGAAGAGCAGGGCGAGCGCCTGCGCCGGGTTGACCTGGACGGACTCGACCGCCAGCTCGATCCGGTCGTCACCGAGGTCCCAGAGCAGCCTCAACTGCCGTTCCCACAGCGGGATATCGTCGGTGCGCGGGGACCAGCCGCCCGGGTGCAGCGGGTCGATGGTGTCGTTCCAGGAGAGCACGCCGTCGAACCGGTCGCGCAGCGACGCGAAGCCGGGCATCGCGTCCAGTGCGGGAGTGGTCTCCGGGATCGCCGCGTTGTTGCTGACCAGCAGCAGCCGCCGGTCGGCGGCGTCGAAGCAGCCGCTGTCGAGCGCGGCGGCCAGGGTGGCGGCGCCGTACAGCGTGGAGGCGTAGAAGATCTGCGTCGTACGGGGCGTACCGGGGGCGCTGATCTCAGGAGCGGCGGTCGACGTCACGCTGCGGCCTCCGTCGTCAGCGGGGCCGGACGGCGGCGCAGCCGCCGCAGCCGCGAGGCGCGCGCGGTGTCCATCGAGTCGAGCGCGTCGCTCAGCAGATCCTGCGGCATCCGTTTCAGCGCGGCCGCGCTGAGCGTCCGCAATTTACGTGCCACAGCTGGTTCGAACCTTTCGATGGAGCCCAAGTGGTGCGAAATAATGGCGCAATAGGTGCGCACGGCCTTGGGAAGAAGGAGATCGGCTTCCGGGTCTTTCGATGTGTCGTCGATAACCTGGTCGAATGCGCGGATGAAATCGAGCTGGCGCACATCGCCGATCTGTGTGAGGGACGAGGCGACACCGCGCCGGTAGAACATTCCCAGCAGCCCGAGTACGGCGAATGACTCCGCTTCCCTGTGCAGCCGCCAGATCCACGGGCGGTCCTCGGCGGTGCGCAGCCCGTGGGTGAAGTGCAGCAGCCCGCGGTCCAGCAGCCTGCGGTGGTACATACCGGCCCAGGCGTACGCGTAGTCGACCGGGGTGGAGCGGTCGGCGGGCAGAATCACCTCGCGCGGAGCGGTCACCTCGCCGCGCCTGCCGTACGGGACCCGGTGGACCGTACGGGTGCTGCCCGTGCACTGCACATGGTCGGTGCGGACGAAGTCGCAGCCCAGCGCCTCCATGCCGGCGAGCAGCCGCTCGTAGTACCCGGGAGCGAGCCAGTCGTCGCCGTCCAGGAAGGTGATGTATTCGCCGCTCGCCGCGTCGAGCCCGGTGTTGCGGGCGGTGGCGAGTCCTCCGTTCTCCCGGTGTCTCAGCAGGACGGCCCCGGGAAGCTCGCGCTCCGCACGTTCGAGGATCTCCGGGGTCCCGTCCGTCGAACAGTCGTCGACGAGCAGGAACTCGAAGTCGTCGCGTGCGTTCGCGCGCAGGCTTCTGAGGGTGTCGGGGGCGTATGTCTGCACGTTGTAGAACGGCACGATGACGGAGAGCTTGACCACCTGCGTGACGCTAAGAGGCTCCCCGGCATTTGCCCTGAAGCCCGGTGGGATGGCAGGTGAACTGAATATGGCGGAACAGTGAACCGGTCGGCCCCGTTCGCCGTTTCTCCCGCTGTCGGCCCGCTGTTAACCCTTTGTTGCGGCTGAGTTGGGCCGCCGAACCGAATGCCTTTCTACCTTCGTCGTTGTGCAAGCAAGTACCAGCGATGTTCTCCGCGTTGCCGTGATCGCCGATTCCGACACCCGTTGGAAATGGGGCGCGCTCACCGCACGCCGCCTCTCCGTGGGGGAGGCCGAGCTCAGCGGCTTTCTGCTGCGGGGCCGGGCCACGCCCACCCCGCGCCAGCTCGCCGAGGTCGGCGCCGGTGTGGACACGGCCGCCGTCCGGGAGGTGACGGGGGCGGAGTTCCTCCGGGCCGTCGAGCAGGACGGCTACGACGTGGTGGTCCTCGCGCTCGTCGGCGGCGCCGTCCAGGCGATGCTGCACGGACTCGCCGCGCTCGGGAGCCCGGGGGCCGCAGCCGGAACCGCCGCAGATGGAACCTCCGCGGCCGGAACCTCCGTAGTCGGAACCTCCGCGGCCGGAACCGCCGCAGTCAGTAAGTCGGCGCGGCGCCCTGTCGTCGTCACCGGCTATGTCGGCGTGGTCTACGAGAAGCTGGCCGACGGACTCCTGCTGCGGCATGGCGCCGACGTGGTCCTCGCCAACTCGCTGCACGACGCGGAACGGTTCCGCGCGGTGTACGAGGGAGTGGGCGCCGACGCGTCCGCCGTGACCGGGAGCGCGCTGCCCTTCCTGGGCGGGGCGCCGTACGCCGGGGGCGCGCTGAAGACCGTCGTCTTCGCCGCCCAGCCCTCCGTCCCCGCCTCCCGCGATGGCCGTACCTATCTGCTGCGCCGCCTGGTCGAACACGCCCGGCTGCACCCGGACCGCGAGGTGCTGCTCAAGCTCCGTTCCCAGCCGGGCGAGCACACCACGCACATCGAGGAACTGCCCTACCAGAAGCTGGCCGAGAAGCTCCCCGGCGGACTCCCCGCCAACTTCCGTCTGGTGTACGGGCACATGGGCGATGTGCTGGACCGCACGGACCTGCTGGTCACGGTCTCCTCGACCGCGGCCCTGGAGTCCCTGCACCGGGGGATCCCCACCGCAGTCCTCACCGACCTCGGTATCCGCGAGGCGCTCGGCAACCACCACTTCCTCGGCTCGGGCTGCTTCGCCTCCTGGGACCAGCTGGACTCCGGCGCGAGCCCGGCGGCCGATCCCGCCTGGCTGGCCCGCCAGGGGGTGGCAGCCGGTGGTCCCGCCTCCGGGGGCGGCTCGTACGACACGGCTTTCGACGCCGTACGCGAACGGATCGCGCGGCTGCTCCTGGCGCCTCAACTCCCGCCGATCGAGCCCTACTACACCCACGTCACCGCGCCCGGATACCTCCCCGGCATCCTCGCCCGCTACCGCCTGGACGCCGCCCCGGCCGCCGAGACCGGCGGTGTACGGCGAGTGGTGCGCGACGCCGTGCGGGACGCGGCGCGCGGGGCGTACCGCCACGGAGTCCAGCGCGTGGCCCCCGTCATCCGCCGCATGGGAGAACTGTGATGCCCACCGAAGCCGCTGAAGCCGCTGAAGTCGCTGAAACCACTGGAGCCACCGGGGCCGCTGAACCGGCCGGGCCGGCCAGGACCGATCGGCCCGCACACCCCGCAACCCCGGCCAGGGCTCCCCGGGTCCTGGCCGTGATCCCGGCTCGCGGGGGATCCAAGGGCGTGCCCGCAAAGAACCTCGAAGCGGTCGGCGGCGTACCACTGGTGGCCCGCGCGGTCCGCGCCTGCCTCGGCGCCCGCCAGGTCACCGACGTCGCCGTGTCGACGGACGACGAGCGGATCGCGACGGCGGCGCGCGAGGCCGGCGCCGACGTGGTGCTGCGCCCCGCCGAGATCGCCGGGGACACCGCGACCAGCGAGGCGGCCGTGCTGCACGCGCTCGACGCGTACCCCGGAACGGATGTCGTGCTGCTCGTGCAGTGCACCAGCCCCTTCCTCACCAGCGAGGAGATCGACGGAGTGGCGGCCGCGGTCGCCGGAGGCGGCGCGGACACCGCGCTCACCGTCGCCCCCACACACGGCTTCATCTGGCGCGAGGAGCAGCGCGCCGACGCCGACGGCGGCGGCACGGACACCGCCGGGGTCAACCACGACAAGGCGTTCCGCCCCCGCCGCCAGGACCGCCCGCAGGACTACCTGGAGACCGGCGCGGCCTACGCCATGAACGCCGGCGGCTTCCGCGCCGCCCGGCACCGCTTCTTCGGCGAGACCGCCCTGGTCCGTACCGACCCGGCCCGCGTCCTGGAGATTGACGACCCGCACGACCTGGCCCGCGCCCGCGCCCTCGCGCCGCTCCTGGACGTCCGTACGCTGCCGGGCCGCGACGACGTCGACGCCGTCGTCCTGGACTTCGACGGCACCCAGACCGACGACCGCGTCCTCATCGACTCGGACGGCCACGAGATCGTCGCCGTCCACCGCGGCGACGGCCTCGGTATCGCGGCGCTCCGCGACACCACGGACCTCAAGATCCTGATCCTCTCCACCGAGCAGAACCCGGTCGTCGCGGCACGCGCCCGCAAGCTGCGGGTGCCCGTGCTGCACGGCATCGACCGCAAGGACCTCGCACTCAAGCAGTGGTGCGAAGAACAGGGTGTCGCGCCCGAGCGCGTGCTCTACGTCGGCAACGACGTGAACGACCTGCCGTGCTTCGGCCTCGTCGGGTGGCCCGTCGCGGTCGCCCAGGCCCACGACGCCGTACGCGGCGCCGCACGCGCGGTCACCACCACCCCCGGCGGCGAGGGCGCGATCCGCGAGATCGCCGCCTGGCTCCTGGGCCCCACCCTCAACAAGTAAGGAATCCCCCTCATGAGCACCACCCGCCTCCGTACCCTCGGCACCAAGACCGCGGGCCCCGGCCACCCCGTCTACATCACCGGCGAGATCGGCATCAACCACAACGGTGAGCTGGACAACGCCCTCGCCCTGATCGACATCGCCGCCGAAGCCGGCTGCGACGCGGTCAAGTTCCAGAAGCGCACGCCGGAGATCTGCACCCCGCGCGACCAGTGGGACATCGAGCGCGACACCCCCTGGGGCCGGATGACGTACATCGACTACCGGCACCGCGTCGAGTTCGGCGAGACCGAGTACCGGGCCATCTCCGATCACTGCGCCAAGCGCGGCATCGACTGGTTCGCATCGCCGTGGGACACCGAGGCCGTCGCGTTCCTGGAGAAGTTCGACGTACCGGCGCACAAGGTCGCGTCCGCCTCGCTCACCGACGACGAGCTGCTGCGCGCGCTGCGTGCCACCGGCCGTACGGTGATCCTCTCCACCGGCATGTCGACCCCGAAGCAGATCCGGCACGCGGTCGAGGTGCTCGGCAGCGACAACATCCTGCTCTGCCACGCCACTTCGACGTACCCGGCGAAGGCCGAGGAGCTGAACCTCCGCGTCATCAACACCCTCCAGGGGGAGTACCCGAACGTCCCGATCGGCTACAGCGGCCACGAGACCGGCCTCCAGACCACCCTGGCCGCGGTCGCGCTCGGCGCGGCGTTCGTCGAGCGCCACATCACCCTGGACCGCGCCATGTGGGGCTCCGACCAGGCGGCGTCCGTCGAGCCGCAGGGCCTCACGCGCCTCGTCCGCGACATCCGCACCATCGAGGCGTCGCTCGGTGACGGCGTCAAGAAGGTCTACGAATCGGAGCTGGCCCCGATGAAGAAACTGCGCCGTGTCACGGGCGTCGTCGCCGAGGGCGCGGACCGCGAGCCCGCGTCGGTCTGATCCGGCGGCAAGGACAGCCGGAGAAGACTGCTCCAGGAGGAGAACCGCCACTGTGAAGAGCGCCCCCGCCACGCTCGCCTTCGTGGAGAGCCCCGTCCAGCTGCTCAACCTGCTGGAGTGGGCCCACACGACGACCATGGACCTGACCGTGGTCGTCCTCTCACCGCTCGACCCCATGTCCCGCGGCCAGCTGCGCCGGATGGCCGAACTGGCCCGGGGCGAGGGGATCACGGTGCGCTGGGAGGAGGCGCGTGGGGGAGTGGCGGCGCCGTTCCAGACGATCGGCGGGCTGACACCCCTGCTGCGCGGGGCCGGCCGGATCGTCATCGGGGACCCCTTCTCGCGGTACGTGCAGCTCCTCCTCGCGCTGGCCGGCGCCCGGGACCTGACGGTGGTGGACGACGGCACGGCCACCATGGAGTTCATCGCCCAACTCGCCGCGAAGGAGCCCCTGGTCCGCTGGCACAGACGCGGCCGTCGCGGCCCCCGCGACCTGCTGTTCGCCCCCATGTCGTCGGCGGCCCGCCGCCGCCTCACCCCGTCGGACCGGCGCGCGGTCGAGGTCTTCAGCTCGATGCCGGTGACGGACGCGCCCCCCGGGCTGACGGTCACCACCAATGACTTCGCCTGGACCCGCTCCCGCTTCGGCCCGCCGAGGATCACCCGCACCTCCGACCTGGTGGGCACCTCGCTCGTGGAGACGGGGGTGGTGGACCAGGACCGCTACATCGCGGCAGTGACCGGCCTGGCCCGGACCCACCAGGTGACGCGGTACTTCGCCCACCGCCGCGAATCCACCGAGAAGCTGCACCGCCTCCACGCGGAGACGGGTCTTGAGATCGTCCGCCCGGACCTCCCCCTGGAACTGATCGCCCGCCGCGGCCCGATCGGCCGCACGATCGTGAGCTTCCCGTCCACGGTGGTCCACACCCTCCCGCTCGCCCTGGCGGGCACGGAGGTCCGGGTGGCGGTCTGCGACATCGACCCCGCCTGGCTCACGGACACGGCGTCACCGCGGGCGCAGGGCTTCCTGGCGGGGGTGACGGGAACGGCCCGCGACGTGCAGCGGCTGGCACCGGGGGTGTGAGATGCCAGGTCAGCCGGCGTCGGCTTCCGGCTGTGGCTTGCCGTAGCTCCCGTCCAGCCCCCGGCCGCGGAAGGCGAGGATCACCATCAGGGCGCCGCCGCAGGAGATGGCCCAGTCGGCGAGGTTCATCACGCTGAAATCGCGGACCGCGATGAAGTCGACGACCGCCCCTCGCAGACCTCCGGGTGAACGGAAGAGACGGTCCGTCAGATTACCGAGCGCGCCGCCCAGCAGCAGCCCCAGCGCGATCGCCCAGGGTCCGCTGTACAGCTTCCGCGCCATGCGGATGATCACCAGCGCGATGACCACGGCGATCAGCGTGAACAGGATGGTCGTCGCCCCGCCGATACCGAACGCCGCACCGGGGTTCCGCATCGCCCGCAGCTCCAGCCAGTCCCCGAGCACCTTGACGGGGGCGTGGTTCTCCAGCTTCGCGACCACAGCCAGCTTGCTGCCCAGGTCGAGCGCGTACGCGATCGCCGCCACGCCGAGCAGCAGCGGGGTCCGCCGCTTGCCCTCCGCCTCCACGTCCGGCACCGGATTCGTCACGTTCAGCCACCTCATGTCTGCCACCCGGTCGTGTCCCGGCTCGCGCTCACGGACCCACGTACGGGACCCGCCTCACCGCCAGCCTATGGACCGCCCCGCGACCGCCCGGGTCCAGGTGGGTGCGGCGCCGCCGCCGGGATTCGGCAACCGCGGCGGCACACCGCAATACCCACGGAACCCTCGCTCCAAGCCCGGCGCGCCAAGATTCTTTCGCCTAAGCGGCTGAACTTTTGTTGATCGGTGGTTAGTTGAGCAGTGAAGGGGCCTACCCTTGAACGGGTGAACCAGTTGATGTCCCGTGAGTCCTATGCCGACCAGCCCGGTGACGCCGACGGCGCCAGTGATGCCAGCGGAAGCGCCGGCGCCGGGGTCCCCGTCCTTGCCGGTGCGGCCGGTGCGGCTCTGCCCGGTGTGCTGTCCGCCGACCTCCGCGCCGAACTGATCGCCTTCCGCCGTGATCTGCACCGGCACCCGGAGCTGGGGAATCAGGAGTTCCGTACTACCGCCGCCCTCAAGGCGCGGCTGGAGCTGGCCGGGCTCGCGCCCCGCGTGCTCAGCACCGGGACCGGCCTCATCTGTGACATCGGCATCGACAGCACGGACAGCACGGACAGCACGGACAGCACGGACAGCACGGAGAGCACGGAGAGCACGGAGAGTGCGGACGGGGTCGGGGCCCCGCTCTCCGCCCCCCGCCCCATGCTCGCCCTGCGTGCCGACATCGACGCGCTGCCCATCCCCGACACCAAGACCGACTGCGACTACCGCTCCACCGTGCCCGGTATGGCGCACGCCTGCGGGCACGACGTGCACACCACCGTCGTGCTCGGCGCCGGTCTGGTGCTCGCCCGGCTGCACCGCGCCGGGCAGCTGCCGCACCCCGTGCGGCTGATCTTCCAGCCCGCCGAGGAAGTGCTCCCGGGCGGCGCCCCCGACGCCATCGAGGCCGGAGTGCTCGAAGGGGTCGGCCGGATCCTCGCCGTGCACTGCGACCCCAAGGTCGACGCCGGGCGGGTCGCGCTGCGGACCGGGGCCATCACCTCCGCCTGCGACCGGCTCGAAGTCAGCCTGGACGGGCCCGGCGGGCACACCGCGCGCCCTCACCTCACCACCGATCTGGTGACCGCCGCCGCCAAGGTCGTGTCCGAGGTGCCCGCGCTGCTGGCCCGGCGGGTCGACGCCCGGGCCGGGCTCGCCGTGACCTGGGGGCGGATCGAGGCCGGCCACGCCTGCAACGTCATCCCGCAGCACGCCGAACTCTCCGGCACTGTGCGCTGCCTGGACCTGGACACCTGGCGGGACGCCCCCGACCTGGTGCACGCGGCCATCGCCGAAGTGGCCGACCTGCACCGGGCCAAGTCGGTGATCAACTACGTACGCGGGGTGCCGCCCGTCGTCAACGACAGCGCCATGAACGAGCTGCTGCGCGACGCCATGACCGCACGCCGCGGACCGCACGCGATCGAGGACACCGAGCAGAGCCTGGGCGGTGAGGACTTCTCCTGGTATCTGGAGCATGTGCCGGGTGCGATGGCCAGGCTCGGCGTGCGGACCCCCGGTGACAGCGCCCGGGGCGACCTGCACCGGGGGGACTTCGACCCTGACGAGGCGTCGGTCGAGGTGGGCGTGGAGCTGTTCACCGCTGCCGCGTTGCTGGATGGACACCGGCTGTAGGCGGACAGGTAACCGGACCGGCCCGGCCCCGTTCGCGTCGATCCGATAACAGGTTCCGAACGGGCCTTTACCTGACATCTACGCGCGTTACGATCCTCGCGAAAACCAGCGCCGGAAGAGGCGCTCCAGGTTTGGTTTGAAGGGACCTCCTCTTGCGCCGGGTAACCAAGATCGCTGCGTCTGGCATAGCCACCGCCGCTCTCGCTCTCTCCGTCTCCGCCTGTGGCAGCACGTCGACTCAGGAAGACTCCAGCTCTTCGTCGTCCGGCTCATCCAAGGGTGGTGTCAAGGTCGGCGTCGCGTACGACGTCGGTGGCCGCGGCGATCACTCCTTCAATGACTCCGCCGCCCGCGGCATGGACAAGGCGAAGAAGGAGTTCGGCGGCAGCGTCAAGGAACTGACCGCGAAGACCAGCGACACCGAAGCGGACCGCGAGCAGCGGCTCACCGACCTGGCCGACGCGGGCTACAACCCGATCGTCGGTATCGGCTACTCCTACGCGCCTTCGATGGCGAAGGTTGCCGCGAAGTACCCGAAGGTCACCTTCGGCCTCGTGGACGCCGCGGTCAACGCGAAGAACATCGACAACATCGTCTTCACGGAGGAGCAGAGCTCCTACCTCGCCGGTGTCACCGCGGCGCTGAAGACCAAGACGAAGCATGTCGGCTTCATCGGTGGTGTGGACATCCCGCTGATCAAGAAGTTCGAGGCGGGTTACGTCCAGGGTGTCCAGGACACCAACAAGAACATCAAGATCGACCGGCAGTACCTGAGCCACGGCTCGGACACCTCTGGCTTCGCCAGCCCCGACAAGGGCAAGGAAGCCGCGCAGGGCATGCTCGACAAGGGAGCGGACGTGGTCTTCGCCGCGGCCGGTTCGTCCGGTAACGGCGCGATCGAGGCCGTCAACGGCAAGAAGGGCGCCTGGGCGATCGGCGTCGACTCGGACCAGTACAAGATCCCGTCGCTGGCGAAGTACAAGTCCTCGATCCTGACCTCGGTCGTGAAGAACGTCGACATCGGCGTCTACGACCTGGTCAAGTCGGTCCACGACGGTAAGCCCGTCACGGGCACCAACACCTACTCGCTCGCCAAGGGCGGCGTCTCGCTGTCCACCAGCGGGGGTTTCATCGACGACATCAAGCCGCAGCTCGACAAGGCGAAGAAGAAGATCGCCGATGGCGCGGTCAAGGTCAGGACCACCCCCTGACCTACCGTGTCCCTTGGGCCCGGTGAGAGGGGTTCCATCCCTCTGCCGGGCCCATAACAATGTGTCAACTCTACGCGTGTAGCGCGTAGTTGACGCGCTAGCGTCACTCCATCGCCCCCTGCCTCCGCCGGGGCCCCTCCACTGCTCCTTCTCCGAGGAGCCTCCACCGCTCCTTCTCCCGAGGAGAGTGCGCCATCAACGCGTCCAGCCCTCCTGCCGTCGAACTGCGCGGCATCACCAAACGATTCCCCGGTGTCATCGCCAACCGCGACATCGACATCACCGTCCGCAAGGGCACCGTGCACGCGCTGTGCGGTGAGAACGGGGCCGGCAAGTCGACCCTGATGAAGATCCTCTACGGCATGCAGAAGCCGGACGAGGGCACCATCGCCATCGACGGCGACCAGGCCGTGTTCACCAGTCCCGCCGACGCCATCGCCCGTGGCATCGGCATGGTGCACCAGCACTTCATGCTCGCCGACAACCTCACGGTCCTGGAGAACGTGGTCCTCGGCGGCGAGAAGCTGTACGGCATCGGAACCAAGGCCCGCGCCAGGGTGCAGGAAATCTCCAACGCGTACGGCCTGAACGTCCGCCCGGACGCACTCGTCGAGAACCTCGGTGTCGCCGACCGCCAGCGCGTGGAGATCCTCAAGGTCCTCTACCGCGGTGCCCGCACGCTCATCCTCGACGAGCCGACCGCGGTCCTGGTCCCGCAGGAGGTCGACGCGCTCTTCGACAACCTGCGTGAACTCAAGTCCGAGGGCCTGACGGTCATCTTCATCTCCCACAAGCTCGGTGAAGTGCTCTCCGTCGCCGACGAGATCACCGTCATCCGGCGCGGCACGACCGTGGGCACCGCCGACCCGGCGACCACCACGTCGAAGCAGCTGGCCGAGCTGATGGTCGGCAGCGAGCTGCCCTCGCCCGAGACGCGCGAGTCGACGGTCACCGATGCGCCCATGCTCACCCTCGACGGTCTGAAGCTCACCGCGGTCGACACCGACGGTGTCGTACGGGAAGTGCTCTCCGGGATCTCCTTCACCATCCACCAGGGTGAAGTCCTGGGCATCGCGGGCGTGGAGGGCAACGGCCAGGCCGAACTGGTCGAAGCGATCATGGGGATGCGCGACCCCGACGGCGGTGTCATCACGCTCGACACCACCGACATCTCGCACGCGCCCACCCGCAAGCGCCGCGAGAGCGGCGTCGGTTACATCCCCGAGGACCGCCACCGGCACGGCCTGCTCCTGGAAGCCCCGCTCTGGGAGAACCGGATCCTCGGCCATGTCACCGAGCGGCCCAACTCCCGGCACGGGCTGATCGACGCGAAGGCGGCCCGCGCCGACACCGAGCGGATCATCGCGGACTACGACGTGCGCACGCCCGGTATCGACGTCACCGCGGCCTCCCTCTCCGGCGGCAACCAGCAGAAGCTGATCGTCGGCCGCGAGATGAGCCACCGCCCCAAGCTGCTGATCGCCGCGCACCCCACCCGGGGCGTGGACGTCGGCGCGCAGGCGCAGATCTGGGACCAGATCAAGGAGGCCCGCCGCGAAGGGCTGGCCGTCCTGCTGATCTCCGCCGACCTGGACGAGCTGATCGGCCTGTCCGACACCCTGCGGGTGATGTACCGCGGCCGGCTCGTCGCCGACGCGGACCCCGCCACGATCACCCCCGAGGAACTCGGCTCGGCGATGACGGGCGCCGCGACCGGCCACCTGGAGCACGGCGGGGACGCCGCTCCGGGCGGCGCGGGCGCCCCGAAGACTCCGGATGCCCCCAAGAAGCCGGGGGTCCCGGAGCCGCGCAGGGCCCTGGAGACCCCGGACACTGCCGGCGGCGAAGCCGGGGGAGAGGACCGATGAAGAAGTACACCTCGCGCATCGACCGTGAGCGGTTGATCCTCGCGATAGCGGCGCCCCTGCTCGCGGTGGTGGCGGCCCTCGTCGTCACCGCGCTCGTCATCCTGGCCACCGGCAAGAACCCGCTGTCCGCGTTCAGCGACATGCTGACGTACGGCTCGGCCAGTGACAGCCAGATCTACATCCTCAACAAGGCGACGACGTACTACCTCGCCGGTATCGCGGTGGCCGTCGGCTTCCGGATGAACCTCTTCAACATCGGCGTCGACGGCCAGTACCGGATGGCCGCCTTCTTCGCCGCCGTCGTCGGTGGCGCGCTGACGCTGCCCGGCATCGTCTCGGTCCCGCTGATGATCGTCACGGCCATGCTGGTCGGTGCGATGTGGGCCGGTATCGCGGGCGTACTGAAGGTGACACGGGGCGTCAGCGAGGTCATCTCGACGATCATGCTGAACTCGATCGCCACCGCGGTCATCGCGTATCTGATGCAGCCCGGCAGGCTCGGCCAGCTCGACGACGCGGGCACGCTCGTCTCCACCAAGCCACTGCCGCAGTCCTCCTGGTTCTTCTCCATCAACACCGGCCCGGCCGGAATGCTCTGGGGCTTCATCTTCATCGCGGCGCTGGCCGGTGTGGCGTACTGGTTCGTGCTGGGCCGCACCCGCTTCGGCTTCGACCTGCGGGCCGTCGGCCAGTCCGAGTCCGCGGCCTCCGCGAGCGGTGTCAGCGTCAAGAAGATGGTCGCCACCAGCATGATCATCTCTGGTGCCATGGCCGGTCTGATCGGTATGCCGACGCTGCTCAACGACAGCCACATGTACAGCAACGACTTCCCGCTGGGCATCGGCTTCACCGGGATCGCCATCGCGCTCCTGGGCCGCAACCACCCGGTCGGCATCGCGCTCGGCGCGCTCCTCTGGGGCTTCCTGGAACGCACCACCAACCACCTTGAGTTCATGGGGTACGACAAGGAGATCCTCGGCGTGATCCAGGGCGTCATCGTCCTGTGCGTCGTCATCGCCTACGAGGTCGTGCGCCGCTACGGACTCAAGCGCCAGCAGCAGAAGGTCGGCGCCGAACTCGCCGCGCAGGCCGCCGCCCACTCGAACCAGCAGGAGGTGACGGCATGACCGCGACCATGACCGAGACTCCGCCGCCAGCGGCTCCCAAGGCGGCGAACGCCACGTCCGGCCGTTCCCGGCTCTCGCTCCCGAAGATCCTGCTGATCGTCGCGGTCGCGCTGGCCCTGCTCTCGCTGGTCCGGATCGTCACCGGTGCGGACCAGCTGACCTCCGAGGGGCAGATCAGCGCCTCGCTCGGGCTCGCCGTGCCGATCGGCCTCGCCGGTCTCGCCGGCCTCTGGTCCGAGCGGGCCGGTGTGGTCAACATCGGCCTCGAAGGCATGATGATCCTGGGCACCTTCGGGGCCGGCTGGATCGGCTGGCAGTCCAGCCCCTGGTTCGGGCTGCTCGCGGGCATCACCTTCGGGATGCTCGGCGGGCTGATCCACGGGATCGCCACCATCACCTTCGGCGTCGACCACATCGTCTCCGGTGTGGCGGTCAACCTGCTCGCGCTGGGCATCACCCAGTACCTCGCCAAGATCTTCTTCAACCACGGTGCCGCCGAAGCCGCCGGCGGCAACCCGAAGCAGTCACCACCCGTCGACTCGATGCCGAACTTCACGGTGCCGGGTCTTTCGGACGGGCTGTCCTCCGTCGAGAAGCACCACTGGTTCTTCGTCTCCGACCTGGCCGGTGTACTCGGCGGCCTGGTCACCGATGTGTCGGTGCTGACGATCATCGCCGTGCTGCTCTTCATCGGCACCTGGTGGGTGCTGTGGAAGACCGCGTTCGGCCTCCGGCTGCGCTCCTGCGGCGAGAACCCGATCGCCGCCGAGTCGCTGGGCGTCAACGTCTACACGTACAAGTACGCGGCGGTCGCCATCTCCGGCGGTCTGGCCGGGCTCGGCGGTGCCTTCCTCGCGATGGTCCCCACGCACATCTACCTGGAGAACCAGACCGGCGGCCGCGGCTACATCGGTCTGGCCGCGATGATCTTCGGTAACTGGCGTCCCGGCGGACTCGCCATGGGCGCGGGCCTGTTCGGCTTCTCCGACGCGCTCCAGCTGCGCAACGGCGGCGAGACCGTCCACGCGCTGCTGCTGCTCATCGTGGTGCTGCTCGTCCTGCTCGCCGGGTGGAAGCTCTACCGCAAGGCCGTGCTCCAGGGCGCGATCAGCGCGGTCATGGCCGTACTCATCCTGGTCTGGTACCTGTTGACCGACGATGTCCCGTCCGACTTCGTGGGCGCCACCCCGTATGTGGTGACCCTGCTGGTGCTCTCGCTCTCCGCGCAGCGGCTGCGGATGCCCAAGGCGGACGGTATGCGCTACCGGAAGGGCCAGGGCAAGTGACAGAGGTCGACTGGGACGTGCTGCGGGAGGCCGCGCGCGGCGCGATGTCCCATGCGTACGCGCCGTACTCGAAGTATCCCGTCGGTGTCGCGGCGCTGGTGGACGACGGGCGCACGGTCATCGGCTGCAACGTCGAGAACGCCTCGTACGGCATCGGGCTGTGCGCCGAGTGCGGTCTGGTCTCCCAGCTCCAGGCGACCGGCGGCGGCCGGCTGACCCACTTCACCTGTGTCGACGGCGCGGGCGCGGTGCTCGTGCCGTGCGGGCGCTGCCGGCAGCTGCTGTACGAGTTCGGCGGGCCCGAGCTGCTGCTCGAAACCCCCGACGGGGTGCTGCCGCTCTCCGAGATGCTGCCGCAGGCGTTCGGCCCGCAGCATCTGAACTGAGCGCGCCGGGGTCCACCCGCACCCGCGGGAGGGCCCCGGCCTCTTTTCCCTGATCTCTCTATGCGCGTAGAGTCGCGCGTTACGCATCACGCCACGAACCCCCTGCCGGAAGGAACGCCAACTCCATGGACGTCATCTCTGTCATCCGCACCAAGCGGGACCGGGGCGAGCTGAGCCCCGAGCAGATCGACTGGGTGATCGACGCCTACACCCGCGGCGCGGTCGCCGACGAGCAGATGTCGGCGCTGGCGATGGCGATCCTGCTCAACGGCATGACCCGCACCGAGATCGCCCGCTGGACCGCCGCGATGATCAACTCCGGTGAGCGGATGGACTTCTCGGCGCTGTCCCGGCCGACCGCCGACAAGCACTCCACCGGCGGCGTCGGCGACAAGATCACGCTGCCGCTCGCTCCGCTGGTCGCCGCGTGCGGGGCCGTCGTGCCGCAGCTGTCCGGCCGCGGTCTCGGCCACACCGGTGGCACGCTCGACAAGCTGGAGTCCGTCCCCGGCTGGCGCGCGCTGCTCTCCAACGCCGAGATGATGGACGTGCTGGACTCGGTCGGCGCGGTCATCTGCGCGGCGGGCGACGGTCTGGCCCCCGCGGACAAGAAGCTGTACGCGCTGCGCGATGTCACCGGCACCGTCGAGGCGATTCCGCTGATCGCCTCCTCGATCATGTCCAAGAAGATCGCCGAGGGCACCGGTTCGCTCGTCCTGGACGTCAAGGTCGGCTCCGGGGCCTTCATGAAGAACCTGGACGATGCCCGCGAACTCGCGTCGACGATGGTCGGACTCGGCACCGACCACGGTGTCCGTACGGTCGCGCTGCTCACCGACATGGCGACCCCGCTCGGCCTGACCGCCGGAAACGCCCTAGAAGTGCGCGAGTCCGTCGAGGTCCTCGCGGGCGGCGGCCCCGCGGACGTCGTGGAGCTGACCCTGGCGCTGGCCCGCGAGATGCTGGACGCGGCCGGCCTGAAGGACGCCGACCCGGCGAAGGCGCTCGCAGACGGCTCCGCGATGGACCACTGGCGCCGGATGATCGCCGCGCAGGGCGGCGACCCGGACGCGGCGCTGCCGGTCGCCCGCGAGCAGCACGTCGTCACCGCCCCGTCGAGCGGGGTGCTGACCCGGCTCGACGCGTACGACATCGGGGTGGCCGCCTGGCGTCTCGGTGCGGGCCGCGCCCGCAAGGAGGACCCGGTGCAGGCGGGCGCGGGCGTCGAGCTGCACGCCAAGCCCGGTGACACGGTGACCGAGGGCCAGCCGCTGCTGACCCTGCACACGGACACCCCGGAGCGGTTCGCGTACGCGCTGGAGTCGTTGCCCGCCGCGTACGACATCGCTCCTGCGGGCACCGCGTTCACCGCGAGCCCGATCGTCCTGGACCGCATCGCCTGACCGTCCGGACGGGCCGGGACCGGCAGCGGCGATGAGTTCCGGGCGCCGCGCCGGTCTCCCTGATGTGGATGTCACCGACCCGCTCGTCCTTGTGGTCACCGGCCCGGTCGGCCGGGCCGATGTCCCGCGCCTGTGCGAGGAGCTGCGGCTGCTGCTGCGCGGCGCCGGGGCGGCCGGGCGGGCGGCGGTCCCGGTCGACTGCGACATGGGCGGTCTCGTCCGCCCCGGCCTGGCCGCCGTGGAGGCGGTCGCGGGGCTCCGGCTCACCGCTCTGCGGCACGGCGGCCGGCTACGGCTCCGCAACGCGCCGCCCGAGCTGACCGAGCTGCTGTCCCTCGCCGGCCTCGCGGAGCCCCGGTAGCCGACGTGCCCCGCAGCGCCGAACGGGGTGTACCGGACTGCCCCTTGTTCCTTGCGTTCCTCTCTCCGTAACCATGTCACCGGTCTGCGACAGCGTTGTCGTGGAACGACGACGCGGGTATCCCCTCGGTCCACAGCTCCCTCATAGTGATCAAGCAAGCACCGAGGAGCCGTAAACCGCTCCGGCTTCAACTACTGGATACCAAGGGGTCTTTCATGTCCGGCAACCGTCACAGGGCCATTCTTGCCTCCGCAGTGCTCGTCGGCGGGGCCATGCTGATGACGGCATGTCAGGACACCGACTCGGGCGCCGCGCAGGACTCTTCGTCCACCTCGCAGTCCGGCGATGCGGTCACCGGGTCCGACTCGGCGACGGACAGCGCTCAGGGCAGCGGGAAGGAATCCGCGGGGCAGGGCTCCGCAGGGAAGAGTTCCGGTACGCAGGGCACGGCCGCCGCCGGGTCCGGCTCCAGTGGGAACGGTTCCGCGGGGAACGGCAAGCTCGGCAGGTGTGCCACCGACCAGCTGAAGATCACGGCGATCGACAACACGATCTCCGGCGACCCCGATGGCACCGTCGCGGTGACGCTGAAGAACGTCGGCGGCCAGGAGTGCGTGATGTCCGGGTACGCGGGCGTCGACCTGAAGACCAACGCGGGGACCATTTCCGCGGAGCGCACTGGTCAGAAGCCCGACCCGGGCACCCTCAAGAGCGGGGAGTCGGTGTCCTTCGCGATCAGCTACCCCTTCAACAAGACGGGCGGCACCGGCGTCCGCATCACCGGGCTGCTGGTGACCCCGCCGAACGAGACGAAGACGGTCACCCTGAACTGGCCGGGCGCCCGCTCGCTGCCCGTCACGGACGGCTCCGGTGCCCCGGTAAAGGTCGGCCCGATCGGCAGCGCCGGCCAGGGCGGCTGACCCGCCCGCCCGGGAACGGGACTGCGGGACTGTTCCGCCCGGTTGGGGAACTTTTCCACCGGGTCGATCATCGAATCCTGTGATGCGAAAAACAGCAAGGGGCCTCGTTCGTGCCGCCCGTACATGACACAGAACAGACTCAGGTGAACTCCATGCCTTCTTCCGCCACCCTCGACACCCCCAACACCTTCGAAGCCGCAGCGACCGCACAACCCGCAGAGACCGCCGAAACCATCGACGACATACGCCGTCGCTTCTTTCCCGTGCGGCTCCCGGGCGCGGGCAGCGGAGTCGGCCGGTGCGTCGACGAAGCGACGTTCCGGGAGGCGGTCGGCCAGATCTACGCGTCCGTCTTCCCCGACCGGGACGCCTACCCGTACCGCCCCAAGTCGGAAGAGCTGGTTACCGAATACCGGTCGCTCCACCAGGAGCGGATCCTCATGGAGGACGGCGACGGAAAGGTGATGGGGTGGCTGAAGGGCCGGATGGCCGACCCCGACACCTTCTACCTGGGCACCAGCGGAATGCTGCCCGAATACCGCGCGCAGCGCGTCGCCGCCCTCTGTTACGTCAAGCTGCTGGAGTACCTGCAGGCCGTCGGATACGAGCGGGTGACGTCCGAGCACCACCCGAGCAACCGCACCGCGATGATCTTCCAGTTGAAGCACGGTTTCAGCATCGAGGGCATGAGCCTGGACGAACGCTGGGGACCGATGGTCAAGATGGTGCGCTTCTTCGACGAGGACCGCCAGGCCGAGTTCGACCGGCGCTTCGGCTTCGAGCAGTACCCGAAGGTCGCCTGACCGCGCCCTTCGCCCACGCGCCGCGCCATCTGCCCACACAGCACGGCCGGCGCACGTCCGCCGTCAGGTCACCCCGCCACCAACTGCCTTGAAAGAGCGACGGCTCCGCATGGAGCCGCCGCCCCTAGGCGTGTCCGGCATTGTCCGGCATCAGGGCATGGTCCACGCCCCGCCCCCCCCACTCAGCGACCCGATGAGGAAGCGTGCACATCACCTACCTGCTCGCCACCGGCAGCAACGCCATCTACGACGGAAAGTACAGCCGGCACGGGCGCTTCCACACCTACGGCCAGCACAGCTTCGTCCTCGACCTGATCCGGACCATGAGCAGAGCGGGCCACACCGTGCGGCTCGTCGTCGACACCCCCGCCAGCTTCGCCCTGACCTCGACGTTCCGCGGCATGGACGCCGTCACCGTGACGGAGGAGACGGATCCGTCGGGCAAGACCGATCTGATCCTGGTCGACGAGGTGCCGGACGAGATGCTGATGCAGTTCGACGAGCAGATACCGGCGTTCAGGATCGTCCACCACGCGGGTCGCCGCTCGTCCGACTACCTCGTCTCGCGCTGCGAGCGCTTCCTGTGCATGACGGAGAACGCGCTGTCACTGCAGCGCAGGTACCTCCCCCCGGACCGGGCGGTCCTCGCCCACCAGGGCGTCGACCTGGAACGTTTCCCCGCCGTCCTCGACAGGAGCGGCGCGCGGCGACCGCGGGTCCTGCTCTACTGCCGGCTGGACTCCGGGCGGGAGGCCCTCCTCGGCCGGATCATCGAGAACATCGACCGCGAGGAACTCCTCGTGTACGTGGCGGGCGACGGCCCCGGGTTCTGGGACATCAGCGACCGCTTCGGCAGCGAGATCATCCTCATCAACCACGTGCCGTGCCAGTCGATCCCCAACCTCCTCGGGGAGATGGACGTGGTGATCTCGCTCGGGCGCGGCGCGATGGAGGCCATGGCGACGGGTATTCCGACCCTCTGCGCGGGCCACCACTACGCCGGCCCCATCACGGCGGACAACATCGACTCCCTCCTGCGCTACAACCTCACCGGCGCCGACAGCGACCGCCACCCGTCCCTCGTCATGGCGGACATCCGCGAGGCACTGGAGAGCGACCGGCAGGCGGTGCGAACGCTGGCGGAGGAACGGCTGTCGGCCGACGCCTTCATGGAGGGCGTGTCCGACCTGTACGCACAGGTCGCCGGATGACGGACGGGACAACAGGCGGAACAGCGGGGGGAACGGACGACGCGGCCCCGGACGGGACGGTCGGAACGTCGCCCGGGCTTCTCGCGTCCCGTAATCCACGGCTCTACTACGCCGGGTTGATCGTCTCCCAGATCGGCACCAACACACAGCTCGTGGCCCTGGGCTGGTTCACCTACCAACTCAGCCACAACGCCATCGTGCTCGGCGTCGTCACCGCGGCACCGATCTTCACGATGCTGCTGTTCAGCCAGGTGGGCGGGCTGGCCGCCGACCGCTTCCCGCCCCGCCGGGTGCTGCTGTGCACCCACTCCCTGCTCGCTCTGCTGGCCCTGCTGCTGGGCCTGTTGGCGTACAGCGGATCGCTCGCGGTGTGGCACCTCGTGGTCAGCGCGCTCTGTGTCGGCAGCATCAACGCGATCGGTCTGCCGACGGAGCAGGTCTTCGTCTCGGAAGTCGCGGGCGACGCCCTGCTCAGGCGGGCGGTCACGCTCAACAACGTCATCCTCAACCTGTCGTTGGTCGTCGGCTCCTCCCTGGCGGGCCCCCTCATGGGGGCGCTGGGCCTGGGCGGGGTGGTCCTGCTCAACGGGCTCTCCTACCTGACGATGCTCACAGCGCTCCTCCTCGTCCGCCCGGCGCAACTCCACGCCCGTCCCCCGCGGACGGGCGGGCGCCCCCGGGTGCGTGGCGCCTGGGGATATGTGCGGCACAGTCCCGGCCTCGTGCTCCTGCTGCTCGTCATCGGCACCGTCGGCCTCTTCGGCACGAGTCTCCCCTCGCTGCTGCTCCTGCTGACGTCCAGCGAACTCACCGGGCAGGCCGGGGCGTACGGCATTCTGCTCGCCGTCATCTCCGTCGGCTCCCTCATCGGGGCCTGGCTGACCTGGCGGACCAAGATCGTGCTGGGCACGGTGCTGGTGGGCAGTCTCCTGCTCGGGATCCTCGAACTCGTCACCGCGGCCATGCCGTCCCTGCTGACCCTCGGCCTGGTGCTGCTGCCGGTCGGAATGGTCTCCCTCATCCTGCGGGCGGGCCTGCTCAGCCTGGCGCAGCTCCAGACGCTGCCGGAGTTCCGCGGCCGGGTGATGGCGATCTTCCAACTCGTCTACCGCGCGGGCTGGTTCCTGGGCACCCTGGCCGCGACCTGGGTGGCGCAGACCTGGGGGCCCCGTCCGGCGATCGCGTGGGGCGGGGCTGCGGTGACGCTGGCCGTCGCGGTGATCGTCGTGGTGATGACGGCGTTCCGTGCGATGTCGGTGTCGCTGGTCGCACGGCGCGTGCCGCGTGTCAGCATCGCCCTCGCACCGGAGCCCGAGGGCCGCCACCGGCGTCCGCCACGCCACCTGGCCGCGGAGGCCTGAGGGCGGCTCCCCGCGGCTTCCCCCCGGCCCACCCGGAGCCCGGAGCGGGGCCCGCCGCTACTCCTCCAGGCGCTTGGGCAGATCGAAGAGCGGGAACCAGCGCTCCGTGTCCAGGAACGAGGTGATCCCGGCGACCCGGCCGTCCGTGATCTCGATGACCATGAGCGCCCAGGGGTCGAACCCCTTGCCCGACTCGCTCGGGTGGTAATGGGCGAAGGCCGGGGTGCCGTTGGCCACCGTCGGGACGAGCCGCGAGCCGCGGCAGACCGAGCCGACGCCCAGCATCCAGCCGACGATGTCGTCGTGGCCGCGCAGCCACAGGTCGTACGGCGGCATGGAGAGCGTGGCGTCCTCATGGAGGAGAGCGGTCAGCGCCTCCATGTCGTACCCCTCGAAGGCCGCGACATAGCGGGCGAGCAGCTTCTGCTGCTCCTCGTCCAGGGGATCTGCCGCGTCGGTCTCGGCCGGTGCGCACGCGGCGAGGGTCGAACGGGCCCGTTGCAGCGCGCTGTTGACCGATGCGACCGTGGTCTCCAGCAGCTCCGCGACCTCGCTCGCCTTCCAGGCGAGCACTTCGCGGAGGATCAGCACGGCCCGCTGCTTGGGCGGCAGATGCTGGAGCGCGGCGACAAAGGCGAGCCGGATCGTCTCCCGCTCGACCGCCTTCTCCGCCGGGTCCACCAGGGACGGCAGCACCCGGCCGTCCGGCACCGGCTCCAGCCAGGCCGCCTCGGGCTGCGCGTTGAGCGCGGCCTGCGCGACCGGGGTGGGCTCGTTCAGATCCATCGGGCGGGCCCGTTTGTTGCCCGCGTTCAGCATGTCCAGACAGACGTTGGTCGCGATCCGGTAGAGCCAGGAGCGCAGCGACGAACGGCCCTCGAACCGGTCGAAGCTCCGCCAGGCGCGGACCATCGTGTCCTGCACGGCGTCCTCCGCCTCGAAGGACGAACCGAGCATCCGGTAGCAGTAACCGGCGAGCTCCGTCCGGTGTCCCTCAAGACGCGCGTCGAGGTCTGTTGTCGCGAGGTCGCTCATAAGGGTGCCCCCTGCTTGTTTCCCGAGCCTGATTCCGAGCTTGATTCCGGGCTTGATTCCGGGCTCGGTCCCGATCGCACCAGCGATTCCGAAACTACAGGGGGCCACTGACAACGGCACACGGATCAGCCGACGGGCCACCTTTTCGGGGAACCCGCCGCCGGGGAGACACCCACCGGTGTCCGCCGTGCGGCCGCCCGCGCGCTGTGCGCCCCGTACAGCGTGATCGCCAGCACGCCGGCCAGCGCGAGCAGCCCCAGCGTCACGGTGCCCGCCCAGCCCCCGGCGTGGAAGGCGGCGGCTCCGAGCACACCGCCCGCGCTGCTGCCCAGGTAGTACGCCGCCTGGTACAGCGCCGACGCCTGGGCGCGGCCCGTCTTCGCCGTACGGCTCACCGACGAGGACGCGACGGCGTGCCCGGCGAAGAACCCGGCGGTGATCAGGACGAGGCCCAGGAGCACGGCGGCGATCGAGTCGGACAGCGAGAGCAGCAGCCCCGCCGCGGCCGTCGACACCGCCAGATACAGCGCACCCCGGCGGCCCAGCCGGCCGACGAGCCGGCCGGCCGTCGCCGAGGAGACCGTACCGACGAGATAGACCAGGAAGACCGAGCCGACCAGCCCCTGCGGCAGGTTGAACGGGGCGCCCACCAGCCGGTAGCCGATCACCGTGTAGACGGCGCCGAAGACCGTCATGAACAGCGCGCCGATCGCGTACAGCCTGCGCAGCAGCGGGTCGCCGATGTGGGTGACGACGGTGCGGCCCAGGGCGCGCGGGTCGAGCGGGGCCGCGGTGAAGTTCCGGGCCCGGGGGAGCATCAGCCGGAAGACGACCGCGCAGACGACCGACATCAGCCCGAGCGCGCCGAGCGCCGCGCGCCAGCCCCAGGCCTGGGCGACCCAGCCGGCCAGGATGCGCCCGCTCATGCCGCCGATGGAGTTCCCGGCGACGAACAGCCCGATCGCGGCGACCAGCGCCTTGGGCCGCACCTCCTCGGCGAGGAAAGCCATCGCCGATGCCGGGAGCCCGGCGATGGCGGCGCCCTGCACGGCGCGCAGCACGATCAGCGAGCTCACGTTCGGCGCGAAGGGCACCAGCAGGCCGATGGCCACGGCGACCGAGAGGGACGCCGTCATCATCGTCCGCCGCCCGAACCGCTCGGACAGCGCGCTCAGCGGCACCACGCACACGGCGAGCCCGCCGGTCGCCGCCGAGACCGTCCAGCTGGCCTGGGCCGCCGTGGCGCCGAGGCCGGAGCTGATCGCGGGCAGCAGTGCCTGGGTCGAGTAGAGGAGGGCGAAGGTCGCCATGCCCGCGGAGAAGAGCGCGAAACTCATGCGGCGGTAGCCGGGGCGGCCGGGGGTGAGCTGCTCGGGCAGGGACGGCGCGGCGGAGGCACTCACGGTGGTGAGTGCCCCGGTACTGGCAGGAGGCATACCCCGAACATAGGTCCGGGGTTCTCATGCGTCCAATGCATGGACTGGCCATAATCGTTCCCATGGCGCATCAGCACAGCTCACAGCCGCGGCTGTCACCCAGTAGTTACGAAGAAGACATCCAGCTCCTGCTCGCGCCCCGGCTGGCGTACTTCGCGGCGGTCGCGCGTCACGAGCATGTCACCCGGGCCGCACACGAGTTGTCGGTCCCGCAGTCCACACTGTCGCGTGCCATGGTCAGACTCGAAACGGACCTGGGCGTGGCGCTGTTCGCGCGCCGGGGCCGCTCCGTCTCGCTGACGCCCGCGGGCCGGACCTTCCTGTCGACCGTGGAGCGGGCGCTCACGGAGGTCGAGCGGGCCGCGGACTCCGTACGGGCGGACGCCGACCCCGCTTCCGGCCGGATCACCTTCGGCTTCCTGCACACCCTGGGCCCCGAGACCGTGCCCGGGCTGATCCGCGCCTTCCGGGCCGACCACCCGAGGGTGCGGTTCCAGCTCGTCCAGAACTACGGCGAGGCGATGATCAAACGGCTGCGCGCCGGGGAGCTCGACCTCTGTCTGACCTCCCCGGTGCCGGACGCGCCCGATCTGGTCGCCCGGCGTCTGGACGAGCAACGGCTGCGGCTCGTGGTGCCGGACGACCACCGGCTCGCCGGGCGCAGACGGGTCAGGCTCGCCGAGGCCGCCGACGAGGCCTTCGTGACGCTGGAGCCGGGGTTCGGGCTGCGCCGCATCACCGACGACCTGTGCGCCGAGGCCGGATTCACCCCGCGGATCGCCTTCGAGGGCGAGGAGGCGGAGACGCTGCGCGGGCTGGTCGCCGCAGGGCTCGGAGTGGCGCTGCTGCCACCGCCCGCGGTGGCCAGGCCGGGCGTGGTGGAGCTGGCGGTGACCGCGCCGCGGGCGGTGCGGGAGATCGGGGTGGCATGGCTGGACGGACATCCGGACACGGCCCCGGTGGCAGCGTTCAAGCAGTTCCTGCTGGCGCGGCGGGGGCGGCTGCTGCCGGAGTAGCACCGGGAACGCCCCGCCGCCCCCACCCCCCGACGCCCCGCTACTGGAGCGTCCGGCCGAACCCCGCGGCGAGCGGCATCCGCAGCCCCAGCGGCGGCGGCGCCGCGAACGCGTCCACCACCGGCCGCGCGTACGCGTGCGAGAACAGCGCCCCCCGTACGAAGTCCGAAGCCAGCGCCACCACTTCGGACCGGTGCTGGCGCAGGGAGTGCCCGTCGGAGTGGACCTCGAAGCGGCAGGTGTCGCGGTTGGTCTTCTTGGCGCGTTCCGCGAGCCGGTAGGAGAGTTCGGGGTCGGAGCGGGCGTCCGTGGTGCCGTGCACGATGAGGACCTGCCGCCCCACCAGCTGCTTCACCGGTTCGGGCTCGGCGGCCACGTCGTCGTCGGGCAGCCACGGGGCGACGGCCAGGACCGAGGTGACCGCGTGGTGGCCCGCGGTGTGCAGCGCGGCGCGGCCGCCCATGCCGTGGCCCGCCAGGCAGACCGGGACGTCGCCGTACCGCCGCAGCGCCTCGTCCACCGCCCAGGACGCGTCCTCGGCGAGGTGTGCGTCCGTACCGTTCCAGCCGCGGAAGCGGTAGCGCACGACATGGGCCGCGAGCCCGTCGCCCCGGCCCGCGCGGGCCAGCCTGCGGGCCGGCGGGCGCAGGGACGCGTACGGCAGGGGGGAGGAGCGGCGCCGGGAGACCGGGTCGCCGTCGGGGAGCAGCAGGACCACACCGCTGACCGCGGACTGTGTCCCGCCTGCCCCAACTGCCCGTCCCAGCCTGGCTTCCGGCGGGGCTGGTGCTTGCTGTGCCATAACGGAACAGTCTCAGAAGCGGAGGTGTACTCCACCCTTCCGAACGGTCACTGTTACATATCGACGGGGCACGATCTACGCGCGTAGGGGCTAAAGTGCCCAGATGACGAGCCAGACCATGCAATCGCCCACCACGGATCAGATCGGCCGAGCTCCGAAGGTGCTCCTGCACGATCACCTCGACGGGGGCCTGCGCCCCGGCACGATCATCGAGATCGCCCGCGCGACCGGGTACACGGCTCTCCCCGAGACGGACGCCGACAAGCTCGGCGTCTGGTTCCGCGAAGCGGCCGACTCCGGTTCGCTGGAGCGGTATCTGGAGACCTTCGCGCACACCTGCGCCGTCATGCAGACCCGCGAGGCGCTGGTGCGCGTCGCCGCCGAGTGCGCCGAGGACCTCGCCAAGGACGGCGTCGTGTACGCCGAGGTCCGGTACGCCCCCGAGCAGCACCTGGAGGGCGGTCTCACCCTCGAAGAGGTCGTGGAGGCCGTGAACGAGGGGTTCCGCGAGGGCGAGCGGCTGGCCAGGGAGAACGGCGACCGGATCCGGGTCGGCGCCCTGCTCACCGCGATGCGGCACGCGGCCCGCGCCCTGGAGATCGCCGAACTCGCCAACCGCTACCGGGATCTGGGCGTCGTCGGCTTCGACATCGCGGGCGCCGAGGCCGGCTTCCCTCCCACCCGTCACCTGGACGCCTTCGAGTATCTGAAGCGGGAGAACAACCACTTCACCATCCACGCGGGTGAGGCCTTCGGGCTGCCGTCGATCTGGCAGGCGCTCCAGTGGTGCGGCGCGGACCGGCTCGGGCACGGGGTGCGGATCATCGACGACATCGAGGTCGCCGACGACGGCACGGTGAAGCTGGGGCGCCTCGCCTCGTACGTACGGGACAAGCGGATCCCGCTGGAGATGTGCCCCACCTCGAACCTGCAGACCGGCGCCGCCGACTCGTACGGCGAGCACCCCATCGGGCTGCTGCGGAAGCTGCACTTCCGGACCACCGTCAACACGGACAACCGGCTGATGTCGGGTACCACCATGACCCATGAATTCGAGCACCTGGTCGACGCGTTCGGCTACACGCTCGACGACATGCAGTGGTTCACGGTCAATGCGATGAAATCCGCATTCATTCCTTTCGATGAACGCCTTGCCATGATCAACGACGTCATCAAGCCCGGATACGCGGAGCTCAAGGCCGAGTGGCTCTTCCGTCAGACCGCTGTGACCAGTGGTTCCGCGGCTGGGGCGCGCTGACCATACCGTCGAACGGGCGGCCGGGAGCGACTTTCCCGGCCGCTTCGCCGCGTTTGCGGGGGGCGTGCCGGGCTGGCTACCTTGCGTAGCCGCTCAATTCCCCCTCCCCTCGCATCACAAGGACGTTCTCCTCATGAAGCAGTCTGCTGCCAAGACCCTCGGTGTCGCCGTTCTCGGTGCCGCTTTCGCCGCGACCGCCGCCGGTACCGCCTCTGCGTCCGTCGTACCGGTCACTCCGGACGTGACGGGCACGCTGGGTTCGGTCACCAGCACGCTCCCGCTGGACCAGGTCACGTCGAAGATCCCGGCCGGCAAGGGGAACTCCGTGCAGTCCGGACAGCACACGGTCGGCGGTGCGAAGCGGGCGCTCCAGGGCAGTAGCGGCAACAAGGGCCTCCTCGGCGGTCTGCCGACCGGGACCGTGACGGACGCGGTGGGCAGCATCGGCCGCTGACACCCGGCAGCCCCCCCCGGCACAGCCGAAGACGGGGCGCACACCCGTCCCAGGGGTGTGCGCCCCGTCTGTCGTGTACGGGTCCCGGACCGCCGGGCGGGCTCCGGACTACCAGGCCGCCGACGGCGACTTCTCGCCGGGCAGCAGGATCCACAGCGCCAGATACAGCAGGAACTGCGGCCCCGGCAGCAGGCAGGAGACGACGAAGATCACGCGCATGGTGGTCGCAGAGGTGCCGAAGCGCCGAGCCAGCGCTGCGCACACTCCGCCGAGGACACGGCCTTCACGGGGGCGGGCAAGTGCGGACATGTGGGGCTCCTTCGCGAAGCGTTGCGGGAGCGGCTCCGTCGCGCTCCCTGTACATCCATCATGACGCGCCGTGGTGGAAGGAGCATCGCTCTACGGTGCGATCCCGACCCTGGGAATCGTCGGGGTGGCTCCCTGAAGGGGCTCATCCGGAAGGACGGCGGCCCGTTCCGAGCGCTCCACCCCCCGGCGCCGCAGCCGGCACCGCACGGCGGGCACCACGAGTACGTGCGCCACGGCGACGCCCGCCGTGTTGAGCAGCAGCGAGTCCACATCGACCACCTGCCCGGGCACTCCGGTCTGCAGCAGCTCGATGGCCAGCGAGATCAGCGCGCCCGCCGCGACCGTGCGGGCCAGCGAGGCCCAGGGCGACACCCGCAGCCGGCCGCCGGCCAGCGGCAGCAGCACCCCCAGCGGGGCGAGCAGCAGCAGCGCCTCACCGATCCTGCGGGTCGCCTGCAGGGCGCCCAGAGCGAGATCCGCTCTGATGCCGGCGAACGGCGTGAAGTTCGAGGCGGTCACCCACATCACGTCCAGCGGGCGCAGGGTCAGCCAGCCGACAATCAGAAGATGCGCGGCGAGGAGGACAACCCCCACGACGCGAAAACGGATGACGGAGCGACCGCCCGTACCTTGACGCACACCACACAGGACGCGGCTACCGGTGGGATCGGTTCCGCTGACTTTGTCACCGTGCCGTCACCGAATCCCCACTGGGCCCGCACCGGTACCGGGCGCGGGGCGGGGCACTGCGGCACTACCGCCGCAGGTCGCCCAGCTCCGGGTCGGCGTCCGGCCGGGTCTTCAGCTGCTGGGTGCAGGAGTACGCGCGCGGCGGATCCCCGTCCGGGCCGCCGAGCACCACCGAGCCGTCCGTCTCCGCCGCCGCGCTCTCCGCGTACGTACAGACGATCTGGGCCAGCGCGTTGGCCGGCAGGTCCGCCGGGTCGCGGCTCAGCCGCAGCGCACCCGCGGGGTCGCTCTTGCGCCCCTCGCTCACGGACAGGGAGTCCTGCACATCGGTGCTGAACCCGGCCTCCTTCTCGGTCACGGTGGGCTTCTCGCGCAGCTCGTCGAGGAGCTTCTCCGCGACCCGCACACCGTCGGAGAGGGTGCGGCCCTCCGCTATCTGCACCGTGCGGTCGACGGGGACGAGCCGGCTCCCGCAGACCAGATAGACCCGGACCGGGATGCCCTGCGGCGCCTGCGCCGTGTCACCGTCCGCGGGGAGGTTGCACGGCACCCGCGACGGCGCGGCGCCGGCGTCCACCGGTACGGAGGTGTCCCGGATGCCGCACCCGGCCGTCAGGGCACACAGAGCGGCCAGGCCCATCAGTATCGCTGCGGGTTTCGTTCGTCCGGCCCTCATGCGCCGTCGCCTTCCTGGGCGTCGCGGGCCGGATCCACCGGGTCGCGCGGCAGCCGCAGTTCGAAGACCGCGCCGCCGTCCGGCGCGTTCGACGCGGTGATGTCGCCGCCGTGGATGTGCGCGTTCTCCATCGCGATGGAGAGGCCGAGCCCGCTGCCTTCGGAACGGGGCCGGGACGCGCTCGCCTTGTAGAAGCGGTCGAATACGTGCGGGAGTACGTCCTCGGGAATGCCGGGGCCGTGGTCCTGCACCGCGATGGCCAGCTCCTCGCCCTCGATCCGCACGGCCACCCGGACCGGTGAACCGCCGTGCTTCAGCGCGTTCCCGATCAGATTCGCCAGGATCACATCGAGACGGCGCGGGTCGAGGCGCACCATGATGCCGCGGTCCGCGTCCAGCTCCACCGCGTCGAGCCAGGCGCGGGCGTCGATGCACGCGGTGATCTGGTCGGCGATGTCCACGTCGTCGAGCACCAGCCGGGCCGTTCCCGCGTCGAAGCGGGTGACCTCCATCAGATTCTCCACCAGGGTGTTCAGCCTGCGGGTCTCGCTCACCACCAGCTGCACGGCCGGCGCGATCATCGGATCGAGGCTGTCCGCCTCCTCCTCCAAAACCTCCGAGACGGCGGTGATCGCGGTCAGCGGCGTCCGCAGCTCGTGCGACATGTCGGCGACGAAGCGGCGGCTGGCCTCCTCCCGCTCGCTCATGTTGCTGACCTTCTTCTCCAGTGCCTCGGCCGTCTTGTTGAACGTCCTGGACAGCTCGGCCAGCTCGTCCGTGCCCGAGACCCTCAGCCGGGTGTCGAGCTTGCCCTCACCGAGCCGCCGCGCCGCCTCGCCGAGGCGCTGCACGGGCCGGAGCACCGTCGTCGCCGCGGCCTGGGCGAGCAGCGCCGAGCCGATCAGGGCCAGCGCGGTGGCGATGGCCAGCGACCAGGCGAGGGAGCTGAGGTCCTGCCGCTCCTGGTCGAGCGAGGTGAGCATGTAGCCGGTGGGCCCGCCCCCGATGACCTTCGCACCGCCCACCAGGTACGGCTTCCCGCGCAGCGTGATGCGCTGCCAGAAGAGGTGGTACGTGGAGTGCTCGTCCGAGCCGACCTTCTGCTGCCTGGCCACCGCTTCCTGAAGCTGGTGCGGCACATCGGCGAGCGTGAAGGTGTCCAGGTCGGAGTAGCCGATGACGGGCTTGCCCTTGGCGCGCTCACCGACCAGCAGCACGCTGTAACCGGGGTTGCTGGACGCGGCCATCCGCGCCGCCGTGGTCTGCAGCTCGTTCTGCGTCGGCTTCAGCGGCAGCGGGGCAGCCCGGCTCTGCATCTCCTGGCGGAAGTCCTTGAGCGCGGAGTCCTGGGTACGGGTCAGCACCGCCTCGCGGTTGAGCCAGTACGCGATGCCGGAGGCGGAGACGGCTGCGGTGAGCGCGACCAGGGCGAAGACGACGACGAGGCGCAGCCGCAGGCTGGTCAGGCGCAGCCCGTGGAGGGACGGACGAGTCACTGAGGCGTGTCCAGCCGGTAGCCGACGCCGCGGACCGTACGGATCAGGGTCGGTGAGGACGGCACGTCCTCCACCTTCGCGCGCAGCCGCTGCACGCAGGCGTCGACCAGCCGTGAGTCACCGAGGTAGTCGTGCTCCCAGACCAGCCGCAGCAACTGCTGGCGGGAGAGCGCCTGTCCGGGCCTGCGGCTCAGTTCCAGCAGCAGGCGCAGCTCGGTCGGGGTGAGCTGGAGATCCTCGCCGTTCTTCGTCACGGTCATCGCCGAACGGTCGATGACGAGACTCCCGAAGGCGGCGGAGTCGGTGGACTCGCGCTCCCCGCGGCGCAGCACGGCGCGGATACGGGCGTCGAGCACCCGCCCCTGCACCGGCTTCACCACATAGTCGTCGGCACCGGATTCGAGGCCGACCACCACGTCGATGTCGTCGTTGCGCGCGGTCAGCAGGATGATCGGCAGTTGGTCGGTGCGTCTGATCCGCCGGCACACCTCAAATCCGTCGATTCCGGGCAGCATCACATCCAGCACGATCAGGTCGGGCCGCTGCTCGCGCAGCAGCTGAAGACCGTCCTCGCCGGTGGCGGCTGTGGCCACCCGGTGCCCCTGGCGTGACAGAGACAGCTCAAGAGCCGTACGGATGGCGTCGTCGTCCTCAATCAGCAACAGGAAAGGCACGGGGGCCATTCTGGCCCATGGGACAGGGGAGTTCGACCTCTGGAGCGGTTACGTGGCTGCCGTGACTCTGCGTGGAGGCCTCCGTCACCGCGCGGCGAACCTCCCGGGGACGGCTCCCGGAACCCGCCGAGAGCCCCGCCGCAGGCGCTCCGGGGGCCGCGGGCAGAGCCCCTGGCCTGCCGCCTCTGTCGCCTCTGCTGTCACTCACATCACCTCCCGCCCCGCCCCTTGTGACGCGCCTGTGACAGTCGACAGACAACCCCATGAAACTGCGGAGGCAAGCTCTTCATCAACAGACCGAAGCACGACTCCACGGCGGGGGGCGCGAGATGAACACACTGCACAGCAACAACTCCGGCGCAGTAATCACGCGGCTCCACGACGTGGTGACCGCACGCAACATCGAGAAGTCCGGTGCCGCGGGAGGGCGGGGGTGCTCTCGTGGCACCGGGCGTCAGCACCCGGCGTACATGACGGTGGTTGACGCACCCGCGCCGGTCGCGAAGGCGGCCGTGCCGAGCCAGCCGGTGGTGCGCCGGGAGACCCCGGAGGAGGGGCCCTCCGCGTCGGAGGCGGAATTCACCGCCTACGTACAGGAGCGCCGCGCTTCCCTGTACGCCACCGCCTACCACCTGACCGGCGACCGTTTCGAGGCCGAGGACCTGCTCCAGAGCGCGCTCTTCTCGACGTACCGCGCCTGGGACCGGATCAGCGACAAGGCGGCCGTGGGCGGGTATCTGCGCCGCACGATGACCAACCTGCACATCAGCGCCTGGCGCCGGCGCAAGCTCAACGAGTACCCGACCGAGCAGCTCCCGGAGACGGTGGGCGACACGGACGCGATGCGCGGCACGGAGCTGCGCGCGGTGCTCTGGCAGGCGCTGGCCCGGCTGCCCGAGACGCAGCGCACGATGCTGGTGCTGCGGTACTACGAGGGCCGTACGGATCCCGAGATCGCGGAGATTCTCGACATCAGTGTCGGCACGGTGAAGTCCAGCATCTGGCGCTCCCTGCGCCGGCTGCGCGAGGACGACGTCCTCAGCTTCGGCCGTGACGAGCAGGAGTCCTTCGGCGAACTCGTCGCCTGAGGGATCGGGGGAGGGTCGCCGTTCCGGGGGGAAACGGCGGGCGTTGATGGGGGCGGGGTTCGGGGGAGCCCGGGGGAAGCGGAAGAGGGCCGGACAGGCCGGGGGTGGCCTGTCCGGCCCTCTTCCCGTGTCCGGTCCGCGGCTGGTCTGCGGCCGGCCCGTGGCGATACGTGGCGATACGTGGCCGACCGCGGCCTCACCGCGTGCGGCGCTCCGTGGCCGACCGCGGCCGGGCTATGCCCGGTCGAGGAGCCGCTTGATGAACGGGGCGGCGTCCTGCGGCGGGTCCGCCTCGGTGACCAGGCGGTCCATGATCAGCGAGTAGTGGTCGATCTCGTCCTGCTTGTCGAGGTAGACCGCGCCGGTCAGCTGCTCCAGGTAGACCTTGTCCGGCAGGTCCGGTTCGTTGAACCGCAGGATGGTGATGGGGGTGCCGGCCGCCGCCATCGCGCCCACGCTGAACGGGGCGATCTGTACTGTGACATTGGGCAGTTCGGCCACTTCGAGGAGATGTTCGAGCTGTCCGCGCATCACATCGGCCCCGCCGAAGGGGCGGCGCAGGACGGCCTCGTCCACGACCGTCCACAGCGTCGGCGCATCCGGCCGGGTGAGCAGCTTCTGCCGCTCCATGCGGAGCTCGACCAGGCGGCTCACCTTGGATTCGGGAGCGTTCGGGTAGCCGAGGCGGGTGATGACCCGGGCGTACTCAGGTGTCTGGAGCAGACCGGGGAGGAACTGGACCTCGTAGGTACGGATGAGGGACGCGGCCTCCTCCAGGCCGACGTGCAGCTCGAACCAGTTCTCCAGCACGTCGTTGTAACGGTGCCACCACCCCGGCAGGTTGGCCTGCCGGGTCATCTCCAGGTAGTCGGCCCGGACTTCCTCGTCCAGTACGCGGTAGAGGGTCAGCAGGTCGATGACATCGCGCTGCTTGAATCCGACCTGACCGCGTTCGAGCCGGGTGATCTTGGCGTCCGACGCCCGGATCGCCCTGCCCGCGTCCACCCGCGAGACACCGCGGTCCTGCCGGAGCCGCCGCAGCCGTGCCCCCAGCAGGATGCGCAGGGCGGTCGGACCGATGTGCTGGTGGTCCAGGTACCGCCTTATCGAAAGCTGTTCCCTGCTCGGCCGCTGTATGGCGGTCATGCCAACTCCCGTAAGGCGACTGGACGGACACGAAGAGTGCCAGTGTTCCATCTGCCCCCGGGGCGCGTACAGCAGGGCGGTGCCCGCCGCTACCGATGGCCTCAGATGGACAGTGCGTCGAACTCGCCGTCCTTGGCCCCGGCGATGAACGCGGCGATCTCCGCACGCGTGTAGACCAGCGCGGGACCCTGCGGATGACGGGAGTTGCGCATCGCGACGCTGCCGTCGGGGAGCGCGGCGACCTCCACGCAGTTGCCTCCGGGAGCACTGTGCCGACTCTTCTTCCAGTGCGCATTGTCGATCAAGTCGGATTGTGTTCCGTTCGCAATCTGTTGCATTTTGATCACTCCTCGTCGTGGTGCGCACGTCTGACCAGGCATCATGCAGATGCAATTGCAGCTGCACTTGCTGCGGCAATTGCGTCAGCCGGAACTGTAATTGCAGATGCAGTTGCGGCACCATCCCTCGGAGGGGGATAGTGGCAGCCGATCAACCGCTCGTGACGTCTGGCTGCTCCTCGGAGATCGCGATGACATCCCGCTCGACCGGACCAATTGGCGCCTTACCCGGGCCGACCGTCCACCGACTGCTGGGCCGTGCGCTGTGCGACGCGTTCCGGCACGAGGGGCACGAGGAGACAGACGCCGCGTCCGTCCGCTTCACGGCCTGCGCACTGCCGGCCGGGGGCCAGGCGGTCGGTGAGGGCCGCCGTTTCAGCGGATCCCTGCTGCGCGACTGGGCGTTGAGCCCCCTCGTCGACAACGCGGCGCTCATCGTCTCCGAACTCCTCAGCAACGCCCTGCGGTACGGACTCGGGGCCCTGCCGGCCCGGTCCGCCCCCGGTCCGGCGGTCTGGCTGGGGATGCTGCGCAGACGCGGGACCGTGCTGTTCGCGGTCTGCGACTCCAGCACCGCCGTTCCGCGGGTCAAGGAACCGGACTTCATGGCCCAGTCGGGCCGCGGTCTGCACATCATCGACTGCCTGAGCGAGACCTGGGGCTGGACCACTCCCGACAACGACGGCAAGGCGGTCTGGGCCGCGGTCTCGTGCCCTGCCGCACCGGGTGTCCCGGACAACTCACGTGCCGACACACGGCCGGTGGCCGCCGTCCGGCCATTCGCCATACGGCGAACCGTCTAGCGTCGGGCGGGGGTTGGTCACACCCTGATCCCGCGCAGCCCACCTCCTTCCGGTGCCGGTACCCGGCAGCGGGAGGAGACGCCGGTGCGGCCGTACAGCCTGGTGGTGCCACACCCAGGATGAGGAGGCACTGCCCGCTCTGCCGTCGTGGCGGCAGGATCGGTGACATGAACAGCAGCAGCGCGCAGATGAAGGCAGTGACCATCCCCGAGTTCGGCGAAGCCGAGGTGCTCCGCATCGCCACAGTGCCGGTCCCCGAACCCGGGCCCGGCCAGGTCGCCATCGATGTGGCGTACGCGGGAGCCAACTTCGCCGAGATCCTCTACCGGCGGGGCGTCGTCGACGTGCCGCTCCCCTTCGTGCCCGGCATCGAGGTGGCGGGGCGGATCCGAGCCCTGGGCGACGGCGTCGCGGACCTGCGCGTCGGGCAGCCGGTGGCGGCACTCACGATCGTCGACAGTGGTGGCTATGCCGAGGTGGTGCTCACCTCCGCGAGCCTGGTCGCACCGCTGGACGGCTCCGGTGTCGGGCTCGACGTCGCCGCGGCGCTGCCGTCCAACAGCACCGCCGCGTTCCTGGTGCTCGACCGGGTGGCCCGGATCGAGCCCGGAGAGAGCGTTCTGGTCCACGCGGCGGCCGGCGGCGTGGGCAGCCAGCTCGGCCAGGCCGCTCGCCTGCTGGGCGCGGGCCGTGTGGTCGGAACCGTCGGCAGCGAATCCAAGATCGATATCGCCAAGGGCTTCGGCTACGACGAGGTGATCCTGCGCGACCAGGCCGCGGACGCCGGCGAGTTCGACATCGTGGTCGACATGGTCGGCGGTCCCACCCGCCGCGCCGGCCTCGACCAGCTGTCCCCGATGGGACGCCTGGTGGTGATGGGCAACGCCTCAGGAGCCGAGGACGTCGGCATCCCGGCCAACGAACTGTGGTTCACCAACAAGACCGTCTCGGGCTTCAACCTGGCGGCCTTCTCCGCCGCTTTCCCCGAGGAGACCGGCCAGGCACTGCGCCGCGCGGTGGCCGCCGGGGCCGCGGGGGAGCTGCGGGTTCAGGTGGAGACTCTGCCACTGGACCAGGCCGCTGAGGCGCACCGCCGCATCGAGTCGGGTATGACCACAGGCAAGCTCGTGCTCGCCGTCGCGGCACGGTGACCCGCACCTGACCCGCCGTGCTCCGGCAGAGTCAGACCGGCCGGGCCGACCCGGCCCGACGGGCGGGGGCCAGGGAGCCGGCCGGTGCGCAGGCCGCCGCCAGGCGGTCCAGTGCCTCCTGCTTGTCGCAGGGGTACGCGCCCAGGCCCGACTGCCGTGCCACGATGCCCCGTTCGGCCCGCATCAGCCGCCACCCCCGCCGCAGCAGGAACGGCACCGACTTCCGTCCCTCGCGCAGATCCCGCAGCAGCCGTCGCCGGAACGTCGTGGAAGGCCGCCCGCGCAGGCAGAGCGCGTCCGCCAGTACGCCCAGTTCCTCGCACCGCCGCACGATGTCCGCCGCGAAGATGCCCTCCGCGATGAACACGGGTGCCCCGCCGGTGTCGAACGTCTCGCGGTCGACGCGGGCGCTGGCGGAGATGTCGTACACGGGCACGGCGGTACGGCCCGTCCGGCACAGCTCCTGGATCGCGGCGACCGCCGCGTCCGCGTCCCACGACAGCGGTGAGTCCCAGTCGATGTCCGCGCTGCCGAGGACCTGCGGCAGCGTCGGGTCGTCGCCCTCCTTGTAGAAGTCGTCCAGGCGCAGCACGGGCAGGCCCGAGCGCGCGGCGAGGGACGACTTGCCGGATCCGGAGGGGCCCGCGAGCAGGACGACACGGGCCGGTATGGGCTGGATGGACCGGGAGGAACTCACGGAAGAACATTCTCCCGCATTCAGCGGTCCGTGCTACTCCCAGGAGTGAGGTTGCTGCGGTCTTTGGAGCGGAGACCGCACAGCAACTACTCTTTGTGCTCATCTGCTTACTCTGCGAGTCAGGAATCCCATGGCATCACATGCAGCCCCCAAGCCCCGGCGGAACTCCCTGCTCCGTATCGGCCTCACCGTCTCCGTGGCCGGTGCGGCGCTCGGTATGGGCGGTGCGGCCGCACAGGCCGCCACGCCCGCGGCCACCGGCTCGGGCGGCCCCACCGCGGTCCTCGGCAGCCTCGGCCCGTCGCCGGTCCAGGTGCTGACCGGTGCGGTCGGCCATGCCACCGCTCCGGTGGCGGCCCTCCAGCTCGACCCGCTGGCCAAGACCGGGGTCGACCCGCTGGACAACGCGGTCGGCACCCAGGTCGCGGACTTCAAGCCCGTCTCGACGGCCGTGCTCACCTCCCCGCTGACCAGCGGCGGTGCGCTCAAGGACCTGCTGCCCGGCCGCTGAAGACCGGAGAGCGGGTCCACCGCGGCCGCGTACCGGAGAGGCCCCCGCCGCCGCTGAACTCGACATTCAGCGGCGGCGGGGGCCTCCCGTACAGCCGTCCCCGTGGCGGGCGGCGGCCCGCCGGTCCGGGCTCAGTGCCAGGCTCAGTACGACGAGCCCGACACGCCCAGGGCGCCCGTCGGGTGCCAGACCGTCTTCGTCTCCAGGAACGCCGTGAGCCGCTCCGTGCCGGGCGTGGCCGTGAAGTCCACAGCCTGTGGACGCAGTACCCGCTTGAGGTTGTCCGCAGCGGCGATCTCCAGGTCGCGTGCCAACTCGGCATCCGCACCTGTCAGGTCGATGGCGTTGACATCCTGGTGCGCGGCGAGCGGCGCGGCGATCTCCGCCGTCTTCCCGGACAGCACATTGACCACACCGCCCGGCAGGTCCGACGTCGCCAGCACTTCGCCGAGCGAGAGCGCGGGCAGCGGGGACTTCGCGGAGGCGATGACGACCGCCGTGTTGCCGGTCGCGATGACCGGGGCGACGACCGACACGAGACCCAGGAACGACGAGTCCTGCGGGGCGACGACCGCCACCACACCCGTCGGCTCGGGGGTCGAGAGGTTGAAGAACGGACCCGCGACCGGGTTCGCCCCGCCCACGATCTGGCCGATCTTGTCCGTCCAGCCCGCGTACCAGACCCAGCGGTCGACCGCCGCGTCCACCACGGCGCCGGCCTTCTGCTTGGAGATGCCGTCGGCGTCCGCCACTTCGCGTACGAACTGGTCCCGGCGGCCCTCCAGCATCTCGGCCACGCGGTAGAGGACCTGGCCCCTGTTGTACGCGGTCGCGCCCGACCAGCCGCCGAACGCCTTGCGCGCCGCGACGACCGCGTCCCGCGCGTCCTTGCGGGAGGACTGCGGGGCGTTGGCCAGCCAGTTGCCCTTGGAGTCGGTCACCTCGTACACGCGCCCGCTTTCGGAGCGGGGGAACTTGCCCCCGACGTACAGCTTGTAGGTCTTGAAGACGCTCAGCCGGTTCTGCTGCTCAACGGTGCTCATCAGCGCTTGCCTTCCGGGCTCGACGGGGCGAGGTACGCCTCCAGGCCGTGCCGGCCGCCCTCGCGGCCGTAGCCCGATTCCTTGTAGCCGCCGAAGGGCGAGGTCGGGTCCAGCTTGTTGAATGTGTTGGCCCACACCACACCGGCGCGGAGCTTGTTCGCGACCGCGAGGATGCGCGAGCCCTTCTCCGTCCAGATGCCGGCGGACAGGCCGTACTGCGTGTTGTTGGCCTTGGCGACGGCCTCGTCGGGCGTACGGAACGACAGCACCGAGAGCACCGGGCCGAAGATCTCGTCGCGCGCGACGGTGTGCGCCTGGGTGACACCGGTGAAGACCGTCGGGGCGAACCAGTAGCCGGACGTGGGGAGTTCGCACGCGGGCGACCAGCGTTCGGCGCCCTCCGCCTCGCCCGTGTCCGCGAGCTTCTGGATACGTGCGAGCTGCTCGGCCGAGTTGATGGCGCCGATGTCGGTGTTCTTGTCGAGCGGGTCGCCCAGGCGCAGCGTGGCGAGCCGCCGCTTCAGCGCGTCCACCACCTCTTCCTGCACCGACTCCTGGACCAGCAGTCGTGAACCCGCGCAGCAGACCTGGCCCTGGTTGAAGAAGATGCCGGTGACGATGCCCTCGACGGCCTGGTCGACGGGTGCGTCGTCGAAGACGATGTTCGCGCCCTTGCCGCCCAGCTCCAGGGTGACCTTCTTCTCCGTACCCGCGACGGAGCGGGCGATGGCCTTGCCGACGGCGGTGGAGCCGGTGAAGGCCACCTTGTTGACGTCCGGGTGCTCGACCAGTGCGGCGCCCGCGTCCCCGTATCCGGGGAGGATGTTGACGACGCCCTTCGGCAGGCCCGCCTGGCGGCAGATGTCCGCGAAGAACAGCGCGCTCAGCGGGGTCGTCTCGGCCGGCTTGAGCACCACGGTGTTGCCGGTGGCGAGGGCCGGGGCGATCTTCCAGGCGAGCATCAGCAGCGGGAAGTTCCACGGGATGACCTGGCCCGCGACGCCCAGCGGCCGGGGGTTCGCGCCGAAGCCCGCGTGGTCGAGCTTGTCGGCCCAGCCCGCGTAGTAGAAGAAGTGCGCGGCGACCAGCGGGAGGTCCGTGTCGCGGGTCTCCTTGATCGGCTTGCCGTTGTCCAGGGTCTCCAGGACGGCCAGCTCGCGCGAGCGCTCCTGGATGATCCGGGCGATACGGAAGAGGTACTTGGCGCGCTCGGAGCCGGGCAGCGCCGACCACTTCGTGAACGCCTTGCGGGCCGCCTGCACGGCGCGGTCCACATCGGCGGTGCCGGCGCGGGCGACCTCCGACAGGACCTCCTCGGTGGAGGGGCTGACGGTCTTGAAGACCTTGCCGTCCGCCGCCTCGGTGAACTCGCCGTCGATGAAGAGCCCGTAGGACGGGGCGATGTCGACGACCGAACGCGACTCGGGAGCCGGTGCGTACTCGAATGCGGATGAGAGTGCCATGGTGATCAGTCCACCGTCACGTAGTCGGGACCGGAGTAGCGGCCGGTGCTGAGCTTCTGACGCTGCATCAGCAGGTCGTTCAGCAGGCTGGAGGCGCCGAAGCGGAACCAGTGGCTGTCCAGCCAGTCGGCTCCCGCGGTCTCGTTGACCAGCACCAGGAACTTGATCGCGTCCTTCGTGGAGCGGATCCCGCCCGCGGGCTTCACGCCGACCTGGATGCCGGTCTGCGCGCGGAAGTCGCGGACCGCCTCCAGCATCAGCAGGGTGTTCGCGGGGGTGGCGTTGACCGCGACCTTGCCGGTCGACGTCTTGATGAAGTCCGCGCCCGCCATCATGCCGATCCAGGAGGCGCGGCGGATGTTGTCGTACGTGGACAGCTCGCCGGTCTCGAAGATCACCTTCAGCCGTGCTGCGGTGCCCCCGGGCCGCACGCACTCCGCCCTGACGGCCTGGATCTCCTCGTACACCGAGAGATAGCGGCCGGAGAGGAACGCGCCCCGGTCGATCACCATGTCGATCTCGTCGGCCCCCGCCGCGACGGCGTCCCGCACATCGGCGAGCTTCACCGGCAGCGCGGCCCGGCCCGCCGGGAAGGCGGTGGCGACGGACGCGACCTTCACGTCCGCGCCGTTCAGCGCGGCCTTCGCGGTGGCGGCCATGTCCGGGTAGACGCAGACGGCGGCCGTCATCGGGGTGGTGCGGTCGGTCGGGTCGGGGTGGACGGCCTTGGCGGCGAGCGCCCGGACCTTGCCCGGGGTGTCGGCGCCTTCGAGCGTGGTCAGGTCGATCATCGAGATGGCCAGGTCGATGGCGTACGCCTTCGCCGTGGTCTTGATCGAACGGGTGCCGAGGGCGGCGGCGCGCGCTTCGAGGCCGACGGCGTCGACGCCGGGCAGGCCGTGCAGGAAGCGGCGCAGCGCGCTGTCGGATGCGGTCACGTCGGCGAGGCCGCCTGCGGAGGGTGCGTCTCCCGGGCGGGAGGCGGGTCCTTCGCCGGGGGTGCCGGGGGAGGGGGCGGTGGTGGGCATGGTCACCAGATGAGCATATCTACGCGCGTAGCGACCTGTACAGGGGGCCGGTGAACCTCCTGGTGGGGGCGGGGTGCCTCCGTGTGCTGAGGTGCCGCGGAGTGCGGGCATGGGGGACAACGCATCCGCCGCTGTGCCGCGCGCCTCCCTCGGCCGCACAGGGCCCCGGCCCCCTTCGCAGGGCGCCCGCGGTCGGGCCCGCGATCAGCTCTGCGGTCAGACCTGCGATCACGCCCGCGGACAGTCCTGCGACCAGCGATCAGCTCTGCGATCAGGCGTCGTCACCTTCGTAGGCCGCCAGCGCGGCTTGGCGCATCTCGAACAGGCGGCGGAGGGATTCTTGATCCAGATGCTCCCGCGTCAGCGCAACGGTGGCCTCGCCCTCCAGGGCGGCCCACGCCTTCCGGGCGCGTTTGTGGCCTATTCGTCGTGTGTCGCTGCGCAGGAACCCGGCCCCTGCCGACAGCCCCGCAGAGGCCAAGGCCAGCAGCGCCGCAGGGGTGCGTGCATCCGGCGTGGTCAGACCCGCCGCGCCGGACACCGCGGCGAGCAGGGCGGCAGGGAAGCCCAGGACGATATCGGCGACCGCCCAGAACGCGGCTCGTCGGTCGGCGAGAGTCGTCTTCCGGTGTGCTTCGTTGCGCAACCGCTCGGACTCGGCGAGCAGCCGGCACGCCGGGCCACCGGACGGGTCGCTGAACGAGGCCGTCCCGGCCCCCTCGCAAGCATCGGTCATGGCCCAGATTCCAGCACAAGTGGAGCTGATCCCGCCGGACTTGGGCCCATCCCGGTTCCGGGCCCCGGGAATCCGCCGGGTCAGCCCACGGCGAGGAGCACGGCGAGCAGGACGGCGCCCGCCGCGGCCGGGGCCATGATCTCGTAGGCCCAGCGGACCTCGGGGGTGCCCTGTGCCGTCGGCCGGTCGCTGCCGCGCTCCGAGAGCTCGCGCAGTTCGATGACCGACTGGTCGGCCGGCGCGCGGCCCTGATCCGCGTCCGCGCCCTGGGCGAACGGATTGCGGTTCTGGCGCTGCCCGGCACCGGGCGCGGCAGCCCGCATCTGCTGGATGTTGGCCCGCTTGCGGCGGCGCAGCGAGACCGGCACGGCCCAGAGCTGGTACTTGCTGCCGCCCACGAACGCCTCGGTGGAGTACGCGGCGCGGATGTCGTCGACGCACGCCCAGGGCAGGGTGATCGAACGGAAGGGGTTACGGATCCTGAGCCGGTCGTCGTTGGCGTACACGGCGGGCCGCAAGGTGAAGGCGACCACCAGCGGAATCACGAGGACCAGCCCGGCGAGGGCCAGCCAGGGAGTGTTCCCGTGGCCGTTGACGAGGGCGTCGATACCCAGCCAGAGAGCGAGGGCGAGCAGCAGCACGCCACCCGCGAGCCCGGCGAGTGACCGGTAGACACGGTCGGCGTAGACCGGGTCGGGGGGCTTCGGTGTGGGGTGCTCAGGGGTCATGCACCGATTCTGCCTGACGGGCCCGGCGGGGGCGGCACGGCGGTCGCTGAGCCCGCAGGTGACAGCCCGCCCGGGGCTGGCCACGATGGTGGGGGCGCCGGTCCCGCACCGGTCCCGTGCCGGCCGTGAACCGGTCTCGCACCGGCCGCGCACCGGTCCCGCACCGGCCGTGAACCGGTCCCGCACCTGCTCCCGGCCTTCGTGAGGGATCTCGGATCCCTGTGCCCCGGGAAGTATCCCCACGCTTCGGGAAGGATCCCCATGACCAGCACCTCCCGCGCCGACGACATCCTCGGCGGTCTGGACGGCATCCGCGACGATCTTGAGGACTTCTACCGGGACCTCCATGCCCATCCCGAGCTGGGCCTGGCCGAGCGGCGGACCGCGGCGCGGGTGGCCGAGCGGCTGCGGGAGTGGGGGTACGGGGTCACGGAAGGAATCGGCGGCACCGGCGTGGTCGGCGTCCTGGCCAACGGCGACGGCCCCACGGTGCTGCTGCGCGCGGACATGGACGCGCTGCCGGTCCGGGAGGACACCGGGCTGCCGTACGCGTCGACGGTGACCACCACGGACGCGGACGGTGCGGAAGTGCCGGTGATGCATGCCTGCGGACACGACACCCATGTCACCTGCCTGCTCGGCTTCGCCCGGCTGATGGCCGCTGCCCCGCAGGCGTGGCGGGGCACGCTGACCGTGCTGTTCCAGCCGTCGGAGGAGAACGGCGACGGCGCCGACGCGATGGTCGACGACGGTCTCGCCGACCGGATCCCGCGCCCGGACGTGGCTCTCGCCCAGCATGTGCTGCCGTATCCGGCGGGATATGTGGGGGTGCGCCCCGGCTCGTTCCTGTCGGCGGCGGACAGTCTGCGCATCACGCTGTACGGGCGCGGCGGCCACGGTTCCATGCCGCAGTTCGCCGTCGACCCGGTGGTGCTGGCGGCGCTGTGCGTGGTGAGGCTCCAGACGGTCGTATCCCGCGAACTGGCCGCCACCACGCCCGCCGTGCTGACGGTCGGCAGTATCCAGGCGGGTGCGAGCCCGAACGTCATCCCCGACAGCGCCGTCATCCTGCTGAACGTCCGCACGTACGACGAGACGACCCGCCGCCAGGTGCTGGACGCGATCGAACGCTGCGTCAGGGCGGAGGCGACCGCATCGAACGCACCGAAGGAGCCGGCCATCGAGCACATCACCTCGTTCCCGGCCACGGTGAACGACGCGGATGTGGCGGACCGGCTGGCGAAGGCCTTCGCGGCGCACTTCGGCGACGACGCGGGCACGATCGAACTCCAGACGGCCAGCGAGGACTTCAGCCAGATCCCGCGCGCCTTCGACGCGCCGTTCGCCTACTGGGGGTTCGGCGGTGCGGACCCGGAGAAGTACGCGGACGCGGTCAGGAAGAACACGGTGGCCCAGGACATCCCGGTCAACCACAGCCCGCACTTCGCCCCGGTGATGCAGCCGACCCTGGACACGGGCGTGGCGGCGCTGACGGTCGCGGCGCTGGAGTGGCTGGGGGCGGCGGAATCGCCGGGCGGGCGGGGCTGAGGCGGTACGGACGCGGGACGGGTGAGGCAGTAGGTGACCCGCCCCACCAGCCTTGTCCACCTTCACCGTGCGCTTCAACCGGGCGTATTCTCCAACGAGTTACGCCGACTTGCGCCGATGATCAGGCGGCAGCAGGAAGACCGGGGGCCATATCACCATGAGCGGCACGAACGGGGAGCAGGACGGGGAAGGGGACGGGCAGGACGAGGGTGGCATCAAGCCCCTCACCGCCTTCGATCCGACCCGCATCGGACCGTACCTGCTGCTCGGGCGGCTCGGTGCCGGCGGCATGGGGCGGGTGTTCCTCGCACGGTCGGAGGGCGGGCGTACCGTCGCGGTGAAGGTGGTGCACGAGGAGCATGTCTCCGACGCACAGTTCCGGGCGCGGTTCCGGCGGGAGATCGACGCGGCGCGGCGGGTGGGTGAGCGCTACACAGCGCCCGTGCTCGACGCCGATCCGGACGCCAGGCCGCCCTGGGTCGCCACGGGGTACGTCCCCGGACTCTCCCTGGAGCAGGTCGTGCGGCGGTACGGGCCGTTGCGCGCCGAGGCGGTGCACGCCCTGGCGGACGGGCTGCTGCGCGCCCTGAAGGACATCCACGACGCCGGGATCGTGCACCGCGACCTGAAGCCGTCGAACGTCATGCTGACCGTGGACGGCACCCGCATCATCGACTTCGGCATCGCGCGCGCCCTGACGACCTCCGTCGAGTCGCTGCTCACCAGCACGGGGATGGTCATCGGGTCGCCCGGTTTCATGTCACCGGAGCAGATCCGGGGACAGCAGGCCGGGACCAGGAGCGATGTCTTCACCGTCGGGTGCGTGCTCATGTACGCGGCGACGGGGCGGCTGCCCTTCGGGCACGGCGCGAGCAACCAGCACGCCGTCATGTTCCAGATCACGCACGACGAGCCGGACCTGGAGGGCGTGGAGGATCCGGCGCTGCGGGCGCTCATCACGCGGTGCCTGGACAAGGATCCCGGGCAACGGCCCGATGTGGAGGCCCTGTTGGACGATCCCGAGCGGGTACGGCCGGGGGCCGCCGCGGGGCCCTGGCTGCCCGGCGATGTCATCGCGCACCTCGCGCAACGGTCCGCACGGCTGCTCGACGTCGAGGCGGCGCCGCTGCGTGAGGAGCCCGAGCCCGGCGAGGCGGCAGCGGGGCCCCGCGAAGGGGCCGTGGACCGGGCGACGGTCGGCCTGCGGCCACAAGCCGGAGCTCCGGGTGCTGTCCCCGCGCCTGCGGGCGCCGACGCCCCGGTGCGGGAACCGGAACGGCGGCCCCGCCGACGCGGCAGGCTCATCGGGCTGCCGATCGTCGTCGTACTCGCGGCCGGCGGCGGCACGTTCGCCCTGATCCCTTACGTCCAGGGCAGCGGCGGGCACGGAACGCACGCCCAGCCACCGGCCGTCAGCGCGAGCGTCACCCCATCCGGCAGCAACTCGCCCAGCAAGCCCGGCAGTTCTCCTTCCAAGTCCAAGGGCGCGAAGAAGAAGGGCGGGGGTGACGACAAGGGCGGGCCGAAGCCCCAGGGGAGCGACGGGAGCCCGAAGAAATCGTCGGGCGGCAGCAGCTCGGCCGATGGCGGCACCGGCACCAGCGGTGGGTCCGGCTCCAAGGGGACATCGGGCGCTGCGGGGGCGTCGGGGTCATCGGGATCGTCAGGGTCGTCGGGTTCTTCCGGCGGAGGTTCCTCCGGCTCCGGTGGCTCCAGTGGCGGCGTGCTGACCCCCAAGGGCAGCCACCGCCTCCGCACTGCCTCCAACGGCGAGTGCCTCCGCAACGACGGAAACGGCCGCGCCGAAACCGTCGCCTGCAGTTCCGCTTCGGATCAGGTGTGGGGCTACAAGTCCCTCTCGGGCGGCGGCTTCGAGGTGTACAACAACGGCACGATGACAGGCTGTCTCACTGTGGACGGCACCGCGGGCTCGGTGATCGGAGCCGGTCCTTGTGGCGTGGGTGACGCGCAGCGCTGGACGGTCGGCCCGTCCGGACACGAGCTCCGCAACCCGACCTACGGTCAGTGCATCACCGCCGACAAGATGTACGGCCTGGTCCTCGCCCCCTGTAGCTCCTCCAACACAGCCCAGCAGTGGTCCAACACCTGAGCGACCAGTGGCTGAGTGCCTGCTGTTCGATCCCGGGCAGACCGTTTGTCCAGCTCGGAATTCGAGCGGGGGTCTGGTGTGAGGCGCGCGGCGTGACTGAGCGCGGCAGCCGGCCGCTCCGGCCCCATGGGCGGCGTGCCGTCACGTCCTGGGGCGCGTTTCAGAATGGGGATCGGCCCAGGTCATGGCTCTCGCATGCGTACGGAGCCAAGGCTAGGCTCATCCGCATGCTGAACCGGCTTCCGTTCGACGAAGCGCTGCGCTCCACCGTAGGCATCCCCAAGCGGAGCAAGCTCCTGGACAGCAGTCCGCGGTCACGGGTGTGGCGGGTGCGGCTGGCCGACCGGAGTCTGGTGATCGTCAAGCAGATCACTGACGGCGGGGACACGGGTGCCGACGCGGACACGCGCTTCGCGCGGGAGGTCGCTGGGCTGCGCCTGGCGGGACGGGCGATCGGGCCCACCGTGGCTCCCGCGGTGCTCGCCACGGACCTGCCCTCGCGGGTGATGGTCCTCGATCACTTGGACGACCTCGGCAAGACGGACGACTGGATGCCGGGGTACGCCGAATCGCTCGCCCGCCTGCACGCCCTGACCGGACCCGCCGACGCGGGCGCACTCCCGGCCTGGTCGGGGCCCACGGCCGCCGACGCGGAGTCCTTCCTCGCCCTGGCCCGGGCGCTCGACGTGTCCGTCCCGTCCGCGGTTCTCGATGAACTCACCGCTCTCCTGGACCGGTTGGACCCCACTCCGCATCATGCGCTGCTGCACGGCGACCCGTGCCCCGGCAACGACCTGCGCACCACCGACGGTGTCCGTTTCGTCGACTTCGAACGGGCCTCGCTTGGGAACGGACTGGTCGAGCTCGCGTACTTCCGCATCGGCTTCCCCACCTGCTGGTGCGCGATGTCGGTCACCGCGGCCCCGCTCGCGGAGGTCGAGGACATCTACCGGACCACCTGGCACGGCCTTACCGGCAGGGATGTGCCGGGCGACCTCGCCGATGCGTGCGCCGGCTGGCTGATCCAGGGAGACGCGCTCGTCGAGCGGGCCCACCGCGGGACGGTCGACCAGCTCGCTCGGGTACCCACCGAGGACTTCGAGTGGGGCTACATCTCCGCCCGCGAGCGGCTCGTTCACCGCCTCGGCGTGGTCGCTGACATGACCCGCGACCACGACCTCCTGCACGCCGTGGGCCGCCTCAGCTCCACCCTGGCCGTGCGCCTGTTGGAATGCTGGCCAACATTGCGGCCGCTGCCCGCACCCGACACCCGCCCTTGGTACTAGGGTGCGTGCCGAGCGCGGGCAGGCGGGCGGCTCGTACGCCGTCGTCGGAGAGCCAGTTGCGCCAGGGGTGGGAGACCGGACCCACCTGACAGTCCTGCCCCACCTGGCAGTTGAGATGACGTGACATCACAGCCCCGGCGGGGCGGTCCTCGTACTGGACCCCGCCGGGGCTGTCGTGTGTCGCGAAACAGTGAGGCTTGCGGAGGAGTGCCAGGACGAGGGCCAGGTCTGGTCGGAGACGTCGATGACGGAGGCGATCCGGAAGAAGGCGCCCGTGCGTCCAGGTGCAGAGCGTGGAGGATCTGAAGATCGATCTCGTCATAACAGCCGGATTCCATCGCGATACCTCGCTCGATGTCGGATCTTCCGAGTCCAGGGCTGATGAACGGGGCTGAGCCCGGGCGGCGGCGCTCTCACACCTCGATCCTGGGGGAGCTGTCAGTCGTACGGCACGCTCGCTGTTGCCGGGGAGACCAGGTTCTGGAGCTGGTCGAGTGCGGTTCGGAGTGCTTCGAGTTCGGCGATGCGTTCTGCGTTGCGTTCGGCGACGGCGGCGTTGAGGCCCGCGAAGAACCGGGTGCGGTAGGCGAGGTCCGATTCGATGCGCTGGAGTTCGGCGAACAGGGCGGGCAGGCCGGGCGGTTGCGGGGCGAGTATGCGGGTGAGGCGGGGCAGGTACCGGCGTAAGCGGGCCTGTACGACGCCTGCGGCGAAGACCAGCCGGATCAGCGGGAGCGTCACCTCTGCTGCCCGCCGTGCTCGGCCTGTTGGTGGCGCTTGCGCAGCACCCGGCAGTCGGTCTCTCTGCTCGCGTCGCCTTCGGCTTTGGCGACCGCCTCCGCGAGGTCGTACTGCTCGCACTCCCGGCAGGACTCGTGATCGTTCTTGTCGGGTGATGGTGTGCCGGTGGGGGTCACGATTCCAGCCTCCTGCGGCTCCGGCTCCGGGCGTTGATGCGTGCGATCTCAGCGGCAAGAAGCTCTATGCGAGTTGGGGTCCGAACCTGCTCGGGGACGGCTTCCCATTCGGCGCCGCCGTTGACCGGCCGCAGTGACCAGTACGGGCCGGCGAGCCCCCGGAATTCCCCGGTTTGATTGCCGTGCCCCGTATCGACCATGAGCGTGCCGAGGTCCGGGACGTAGGAAGGTTCCTGCCCATTCGGGGTGTTCTGTGCGAGCACCACCGCTCCTCTCCGTAGCCATTCCACTACCAAGCGGGCTCAGCGTGACCTACAGTCGAGTCAGTCTTCAACGTTGCGCCAGCGGAGGGCACATTGGTAAACCGCAAGGAGTTGAATCCTGAAGCAAGCCCGGAAGCGGCTTTCGGGGCGCGTTTACGCAGATTACGCGAGGCGCGCGGTTGGACTCAGGACGAACTGGCCGCGCTGGTCGGTTACACGGGCAGGCATATTTCGGCAATTGAAACCGGCCGCAAACCTCCAACTCTGCGTTTCACACGCAGTACTGATGTTGCGTTCGGGATCGCCGACACTGCTGATTCGTTCGAGCGCGAGTGGCGTGAGATCCGGCATGGGTCGCTGCTGGAGGGCTTCCCGCAGTACGTCGGGCACGAAGGCCGGGCCGTGGAGATCCGGTTGTACGAAGTTGGCATCGTCCCCGGTCTGCTCCAGACCCCCGAGTACGCGTCGGTGCTTGCCGCGAACGCCGTACGGCGCGGAGCTATCACGGCTGAGCAGGCCGACGAACGGGTCACGCTCGTCGCGGAGCGGCAAGCGGCGCTCTTTCGGCCGACCCTTCCAGTGCTCATGGTGGTGCTGGACGAGAGCTGTATCCGCCGGTCCATCGGTGATGCTGCTGCTATGGACGCACAGTTGACGCGGCTGGTGGAGTTCGCCGGGCAGCCGAACACCATGCTTCAGGTCGCCCCGTTCGACTTGGGGGCGCACCGACCCTTCGACCTTCCGGTAACGGTGCTGACGATGCCGGATCGCTCGCTGATGTCGTACGCCGAGTCCTCCCAGCGGGGTCATCTCGAACGAGAAAGTACCGCGGTACTTCCCATGTTGACGGCCTACCATCAGTTACAGGCCGAATCGCCCTCCCAGGCGGCATCCGTGGCCATGATCGAACAGGTACGAAAGGGCACCCCGTGACGACCACGACCGACTCTCCCCGCTGGTTCAAGTCCTCATACAGCAACAACGGTGGCCAGTGTGTCGAGGTCGCCACCAACCTCGTCGCCCCGCGGGGCGTGGTCCCCGTCCGTGACTCCAAGAACCCGGGTGGCCCGGTCCTGGACCTCGCCGCTGGTTCGTTCGCTTCCTTCGTGGCAGGTGTCAAGGCCGGAGAGTTCGGCGCCGTCTGACCAATCCGCCCGCAGGCGGCATCAGCGGCAGTGATCAACCAGTTGCGAAAGGGCACCCCATGACGACCGAAGCTCCCCGTTGGTTCACGCCCTCGTACAGCAACAACGGTGGCCAGTGCGTTGAGGTCGCCACCAACCTCGTCGCCCCGCGCGGCGTCGTCCCTGTCCGTGACTCCAAGAACCCGGCCGGCCCGGTCCTGGGTCTCACCGCTGGTTCGTTCGCTTTCTTCGTGGCAGGTGTCAAGGCCGGAGAGTTCGGCGCCGTCTGACCGCCCCGGCCCCACGCGTACCGGCTCGGAGTTGCCCCATCGTGCGGCGGTGCACGGTGGGGCTTCTCGCTGAAGTGCCCCCAGCGCGCGGGGCGCAGATCGGCGGGGTGCCGGGCGCCGCAGTGGGGTCAGTGTTTCCGCGCCTCCTGCGGCTGGTTCGCGACGGGGCACGCGTAGTGCGCCTGCGTCATCGTCCACCCGTCCCCGAGCACATGGACGCTGCTGTGCGTGGACGCGGTGCGCGCGGAACCACCGACTGCTTCGCTTTTCGGGAGGGGGGCGGTGGTCGCAAGCGACGGAGCCACCGTGCACGCCAGCTGGAGCATGGCCTGATGGCTCAGCGGGGCCGCGACACCGGGGAGTTGGACGGACAATGAACCGTCTTTGCCGGTCGACACCCGAATCGCGTCCGTCAGGTGAGGCAGCTCCGTGGTGGCCGTCGCGGACTCGCTCGCGGTCGGCCCCTCGAACAGCAGGCGGACAACGGCTCCGAGGTCCCCGGTGTCGTCGGTCCGGCGGGGGTAGGCCGTCAGGTCTCCGTCGTGCAGGAAGAAGAGGGAGACGGTGGGAGGCGCCGAGGGTGGCGCGCTGGTGGAGACGATGCCGCTCGCCGGTTCACCGGCCTCGATGGCACCGGACGGGGGGACTCCGCACGCCGTGAGCGTGACCGCGGACGTGAGCCCGAGCAGCAGCGCCGCCACCCGCGAGCCCCTCACCGGACACCCCCGCCGACGCCGCCGGTATCGGTGTCGTCCAGCCGCAGCGGGAGTTCGACCGTGAACACCGCGCCGCCATGAGGCGAGTTCGCCGCCCGGATGCGCCCTCCGTGCAGACGCACGTTCTCCGCAGTTATGGCCAAGCCCAGCCCGCTGCTCTCGCTCCTGGTCCGGGAGGTACTCGCCTTGTAGAACCGATCGAAGACGTGCGGCATGGCCTCATCGGTGATCCCTGGTCCGTTGTCGGTCACCTCGATGACGGCCCACGCCGGGCCCGCACCTTCCTCCCGCACCCCCACGGTCAGCCATACGGGCGGCGCCCCGTGCCGCAGCGCGTTGCCGACCAGGTTGGCCGTCACCACATCGAGCCGGCGCGGATCGACGCGTGCGCGGAGCACACCCGGCCCGGGCAGCCGGGTCTCCACCTGCCCCTGCCACCCCCGGGAGGCGAGGGTGCGCTGTACGGATTCGGCCAAATCGATCTCGTCCCGGTTGAGTTCGACCGCCCCGGCGTCGAAGCGGGAGATCTCCATCAGGTCGTTCACCAGTCCGCTCAGCCGGCCCGTTCCCTCGCTGATGAGCCGCAGGGCGTCGCCGGTCTCCCCTCCCGTACTCAGCGCGTTCTCGTCCAGCACGTCGGTGACCGCCGACATCGCCGCCAGCGGGGTGCGCAGCTCGTGGGAGACGTCCGCCACGAAGCGGCGCGCCTGGGCTTCCAGGCGGCGCAGCTCAGTGACGGTCCGCTCCAGTTCGGCTGCGGTTTCGTTGAAGGAGCGCGAGAGGTCGGCCAGTTCGTCGGAGCCGGTGACGGCCAGCCGTACGTCGAGGTGCCCCGCGGCCATCCGGCGCGTCGCCCCGCGCAACGCCCGTACGGGACGCAGTACGCCGCTCGCGGCGAGCAGCGCCAGGACGACGGCGAGGCAGAGGGCCACCAAGGTGGCTCGCTCGACGCCGCTGACCATGGCCTTGACGTACGCCTCTTCGGCGTTCTGCGGCACCTCCAGGTACATCACGATCCCCGAGAGCCTGGGCTCCGTGCCTTCGCCGGAGGAGTACGTGACGGGCATGCCGACGACGAGACGAGGATGCCCGCCGATGTTCACCCGCTGGAACACCGCGGCACGTCTCTCCCGCACGGACCGGAGCAGTGCGGGGCTCGGCTCGTCGAAATCAGCGCTCGGCGCATAGGCGCGGAGGCGTCCGTAGGTGCCCATGACCCGCCACCCCGACGACGGGTTCGCGTACAGCACCTGGTTCACCGCGGACTGGAGATCCGACCGGCGCGGTGCAGTGGTGAGGTAGGGCGCGACGGCGTCGACGCTCGTACGGAACTGGTGGATGACGGAGTCCTGGCTCTGCTGGAGCACCCCCGTGCGCGCCTCGCGGAAGGCGAGGAGGCCGGTGCCCAGGGCGCTGGCCATGGCTACCAGGACGAAGGCCGCCAGCAGGCGAGGGCGCAGACCACGCAGGGGGAGCGGGATGCGCGCCAGGGTCGTCCGGAGGAACCGCAGGGGGCCGGCTCCCCGTACGGCGGCGCGGCCCTCGTCGGCCGTGCCGGTCTCGTCCTGGTGCTCGTCCTTGCGTGCCCGCACGGTTCTCCGCGTCGGCGTGGTCTTCCGAGTCCGCGTGGATGGCGGGCCGCTCATGGGGTGCCGAAGCGGTAGCCGAATCCGCGTACGGTCTGCACGTAGCGGGGATTCCTGCCCTCGCCGAGCTTGTTGCGCAGTCGCTTCACGCAGGCGTCCACCAGCCGTATGTCGCCGTGGTAGCTGTGTTCCCAGACTGCTTCCAGCAGCTGCTGGCGGCTGAACACCTGGCCGGGCGAGGCCGACAGGGTCAGCAGCAGCCGCAGTTCCGATGGGGCCAGGGCGACGGGGCCGCCGCGGTAGGTCACCACGAGGCCGGCCCGGTCGACGACCAGCTCGCCGTGCGTCTCCACCCGGGGCCGGGCGCCGTCCGGTACCGACGCATCCTGTCTGCGCAGTACGGCCCGTATGCGTGCGTCGAGCACCCGCGCCTGCACGGGCTTGACCACGTAGTCGTCCGCGCCAGCCTCCAGTCCCACGACCACGTCGATGTCGTCGCCCCGGGCCGTCACCATGATGATCGGCACCTGGTCGCGGTCCCTGATCCGGCTGCACACGTCCAGGCCGGAGATGCCGGGCAGCATGAGATCGAGTACGACGACGTCCGGCCGGAAGGGGCGGAGCTGCTCCAGGCCCTCTTCACCCGTTTCCACGGCGAGGACTTCGTGCCCTTGATGCCGCAGGCCCAACTGGACGGCCCTGCGGACATCGTGGTCGTCCTCGACGATCAGAATCCGTGGCATTTCGACAGTGTAAGCAGCTCGGATGAGGTGGCTGTCCTGTGGAGGACCCGCACCGAGTGCCGTTACACAACGATCACAACGGGCCTGGGATGCGGGTCTTCCGGTCAGAATCGGCGGAAGCCGCCATGAACCGCGCGTCGTCACCATTTCGTGATGTCTCCGGCTCATGGTGGTCAACTGGCCCGGCCACTTTGAGCTGTTATGAATTCGGCACGACGGCGACCATCCGCACCCCCTGCCGGCAGCACCGCGTCCGTTCGCCGCGGCGGTCGTCGGCGCCGGACCTCCCACCGCCGGGGGCGTCCGCGCAGCCGGGGCCGGAGCCTGCTGATCGGCGCGCTGGTGGCCGTCGGTCTGCTGGGCCCGGCGACGTATTTCCTCGGGGGCGGGCGGAGCGACGCGTCCAACGGGGCGCCGCACCCGCCGAGCACATACGTCACTCACGCTCCCACTCCGACGCCGACTCCCACGCCGACCCCCACCCCCACGCCGACCCCCACCCCGAGCCGGACCGGGATCGACGTCCCCTCGACGGGCAGGGGGACGTTCGTCACGGCGCAGGCCAGTGGCGCGAAGGCGGGCAGCGGTTCCCACCCGCTGCGCTACGTCGTGGAGGTCGAGACCGGCCTGGACATCTCGGCGTCCCAGGCGGCGAAAGAGATCGCCGGGATACTCGCCGCCCCGCGGGGCTGGACCCACAATCCGCACTACGCGTTCGAGCTGGTGAGCGCCGGAGCACCGCACGATCTCACGGTGAAGATCGCGACACCGGGGACGGCGGACTCCCTGTGCTGGGCGGGCATCCACCAGTCCACCGGAGGTGAGTACAACTGCGAGGTGCCCGGCGGGGTGGTGGTGAACCTCAAGCGCTGGGTCAAGGGCTCGCCCACCTTCGACGGGCCCATCCATGACTACCGGGCGCTGATCGTCAACCACGAGATGGGGCACTTCCTCGGCTACTCGCACGTGACCTGCGGGGGTGCCGGACGACTGGCCCCCGTGATGATGCAGCAGATCAAGGGCCTGCACGGATGTGTCGCCAACGCCTGGCCCTATGACAAGAACGGTGACCTCGTCACCGGGCCGCCCGCATGACCGGCGCCGGTCGCCGGGGCCGGCAGCCACGGCGGGCGGCCGTTACGGCTCGGTCATGTGCCGAACCCATGGCCATGAACTGCCGGCGCCACTGTGAACTCCGCGTGCTTCGCGCCCCACAGGCAGAACCCCCTCTCGATCGGATGGAAGCCAATGAATCGATCCCGCGCTGTCCGGAGTCTGGCCGCGGCGGTGAGCCTGCTGCCGCTGCTGGCGGCCTGCGGCTCCGGCACGCACTCCCACTCGGCGACCGGAGGGAAGACCACGGCCGGATCGTCGGGGCAACTCGACGTTCCCGCCGACGCGAACGCCGATCTCAGGAAGCAGTACCTCCTGGAGAACGCGATCGCGGCCTGCATGAAGAAGCAGGGCTTCACCTACACCCCCGTGGCCCCCGAGGATCCCGCCGCTTCCTGGGCCACCGACGGGGCGGACTACGCGCTGACGAAGAAGTACCGGCAGAAGTACGGATTCGGGATCTTCTCGGGAATCGTCTACCCCGACGACGCCGGTGCGCCGGGCAGTGCGGGCGCCCGGAAGGACTCCGGAAAGACGCCCAACGCGGCCTACGTGGAAACGCTCACGCCCAATCAGAAGACCTCGTACAACAAGGCGTTGGGCACTCCCCCCGACCCGAAGACCGGAGAGAAGAACTGGACCGGCTGTCAGGGAGACGCCAACAAGGTGGCCTACGGCTCCGCTTCGGCCCAGGACCGGAGCACCAGGACCGCGAGCCAGAACCAGGCCAACGCACAAGCACTCAACGGCGATCCGAAGCTGGTGGCGCTGGCGCAGTCGTACGCCTCGTGTCTGAGGAAGGAAGGCGTCTCCGTGACGACCACGCAGCCGACCGGCATCGGGGACATGGTCAGGCTCCAGGCGCTCGGGTCCGCTCCGGCGGGCGCCGGCGGTGTCTCCCCGGTCGGCGAGGACGGGAACACCGGGAAGTCGCTGAGCAAGAAGGACGCTCTCCCTCTGCTCACCAAGGACATCGAACTGGCGATGCAGGACCTGCAGTGCGGCAAGGCGTTCAGGGCCGCCTACTTCCCGAAGTTCCTCAAGGCCCCGACGAGCGGTGGCGGTGCCGGGTGAGGAAGCGCCCCAGGCTGATCGGCACCCGTCCCGGACAGCTGACGGTCGTCGTCGCCGCGGTGGCGCTGGTCGGAGCGGGCGGCTGGTTCGCCGGATCGCTGATGCAGTCGCCTGCGGATGCCGCCGCCGCGCACCAGCCACCGAAGGCTCGTCCGGTCACCGTCACGGTCGAGCGGCGCGCGCTGACCGCGAGTGTGGTGGCCCAGGGCTCGGTGGGGTTCGGATCGCCGCGGAAAGTGACCCTGGCCGGCCTCGTCGGCTCTCCGGACTCCGGCTCCGGGTCCGGCAATCCGGGGGTCGGTGACGACGTCGCCCAGCGGGTCACCAAGGCACCGGCCGCCGGAGTGGAGCTGAAGGAGGGGGATGTACTGATGCAGGTGAGCGGGCGGCCGGTCCTGGTACTGAGGGGCACCGTGCCGATGTACCGCACGCTCGGCCCCGGCGCCTCCGGGGACGATGTCAGGCAGCTCCAGCAGGCGCTGACCCGGCTGGGCTTCAACCCCGGCCCGGCCAACGGGACGTACGGGCAGTCGGACGCCGCGGCGGTGAGCCGCTGGTACAAGAGCAAGGGCTACCGCGCCATGGAGCCCACCGTCGCCGACAAGCAGCAGCTGGGAACGCTCGAAGCGGCGGTGACCACCGCCCAGCAGGCCCTCCTCGCGGCACAGAACCCGGGCGGCGATTCCGAGGGTACGGGCGGCTCCAAGGGAACCGGCAGCGGTTCAGGCGGCGGCGCGGGCGCAGGAGGGGACACCGCGAAGCTGCAACTCAAGTCGGCGCAGCAGCAGTTGGACGCGGCCGACGCCGCGCTCTCCGCCTTCCAGGCCGGTTATGGAACCAAGGTCCCCGCCGGTGAGGTGGCCTTCCTGCCGGACCTCCCGGCCCGGCTGGACAAGGCGACCGCGAAGACTGGAGACACCCCCTCCGGACCGGTCGCCACGGTGACCAGCTCCAAGGTCGTGGTGCAGGCCGTGGTCCCGGCCCAGGACGCCAAGTTGCTCCACAAGGGCATGCGGGCCCGGGTGGAGACCACCGACGGCACGACGGTGGACGGAGAAGTCGTGGCACTCGCCGACGACGTACCGAAGGACGATTCGACCGACTCCGGCAAGCAGCAGGGGACCTCGGACGGCGGGAGCGAGGGCACCTCGGCTCCCGTACCGGTGCAGATCTCCGTGCCGGCGGGGAAACTGACCAAGAACGCCACCGAATCAGCGAAGGTCACTATTGAGGTGGGCTCGTCGGACGGCAAGGTGCTGACGGTGCCTGTCGCCGCGCTGCACACCTCCGCCGACGAAAAGGCCCGGGTGCAGGTCCTGCGGGGCGGCAAGGTGGTGGATCTCCCCGTCGAGGCCGGCCTCTCCGCGGACGGCCAAGTGGAGGTCACTCCGTCGTCCGGTGTCGCGCTGAAGGCCGGCGACCAGGTGGTGGTCGGGCGATGACCGCTCTGCCGTCCTGCGCCGTGCCCGACGCGGACACCGTCATCCAACTGACCGCCGTGGACCGGACCTTCGACTCCGAACCGCCGGTCCATGCCCTGCGGGACGTACACCTGACCGTCCGGCGCGGTGAGCACCTGTCGATCGTCGGCCCGTCAGGTTCCGGCAAGTCGACACTGCTCAACACCCTGGGGCTGCTGGACCGTCCCACCTCGGGCACCTACTGGCTCGACGGGGTGGAGACCAACGCGCTCGGCGACCTGGAGCGCACCTCGTTGCGCGGCAGCCGGATCGGGTTCGTCTTCCAGTCCTTCCACCTGCTGCCGTACCGGACCGTGGACGAGAACGTCATGCTGGCCGAGACCTACCGCCGGCCGCGCCCCGGGCGCAGCCGGGCGGGCCGCGCCGCCAGGGCCGAGCAGACCCTGGAACGGGTGGGTCTGGCAGACCGGGCCGGCTTCCGGCCGGACCGGCTCTCCGGTGGTGAGAGACAGCGTGTGGCGATCGCCCGGGCGCTGATGAGCGAGCCCGCCCTGCTGCTCTGCGACGAGCCGACCGGCAACCTCGACAGTGAGAACACCGAGTCGGTGCTGGACCTCTTCGGCCAACTCGGGGAGCAGGGCATGACCCTGGTGGTGATCACGCACGAGGAGGCGGTCAGCCGGCGGGCCGACAGGCGGGTCAGGATCAGCGACGGCCGTCTCGTCGAGGAGCGCCGATGAGGTCCAGGACACGCGACGTGCAAGCCGCGGCTCCCGTGAGCACAGCACCGGGCAGGGCCGCCGCCGAGCGCCCCTGGATGGACCTCAGGGACCTGTGGTCCGAGGCGCTGGCGGGGGTGCTCGCCCGGCCGATGCGCTCCGCCCTGACCACGCTGGGCACCGTTCTGGGCATCACCACCCTGGTCATCACCATCGGGATCTCGTCCACGGCGGGCAACCAGATCGTGGGCCGGTTCGACGCCCTCACCGCCACCTCGGTCACGGTGGGGGTGCCCTCCGCGGCATCGGCCGACTCCGGTCCGCTGGTGGACTGGTCGGGTGTCGACGCGGTGCGCCGGCTGGCCGGGGTCGAGTCGGTGGCGGCGATCGCGGACTCCCAGGAGACCGCGAGCGTCGAGGTGCGTTCCAACGACGTGGTCGCTCCCGGCGCGGTCAGCGGCCAGACGATGGCGGTCGTCGCCGCGTCCTCCGCGCTGCCGGCCGCGGTACGGGGCGGGATGACCGCCGGGCGCTTCTTCGACGACGGGGACATCGCCCGCCACGGCCGGCTGGCGGTCCTCGGCGACCAGGCGGCGCGGCTCCTCGGTATCAGCTCGGTCGAGGACGCTCCCGCGGTCTTCCTGAAGGGGCAGGCGTACACGGTGATCGGGATACTCGGCGGAGTGGAGCGGGAACAGCAGCTCGCCACCGCGGTGATCCTGCCGCCCACGACGGCCTCGGACCGGATGGGGCTGGGAACCGTGACCCGGGTACTGATCAACACCTCACTCGGCGCGGCGAACCAGGTCGCCCGCCAGGCGCCGATCGCACTGGCCCCCGGTGCCGAGGCTTCCCTGACCGTGACGGCACCGCCCGATCCGGCCAAGGCCCGCAAGGGAGTGCAGGGCGATGTCAACGGCCTGTTCCTGGTCCTCGGGCTGGTATCGCTGGTGGTCGGGGCCATCGGTATCGCCAATGTGACGCTGGTGACGGTCATGGAGCGGACCGGGGAGATCGGACTGCGCCGCGCCCTCGGGGCCTCACGGCGCCAGGTCGCCGGCCAGTTCCTGGTGGAGTCGACGGCAATCGGACTCCTCGGCGGTGTCGTGGGCGCCGCCCTGGGCATGGTCGTGGTGGTGATCGTCTCCGCCGTCAGGGAGTGGACTCCCGTCCTGGACGTCCGCCTCGCCCTCGGAGCCCCGGTCGCCGGAGCCCTGGTAGGGCTCCTGGCCGGCCTCTACCCGTCACTGCGGGCCTCCCGTATGGAACCGGTCGAAGCCCTGCGCTCGTAGCCGTGCCCCCACGGGTAGGCCGGGCCCAGCCGGGTTCGCGGCACGGCTGGGGAGGCTCCTCGCCGGCCTCGGCATGTGACGGTGGCCCGGCCGGTACGGGCAAGTCCCGGAGGCCGGGCCGTCCTTGACCGCCTGATCCGGCGTCAGGCGCGGCAGCGCAGCATCTCGAACGACGGGTTCGTGCGGTAGTCCGCCCAGAACTCGTCACCGTACGCGGCGATCCCGGCGGCCGACACCTCGGTCGGCACCCAGGTGATCTCGCTGAACCCCGCCTTGGCCAGGCATGTTTCGAACACCTCGCGGCGCGCCAGGCCGGAGGTGAACGAGATCGGCACCCCCTCCAGCAGCGCGGTGGTCTTCACCCGGGGCCCGGTACCGGACTCTTCGCCCGTCAGCTCGGTGAGGAACCCGTACGGGCGGGGCGACGGACCGGAAAAGTCGTAGTCCGGCGTCTGGTGGAGCATGAAGAACTCGCCACCACTCTTCAGACTCTCGTGCACCTTGCGGCACAGGTGCTGGAACTCCTCGACTGTCTCCGCGTAGTTGAGCAGCATCACCGCGGTCGCCACATCGAATCGCTCGTCCGCGAGTGACAGGTCCGCCACATCGCCGACCTGGTAGCGCACACCCAGCGGGCCGGTCTTCTCGATACCCTCTGCGGCGGCGATCATCTCGCCGGAGATGTCGACGCCGAACACGTCCGCCGCGCCGCGCCGTTTCAGCTCGCGGCTGTAGAAGCCGGTGCCGCAGGCCAGGTCGATCACTCTCTTGCCGGTGACGTCCCCGACCATGCCGAGGAAGCTGGGCGCCTCCACGTACTGGGCAAGCGGCAGGGCCTTGAAGCCCTCGAAGGCCTCACCGATCTCGTCGTACGTCTGCTGCGCGCTCATCGCGCACCCCTCCCGTTGTGGTGTCCATGTCTCCCGGACACCGACAGTCTCTCCACACGCGGCAGTGAGCCCGTACTGGCAGAAGCTCCAAAGATCGGGTGGTCAGGGCGTTGGCCGCACGAACGCGGGCGGACTGCGGATGTAACGCTTTGGAGCGCCTCGGACTAGTACCGGGTGTAAGGCATCGCACCTTTGACCTGTCTTGAGGAGCCGTCCGTGCCAGCGGAGCATCCGACAGCACCACCTACGCGGGACCCGGCCGGGTTCGCCGCGTTCTACGAGCAGCAATTCGACGCTGTGCTCGGGTTCGTCACCCGGCGCGTCGACAACGCGCACCTCGCCGCCGACCTGACGGCGGACATCTTCGTGGCCGCCCTGGAGGGCGCGCACACCTACGACGCCCGGCGCGGCGCACCCGTCGCCTGGCTCTACGGCATATCCCGCAACGTCATCAACGCCCACTTCCACGGCGCCGCCCGGGAGCAGCAGGCGGTCGCCCGGATCAGCGGGCGGCGGCTGCTGGACGACGCGGACGTCAGCGCCATCGAGGCACGCATCGACGCGGACCGCACCGTCCGGCAGTTCGCGTCCGCCCACGCCGCGCTCTCCGAACCACTGCGTCAGGTGCTCGACCTGGTCGTCCTGGACGGGCTCACGGTCCGCGAGGCGGCGCAGGCACTGGGCATCAGCTCGACCACCGCCCGCGTACGACTGCACCGCGCCCGCAAGGTCCTGCGCACCGCCGGCCAGACCCACGCCGCCACCCACGACACCCTTCTGGAGGCCGCCCAGTGAACGCCCCCGTGCACTTCAAGCAGCAGCTCGCCGACGAGCTGAACGTCCGCGCGACAGCCCTGTCCGCCCCCGCCGGCCACCGGACTCTGCTCCGGTTCCGCGCGCCGCGCCGAGGGCTGGCGCTCACCGTGGGTCTTGCTGCGGCGGCTGCCGCTGTGGCTGTCGCCGTCCCGATGGTGTCCGGGTCGAACGGGGCGCAGCAGGCCGCGCCGGCATCCCGGAGCACCGAGAACACCCCGAGCACCCACAGCGTCCCGAACACCGGACTGAACATCGTGAACGCCGACTACGCCGTGCGGTCCAAGCCGGGCGGCATGGTCTCCGTGCAGCTGTTCAACGTGAAGGGCATCCCCGGTCTGCAGGCCGCGCTGGACAAGGCCGGCATCCCCGCGAAGGTGTTGGCGCCCTCGGCCTCCTGCCACACCACCGGCCACCCCGGCAGCACACCGCACGGCAGCCTCCTGAAGGTGATGCCGCAGTCCGGCTTCCACAGCAACGGGGTCCATGACATCAAGCCCAGTGCCATCCAGCCCGGGGACCACCTGCTGTTCATCGCGGCCACGGAGAGCAACCCGCCGGGGGTGCTGGCCACCAGGCTGGTGCACCAGGTGCCCAGCTGTATCCCGGCCAACTAGCTGATCGATTCCCGAGCGGCGTCCGCCCCTCCCTCTCCCGCTTGACCTGAGTAGACCTGTCTGTCTAATCTGATGTACGCCGATTAGACAGACAGGTCTACTCATCCTTCGGACGGGAATGGTCATGACGAATCTCTCGGTCGTCCCGGCACCCAAACCGGCGCGCACCTCGGATACGGCGCCCGACGCCGGATCCGCTTCCAACTCCGCTTCCGGGTCCGCTGCCGTATCCGCGCGGAGCCGGCGGCTGCCGCCGAACGTGGCACTGTACGTACTCGCCTCGATCACCATCTCGTTCCTGGCGGCCTCCAGCGCGCCGACCCCGCTCTACGCGGTCTACCAGGCCGAATGGGGCTTCGACCCGATCACCACCACCGTGGTCTTCGGCGTCTACGCGGTGGCCGTACTGCTCGGGCTGCTCACCATGGGCAAGCTCTCCGACCACGTCGGCAGGCGGCCGGTGCTGCTGGCCGCGCTGGCGGCGCAGGCCATCTCGATGGTCGTGTTCGCCACCGCCGGCGGCGTGCCGGGGCTGATGGTGGCCCGGATCGTCCAGGGGCTGTCGACCGGCGCCGCGCTCGGCGCGATCGGGGCCGGGATGATGGACATCGACCGGCCGCGCGGCACGATCACCAACGCGGTCGTCCCGGGCATCGGCACGGCGACCGGCGCGCTGGTCTCCGGCCTCGTCGTCCAGTTCCTGCCCGCCCCCACGCATCTGGTCTACCTCGGGCTGCTGGCGGTCTTCGCCCTCCAGGCCCTCGCCGTCGCGCTGATGGCGGAGACGGTGACCCGTAAGCCGGGGGCGCTGGCCAGTCTGGCGCCGGAGATCAAGCTGCCGCGCGCCGTACGCCGTCCGATGCTGGTGGCCGCGCCGGTGCTGTTCGCCGTCTGGGCGCTGGCCGGTCTTTACGGGTCGCTCGGTCCGTCCCTCGCACGGCAGTTGACCGGTTCCGGGTCCGAAGTCATCGGCGGGCTGAGCCTGTTCGTGCTCGCCGGGGTGGCCGCCGTCTCGGTGCTGGTCCTGCGGAAGGCGGCGACCCGCACGGTCATGCTCACCGGCATCCTCGCGCTGATAGCCGGGGTGGCCCTCACCCTCGTCTCGATCCGCCACTCCTCCGCCACCGGCTTCTTCGCCGGCACCGCCATCGCGGGCGTCGGCTTCGGCAGCGGCTTCCAGGGCGGCATCCGTACGGTCATGCCGCTGGCCCGGCCGCACGAGAGTTCCGGGGTGCTGTCGCTGCTCTTCGTCGTCTCCTATCTGGGCATGGGGGTGCCCGCCGTGATCGCCGGGTTCCTCGTCGTCCACGCGGGCGGGCTGACTGCCACCGCGCAGGAGTACGGCGTCGCCGTGATCGTCCTCGCGGCGTTCGCGCTGCTGGGGCTGTTGCGCGGCGGCCGGGACGGTGCGGCGGTCCTGCCGGGCGAGCGGGTCGGCGGCAGCGCCTGAGGGGTGGCCTCCGATGGGGGACTCGGTGGGGCCTCGGTCAGAGGGGCGCAACCGGGGCATAATGGTAGACAGATCTGTCTGAAGGAGTGACCGTCATGGCGAGTGTGCAGAGCACCGCGAAGCCGTCGGCGCGTGAGCGTCTGCGCGCCGCCGCGAACGAGCTGTTCTACGCCGAGGGCGTGCAGAGCGTCGGGATCGACCGGGTCATCGAGCACGCGGGCGTGGCCAAGGCGTCGCTGTACAACACCTTCGGGGGCAAGGAGCAGCTCGTACGGGCCTACCTCGACACCCGGCACGCGGGCACCGTCGACCGGATCACCCGGGCGATCGCGGAGCGGGACACGCCCCGCGAGCAGATGCTGGCGGTCTTCGAGTCCCAGGGGCGGCAGTTCGACCGGCCCGACTTCCACGGCTGCGCCTTCATCCGCGCCGGCTCCGAGGCCGGCCCCGGCGGGCTGGTCCAGGAAGCGGCGGACGCCTTCCGCGGCTGGATGCGCGAACTCTTCACCCGACTCGCCGCCGAGGCCGGCGCCGCCGACCCCGACGCCCTGGGCCACCAGCTCCAACTCCTCTACGACGGCGCCGGTATCTCCGCCCTGATGGACCATGACTCCACGGTGGCCGCGACCTCCCACGCGGCGGCGGCCGCCCTGATCGCGGCGGCGACGGGCGCATCCGCCGAGGCGTGAGCCGCGCCCCCGCCGACCGGCAGGTACGGATCGGCGAACTCCCCTTCGCTGTCGGCTTGCTTCAGCCTGCCGGCGTGCGTGCCGTGTCCCTGGTGCGGATGTGCTGGCTGAGAAAGAGAGCGGCGCGGTCCAGTGCCTCGTCGGCTTCGTCCAGGACGCCGGCGAACGCCTGGAAGACATGGGGAACGTCAGCGGTGATGTCCAGGATGACGTCCACCCCGGCGTCCCTCGCGCGCGCGGAGGTGCGTACGGAGTCGTCCAGAAGCATTTCGTTGGTGCCCGCCTGCAGAAGCATCGGGGGGAGGCCGGTCAGGTCGGCGAGGGTGGCGGGGCTGAGCATGGGCTGATGGGGGTCCTGTCCCGCGCGGTACATGGCTCCGGTCTGTTCCAGGCCCTCGCGGGTGAAGAACGGGTCGGCGCTCGCCCTGGTGTCCATGCTCTCGCCTGTCCGGGTCGCGTCGAGTCCGGGGGAGAACGCCACGATGGCGGCGGGCATGGGCAGGCCCGCGTCGCGGGCGGCGAGGCAGGTCGTGACCGTGAGGCCGCCACCGGCGGAGTCTCCGGCGAACACGATCGCCGAAGGGTCTTCGCCGCTGTCGAGGAGTGCACGGTAGGCGCTCAGCGCGTCCTCGATCGCGGCCGGGAACGGGTACTCAGGGGCAAGCCGGTAGTCCAGCGAGAACGCCCTGAACCCGGTTCTGGTCACCAGGTTCCCCGTCAGCGACATCGCCGTCTCGGGTGAACCGATCACGTAGGAGCCACCGTGAAAGTAGAGGATCGTCCCGGCCTTCGGAGTGCCGGCCGGCTCGACGAGCACCGCGGGCCGATCGCCGAGCGTCGCAGTCCCGGTGCGGATACCGGCCGGGACGATCATTTTCCCCATCATCGCCCTGAACCCGGCGCGGAGCTCCTCCACCGACCGGGGGCCCTCCGGGTGAGGCTGTCGGACCATCGCGTCGATCTCCGCGCGCTGTTGCCTGCTCATTGCCGCCTCCATCACAGATGCATGCCAAAGAACTATATGCCTTGGAATCTAGGTTAGACTATATGCCATGGCATCCAAGTCGCGTGGCCCGATCGACCTCCCGGGCTTCTTCGCCGATCTCGTCCGCTGCGAGACACGGCTCTACAACGCGCTGAACGACCGCCTTCGCGAGCGGCACGGGATCGTCACCTCGCAGTTCGAGTCCCTGCGCTTCCTGCGCGACCACCCCGGGTCCCGGGTGGCGGACCTCGCCACCGAATTCGCCATCGGGATCGGCGCGACCAGCAAGGGCATCGACCGCCTGGAGAAGCAGGCATGGGTCATACGGCAGACCAATCCATCGGATCGCCGTTCCTCACTGCTGGACCTGACCGCCGGAGGCCTGGAACTGGTCGAGGCGGCGGAGGCGACCTTCACCAGAACACTGGCCGAGCTGACCGCGGACGTCCTCGGCGGTCCCTCAGGACCGGCGGCCGTACAGGTCTTCTCGGAGCTGCGCTCCGTGCTCGAACGCGACCAGATCGGCCTGCCCACAGGCTGACCGGCCTGCGCGTCCCGTGCGACTGCCCGTTGGCTGCCTTCGGTCTGAAGGAAGCAGGAGCAGGCAGAGCAGACAGAAGTAAGGCAGCGGCGTCCGATGGACACACCGGACGCCGCTACCGCTCACCTTCAGGCCGCTGAGGTCGCCGCCCGGCCAAGATGCCGGGCGAAGAACCGGACCGCGCTGTCGGCCTCGAACCTGGGGAAGTCGAAGTGCTTGCCCGCGTTGGCGTGCAACGTCTTCTCCTTCGATGCGAAGGCGTCGAACAGCGCGAGGCAGGCCTCACGCGGGATCCGCTCGTCGTCCCACTGCAGGCCGAACTCGACCGGGACGGTGATCTGCTTCGCCTTCTCGACCAGGGCATCGGGCCACATCAGGCCGAAGACCGCGGCCGTGATCCTGGGCTCGGCGGCCACCAGCGGCACCCCGAGCGCGGTGCCCAGGGCGATGCCGAAGTAGCCCACCGGACCGTCGGCGCCGATCTCCGGAAGTCCCTGAAGGGCGTCCAGGGTCGCCTGCCACTCGGGCACGGCGAGCTCCGCCAGGCGGGCGTTGTAACGGACGACGATCGGGCCTTCCGGCTCGCCCGCCGCCTGCGCCTCGCGCAGCTGGGCGATCTCCTGTTCGTCGTGCGCGGTGCGCGGCCGGTCGCCGTGACCGGGCGCGTCGATGACGGCGACATGGAAGCCGCAGCCGGTCACGAGGCGCTGTGCCCGGCCGGCCATCGCAGGATGCTTCTTGTGGGCGCCGCCGCCGTGGCCCATCAGGACCAGGGGCGCGCGCTCGGCCGCATCGGAGGCCGGTGACCAGAGAACGCCGGGGACCCCGCCCACGGTGAAGTCGCGCTCGACCATGCCGTTCGACGACGACTCGGCGGTGAACTGCAGAGAGTGCATAGGTGTTGCCTTTCGGGAGTGCCTTGTTGTCGAGGCGCTCCCGGCGATACCTACGTCAATCGCCCGACCGTGACGGAAAGGGGGAGCACCCACATCGATACAGCGTTCATGGGTCTCACCTCCTTGGGCGGTGTCGCGGTCAGCAAGCGCAAGCTACAAGCCGGAGCATCGTCCGGTCCAGCCCTTTTCTGAGGAGGGGTGTCGGAAGCGGGTGTCGGAAGCCTGTCGGCGGTGACCGTGAGCTGTCAGCGGAATGTCGGTGGAGGCTGCGACTTTGAACGGGTCGGTGCTCGCCGTGAGCACGCGGCCGCCGTAAGGCCCGGAACGCCCAGCACAAGGAGCCCGTCATCGTGTCTTCCGTATCCCAGAGCCGACCGCAGTGGGACGTTCACCGGCTGCCATCTGCCGAGGACAGGACTTTCCTGGTCACCGGGGGCAACGCCGGGATCGGCTACTTCGTCGCCGAGCAGCTCGCCGCCACGGGCGCCCTCGTCGTACTCGGCAGCCGGGACGCCGCCAAGGCCGAAGCCGCGATGGCCTCGATCCACTCGCGCGTCGCCGGAGCACACGTACGGCACCTTCAACTGGACCTCGCCGACCTGGCTTCGCTGAAAACCGCCGTGGACAGGCTGGACCTCGGTCATCTCGACGCGGTGGTCCTCAACGCAGGGGTCGCGCTCGACGACCCGCCGCGTCGGGAAACCGAGAACGGCCACGAGCTGATGTTCGGCACCAACCACCTCGGCCACTTCGCTCTCACCCAGTGGCTGGCCCCCCTGCTGTCCGCGGCGCCGGCCGGCCGCATCGTAACGGTGGGAAGCTTCGCGGCGCGGTCCGAGCGGCTGGACCTGGACGATCTGCAGTCGGCCCACGACTACCGGCCCAAGCGCACCTACGGCCGGTCGAAACTGGCGCAGATGAGCTTCGCCTTCGAACTCGACCGGCGTCTGCGCGCCCTCGACAGCACGGTGCTCAGTGTGGTGGCCCACCCCGGCGGCGCACTGGACTCCCTCACCCCGTCCCGCCCGCCGGTACGCGTGACACCGCCCGGCGAGCGGCTGCGCGCCCTGCCCGCCGGGCTCCTGGTGCAGGGCAAGGACGCCGGAGCATGGCCCGCCGTGCGTGCCGCCCTCGATCCGGCGGTGCGGGGAGGGCAGTTGTGGGGGCCGAGGGTCTTCGGCCTGCGGGGCACACCACGGCGTGAGCCGGTCCCCTCCCACATGGCCGACCGGGCCGTCGCCGCTCGTCTGTGGGCCGCCAGCGGCGAGCTGACCGGCACCGATCCGCACCTCGGCTTCCGGTAGGCGCGGAGCTCCGGGGATACCGTCCTCGCGCTCAGCGCCCGGCCGCTCCCCGCCCGTCCCGGTCCGCCACGAACCCACCGCCCGGGGTGCGTTGCTGCCCGCGGGCCGGGTGCATAAGGTACGAGCGGCCCGGGAGGAGCCGTGCACACCGGCCGCACCGGCCGTGCGGACGGCGCGACCGATGGGCAGAGACCGGGGGCGGCGGGGATGGCGGACAAGACTGACACAGGACGTGCGGACGAGGCCGGGGAGGCCGGGGAGGCCGACGGGCGGATCGCACCGCTGGACCGGAGACTGTTCGTCGTCGCGGGGGCGGTCTTCGCCGTGCTGATGGCGCTGTCCCCGCGCTACGGCTTCCACATCGACGAGCTGTACTTCCTCGACTCCGCCCGGCACCTCCAGGCGAGTTATGTGGACCAGCCTGCGCTGGCGCCGTTGCTGGCCAGGGTCTCGCTGTCACTGTTCGGGGTCTCGGAGGCGGGCCTGCGGCTGTGGCCCGCGCTGGCCGCCGCGGGCACGGTGGTCGTGGGCGGGCTGACCGCGCGGGAGTTCGGCGGCGCGCGGCGGGCCCAGCTGCTCGCGGCGATCGCGACCGGCACCATGCCCGTGCTGCTGGGCGGCGCGCACGTCGCCAACACCACGTCGTACGAGGTGCTGGCGTGGGCCGCGATCGCGCTCGTGGTCGTGCGGATCGACCGCACGGGCGACACGCGGTGGTGGCTCGCCGTGGGAGCGCTGGTCGGCCTCGGCTCGGAATTCAACCACCTCGCGGCTTTTTTCGGGATCGTCCTGCTGGCCGCCGTGCTGCTCGGCCCGGCCCGGCGGACCGTGGCCGATCGCCGGCTGCTCGCGGGCGCAGCGATCGCCGTGCTGCTCGTGCTGCCCGACGTGTGGTGGCAGGCGCGGCACGGCTGGGCCATGTTCGCGATGACGCGGGCGCTGAACGGAGAGAACGGAGGCCTGGGGAACGTCCCCACCTGGATCGTGGGGCAGCTCGGCATGTCCTGCCTGGTGATGACGGTTCTGTGGGTGGCGGGCCTGCGGTTCCTCCGGCGGTCCGGCCGGCCGCTGTGGCGGTGCCTGGTGACCGCGTACGCCGTGCTGTTCGTGCTGTTCGCCGTGACGACCGGAGCGCAGGTGTACTACCTGGGCGGACTGTACGTGTGCCTGCTGGCGGCCGGGGCGGTGGGACTCGACGGGTGGCTGTACTCCCGCCGGGGCCGGCTGCGCGACCTGATGATCGGAACCGCTGTCTCGGCCGCGATGTTCGCCGTGATCGTGCTGCCGGTGCTGCCGCCCTCGGACGTGGCCTGGACGTACGGCATCAGCGCGAATTCGGGGGAGACCCTGGGCTGGCCCCAACTGGTCGGCACCGTACGGCAGATATGGACCGGGCTCCCGCCCGAGCAGCGTGCCGACGCGGTGATTTTCGCGGATGACTACGGCGAGGCCGGCGCCGTCAACGAACTCGGCCGCGGTACCGGGCTGCCCACCGCCGTGAGCGCCCACAACACCGACTGGTGGTGGGGTCCCGGCAACCCGCACGCCACGACCGTGGTGGCCATCGCCCCTGGCCCCGACCACGCCCCCGGGTACACCGCCCATCTGCGCCGGTACTTCCGGCACGTCCGCGTGGCCGCCACCCTCTCCAACCCCGACGGCGTGCACAACGTCGAATGGGGCGGCCACGTCTACGTCTGCACCGGCCCACGCCGCCCCTGGGGCACGATGTGGCCCGAACTGCGCCACTACGGGTGACGCCCCGCCGCGCCCCCGCCTTGTGACGCGGGCCCGCTTGTGACGCGCCCCGCCTTGTGACGTGCCCCGCCTTGTGACGCGGGCCCGATCACACCGCTGCCCCGGTGACCGTCTTCGGTCACGGACCGGCCAGCGCCTGCGTACCCAGGACCGCGAGCAGCGCGAGCTTCTCGGCGTCCGGGGTGTCCGGTTCGGTCGTGTAGATCATGATGCGCAGGTCGCTGCCCGAGACGCTGAGCAGGTCGCAGTCCAGCGTCAGCTCGCCCACCTGCGGGTGATCGATGGTCTTGTGCGGCGCGTCGTGCTGATCCACCGCCCCGGAATCCCACAACTCCGCGAAGCGCTCACTCCCGGCGCGCAGCTCCGCGATCAGGCGCCGCAGCCGCTGGTCCGCCGGATACCGGCTCGCCGTCGCACGCAACCCGGCAACCTGCGTGATCTCCAGTGCGTGCCGGGATTCCGGGGTGTGGCGGGCGCGGGTGCCCGAGCCGAGGAAGTTGCGCCACACCGCGTTGCGGTCCTTGCCGTGCCACTCGCCCATCAGCGCCGTGTACAGCGGGTTGGCCAGCAGCAGCGTCCACGCCGCGTCGTAGACCGCGACCGGTGTGCCGGTCAGCCGGTCCAGCATCCGCTGGACGCCGGGCGTGATGTACGCGGGCACTGTGCCCCGCCCCGGCGGTACGAGCCCGGCGGCGCCGAACAGATGCTCGCGCTCGGCTCCGGACAGGCGCAGTGCCCGGCCCAGGGCCTCGACGACCTGTAGCGACGGGTTGGCGGCCCGGCCCTGTTCGAGGCGGGTCACGTAGTCGACCGAGATTCCGGCCAGCAGGGCCAGCTCCTCGCGGCGGAGCCCGGCCGCGCGCCGGTGGCCGCCGACCGGGAGCCCGGCCGCCTCCGGGGAGACCCGGTCGCGCCAGCGCCGCACCGCCTGTCCGAACTCCGTGGTCGCCATGCCACCACTGTGCCCCCACCCGCGTGGATCGTCCTGGTACTGGCAGTCACAGGAAGGCGGGACGCCTGGCTGTACGCCCGCCCGCGCCGCATCGTGGAGGCATGACGACAACACTGATCACCGGAGCGAACAAGGGTCTCGGGTACGAGACCGCCCGCCGCCTCATCGCCGCGGGCCACACCGTCTACCTGGGCAGCCGAAATGCCGAACGCGGGCGCCGGGCCGCCGAGGAACTGGGCGCGCGGGCCGTCCAGCTCGACGTCACCGATGACGCGTCCGTGGCGGCAGCGGCCGAGGTCGTCGAGGCCGGGGGAGGGCTCGATGTCCTGGTCAACAACGCCGGGATCGAGACGCGCGGCGAGAACAACACCGTGCTCGGCCCCGCGGACGTGACAGCCGACGCGATGCGCACCACGTTCGAGACGAACGTCTTCGGTCCGGTGCGGGTCCTGCACGCCTTCCTTCCCCTGCTGCGCCGCTCGGCTGCCCCGGTGGTGGTCAACGTGAGCAGCGGTCTTGCCTCACTGACCCGGGTCAGCACCCCGGACGACCCTGCGTACGCGTACCCGGGTGTCGCCTACCCGGCGTCGAAGACGGCGGTCAACATGCTCACCACGCAGTACGCGAAGGCCTTCCCGGACCTGCGGATCAACTCGGTGGAGCCCGGCTTCACCAAGACCGACCTGAACGGGAACACGGGCACCCAGACCGTCGAGCAGGGCGCCGAGATCATCGTGCGCATGGCCCAGGTGGGGCCGGACGGCCCGACGGGGGGATTCTTCGACGCCGAGGGCACCCTGCCCTGGTAGATCCGGTGGGCGGTCGAGTCCCCGGGCCGGTTTCCAGCCCGGTCTGCGGCTCGGTCCGCGGTCCGGTCCGGACTCCGAGAGCGCGGACCGGGCTCATTCCTGGCGGGCGAACCGGTTGAGGGCTTCGAGAATGTGGCCGCGTGTGGTCGCGCTGCCCAGATGGCCCGCGTCGCTGACGACGATCAGCTCCGCGTCGGGCCAGGCGCGCGCGAGTTCCCACGCCGTGTCGAGCGGGCCGCCCATGTCCAGCCTGCCGTGGATCAGTACGCCGGGGATACCGGCCAGGCGGTGGGCGTTGCGCAGCAACGTCCCCTCCTCCAGCCAGGCGCCGTGGGAGAAGTAGCGCGAGCAGATGCGTACCAGGGCCAGCTGGGCTGCCGCCGGGCGGTCGCCGTACGGGTTGGACGCGCCCTTCGTCTCCCCGGACAGGACCGTGTCCTCCCAGGCACACCAGTCGGCCGTCGCCTTCTCCCGTACGGCGGCGTCCGGGTCCTCGGCGAGGCGTGCGTAGGCCGCGACGACGTCGCCGTCCCGCGGTGTGCCGGGAGCTCCTGCCAGGAAGCGTTCCCACTGCTCGGGGAAGTAGCGGCCGACGCCCCGGAACAGCCAGTCGACCTCGGAACGCCGGGTGGTGGTGACAGCGGGGATGACGATCTCCGACACCCGCTGGGCGTGCGCCTGGGCGTAGGCCAGGATCAGCGTGGAGCCCCATGAGCCGCCGTACAGCAACCACCGGTCGACACCCAGGTGTTCGCGCAGCCGCTCCATGTCGGAGATCAGGTGCTGGGTGGTGTTGTGCCGCATGTCGGTCGCGGGGTCGCTCGCGTGCGGTGTGCTGCGTCCGCAGCCGCGCTGGTCGAACAGGACGACCCGGTACCGGTCCGGGTCGAAGAACTGGCGTGCCTGCGGGCCGCACCCCGACCCCGGCCCGCCGTGGACGACGAGTGCCGGCTTCCCGGCCGGATTGCCGCAGACCTCCCAGTACACGAGGTTGCCGTCGCCGACGTCGAGCATTCCCTTGTCGTACGGCTCGATCGGTGCGTACAGCTCGCCCATTCCCGGACCCCCTGGCCTGCTGGCTTCCCGGCCTCCTGGCAACAAGAAGCAGTATGGCCCCCGGAGTTCGCCGGGTGGGGCGGGCCCTCCGGCCCGCCCCACCCGGATCCCCGTTCCTACAGTCCCGCCGCCCGTGACAGGTCCGCCTTGATCGCCGTCAGGACCCGGTCCGCCCGGGTCCTGGCTGCCGGGACCTCGCCGATGGAGTCCACCGGGACGACCACCTCCAGGTAGCACTTGAGCTTCGGCTCGGTGCCGCTCGGGCGGACGATCACCCGGGCGCCCTCCAGGTGGTAACGCAGGCCGTCCGTGGGCGGGAGGTGCTCCGTGCCGTTGGACAGGTCCTCGGCGCTGGTGACCTTGAGGCCCGCCAGTTCCGTCGGCGGCTGTTCGCGCAGCCGGCGCATCGCGTCCGCGATCACCGACAGGTCCTCGACGCGCACCGAGAGCTGGTCCGTCGCGTGCAGCCCGTGCTGGACGGCGAGTTCGTCGAGCAGGTCGAGCAGTGTGCGGCCCTCGGCCTTCAGCACCGAGGCCAGTTCGGCGACGAGCAGGGCCGCCGTGATGCCGTCCTTGTCGCGTACGCCGTCGGGGTCGACGCAGTAGCCGAGCGCCTCCTCGTACCCGTACCGCAGGCCCTCGACGCGGGCGATCCACTTGAAGCCGGTCAGCGTCTCCTCGTACGGGAGCGAGGCCGCCTCCGCGATCCGGCCGAGCAGCGACGACGACACGATCGACTCGGCGAACGTGCCCGTCACCCCGCGGCGGACCAGGTGCGCCGCGAGCAGCGCGCCCAGTTCGTCGCCGCGCAGCATCCGCCAGTCGCCCTCGTACGGGACGGCCACCGCGCAGCGGTCCGCGTCCGGGTCGTTGGCGATGACGATGTCGGGGGCGGCGCGGCGGGCGGTCGCGAAGGAGAGGTCCATCGCGCCCGGCTCCTCCGGGTTGGGGAAGGCGACCGTCGGGAACGCCGGGTCGGGCTCGGCCTGCTCGGTGACGAGCACCGGCTCCGGGAAGCCGGCCCTGGCGAACGCGGCGAGCAGGGTCTCCGTGCCGACGCCGTGCATCGCCGTGTAGACGGTGCGGGCGGTGCGGGGGGAGCCGGGGGTCAGCACGGCGTCCGTACGGGCCAGATAGGCCTCCAGGACGTCCTCGCCGAGGATCTCCCAGCCGCTCTCGGGGCGCGGTACGTCGTGCAGGCTCCGCACCGCGTCGATCTGCGCGGCGATCTCGGTGTCCGCGGGCGGCACGATCTGTGAACCTCCCCCAGACTCCGTCCCGGGGTCCCCCCACCCGAGGTAGACCTTGTAGCCGTTGTCGCGCGGCGGGTTGTGGCTCGCGGTGACCTCGACGCCCGCGACCGCGCCGAGGTGGCGGACGGCGAAGGCGAGCACCGGGGTGGGCAGCGGGCGGGGCAGCACGGCGGCGCGCAGACCCGCGCCGGTCATCACGGCCGCGGTGTCCCTGGCGAAGTCCGCGGACTTGTAGCGGGCGTCGTAACCGACGACGACCAGGCCGCCCGCCCGGCCCTGTGCCTTGAGGTACGCGGCGAGGCCGGCCGCGGCGCGTATGACGACGGCGCGGTTCATCCGCATCGGCCCCGCGCCCAGCTCGCCGCGCAGACCGGCCGTGCCGAACTGGAGGGTGCCGCTGAAGCGCGCCGCCAGCTCGGCGGTGTCCCCGGAGGCGGCGGCCTCGATGAGCCGTGCCAGCTCGTCGCGGGTGTCGGTGTCGGGGTCCTCCGCCTGCCAGGTCTTGGCGCGGGTGATCAGGTCCTGCTGCACGGTGGTTCTGCCTTTCGTTCCTCACGGTGGGTGGGGGCTCCGCCCCCGGGCCCCCGCTCCTCAATTGCCGGAGGGGCTGAACAGGTGCCCGGCGTCGGCAGAATCCAGCCCCCTGGGGGCACCTCCCAGCGGTAGCTGGGGGAGATCGAGGCCACAGGGAAACAGGTGCCTCAGATCCGCTCCAGCACCTGCGAGAGCAGCGCACCCATCCGCGTGGCGGAGTCCCGCCCGGCCTGCAGTACTTCTTCGTGGTTGAGCGGCTCGCCGGTCAGTCCGGCCGCCAGGTTCGTGACCAGCGAGATGCCGAGCACCTCGGCGCCGGCCTCGCGTGCGGCGATGGCCTCCAGCACCGTGGACATGCCGACCAGGTCGCCACCGAGCACCCGGACCATGTTGATCTCGGCGGGCGTCTCGTAGTGCGGGCCGGGGAACTGGACGTACACGCCCTCTTCCAGCGTGTTGTCGACCTCCTTGCAGAGCGCGCGCAGCCGCGGCGAGTACAGGTCGGTGAGGTCCACGAAGTTGGCGCCGATGATCGGCGAGGTGGCCGTCAGGTTGATGTGGTCACTGATGAGGACCGGCTGGCCGGGGCGCATCCCGGGGCGCAGACCACCGCAGCCGTTGGTCAGGACGACGGTCTTGCAGCCTGCCGCGACGGCGGTACGCACGCCGTGCGAGACGGCGGCGACACCGCGGCCCTCGTAGTAGTGGGTACGGCCCAGGAAGACCAGCGCGCGCTTGCCTCCGACGGCGTACGAGCGGATGCGGCCGCCGTGGCCCTCGACGACGGGCGGCGGGAACCCGGGCAGTTCGGTCACGGCGAAATCGGCCACGGGCGTACCCAGTGCGTCGACGGCCGGCGCCCAGCCGGAGCCCATGACGAGGGCCACATCGTGGGTCTCTGCGCCGGTGAGTTCACGGAGGCGGGTGGCGGCGGCGTCGGCGGCGACAGTGGGGTTGTCGGCGGCGCCCTGGATGTCCGGGTTAACTGAAGCGTTCACGCCGAAGAGGGTAACCGTTCTGGGCCTACGCGCGTAGATGTCTCGGTGGACGGACTTGGGATCGTTGTCTTGTCGTTTCCGACGAATGCCCGGCGGACAGCCCACGAATGCCCGGCGGACGCCCGGCGGGCGCCAGGTGAGAGCCGGGTGGGAGCCCGTGCGGGGCGGCCCCGCGGCCCTCAGCAGGGGCGCTTGCGGAGCTCCATCACATAGTCGTGCGGCGCGCCGGCGGACTCGGCCGCGTCGGCCAGCTCGCCCAGGTACCGCGCCGACGGCAGCCCGCCCTCGTACCCGTTCAGTACGTAGATCCAGGCGGGCTCCTCGCCCTCCAGGGTGTCCACCCGGACCCGCATCCGCCGGTATATGTCGAGGCCGACGCCCTCCCAGCGGTCCATCGAGTCCTGGTCCATCGGGGCGATGTCGTACACAGCGACGAAGACCTGCGAGCGCGGGGCCTCCACCAGCGTGGCGAGCGCGCCCTCCCAGCCCATCTGCTCCCCGCCGAAGGTCAGCCGCCAGCCGTTGAGCCAGCCGGTGCCGCGCAGGGGGGAGTGCGGAGCGCGGCGACTCATCAGCCGCGCGTCGAGGTTGCCGGCGTACGCGGCGTAGAGCGACATGCTGTCGAGGGTACGACAGTGGCATTTCGGGGCCGGGTCACTTCGCCGCGACAGCCGGCCGGAAGGGCACCCCCGGGCGCGTCCGACGGGCCGGGGTGCCCCCGGGGGTGAAGCATCTTGAAGAGTGCGGGACAATGAGGCACGTACTGCATTCCCCGGGGGCACCCCCCGGACCCCCGGCCGGGGCGGCAGTGCGGCCGGGGTGACAACGCGAGGCGGATTTTTCGTGACCCGGATCGTGATCATCGGCGGCGGACCTGGCGGATATGAGGCTGCCCTGGTGGGCGCCCAGCTCGGCGCGGAGGTGACCGTCGTCGACTGCGACGGTCTCGGCGGGGCATCCGTGCTCACCGACTGCGTGCCCTCCAAGACTCTGATCGCCACGGCCGAGGTGATGACGACCTTCGACTCTTCGTACGAGGAGTTGGGCATCATCGTCGCCGACGACACCCCGCCGCTGGAACAGGCGGCCCGGGTGGTCGGCGTGGACCTCGGCAAGGTGAACCGGCGGGTCAAGCGGCTCGCGCTCGCCCAGTCCCACGACATCACCGCATCGGTCACCAGGGCCGGCGCCCGGGTGATGCGCGGCCGCGGCCGGCTCGTCGGGCAGCAGGCGATGGACGGTTCCCGCCAGGTGGTCGTCACCGCCGCGGACGGCACCGAGGAGACGCTGACGGCCGACGCGGTCCTGCTCGCGACCGGCGGCCACCCCCGGGAGATCCCGGACGCGCAGCCGGACGGCGAGCGCATCCTGAACTGGACACAGGTGTACGACCTGGACGAGCTCCCCGAGGAGCTCATCGTGGTCGGGTCCGGTGTCACCGGCGCCGAGTTCGCGGGCGCCTACCAGGCGCTCGGCTCGCGCGTCACGCTCGTCTCCAGCCGTGACCGGGTGCTCCCCGGCGAGGACCCGGACGCCGCCGCGGTCCTGGAGGACGTGTTCCGCCGCCGGGGCATGAACGTGATGGCCCGCTCGCGCGCCGCCGCCGCCAAGAGGGTGGGGGACCGGGTCGAGGTCACCCTGGCCGACGGCCGGGTCATCTCCGGCACGCACTGCCTGATGGCGGTCGGCGCCATCCCCAACAGCGCGGGCATGGGCCTGGACGAGGCCGGGGTCCGGCTCAAGGAGTCCGGCCACATCTGGACCGACAAGGTCTCCCGTACGAGCGCCCCCGGCGTCTACGCGGCCGGTGACGTCACCGGGATCTTCGCTCTCGCCTCGGTCGCGGCCATGCAGGGCCGCATCGCGATGTACCACTTCCTCGGTGACGCGGTGCAGCCGCTGAACCTCAAGACGGTCTCCTCCAACGTCTTCACCGACCCGGAGATCGCCACCGTCGGTTACACCCAGGCCGACGTCGACTCGGGCAAGATCGAGGCGCGGGCCGTCAAGCTGCCGCTGCTGCGCAACCCGCGCGCCAAGATGCAGGGCATCAGGGACGGCTTCGTCAAGATCTTCTGCCGTCCCGGTACCGGCATCGTGGTCGGCGGGGTGGTCGTGTCCCCGCGGGCCAGCGAGCTGATCCACCCGATCTCGATCGCGGTCGACAACAACCTGACGGTGGAGCAGATCGCGAACGCCTTCACCGTGTACCCGTCGCTCTCCGGCTCGATCGCCGAAGTGGCACGGCAGTTGCACACCCGGAAGATGGCCGGCGAGGCCTGACGCGAGGGGCGCCGGTGGTCGGTCGGCCGGCGACCGCGCCCCTTATACCACTTGCTGACCCCATCTGTGCGCAACTTCTGTTTTTCGGCGCAAAGTGCTGAGAACTATCGGCCGGTCAGGTTACTGTCTGTTTCGTGTTCGCTGCTGAACGTCGCCAATTGATCCTTGAAATGGTGCGTGCCAACGGGGCCGTGTCGCTCCGTGAGCTCGCCCGTGTCGTCCAGACCTCCGAAGTGACCGTACGGCGGGACGTGCGGGCACTGGAGGCAGAAGGACTCCTCGACCGCCGCCATGGCGGTGCGGTACTGCCGGGTGGTTTTACGCGAGAGTCCGGCTTTCCGCAGAAATCCCATCTCGCGACCGCCGAGAAGACGGCCATCGCCGATCTCGCCGCCGGGCTCGTCGAAGAAGGCGAAGCCATCGTGGTGGGCGCGGGGACGACCACACAGGAGCTGGCCCGCCGGCTCGCACGCGTCCCCGGACTGACGGTGGTCACCAACTCCCTCCTGGTGGCCCAGGCGTTGGCCCATGCCAACCGGGTCGAGGTGGTGATGACCGGTGGCACGCTGCGCGGGTCCAACTACGCGCTGGTGGGAAGCGGAGCCGAGCAGTCCCTCCAGGGGCTGCGGGTCTCCCGCGCCTTCCTCTCCGGCAGCGGGCTGACCGCCGAGCGCGGCCTTTCCACCTCCAACATGCTCTCGGCCAGCGTCGACCGGGCGCTGGTCCAGGCCGCCGCGGAGGTCGTCGTCCTCGCGGACCACACCAAGCTGGGCACCGACACCATGTTCCAGACCGTGCCGACAGATGTGATCACCCGGCTGGTCACCGACGAGCCGTCCGCCCAGGACGACCGTGCGGCAACGGAGTTGCAGGCGCTGGCCGACCAGGGCGTGCAGATCGCGGTGGCCGGGCCGGGAGGTGGCGCGGGCTCCGGAGCGGGCGGTGAGACCACCCCTGCCGGGCGACCGCCCCGCAGGGACATGCCGCTCCCCGGGCAGCGGCGTACGCACCCGGGCGGACCGGGGCCGCAGCCGCTGCGCAGCGCGGTCTCGCTCGCCGAGCAGCAACAGCAGGCGCGGGTGGCCGACATGCGCCGGCGCTAGAGGCTGCCGACGCCAGGGCTTTGCAAGCCCGTACACGGAGCGAGCCCCCGGCCGGTGTGTGTCCGGCCGGGGGCTCGCTCCGTAGCTGTTGGCCGGCCACTTCCGTGGCCGGCCGGTCCTGTCTGCGTCGGTCTTGTCTGCGTCGGTCCTGTCTGCGTCAGTCCTTGATTTCGCAGATCGTGGCGCCGGAGGAGACGGAGGCGCCGATTTCGGCGGTGAGGCTCTTGATGGTGCCGGAGCGGTGGGCGTTGAGGGGCTGTTCCATCTTCATCGCTTCGAGGACGACGACGAGGTCGCCTTCCTTGACTTCCTGGCCTTCTTCGACGGCGACCTTGACGATGGTGCCCTGCATGGGGGAGGCGAGGGAGTCGCCGGACGCGGCGGAGCCGGCTTTCTTCGCGGCCCTGCGCTTGGGCTTGGCGCCCGCGGCCAGACCGGTGCGGGCCAGGGTCATGCCCAGCGAGGAGGGCAGGGAGACTTCCAGGCGTTTGCCGCCGACCTCGACGACGATCGTCTCGCGTCCTGCTTCGTCCTCGTCCGTGTCGCCGCCGGCGGGGGCGAAGGGCGGGATCTCGTTGACGAACTCGGTCTCGATCCACCGGGTGTGGATACGGAACGGGTCGGAGGTGAAGGCGGGGTCGGTGACGACCGCGCGGTGGAAGGGGATGGCGGTGGCCATGCCCTCGACGGTGAACTCCTCCAGGGCGCGGGCGGCGCGCTGGAGGGCCTGCTGGCGGGTGGCGCCGGTGACGATGAGCTTGGCGAGGAGGGAGTCCCAGGCGGGGCCGATCACCGAGCCGGACTCGACGCCCGCGTCGAGGCGGACACCGGGGCCGGTCGGCGGGGCGAAGGTGGTGACGGTGCCGGGGGCGGGCAGGAACCCGCGGCCGGGGTCTTCCCCGTTGATACGGAACTCGAAGGAGTGACCGCGCAGCTTCGGGTCGTCGTAGCCGAGTTCCTCGCCGTCGGCGATACGGAACATCTCACGGACCAGGTCGATGCCCGAGACCTCTTCGGTGACGGGGTGCTCGACCTGGAGGCGGGTGTTGACCTCCAGGAAGGAGATCGTGCCGTCGACGCCGACCAGGAACTCCACGGTGCCCGCGCCGACGTAGCCGGCTTCCTTGAGGATCGCCTTGGACGCCGCGTACAGCTCGGCGTTCTGCGCCTGGCTCAGGAACGGGGCGGGGGCTTCCTCGACGAGCTTCTGGTGGCGGCGCTGGAGGGAGCAGTCACGGGTGGAGACGACGACGACGTTGCCGTGCTGGTCGGCCAGGCACTGGGTCTCCACGTGCCGGGGCTTGTCGAGGTAGCGCTCGACGAAACACTCACCGCGCCCGAACGCGGCGACGGCCTCGCGTACGGCGGAGTCGTAGAGCTCGGGGATCTCTTCGAGGGTGCGGGCGACTTTGAGGCCGCGCCCGCCGCCGCCGAAGGCCGCCTTGATCGCGATCGGCAGCCCGTTCTCCTGGGCGAACGCCACGACTTCGGCGGAGCCTTCGACCGGGTCCGGGGTGCCGGCGACCAGGGGTGCGCCGGCGCGCTGCGCGATGTGGCGGGCGGCGACCTTGTCGCCGAGGTCGCGGATGGCCTGAGGCGGGGGGCCGATCCAGGTGAGGTCCGCGTCGAGGACGGCCTGGGCGAATTCGGCGTTCTCGGAGAGGAAGCCGTATCCGGGGTGGATGGCGTCGGCGCCCGAGTCCTTCGCGGCCTGCAGGACCTTGCCCATGTCCAGGTAGCTGGTGCCCGGGGTGTCACCGCCCAGGGCGAACGCCTCGTCGGCCGCGCGTACGTGCGGTGCGTCCCGGTCCGGCTCGGCGTAGACGGCTACGCTCGTGATCCCGGCGTCCCGGCAGGCCCGTGCGACACGGACAGCGATCTCGCCACGGTTGGCGATGAGCACCTTGTGCACGATGGCTCCCTCCTTGCTGTGTCTTCCCCGCTCGCACCCGAGCCGGGTTTACTCGGCAGGTCATCGTGCCGAAGAGTTCGCTGAAACAAGCTGAGTTTAGGGACTGCCGACACCGCGTTTCGACCTGTCCCCATAGGTGAGCTTCCCCACACGCGGTGTGACACGAGCTTCGGCAGTGCCGCGAATTCCCTTGTCACACCACGGTACGGAGGGTTCTCAGAACCCACAGTAGCCCCGCCATGCGGGTTAGGTCTCTGTCAGTCGGGACCGCTGCGGCTCGCGTTTCTTTGTGGGGTCCCTACGAACGGACGGGTGATTTTTTTGCCGCCCGTTCGGACCGTTCAGACCCCTTGTCCCGGCGACTACCCGTTAGTAGCCTGCGCGGTGTCGCACATACTTGCGGTAACAAGCGGAATCTGACAGGGACTCGACTCGGATTCGACCCGGATCCGGCTGGGATCCGAACCGGATTCGACCGGGGTCCGACCGGGGTCCGACTGGCATCTGACTGGGGGTGGCTCATGGCGCGCAGGCCGGTGGCCTTGGTGGCCGCGATCGTCCTCTTCCTTGAGGCGTTCGGGATCGCCTTCGTGAACCTGATACTCGGCAAGGTCGCCGACAACCAGAACATGTCCATGGCGGGCCTGGAACCGAGCGCGATAAGCACCGGCTCCTGGGTGGCCGGGGGTGTCTTCGGCGCCTATCTGCTGCTCTGTGCGTTCTTCCCGCTGCGCGCCGGGATCACGGACCGGGCGCCCGGCCGCTTCGGCCGGATCCTCCTGATCACCTGCGCCGTGGTGCACGGCGTCCTGGGGGCGCTCACCTGGGGCCTGGTCGGCTGGCCGGCCTTCGTCGTGATGATCGTGGTGCTCGGGCTGATCGTCCTGACCCTGGTGGCGTACGACAGGGACCGCCCGGAACCGGAGGCGGCCGAAGGCGAGCCGGACGTGTCCGGAGGCGCCCCCGCGGCTGTCTGACACCGCCATATGTCCGACGGGCGAACGCTGTCCGAAGGGGCCTGGGGTCGGCCGGGAGGCGTCACCTGAGACCCTGCTCCTCGAACTGGACGCCGGGCGCGTCGACTTCGTCGCGGGGCGGCTGACCGTACCGTCCGACGAGCGCACCGTGCGCCGCAAGCTGCACGACGAGTCGGTCGAGCTGGTCGTCAGGGCCTCGCGCGCGCTCGCCGAAGGCGGGCCTTGATCCGGTCGGCCCATCCTCCCAGTGAACCCCCCTTTGAACCGACTCCCTGTGGACCAGGCACGCCCTGCGGAGAGCCCGGACGACGCCACCACGTCCACGCCCGCCACGGTGGAACCGGCGGACACTGTTGCCGCGGACTCCCTCACCGGCTGACCGCCGGTGACCGATACAGGAGGTACGAGATGACGGGCTCCGGCGCAGGGCTGACCCGGACCGGACCGGACGCAGGACCGGCCGGCGCAGGACGGACCGGCACCGAGCCGGTCCGGACGGGTCCCATCCGCTATGCGACGGCCGAACGCTTCGGGCGGCCGCGCCCCGTGGCGGCGGGTGACACCCGCCCCTCCAGCGGCGAGATCTGCCCGCAACCGCCGTCCCGGCTCGACGCGGTGATGGGTCCGCCCCATGACAGCCGCCCCCAGGGCGAGGACTGCCTGAATCTGACGGTCACCACCCCGGCCGCCGACGGCGGGGCGCGCCCCGTGATGGTCTGGTTCCACGGCGGCGGGTTCAGCAGTGGTGCCGGGCTCATGGACTGGTACGACGGCAGCGCGCTCGCCGCCCAGGGCGACGTGGTGGTCGTCGGCGTCAACTACCGTGTCGGGGCCCTCGGTTACCTCTGCCTCGACGGTGTCAGCGAGGGGAACCTCGGCCTGTACGACCAGCTCGAAGCGCTCCGCTGGGTGCGGGAGCACATCGCGGAGTACGGGGGCGACCCCGGCAGCGTCACCGTGTTCGGCCAGTCGGCGGGCGGGATCTCGATCCGGCTGCTCATGGAGATGGACGAGGCCCGCGGGCTCTTCGGCCGGGCGATCCTGCAGAGCGCCCCGCTGGCGCTCACTGAGCGGTCCCGCGACGATTCCGCTGAGCTCGGCCGGATCTTCGCGGACCACCTCGCCGCGCGGGGCGAGTCCCCTTCGACGGCGGGCCACGCGGCGCTCCTGGAGGCGCAGCGGGAGACCGCGGTGGCCCATCTGCTCAGGTCGGGCAGCGCGATGGAGCCTCCGTTCAGCCCGGTCGACGGCGTGCTCGCCCGGAACGGTGCGGCCTTCGCGGAGAACGTCCGCGGCCTGGACGTCCTGTACGGCTGGAACGCCGACGACATGACCGCCTTCCCCGGCGTGGAGGGCGATCCGGCGGAACTCACCGCGCGGATGTACGCCGCCCCGCTCGCGGAGCTGGGCGAACGGCTCGTACGGGCCGGTGCCCGCGTGCACGCCTACCGCCTCGACTGGCGCCCGGCGGGCTCGGCATTCGGCGCGACGCACTGCGTCGAACTGCCGCTGCTGCTGGGCGGCAGGGCGGCCTGGCAGGGTGCCCCGATGCTGGGCAGCACGCCCTCGCACGAGGTCGACGCGCTCGGCGCCGCACTGCGCGCCACCTGGCTCGGCTTCGTACGGACCGGAGTTCCCGGCGCGGCGCCCGGCCCGCTGCACTGCTCCGACGGGCCGGTACCGGGCCGGTAACCGCCGCAGTTCGGACCCGTCAGACCCAGAGGTCCGTCAGGGATACGCCGAGGCCCGCCAGCAGCTTGCGCAGCAGTGGCAGTGAGAGGCCGATGACGTTGCCGGGGTCGCCCTCGATGGAGTCGATGAACGGCGCCGAGCGGCCGTCGAGGGTGAACGCCCCCGCGACATGGAGCGGTTCGCCGCTCGCCACGTACGCGGCGATCTCGGCGTCCGTCGGCTCGCCGAAGCGGACCGTGGTGGAGGCGGTGGCCGACGCGCTGCGGCCGTTCGCGGTGTCGATGACGCAGTGGCCGGTCTGCAGGACGCCCGCCCGGCCGCGCATCGACAGCCAGCGTGCGGTGGCCTCTTCGGCGTCGGCGGGCTTGCCGAGCGCCTCACCGTCCAGCTCCAGTACGGAGTCGCAGCCGATGACGAGGGCGCCGGCCGCGGTGTCGCGGGCGGCGACGGAGCGCGCCTTGGCCTCGGCCAGTACGAGAGCGAGCTCGGCGGGGGTGGGCGCACTGATCGCGTCCTCGTCCACGCCGCTGACGATCACCTCGGGGTCGAGACCGGCGTTGCGGAGCAGTCCGAGACGGGCGGGCGATGCGGAACCGAGAACGAGCCGGCGCTGAGCAGTCATGGGGTCATCGTATGACCGCGCCCCGGCGCGCCCGGACCGGTGCGGGGCGGTTCGGCGCAGGCCCGTTCAGCTCGGGCTCGGTTCAACGCAGGCTCAGGACCGCCATCACGAGAATCATCGCCGCGGCGAGCACGAGACCGGCACGGCGCAGCATCGCCTGTACGTCTCGCAGCTCCTTGGGCGGTTTGTTCTCCGGGTCGGACCACAGCATGCACTCGATGGTGCGGCCGGGAAGGGGTCCGGCGCCTGAGTACGGGTACTCAGGCCGGCCGGGCGTATCCGGGTCTCCGACGGTATGTGACGATCCGTCAGTTGGCCGGAAGCCGCCTTGCTGCGCCGTGTTGTTGCCACGGTATAAAAATGGAATGAACTTTCCGAAAATGAGCCGGCGCAGCGTTCTCGCAGGTCTGGGCAGTGTTCCGCTGGCGGCAGCCGCCGGGTTACCGGCCGCCGCCCGCGAACGGCCGGGCGGCCACAGCGAGAACCCGGGTGAGCGGCGGACCACGGTGCTGCGCGGCGCCGACCTCGTCCTCACGATGGATCCCGCCATCGGCAAGGGGGTGCTCGGCACGATGGAGGGCGGCACCGACGTCCTGCTGCGGGACGGGAAGATCGCCGCTGTCGGGAAGGGGCTCGACGTGCCGCACGGCGCGCGGGTGGTGGACGCCACCGGCAGGCTGGTCCTGCCGGGCTTCGTCGACATCCACAACCACCTCTGGCAGTCGAGCATCCGCGGCGGCTGCTCCGACCAGAACGTGACCGGCTGGCTGGATGCCTGCAACCGGGCCGTCCTGCCGAAGATCGACGCCCAGGACATGTACGGCTTCGTCCACCTCGCGGCCCTCGACGCCCTGCAGACCGGTGTCACCACCGTCGTGGACTGGGTGCACCCCATCCCGTACGACACCAGCGAGCGCTATGTCAGGGCGCTGCACGACTCGGGACTGCGGTTCGTCTACGCGATGACCCAGAGCGGGGCCGACCGCCATCTGATCCCGGAGGTCAAGAAGGACTTCCTGGACCCGCTGCCGCTGGCCTCCGCCCAGGTGGCGGTGCACGCGGCCATGTCCGGGATCAAGGACCTGCGGCTGCTGCACGAGGTCTCACGCGATCTCGGCCTGATGATCAACTCCCATGTGCTGGAGGCCGCGACCGACCGCAAGGACGAGCAGATCCGCGCCCTGCGCGAGGTCGGCGCCTTCGGCCCCCAACTGCTGATGAACCACGCGATCCACCTCACCGACGACGAGATCGCGCTGACCGGTGACCACGATGTGCGGGTGGCGCACTGCCCGCTCAGCAACATGCGGCTGGCCTCCGGCATCATGCCGCTGCCCGCGATGCACCGGCACGGCGTCAAGGCCGGGCTCGGCCACGACGGCGGTACCAACGACACGTCCGACATGTTCAACGTGATGAAAGCGGCCGTCGGACTGCAGCGGGCGCTCCACCAGGACGCCGAGATCCATCCGACCATCCCGGCCGTGCTGCGGCTGGCGACGATGGGCGGCGCCGAGTGCATCGGGATGGCGGACCAGGTCGGGTCGCTGACGCCGGGCAAGCGCGCCGATGTCCTCGTCCTGGACCCCGGCACCCTCAACTTCGCGCCGCGCTTCGACTGGATCAGCCAGATCGTGCTCAACGGCCAGCCCCCGAACGTCAGTGAGGTCTTCATCGACGGCTGTCTGCGCAAGTCGGGCGGCGAGCTGGTGAACGTGGACACCGAGCGGGTGGTCCGCGCAGCGGAGCGGGCCGCGGCGCACGTACGCGCCGCCTGACCCGCGCGGTCCGGGCGAACCCCGCAGGGCCGCCGCCGCGGCGGGGACTGGCCGGGCGGCAGCAGGGTGCTCATCGGCGCCCGCCGATGAGCACCCTGCCGCGGTCTGAAGTCCCCGCGCCCGGACAGGACCTACGCCGGCCAGTAGGTGCGCGCCCACGCGCGCGGTCCCGGCTGCTGTATCCGGTGCCGGGCGATACGCGCCGGATCGGACCACTCCTCGGGCGGCAGCGGCGGTCCTGACGGTGCGGAGACCGCGGCGGCGGCCCGCGCCTGCACCACCGCCAGTGCGGCGGCCAGTTCCTCCGGGGTCGGGTTTCCCCGTACGACCTTGATCATCGTCGAGCCCTTCGTGGGATGGCGGAAGCCCGGTCTACAGCGGGATGTTGCCGTGCTTCTTGGGCGGCAGGGACTCCCGCTTCGTACGCAGCTGACGCAGCCCCCGCACGATGTGCCGCCGGGTCTCCGACGGCATGATCACCGCGTCGATGTAGCCGCGCTCGGCCGCCACGTACGGGTTGAGCAGCGTGTCCTCGTACTCGGACATCAGCCCGGCGCGGGTGGCTTCGGCATCGTCCGCAGCCGCGATGGTGCGGCGGTGCAGGATGCTCACCGCGCCCTGCGCGCCCATCACCGCGATCTGCGCGGTGGGCCAGGCGACATTCAGATCGGCGCCCAGGTGCTTGGAGCCCATCACGTCGTACGCGCCGCCGAACGCCTTGCGGGTGATCACCGTGATCAGCGGGACCGTGGCCTCCGCGTACGCGTAGATCAGCTTGGCGCCGCGCCGGATGATGCCGCCGTACTCCTGGTCGACACCCGGCAGGAAGCCGGGCACGTCCACGAAGGTGATGACCGGGACGTTGAACGCGTCGCAGGTGCGGACGAACCGGGCGGCCTTCTCCGACGCGTTGATGTCCAGACAGCCCGCGAACTGCATCGGCTGGTTGGCGACGATGCCGACCGGGTGGCCCTCGACCCGGCCGAAACCGGTGATGATGTTCGGCGCGAACAGGCCCTGGGTCTCCAGGAACTCACCGTCGTCCAGCACATGCTCGATGGCCGTGTGCATGTCGTACGGCTGGTTCGCGGAGTCCGGGACGAGCGTGTCCAGCTCCCGGTCCAGGTCCGAGGTCTCCAGGTCCGCCTCCTCCGGGAAGGCGGGCGCTTCGGAGAGGTTGTTCGAAGGGAGGTAGGAGAGCAGCGACTTGACGTACTCGATCGCGTCCTTCTCGTCGCCCGCCATGTGGTGCGCCACACCGGACGTGGAGTTGTGCGTCCGGGCGCCGCCCAGCTCCTCGAAGCCCACGTCCTCACCGGTGACGGTCTTGATGACGTCGGGCCCGGTGATGAACATGTGCGAGGTCTGGTCGACCATCACCGTGAAGTCGGTGATCGCGGGGGAGTACACGGCGCCGCCGGCGCACGGGCCGACGATCAGGCTGATCTGTGGGATCACCCCCGACGCGTGCACGTTGCGGCGGAAGATCTCGCCGAACAGGCCGAGCGCGGCCACGCCCTCCTGGATTCGGGCGCCGCCGCCGTCGTTGATCCCGATGACCGGGCAGCCGGTCTTCATGGCGAAGTCCATGACCTTGATGATCTTCTCGCCGTACACCTCGCCGAGCGAGCCGCCGAAGATGGTGAAGTCCTGCGAGTAGACGCAGACCGGGCGTCCGTCGACCGTGCCGTAGCCGGTCACCACGCCGTCGCCGTACGGGCGGTTCTTCTCGATGCCGAAGTTGGTGGAGCGGTGCCGGGCGAACTCGTCCAGCTCGGTGAACGACCCCTCGTCGAGGAGCAGTTCCACCCGCTCACGGGCTGTCAGCTTGCCCTTGGCATGCTGCTTCTCCACCGCGCGCGCCGAACCGGCGTGTGTCGCCTCTTCGATGCGGTGCTGGAGATCCGCGAGCTTGCCCGCGGTGGTGTGGACGTTGATCTCTTCCGGCTCGGACATCGGGATGCGGCTCCCTGGGTGTGCAGGCGTCTGACAGGGCGTTTCGGCTACTGGTTCGGCTACTGGCACGTAAGCGTATCGGCGCGGGTGCGCCTCGGCAGTGCGTCGTTTGCCACACCTACTGTGGGTTGCATGACGTCATCCGATGTACCTGAGAACCGCTGGTCGGACCTGGAGCGCCCGCCGCTGAACGCGACGGCCCTGCGCCGCGCGCTGGTGCGGCCGGAATCCCTGTGGACCTCGCTCGACGTGGTCGCGACCACCGGGTCCACCAACTCCGACCTCGTGGGGCGGGCCGCCGGACTGGACGAGGGGGCGGTGCTGGTCGCCGAGGAACAGACCGCGGCGCGCGGGCGGCTGGACCGCACATGGTCGGCGCCCGCGCGTTCCGGGCTCTTCTTCTCCGTACTCCTGCGGCCCGCCCCGCGGGTCCCGGTCGAGCGCTGGGGGTGGCTGCCGCTGCTGACGGGCGTCGCCGTGGCCACCGGTCTCTCCCGGGCGGCGGGCGTCGACACCGCGCTGAAGTGGCCGAACGACCTGCTGGTCACGGTCCCCGAGGAGCCCGAGAACCCCAAGGAGCCCAAGGAGCCCAAGGAGCCCGAGGACCCCAAGGACTCGGACTGGCTCCGTCCGGGGGAGGCCCCGTCCGGCGCCGAGCGCAAGGCGGGCGGCATCCTCGCCGAACGCACCGCGGACGGCGCGGTCGTGGTCGGTGTCGGCCTCAACGTCTCGCTCCGCACGGAGGAACTGCCCGTCCCCACCGCGGGCTCGCTGGCCCTCGCCGGTGCGGTCTCCACCGACCGGGACCCGCTGCTGCGGGCCGTGCTGCGTTCGCTCGAACAGTGGTACGGGGAGTGGCGCGCGGCGGAGGGCGACCCGGCCGCCTCACGGCTCCAGGAGGCGTACGCGGCGGGCTGCTCGACCCTGGGCCGCACCGTCCGGGCCGAGCTGCCCGGCGGCACCTCGATGACCGGGGAGGCCGTCGCCGTCGACAGTGACGGCCGGCTGGTGCTGGCCACGGAGGACGGGGTGCAGCCGGTCGGCGCCGGTGACATCGTGCATCTGCGACCGGTCTGAGACCCGTCCGCGCGGGTCCGAACCGCGGCAGGCACGTGAGCTACGGCACACCTGCCGTATGGTTGAGGCGATCCGCGGGCAGATCAGCACGGAGCGTCAGCCAGATCGGCAGGGCAGTGCGCAGGGAATGGGCAGGAGGCGGCAGGTGACCGTCGACAACATCTCGTCGGGCGCGGACGAGGAGCCCCCTTCCTCTCCGTACCGCACCCCCCACCATGAGGTCGATCACACCGCGGAGCCGACCAACGATCCGCTCGCCATCCGCCTTGAGCAGCTGATCCTCGGCGCCGACCGCCGCTACACCCCCTTCCAGGCCGCGCGTACGGCAGGCGTCTCGATGGAGCTCGCCTCCCGCTTCTGGCGGGCGATGGGCTTCCCGGACATCGGCCAGGCCAAGGCGCTCACCGAGGCGGACGTCCTCGCGCTGCGCCGGCTGGCGGGACTCGTCGAGGCGGGGCTGCTGAGCGAGCCGATGGCCGTACAGGTCGCGCGGTCCACCGGCCAGACCACCGCCCGGCTCGCCGAGTGGCAGATCGACTCCTTCCTGGCCGGTCTGACCGAGCCGCCCGAGCCGGGGATGACCCGCACCGAGGTCACGTACCCCCTGGTGGAGCTGCTGCTGCCGGAGCTGGAGGAGTTCCTGCGCTATGTGTGGCGGCGCCAGCTGGCGGCCGCCACCGGCCGGGTCGTGCAGGCCGCCGACGACGAGGAGATGGTCGACCGCAGGCTCGCGGTGGGCTTCGCCGACCTCGTCGGTTTCACCCGGCTGACCCGGCGCCTGGAGGAGGAGGAGCTCGGCGAGCTGGTCGAGGCCTTCGAGACGACCTGCGCCGACCTGGTCGCCGCGCACGGCGGCCGGCTCATCAAGACCCTCGGCGACGAGGTGCTGTACGCGGCGGACGACGCGGGCACGGCGGCCGAGATCGCGCTGCGGCTCATCGAGACCATGAGCAACGACGAGACCATGCCGGAACTGCGGGTCGGCATCGCCTTCGGCACCGTCACGACCCGGATGGGCGACGTGTTCGGCACGACGGTGAACCTGGCGTCGCGGCTCACCTCGATAGCTCCCAAGGACACGGTCCTGGTGGACGGCGCGCTCGCCGAGGAGCTGGGGCGCCACGGTGACGCCCCGGTCTCCGAGTCGGAGGCGGCGGCGGAGACCGAGCGCGCCGAGAAGAGCGGCGAGGAGCCGCCCGTCTACCGCTTCGCCCTCCAGCCGATGTGGCAGCGGCCGGTGCGCGGGCTCGGCGTGGTCGAACCGTGGCTGCTCACCCGCCGTACGACGGGCGCACCCGGCTGACCGCTGCGGGGGGCTGACGCCCGCCGGATCCGCTGGCTATCGTGCGCGGATGACCTCAGAAATCTCAGATAGTGGAACGGGCGCGGCGGCCGGGCAGCGGTTCGGCGAGTACGTCGTCGTGCGCCGGCACGGCCATGTCGCCGAACTGGTCCTGGACCGGCCCAAAGCGATGAACGCCGTGTCGACCGCGATGGCACGGTCGATCGCGGCGGCCTGCGACGCGCTGGCGGCCGACCCGTCGGCGCGGACCGTGGTGGTGACCTCCACCCACGACCGGGCCTTCTGTGTGGGCGCCGACCTCAAGGAGCGCAACTCCCTCACGGACGCCGAGCTGGTGCGCCAGCGCCCCACGGCGCGCGCCGCGTACACCGGCGTACTGGAGCTGCCGATGCCCACCGTGGCCGCCGTGCACGGCTTCGCGCTGGGCGGCGGCTTCGAACTGGCCCTGGCCTGCGATCTGATCGTCGCCGACGCCACCGCCGTGGTGGGGCTGCCCGAGGTGTCCGTCGGTGTGATCCCCGGCGGCGGTGGTACGCAGCTGCTGCCGCGCCGGGTCGGCGCAGCCCGCGCGGCCGAGCTGGTGTTCAGCGCCCGGCGGGTGGAGTCGGCCGAGGCGCGGGAGCTGGGCCTGATCGACATCCTGGCCGACGACGCCAGGACCGGGGCGCTGGAGCTCGCGGGGCGGATCGCGGCGAACTCGCCGGTCGGGCTGCGGGCGGCCAAGCGGGCGCTGCGGCTGGGGCACGGTCTTGATCTGCGCGCCGGTCTTGAGGTCGAGGACGCGGCCTGGCGTTCGGTGGCCTTCTCCGGGGACCGGGCGGAGGGTGTGGCGGCGTTCAACGAGAAGCGGAAGCCGCAGTGGCCGGGGGAGTAGGACCGACCGGCACAGGCGTCCAGGGTGAGGGCCTCCGGGGCCGGATCCGTACGCCTGCATGTCACAGCCTGTAACACATAACTACTCAAAAGCCGCACATCGTCCTTAAGCTGAAGCAATGGGTGACGATGTGCGGCTGCGGGCCGTGGTGACGCTGGCGCAGGGCATGGCTGCGGCGCACACGCCGCGTGCGTCCTGGCGGGCGGCGACGCTCGGTGCCTGTGAGGCGCTGGGCGGCAGTTTCGCCGCGCTCTCGGTCTGGGAGCGGGAGCTGGGCCGGCTCAAGGTGCTCGCCAACGTGGGGGAGCGGGTCGAGGACGAGGCCGAATTCCCCGATGCCGAGACCTACCCGGTGAACCACTTCCCGGAGATCGCCGAATTCCTGCACGAGCGGTGGGCGAGCGGCGGCGAGCCCAACGCCTGGGTCGAGACGGCCGACGGGCCCGCGGAGTCGTCGGCGGCATCGGCCGGCTACTGCCACCAGCGGGTGGCCGCGCTGCGCAGGCGGGGGCGCGGCAGCTGTGTGGTCGCGCCGATAGTGCTGCGCGGCCGGGCCTGGGGCGAGCTGTACGTGGCCAGGCCGGTGGGGACGCCGGTCTTCGACCGGTCCGACGCGGACTTCGCGACCGTGCTGGCCGCGGTGGTGGCGGCCGGTCTCGCGCAGACCGAGCGCCTGGAGGAGGTCAGGAAGCTGGCCTTCACGGACCCGCTGACCGGGCTCGCCAACCGGCGCGCGGTCGACATCGGACTGGATGCGGCGGTGGACCGGTTCCTGGCCGACGGGACGGTCGTCAGCCTGATGGTCTGCGACCTCAACGGCCTGAAGCGCGTCAACGACACCCACGGCCACGCGGCCGGCGACCGCCTCCTCGAACGCTTCGGCTCGGTCCTCTCCGTCTGCGGCGCGATGCTGCCCGGCGCGCTGGCGGCCCGGCTCGGTGGTGACGAGTTCTGCCTGCTCTCGGTGGGCCCTTCGGCGGACGCGGTGATCGCGGTCGCGGACGATCTCTGTGTGCGGGCGGCCGAGCTGGAGCTCGGGGACGGGGTGGCGTGCGGGGTCGCGTCCACGGGTGATCCGATCGGGCCGCTCAAGTCCGCCCGCCGGCTGTTCCGGCTGGCGGACGCCGCGCAGTACCGGGCGAAGGCCGCACGGTCGGTGAAGCCGGTGGTGGCGGGGCGGGACGGTGCGGTGATGCGGCTCGCCGACACGCCTCCGCCGACCGGCGACCGGCGCCACCTCCGGGGCAAGCGGCCGGACTCCCGTACGTGATAAGCGGCTGATTTCCGGTACACGGCCGGATTCCCGTACCTGCATACGCGGCCGGATGCCCTTACGCCAAGGGGGCCCACCCCGTCCTGATCCGGACGAGAGGCCGCAGGTCAGCCGGTGTGTGTCCGGCGCGCGTAGACGACGGAGGCCGCGCCGAGTCCCAGGAACAGCGATCCACCGACCACATACCCGGTGGTGTCCGCTCTCCCGGCCGTCGCCGGGAGAGCGGCGGTGTGCCGCTGACCCTGGTGTGCGGGGGCGCCGCCGGTCCGCTGATCGCCTGTGGCGTGTGCCGACGGCACGAACCACAGGGCGCAGAGGAGGGCCCCCGCCGATGCGGCGGTCAACAGCGGCCGGCGGGCTGACACAGGATCGATCTCCCTTACTGCAAACGTGAATTGGCGCTCTGCGCGCTGATGCTAGTGAAAGCAGCGGGTCGCAGGAAAGTCGTGGACGTGCGGAGCCTTACGCTCCGTCGCATGACCAACGAAGAAACATCCCGCTATGTGCGCCTGAAGGTCGAATTGGTGCTGGAGGTGCACGACGCTCCCGCGCTCCGTGAGGCCGCGCTCGAACGGATCGCTGACGACGCGGAAGGGGCGCAGCCCGGCATGCTCGGTGAGGACCGTGTGCATGCCGACGCCGCGGTCAGGGAAGACGCTGCAGAAGCGGTCGCCCACCTGGTGGACCCGCTCGACCTGCTCGGCGATGTGCCAGGGGTCGAGCTCGTCCAGGCCGGGTGGTCGAGCGAGCAGATCGACTACGACCCCGATTCGCTGGAATGGGACCTGGACGAGGAGGATGAGCTGGACGACGACGGGGCGGAAGTGACTCCGTAACTCCGTTGTGTGACAGGGCATCCACGGGGGAACACGGCGGTGGAACGGGATCCCGGAGTGCGGGCACCGCACTCCGGGGGCCGCGGGGACCACAGATCTGCACGTGTTGTTTCACACATCTTCACTGGATGGGGAACCGACACATCGGTCCAGATGTTCTTAAAGGGCAGACGTTCTTGAAGAGCGGTACGGGCACAGTGCGGGCACACAGTCCCGGCGCTCAAGGTGACCTGCTCGGGGATTTTCGGGGTATTCGGCAACGATGGAGAAGCGTGTGATGACGGTAAGTAGGCGGCGCAAGGGCCTGATGGCTGCGTCCGCTCTGCTCGGCGGCGTACTGGTGCTGTCGGCCTGCAGTGGTGGCGACAGCAAGGCCGGCGGCCCGGACGGTGCGAAGTCCTCGCAGAGTGCGGTCGACGAGGCCGCGGCGAAGGACACATCCGACGCCCGAATAGCGATCACGCCCAAGAGCGGTGCCGACAACGCGGGCATCAACAAGGACGCCAAGGTCGCCGTCACCTCGGGCAAGCTGACCCAGGTCGCGATGACCAGCACCACGGGCACCACGGTCAAGGGCACCATCTCGGCCGACGGCGCCAGCTGGAAGCCGGACGCCCCGCTGGAGCGCTCGACCACGTACAAGATCGCTGTCACGGCGAAGGACGCCAAGGGGCGGCAGGCCCACGAGAACTCGTCGTTCACGACGGTCTCGCCTGCGCACAGCTTCATCGGCAACTTCACGCCCGAGGACGGTTCGACCGTCGGCGTCGGTATGCCGGTCTCGATCAACTTCGACAAGCCGATCACCAACAAGAAGGCCGTCGAGGACGCCGTCAAGGTGACGTCGAGCAGCGGCCAGCAGGTCGTCGGCCACTGGTTCAGCTCCACCCGCCTGGACCTCCGCCCCGACCAGTACTGGAAGGAAGGGTCGACCGTCACGATGAAGCTGGCCCTGGACGGGGTCGAGGGCGCCAGCGGCGTCACCGGCGTCCAGGACAAGACCGTCAGCTTCAAGATCGGCCGCAACCAGGTCTCCATCGTGGACGCAGCCACGCACACGATGAAGGTCACCCAGGACGGCAAGACGATCAAGACCATCCCGATCTCGGCCGGCTCCCCCGAGCACACCACGTACAACGGCCAGATGGTGATCTCGGAGAAGTACAAGCAGACCCGGATGGACGGCTCCACGGTCGGCTTCACCAACGCCGACGGCAAGGGCGAGTACGACATCAAGGACGTCCCGCACGCCATGCGGCTGTCCAGCTCCGGCACCTTCATCCACGGCAACTACTGGGGCGCCAAGTCCCTCTTCGGCTCGTCGAACACCAGCCACGGCTGTGTGGGGCTCTCCGACACCAAGGGCGCCAACGACCCGAACACCTCGGCCGCGTGGTTCTACAACCACTCGCTCATCGGTGACGTGGTCGTGGTGAAGAACTCCCACGACAAGACGATCCAGCCCGACAACGGCCTCAACGGCTGGAACATGAACTGGTCGGCGTGGAAGGCCGGTTCGCAGGCCTGACCGGACCGGGCGCGAGCCCACCCCGTCCCCGTACGACGGCGGCCCCTCCCCTGTGGACGGGCCGCCGTCGGCGTTCCGGCGCACCGCAGGTCCCACCGGGGCCTTCTCATCCGGCTCTCACGCCGGCCTTATCCCGCCATCACGGGCGGGTCCTAGTTTCACCGCATGTTCTTCACCTACCTCCGGCGCGAGCTGCGCCGACGCAGAAAGGCGGCGCTCGTCGTCGCCTCCGGGCTGGCCCTCGGGATTGCGCTGGTCATCGTCGTCAGCTCGGTCTCCGCAGGGATGGGCCAGGCGCAGGACAAGGTCCTGCAGTCCCTGTACGGCCTCGGTACGGACATGACCGTCACCAAGGCCGAGGCCCCCGCCGGGACCACCGGGGGCAACGCGCGGCCCAAATTCCAGTTCGGTGCGAAGGGCAGCAGCGACGACTCCAAGCAGAGCAGCGACCGGGTGATGGTGCAGGGCTTCCAGACCCTGTCGTCGGCGACCGTCGGCAAGGTCGGCGAGCAGAGCGGCGTCTCCAGCGCCGTCGGCGGGCTGAGCCTGAACGTGCTGAAGGTCAACGGCCAGTTCAAGCGCGGCGAGTACAAGCAGCGGGCGGGCGGCGGCGCCACCGGCCGTCGGGGCGGGGGCGGCGGAGCCCCGCAGGGCGAGGTCCAGGGCGGCGGTGCCAACTTCGACGTCGACTCGTACACCGTGTACGGCACGGACGTGGCCCACCTCGGCCTCGGCCCGCTGACCTCGTCGAAGATCAGCAGCGGACGTACGTTCACCAGCGCGGAGACCGACGCCAAGGTCGCCGTCGCCGACGCCTCCTACGCCAAGAAGAAGAAGCTCAAGGTCGGCTCCACCGTGACCATCTCCTCGGTCACGTACAAGATCGTGGGCATCGCCACCCCCGACAGCGGGGACTCGGCGGCCAACCTCTATCTGCCGCTGAAGCAGGCCCAGACGCTCGCCGGTGCCAAGGACAAGGTCACCACGGTGTACGTCGAGGCCACCGACTCGAAGCAGATCTCCGGCGTCAAGTCGACGATCCAGAAGAACGTCCCCGGCACCACGGTCACCACCTCCGCCGACCTCGCGGACACGGTGTCCGGCTCGCTGTCCACCGCATCCAACCTCGCCACCAACGTCGGCAAGTGGCTGTCGATCGCGGTCCTGATCGCCGCCTTCCTGGTGGCCGGTCTGCTCACCTCGTCGGCCGTCAGCCGCCGGGTGCGGGAGTTCGGCACGCTGAAGGCGCTGGGCTGGAAGAGCAGCCGCGTCACCCGCCAGGTCGTCGGCGAGGCGCTGGTCAACGGGTTGCTCGGCGGTGTCATCGGGATCGCGCTCGGGCTGGCGGGCGCCTACATCGTGACCGCCATCAGCCCGACCCTGTCCGCATCGGTGGGATCGTCGTCCGGCGGAGCGCGGGGCGGCTTCGGGGGCGGCGGTTTCGGCGGCGGCATGAGGGGCGGCTTCGGCGGCGGCAGGCAGGCAGCGTCGAAGGCCCTCGACATCGCGCTCACCGCGCCCGTCTCGGTCTCCGTCATCGGCCTCGCGGTCGCCCTCGCCGTGGCCGGCGGGCTCATCGCGGGCGGCTTCGGCGGCTGGCGTGCCGCACGACTGCGCCCCGCGGATGCCCTGCGCCGCGTCGAGTAGCAGCGCCGCCGCCACCCCCATCCACCCTCCGTACAGCAGGAGTTGAGACCGTTCCATGTACGAACTCAGCGGAGTCACCAAGCGCTACCAGCGCGGCAAGAAGACCATCGACGCGCTCGCAGGCGTCGACCTGACCATCGAGGACGGCGGCCGGCTGGTCATCCAGGGCCCCACCGGCGGTGGCAAGTCCACCCTCCTCCAGATGCTCGGCGGCCTCGACCGGCCGACCGGGGGCAGCGTCGTGCTGGACGGGGTGGACCTCGGGAAGCTCAGCGAGGCCAAGCTCACCAAGGTGCGCGCCCAGAACATCGGCTTCGTCTTCCAGTCCTTCAACCTGATACCGACGCTCACCGCCCAGGAGAACGTCGAGACCGCGCTCGTCCCGCTCGGCCTCAAGCCGTCCGTACGGCGCGGGAGGGCCGCCGACGCCCTGGAATCCGTCGGCCTCGCCGAACGCTTCGGGCACCTCCCGTCGGAGATGTCCGGCGGTCAGCAGCAGCGTGTCGCCATCGCCCGCGCGCTGGTCAAGAACCCCAAGGTGCTGCTCGCCGACGAGCCGACGGGCAACCTCGACGAGGGGATGCGCGACGAGATCATGGAGGTGCTGGAAGTGCTCTGGAAGGAGCACGGGCTGACGTTCATCATGGTCACCCACGACACGGCGCTCGCCCGCAGGGCTCCCCGGGTCGCGACCATCCGCAAGGGCAAGGTCACCATCACCGAGAACGCGGCGGCGTAGGGCCTTTCGTTCGGATCGGGCCGGGCTCGCGCCTGATCCGAACGAAAGGCCCCAGCACGGCGGCCGCGCTCCGGTCCGGTCCGGAGTGCGGGCAGGGCTCCGGGTCCGCGTGGCGGCGCAGGCCGGGTCGGCGTGGGTGCGGGGGCCGGGTCCGCGTGGCGGCGCGGCAGGTCCGGCCTCCGCCCGCGCCCCGGACCTAGTGTGTCGGCGGGCCCGGCCGCGCGCGGGGCCCCGCATCCGCTCGCAGCTGCTGCACCCGCCCGGGAGAGTCGCATGACCGTCGAGTACATCCGTTACCTGATTCCCGAGGACCGGACCGCCGGGTTCGAGGCGGCCTACGCGCGAGCCGCCGTCCCGCTCGCCCGGTCCGTGTACTGCACCGACTACGAACTGACGCGCTGCAGCGAGGAGCCGGCCGCCTACGTCCTGCGCATCACCTGGACCTCGGCCGATGACCACATCGACCGCTTCCGGGGAAGCGAGGAGTTCCGGGCCTTCTTCGCCGAGATCCGGCCCTACGTCGAGCAGATCGAGGAGATGCGCCACTACGAGCCGACGGCGGTGCACGGCACGGGCGCCGCGGTGCCCACCCTCTACGCGTGGGCCGGCGGTGGCGAGGCGCTGCGGCGGCTGACCGAGGCGTTCTACGTGCATGTGCTCAAGGACGGGCTCATCGGCCCCCTCTTCGCCGGGATGTCCGCCGACCATCCCGCCCATGTGGCCCTCTGGCTCGGTGAGGTCTTCGGCGGCCCCGCCGAGTACACCGAACACCACGGCGGCTACCCCGCGATGCTCGGCCACCACGTGGGCCGGAACATCAGCGAGCCGCAGCGCCGCCGCTGGGTCTCGCTGCTGATGGACGCGGCCGACGAGGTGGGGCTGCCGGACGACCCCGAGTTCAGGTCGGCGTTCGCCGCCTATATCGAGTGGGGCACCCGGCTGGCCGTCGCCAACTCCGCGCCGGGCGCCGAACCGCCGCGCCGCGCACCCGTACCGCACTGGGGCTGGGGGGCCGCGCCGCCGTACCAGCCGTGAGCCGGGCCGCACGGACCCGGTCGCGGTGCGGCCTCCAGCCCTGTGGTGGCCCGCTGCCGGGCCTACCGGGTGAGGCGCGGCGTCTCGTCCACACCCCAGGACGCCAGCAGCCGCAGCGCCTCCACCGAGTCCGTGCCCGGCTCCGCGTGGTAGGCGATCAGGCTCTGATCCTGGTCGCCCGGCAGATTCAGCGTCTCGTACGTCAGCGTCAGCGCGCCCACCAGCGGATGGTGCAGCCGCTTCACACAGTGGCCCTTGTCCCGCACGGTGTGCGCCGCCCACAGCACCCGGAACTCGTCGCTCTTGACCGACAGCTCACCCACCAGCGCGGACAGCTGCGGATCGTCGGGGAAGCAGCCCGCGAACAGCCGGAGCGTGCTCACTACCTCCGCGGCCACACACTCCCACTCGGTGAACAGGTCACGGGAGTTGGGGTCGAGGAACACGATCCGCGCCATATTGCGCTCCTCGGCCGGCAGCGCCGTGAAGTCGCCGAACAGCGCCCGCGCCAGCCGGTTCGAACCGAGGACGTCCATCCGCCGCCCCAGGACGTACGCCGGCACACTGTCCATCGCGTCCATCAGATGCTGGAGCTCGGGCCGCATCCGCTGCGGCCTGGCCGCGGCGGCCCGCTTCTTCCGCGGCTTCGGACCCGCCAGGTGCGTCAGATGCGCGCTCTCCGCGTCCGAGAGCCGCAGCGCCCGCGCCACGGAATCCAGGACCCCGCTGGAGACATTGCTGCCGTGACCCTGTTCGAGCCGGGTGTAGTACGCCACGGACACCCCGGCGAGCTGCGCCAGCTCCTCGCGCCGCAGCCCGGGGACCCTGCGGTGCCTGCCCAGGTCCGGCAGGCCCACGTCCTGGGGCTGGAGGCGGGCCCGGCGGGAACGGAGGAATTCACTGAGTTCGGCACGCTGGTCCATACGTCCAGTATCCGTGGTCGTACGCGGACCATCCTGACCCTGCCAGTGGTACGCACAGTGGACGTAGGCACAGCAGGGAGACGGCCCACGGTGTGTGAACGCTGAACCATCAGGCAGGCTGGAGCGACCACCCCATTTTTTTCTGAGGAGAACGTTTCCGGATGACTGTCACCACCGTCGCCGCGTACGCCGCCCCCGCACCGAAGGCTCCGCTGGAGCGCACCACCGTGCCGCGCCGGCCGGTCGGCGAGCACGACGTACTGATCGACATCAAGTTCGCCGGTATCTGCCACTCCGACATCCACCAGGCCCGCGACGGCTGGGGCGAGGGCATCTTCCCGATGGTCCCCGGCCACGAGATCGCCGGAATCGTCGCGGAGGTCGGCCCCGGGGTCACCAAGTTCGCGGTCGGCGACCGGGTCGGTGTCGGCTGCATGGTCGACTCCTGCCGGGAGTGCGACAACTGCAAGGCCGGCCTTGAGCAGTACTGCGCCCAGGGCAACACCGGCACGTACAACGCCCTCGACAAGCAGGGCGAGCCCACCTACGGCGGCTACTCCACGCACATCGTGGTCGACGAGAACTACACCCTGCGCATCCCCGAGGGCATCGGGCTCGACGTGGCCGCGCCGCTGCTCTGCGCCGGGATAACCACCTACTCGCCGCTCGCCCACTGGAACGCCGGCCCCGGCAAGAAGGTCGCCATCGTCGGCCTGGGCGGCCTCGGTCACATGGGTGTCAAGATCGCGCACGCGATGGGCGCCGAGGTGACCGTACTGAGCCAGTCGCTGCGCAAGCAGGAGGACGGGCTGAAGCTGGGCGCCGACCACTACTACGCCACCAGCGACCCGAAGACCTTCGACGAGCTCCGGGGCACCCTGGACCTGATCGTCTCCACGGTCTCCGCGCCGCTCCCGCTCGACTCGTATCTGAGCCTGCTCAAGACGGACGGCGCCATGGTCAACGTCGGCGCCCCCGAGGAGCCCGTCTCGCTCAACCTGTTCTCGGTCATCGGCGGCCGTAAGACCCTCGCGGGCTCCGGCATCGGCGGTATCCGCGAGACCCAGGAGATGCTGGACTTCTGCGCCGAGCACGGCTTCGGCGCGGAGATCGAGGTGATCGGCGCCGACCGGATCAACGAGGCGTACGAGCGTGTGATCAGCAGCGATGTGCGCTACCGCTTCGTGATCGACACCGCGACCATCTGAGGCGTCGTCGGGCTTCCCTCTCACTCCGGCCACTACCTCCGGGGTAATCGACGCCTGGCCGCCACCCCGGCAGGATCGGGCACAGAGCGCATCGCCCACCGCGATCCGCCACCCGCGCCTGATCCTGCCGAGGAGCCCCCATGACCGCGTACGCCGTCGCCCATCTGCGCCCCACCGACCAGCTCGTCGAGGATGTCTTCGTCTACATCGAGAAGATCCAGTCGACCCTCGACCCGTTCGGCGGGCGCTTCCTCGTCCACGACGCCCAGGTGGAGGTCCGCGAGGGCCAGTGGCCGGGAGCACTGGTGATGATCGGCTTCCCCGGGATCGTGGAGGCCCGTGCCTGGTACGACTCCCCGGCCTACCGGGAGCTGATACCGCTGCGCGCCGACCACATCCCGGGCGACGTCGTACTCGTGGAGGGTGTGGCACCCGGATACGACGCGGCAGCGACAGCGGCCGGCTACCGGGCCGCGGCGGAGAAGTAGAGCCCTGTTCTGTCCCTGGCGGGCCCGCTCACTCCACCAGCGCGCGGTATCCGGAGCCGAGCCGGTAGTCGCCCGGGTGCCGCACTGTCAGCCCGGTCCACTTCCCGCTCCGGTGCACCGACCCGCCGCCGCTCGACCGCAGCCAGGGCGAGTACGCGATCCGTACCGTCACCGTCCCCGGCCGCGGCACATGCACCACCAGCCGTGCGTCGCCGCCGCTCACGACGCTCGCGGGTGCTTCCACCAGCGGCGTCGCACCGCGTACCCGGTAGATCCGCCAGTGCGCGTCGTGCCAGACCGGCTGGAGCCAGCGCGGCCGCGACCGTACGAGCGCGGCCTCGCCCTCCGCCGGGCCGTCGGGGCGGCCGTCGTGCAGCACGACGTAACCGACGGCGAACCGGTCCAGCCACGCCCGGTACGTGGCGGGCGTCAGCGACCCGTCGTAGAAGAGCCGCCCGCGCTCCACGTCGAGCTGGCGGTTCCAGCCGCGGGCCATGTTCACGTGCGGGGCGAGCAGGGTGGCCTCGCGGTGGTTCCGGGCGGGCACCACCTCGACCCGGGTGCGGTCGGCGCGCAGCCCGTCCAGCGCGGTCACAACGCCCTTCGTGTCGGAGGCCCAGGCGGGCACGGTGGTGGAGACCCGCAGATCGTCGGCGGTCTTGTCGGCCAGCCAGTAGCAGTTCAGGCAGAGCGCGGCGGCGAGCAGCGCGCACCGCATCCGGGCGTGCTCGGAGAGGACCGCGACCAGCAGCACGACCGGACCCACCAGACCGACGAGCCGCTCCACGTTCGTCCCGATGGGGGAGGGGATCAGATACGTCAGGACGACGCCGGCGCCGTACACCAGCGCGCTGTACCGGACGATCCGGGGCCGCGCGGCGATCCCCAGCGCGGCGCACGCGGCCAGCGGCATCCAGAGCTTCCCGGCCGCCATCGGCTGCTCACCCTGGAACGGGAAGACCAGCGTCGTCGCGCCGACCACCACGCACGGCGGCAGCGCGAGCCGCAGGGCCCGGCGCCACTGCCGGTCGAGCAGCAGGGCGCCCGCGATGACCAGCAGGAACAGCCCGGCCACCGGACTCGCCATGGTCGTCAGCGCCGCGCACACGGGCGCCGCGACCCGGCGTTCCAGCCACAGCACGGCGAGCAGGCCGATCGCCACCCCCACCGCGAAGGTGGTCCGGCCGGACGCGACGTCGCACCAGAGCGCTAGCGCACCGAGCACCGCGGGCGCGAGCGGCCACCGCACGCCGGTGCGCACGACGAGAAAGGAGAGCACCCAGGTCCCGCCGGCTCCGGCCAGTACGGAGACGGTCCTGGCACCGCACCAGGCCATCAGATACGGCGTCAGCAGGCTGTAGTTGGCGGTGTGGGTCCCGCCGTACCAGAACAGGTTGTACGCCGAAGCCGGATGCCGGGACGCGAAACCGGCCCAGGCGAACTGGGCGGCCAGATCCCCGCCCCCGGTGGCCAGCACGGCCGCCCACACCGCGTACAGCGGAAGGACGCAGCCGGTGGCCACCAGCGGCACGAACCACCATCGTCCGGATATCCGGCCGGATATCCGCCCGGACCGGAGCCCGGAGTTCTGTCCGGAACTCTGTCCGGACCGTATGTTCCCCCCGGCGCGCAGCCGAACAACGCTCTCAGTCATCCCCACGGGGAAACCCTAGGGGGTGCGGCAGGCCGAGCCCCAGTGTTTCCGGGTCACTTCAGGGCGCTGCCGGCCGTCCACTTGTCCCAGGAGAGGTTCCAGCCGTTGATGCCGTTGTCCGGGGCGACATTGCCGCCGCCCGCGGAGTTCTTCACGATGACCACGTCACCGATCAGTGAGTTGGTGTAGAACCAGCCGGCCGGGGTGGAGGTGTCCGTACCGCCCTGCGCGTCCCGCATCCCGACGCAGCCGTGGCTGGTCGCCTGCGCGCCGAACGTGCTCGGCGCGGCCCAGTAGTTGCCGTGGATGAAGGTTCCCGAACGGGTCAGGCGCTGCGCGTGCGGCACGTCCGGGATGTTGTACTCGCTGCCGAGCCCGACCGTCGTGCTGTCCATCTTGGTCTGCTGGTACTTCTCCGAGATCACCATCGTGCCGTTGTAGGTGCCGTGGGCGGGGGAGCCGCTGGAGACCGGGATGGTCTTGAGCGGGCTGCCGTCGCGCACCACGGTCATCGACTGCTTCGCCGCGTCCACCGTGGAGATCTGCGACCGCCCGACGGTGAACGTGAACGTCTTGTCCTGCACCCCGAACACACCGGGGGAGACCTCGACGCCGGCCAGATTCAGCCGCACTTCCACGACCGACCCGGGTGTCCAGTACGCCTTCGGCCGGAAGTCCAGCCGCTGCGGATTGAACCAGTGGCCCACGGCCTGCTCGCCGCCGCTCGACGTGATGGTGACGGCCGATTCGACGGCCTTCTCGTTCTTCACCGGCTTGTCGAGGTTGAAGGAGACCTCCATGCCGACACCGACCTTGGTGCTGGCCTCCGGGGTGAAGAACGCGATCACCGAATTGGCCTCGGAGACGGTGGTGAAGTGGGCGATCTTCGCCAGGGTCTTGCCGCCCGGGTCCTTGGCCTTCGCGGTGAGCACGTACGGCGTGCCGCGCTCCAGGCCCTTGTCCGGCCGCCAGGAGACCTTGGACCCGGCCATCGCACCCGGCACGGCCCGGCCGGTGTTCTGGTCCGTCAGAGTGACCGAGGTCAGGGTGCCGTTCTCGACGGCGGCCCGGATGTCCCCGGTGTTGATGCCGACGTTCTTGGCGCCGTCCCCGGGCGTGGTGGTGAGCCGGGCCCGGGGCGTACTCGTACTGGTGGGCACCGGGGTCTTCGTACCGCCGCTGCCGCCGCCGGACCCCGCGGAGCAGGCGGCGAGTGCCAGCGCCCCGACGCTGAGCAGGGCCAGCAGGACGGCCCATCGGATCCGAATGCGGCTGATCGGTATCAAAGCTCTCGCCTCCACTGCGACGAGGAAGGGCCAGGCGGATTGCCCGGCCTTGGCACGTCCTGTCGGTGTTCGGTCGCCTTTCGGCTGGCTTTCTGTCTGCAGTCTGCGGCAGCCGACGCGGAGTGACACTTCTGATTGCGCTTACCGGGGGGTGCGGGGGCCGGGCGGGGCTGCCGGTGACGGGCCGGATTGTCAGTGGCAGCCGGTACGGTCACGGATCCTCGGGCGCACGCCGGCCCAGCCACCGCAACGGGCCCGACCGGCCCGGACCGGCCCGGCCAGCCCGAACGAGCCCCGCATCACCGACAAGGAAGGCGCCCCGCCATGGAGTTCCGCACCGACCGCAGCACATTCGCCGAGACCGTGACCTGGGCGGCCCGGGTGCTCCCGGCCAGATCGCCGATGCCCGTGCTCGGCGGGCTGCTCCTGGCGGCGGAAGGCTCCACGCTGCGCGTCTCCGGCCTCGACTACGAGGCGTCGGCGTGCATCGAAGTGCCGGTGGACACCGTGCGGCCGGGGAAGGCCCTCGTCATGGGGCGCAGGCTGCTCGACATCTGCCGGGTGCTGCCCGAGGGGCCGGTCGAGTGCGCGATCGAGGCCTCCCGCTTCACGGTGACCGGTGCCGGAACCAGTTTCGGGCTCTCCCTGCTGCCGCTCGACGACTATCCGGCCCTGCCGGACCTGCCCGAGCTGCGCGGGGCGGTGGACGCGGGCGAGTTCGCGGCGGCGGTCGCGCATGTCGTGGTGGCCGCCGGCCGCGACGACGCCCTGCCGGTGCTGACCGGGATCAGGGTGAGCCTGGACGGCGGCACGATGACGCTGGCCGCCACCGACCGCTACCGCTTCGCGGTGCGCACGCTCGGTTGGAAGCCGGACTCCGGCGCCGGCCCGGCCGACGTCGTCGTCCCGGCCCGCCGCCTGGCCGAGATCGCCCGCTCCCTCAGCCGTACGGGGATGGTTCGGGTGGCCCTGGGCGACGGTTCCATCGGCTTCGGCAACGCCGGGATGCGGACGACGGTGCGTCTTCTCGACGGCCGACTGCCGCGCCACGACAAGCTGTTCACCATGGAGAGCCCGGTCGTCACGGTGACGGACCGGGCCCCGCTGCTGGAGGCGGTCAGACGCGTCGCGGTGGTCGCCGAGGGCGACAGCCCCGTACGCCTGGACTTCTCACCCGAAGCGGTCCACCTGCACGCGGGGTACGAGGACGACGTGGCCTCACAGCGCCTGCCATCCCGCCTGGAAGGCGCCGACGACATCATGGTCGCCTTCAACCCGGCCTATCTGACGGATGCGTTGAGCGCCATGGACAGCCACTCCGTACGGTTCGATCTGCTCGGCCCCGGCCAGCGGGCCCTGCTGACCGGCCTGTCCACCCCGGACGCCGAACCGGACCCGTCCCACCGGCATCTGCTGATGTCGGTGAAGCCGCTGATGTGAGCGGAAGGGCGGGGCGGTACGGCGTCCGGAGCACCGCCCCGGTCCGCCCCGGTGCCCGCTCCGAACGCGGTCGGCCCGTCGAGCGCACCGCGGCGGAAGCTCAGCGCTCATCCCGGGATCGCAGAACACACGATCCACAGGGTCTGGCAATTTCTCTTACTCTCCATCAGCCGCCTGCAACGGGCATCCGGTGCCGACGCGCACCTCAAGATCGGCTCGCAGGGCGGCGAGTTCGGCCATGCGCGCGTCGATGACGTGGATCTTCTCCTCGAACAACGCGGACAGTGCTTCCGCGGTATCCGGCGCGTCGCGCAGTGCCTCGCCGTGCCGTGCGACCTCCGCCAGTGAGAATCCGAGCGCCTGCGCGGTGCGGATGTAGTGCAGCCAGGTCACCGTCTCGGGCGGGAAGTCGCGATAGCCGTTGGCCAGCCGCCGGCCTGCGACGAGGCCGAGCTTCTCGTAGAACCGAATGGCGTCCTTCGTGACGCCCGCTTGTGCGGCCAGCTCTCCGATACGCATGCCCCTCCGTCGGATCGCGGCTTGACCTTGGAGCGTACTCCACTGTTTAGCGTGAAGCGTTGCTGCCCAGCACGACGCCACCGCGGTCCGCTCGGTGACCCGGTGCGCGGCCCACCGCGCCGCGAACCGGCTGTTCGTCACCGATCCCGAACCGCATATCTGGAGGGGAACCTGATGCGCATCCATCACCTGAACTGCGGCACGATGCAGCCGGTCGGCGGCCGGCTCATCAACGGCAACCGGCTGCCGTTCCGGACCGCCCGGATGATCTGCCACTGCCTGCTGATCGAGACCGACCAGGGACTGGTGCTGGTGGACACCGGGATCGGCCTGCGCGACATCGCCGACCCCAGGCGATCCCTGGGCCGCGAATTCCTGTTCCTCACCCGTCCGCGCCTCGACCTCGCCGAGACAGCGGTGCGTCAAGTGACCGGGCTGGGATACTCGGCCGACGACGTCAGGCACATCATCCTGACCCACCTCGACCTCGACCACGCCGGCGGGCTGCCCGACTTCCCCAAGGCAAAGGTCCACCTCCACGCGACCGAGCACCGAGCCGCGATGGGAACCACCGCACGGGCTGAACGATTCCGTTACCGAGCCGGTCAATTGGCCCATGGACCCGACTGGGTCACCTACGACCCCACCGGCGGAGACCGCTGGTTCGGCTTCGAGGCCGTACGGCAACTCCGGGGAATATCCGCCGACATCGCGCTGATACCGCTGCCCGGCCACACCCGCGGCCACGCCGGTGTGGCGGTGCGCCGCCACGAGGGAACGGAGAGCGCGACCGGCCCCCAATGGCTGCTGCACGCCGGGGACGCCTACTTCTCCCCCGGCGAGATCGACCCACTCGCTCCACGCTCCACCCCGGGACTGGCCCTCTTCCAGACCCTGGTCCAGGCCGACGGCCCGGCCCGCCACCGCAACCAGGCCCGGCTGCGCGAACTGGCCAGAGACCATGGCGATCAGATCGACATCTTCTCCGCCCATGATCCGGTCGAACTTGACCGCTGCCGGCAGAACGAGCCGCGGACCGCTGGGCACGAACGCCACGATCGAGCCCGGTAGTCGAGCCCGGTAGCGGCGGCTGTGTGGCCTGGCACGTGACGTCGGGATCTCCCGGGCCACCGGCCACCGCTACCTGCGCGAGGGCATCGACGCTCTGGCGTAAACGAGGCTCCCGACACGCTGCCAGGAGAAGGCCAGTCGTGGGGGAGCCAGCCTGCTCACGCCCGCATCGCGGGGTAGCCGGCCGGTCGGCCTTGGCCACACGGATCGGCAGCTCACGCCCGTGCCGCCGAGCCTGTGGTGCCGTGTGCCCCCACGGCGGGCATCTATCGGCAGAGAGGTTGCGGTCTTAGGCTGTTTGGCGTCGGTAGGTTCGGTCGCGCCTGCGTGCGAGCCACGAATCGGGCCGTCGGTGCGAGCGCTCGACGTACAGCGGTGTCGCTAAAATCAGTCTCTCTGACCACTCTCGTTGGGTACTGAGAAGCACGCGCGCATGTCCCCTGAGGCGTCCCTCTTGTTCAGCGGGATGCTCGCGAGCGATGTGTCGATAGACCCACTGGCAGACCTGCTCGGGGTCGTTGAGTCCTGACCGGTGGATTTCGGGGCTGCCAAGGACCGGGGGCAGATCGTCATTCCCGGACCTGTCTGAGTCCTCGATCTGACGGATGAGCTTGTAAAGCCATGAGGTGCCAGAGCCCATCCAGCCAGCCCCCAGCGGGTCGCCAGGGCTGACAGGCTTGCAACCGCCGACGACCAGGTGGCGCGCATCACCGCAAAGGAGCAACTTCACAGGCTTGTCCTGGCCTACTGTCTCCCCGGGCATTACTCCCGCAAAGAGAGCGATGTCCTGGACGGCAGGTACGCGGCCATCTCGCCCACCCGTTGAGTAGCCCATGGGTAGATCAAAACTGATCCAGCCCGGGTGTTCGACCACGGGATCCGTGAAGGGTTTGGCAAGTTCCTTCACAGACCGGAGGGCTTGATTGAAGAGCTCTGGCAGGCCCGCATCTTCGGGTTTCCCTGGAGCCTTGGAAAAGGTGATCTTGGGAGTCAGGGAAAGTTCACCAGATGTAGATCGTGTTGAAGTGGGTAATCCAACTCGACAGAGCTCGTCGCGGATCTTGCGCTCCGATATGTATACGAGGTCTGGCATGTTATTAAGCCTCTGAGTCGTTCTCGCTGAGATTTAACGGATTTCGTGCTCATTCTCGGCGATTAATTGTAGTCTCGTTGAGCTAGGCATTTGTTTGGGGAACTGTGAGCCTGCACCCCCACGCGACCCGTTGCGCTTCGCTAGTAACTGTTGGGTGGCCACGGCTGTGCTCAATTGAGAGCCGCACTGGGGATGAAGGCCACGAGGCCGGAGAGGAAGCTGCCGATCGCAGCTAGCGTCACGAGGGCGGCCTTGCCATCTGTGAAAAGTCCTGAGCAGAAGGTGCGGACCTGGCGTCGCAAGATCAGCATCTTGAGCTTCTGCCAACGATGCTGGCGGATGTGGCAGCCCATAAGGAGTCCGGCCGCGTTGTTGCGGCAACCATCTTCCCGTCCTCTGACGGGGGCGCCGCATGTCGCTGGCGCTTGGAAGAGTGACCAGATCAGGACCAGAGCTGACAGAGTGGCGACAACCGTCGGCCCCGCTGCCTTGTTGATCCATGCGGCGATCAGCAAGACCGCCGCGATAATGCCCCACCATTGCCCCAAGCCGCCGAGTCGACTGCTTCTCGCCCCCGAAGTCGCCATGGTCTCCATCGTGACGAGACGTGTGCGTCCCAGCGGCCCGCCCTGGCTTCCTGGCTGAAAAGGACCTGAAGGTGGCCGATGAGCGATGTCGGACAACCCGCTGTGGCCCAGGGTGGGGGCCATGGCCACAGAGGTTACTGAGGTAGTCAGCGGCTTCTTGCCCATTTCCGGAGACGGAGCGATTCCTTCGGGCGGGACGGCCCCCAGTTCGCCTCGAAGGGGTCACCTGGCTTGACCCCCGTCCCGTCGATGCTGCAGTATCCTGCCGGGTTCTTGTCCAGGTATTGCTGGTGGCACTCATTCTTTTTGCGTAGGATTAGTTACCCTTCGTAAAGGGGTGGGAAGTGAACGAAGCGGCACCGGTGATCCCGGTTGTCTCATACGCGCGTATCTCCGCCGACACGGCCAGGGACGGTCATGGCGTCGAGGACCAGCACAAGGCGAACCGGGAGACGGCGGCCCGTCTCGGCTGGACGATCGTGCACCGCTACACCGACAACGACCTGTCGGCGGCAAAGGCGGCGGTGGTGCGTCCGGACTTCGAGGCGATGGTGAAGGCGCTCAAGTCGGGCCATATGCCGGACGGGCAGTTCGTACGCGGCGTCATCGTGGTCGCCGACGACCGGCTCACGCGCCGGGCGGGCGACTACGAGCGTTTCGTGGACGCGCTCACGTACGAGGAAGGGCGGCTGTACGCAGATGCCAGGGGTTCGAAGAACCTCTACAGCGAGGACGTGGAGTCCATGGGGCTCTTCGGCGTCGTTATCTCCAAGATGGAGGTGCGTAAGATGCAGCGGCGTGCACGCCGCTCGCATCGCGCTCGCGCGGAGCTGGGCATCCCGGTCGGTGGAAAGCGTCCGTTCGGCTGGCAGGGCGACAAGCTCAGGCTGGAGCCCGAGGAAGCGGAGTGGCTGGCGAAGGGCGCCCGCGAGGTGATCGCGGGCAAGTCCCTGCACTCGATCCTCCGGGAGTGGCGGGAGGCAGGCGTCCGCACGGTCAACGACAAGGAATGGGCGAGCCGTTCGCTCAAGCTCGCGTTATGGAACCCGCGGCTGTGCGGCTGGCGGAAGCACAATGGCGAGTTGGTGCGTGATGCCAACGGCATTCCGATTGTTGGTCTCTGGGAGACCGTCATCACACCCAAGGAATGGATGGCCATCGACGCCATCTTCTCGGCCCGTGTCGGTCCCAACACGAAGGCTGACGGATCGGTCACGGACTACCGCACTCCCTCGTACCTGCTGACGGGAATCCTTCGGTGCGGAAAGCCTCGTGAGGACGGTCAGATCTGCAACTCGCCCCTCAGGGCAACCGCAAGAGCGGACCTCTCCGGAGGCTATCTCTACCAGTGCCCCAGCAAAGAGATGGGCGGGTGTGGGGGCACTGGACGGAACGGTGCCAAGATCGATGAATCCATCACGGAGGCCGTGCTCTCGAAGCTGGAAGAGAGGGCGGCAGGGAAGACGCGCGCCGATGCGGTGTGGGGAGGGGAGGAAGAGCTGGCCCGCCTGATGGCCAAGCAGCGCAAGCTTCTCCAGGCGTGGCAGGAAGACCAGGTCTCGGATGAGCTGTTCTTCCCTGAGAATCAGAGGATGGAGGCGCGCGTCAAGGAACTCCGAGCGGACAGAACGCGTCACGCCCTGAGTCAGCAGCGGGCCGCCGAAGTCACTGGCGATGTACGCGAACGCTGGACCTCGGGCAGGTTGGACCTGGCACAAAAGCGCACGTTGATCAGGGAGGTACTGCAAGCGGTGCTTGTGCTTCCTGTGGGAGGCGGAGGTAGGCGACCCTTCAATCCTGATCTACTGGTACCGAAGTGGCGGGACTGACCAGTTGAGTCCGCATACGGGGGCGTCGGCTGAATGGCCGGCGCCGTGCTTCGGGCGATTATCGCCAGCCGAGTGGGTGGCGACCGCGACCGAGTGGGCTTCATGGAGTTGCCGCACCTCCTGCAGTTCGGTTGCTCCGCCGAGCGATTGCCGATCACCTTGCACGGCCGCATCGAAGCACAAGGGCGAGAAGGCACCCCTTCAGGCACGTCAGAGGCGGCACGTTGAACGTGACGGACCGCAGTCCGTGCCAGTGATCCCGCCGGTAGCTTGGCACCCATGACGGTGGCGTTGATCGACTCAGGGCTTGGCCTCCTTTCGACCGCAGGATGGCTTCGATCCCTCGCCCCGGAACTCGATCTGCTTCTCCTTCTGGACCCTGACGGCGCCCCCTGGGGGTCCAGAACGTCCTCCTTCGTCACGGACCGCCTGCTCAGCGCCGCCCAGTTGGCTGTCCAGCGTGGCGCGGAGGCCATCGTGGTCCCCTGCAACACCGCCACCGTCACCGCGATCGACGCTCTGCGTGAGAGTTTCGAACCCGGCGTGGCTGTGATCGGGACCGTTCCCGCCGTGAAGTCCGACGCCGTGGCCGACCAGGACTTCGCAGTGTGGGCAACCGTCCGGACCACGGCGAGTGACTACCAGAATCGCCTGATCGCAGACTTCGCGAATGGTCGGCCTGTCGCACGGGTCGCATGCCCCGGACTGGCCGAGGCTATCGACCACGGAGGTACGGCCGCAGCAGCGGAGGCGATCGCCGACGCAGCCGAGCGCACTACCCAGAAATGCACCTCCATGGTGCTGGGATGCACGCACTACCCCCTGGTGGCGCCAGAGATTCTGCAGAGGCTGCCTGCCGGAACCGTGCCCGTATGACAGTGCGGAAGCAGTAGCCCGCCAGACCCTGCGGCGATTGGGCCGGACCACGGAATCGCGCAGTTCCACGGGCTCCATCGACGTGGTGGTCAGCGGCCGCCGCGGAACACTCCCAGATGGTGCCCACGCCTACCCGGTGGGTCGTGCCCTTGCTGCAACAGCATGGGTGCCCCGCGACATTCTCATCACCGCCGCAACACGCGCCTCGACGACTACTCCAGCGAAGCCGGGGGCTTATTCGTCGTCGGCTTGGGCCACACCGATCGGGCACGAGACGCCCGTCCCGCCGATCCCGCAGTAGCCGTTAACGTTGCGGTCCAGGTACTGCTGGTGATACGGCTCAGCGGCGTAGAATTCGCGGCCCTCGGCCGGCTGGATCTCCGTCGAGATCGTGCCGTACCCCGAGCCCGTCAGGACCTGCTGGTACGCCTCGCGGGACGCGGTCGCCGCGGCTTCCTGGGCCGGGGAGTGGGTGTAGATCGCCGAGCGGTACTGGGTGCCCACGTCGTTGCCCTGGCGGAAGCCCTGGGTCGGGTTGTGGGACTCCCAGAAGATCTTGAGCAGGGTCGTGTACGGGACGACCTCCGGGTCGAAGACCACCCTGACCGCCTCCGTGTGACCGGTGAGGCCCGAGCAGACCTCCTCGTACGCCGGATTCACCGTGGAGCCGCCCTGGTAGCCGACGAGCGTCGTCCAGACGCCCTCCGTCTGCCAGAAGATGCGCTCGGCGCCCCAGAAACAGCCCAGGGCGAAATCGGCGGTCTCCAGCTGCGCCGGGTACGGGCCGGCCAGCGGATTGCCCAGGACCGTGTGGCGGGCGGGCAGCTCGAATTCCGGGGTGTCCCGGCCCTTCAGGGCCTGGTCCGGGGTGGGGAGCTGGGGGGTGCGGTTCAGGAACATCGGCTGCGGCTCCTCGGGGAGTATGGGTGCACCCCGTGCAACGCACGGGTCCCGGTCAGGATTCCTGCTGGTCCCCGGAGGACGTCCGGCGCTCCAGCCACGCCGCCGTCTTCCTCCTGGACCGGAGCCAGAAGTAGGCGCCGAAGCCGATCAGGACCAGCGGTATGAGGCGTGTCATCGGGCTCGCTCGTTCCTCTTCGGGTTCCCGCCCGCGGGGATGCGGTGCGGGGGTGCCGTGCGGTGTGCCGCCAGCCTACTCAGCGGGCTCAGCGGGCTCAGCGGGCTCAGCGGGCTCAGCGGGCTCGGCGGGCTCGGCGGGCTCGGCGGGTTCAACGGGGCAGGGTGGCCGGGCTGCCGCCGTTCGCCTCGTACCCCGCGACCGCCAGCGCCCGGTACACCGCGTACACCCCGGCCGGATCCTCGTCGAGCGTCCACGGCAGCGCCCCCACATGGCCGTCGATGCGGACCAGCTGGTTCATCGCCTCCGACCAGCGTTCGGACCGGACCAGGAAGAGCACCAGCAGATGCCGTACGTGCGCGAGCACCGGGTCGTCGGCGCGGGCCGTGTGCACCGCGTGCATCGCCCCCTCCACCGCCCTGGTGACGACGACGCTCTGGTAGAAGCTGCGCACCAGTGTGACCTCGGGCAGGTGCTCGTACACGGCGAAGAGCGGGAGCGCGGCGAGCAGCGAGCCACGGGGTGCGCGGGCCGCCGCCGCGTGCGCGAACTCGTCCGCCCGGTCGCGCGACCCGTGCCACTTCTCGCACCAGTAGTGCAGCGCGGCCAGATGCGCCCCCATGTGCTCGGGCGCGCGGTCGATCACCTTCGCCCACAACTCCTCGAACTGCGGCTCGGGGTAGGCGAGTCCACGTCCGACGGCCAGCTCCACGATGTACGGGACGGGGTCGCCCGGGGCGAGCAGCGCCGCTTCGCCGCAGACGGTGCGCGCCTCCTCCAGGATGATCCGGAAATCGTCGGTCCGTGCGCCGTCCGGCGACTCGGAGCGCCACGCCTGCTGCACCAGGAACGCGGCGTGCACCTGGGCCGCGCCCGCGTCCTTGGGGGACTCGGAGCGCCAGTTGCGCAGCCAGGCCCCGCCGACGCCCGGCCGCTGCGACAGCTCCAGTGAGGCCGCCCCCGCGAAGGCCTGCACCCGCTGCCAGCGCAGCTCGCCCTGCCGGGGCGTACCGGCGAGCAGCTGGGCGGCGGGCCGCCAGTTCTGGGTGTGCTGCACCACCTCCAGCACATCGAGCAGATCCTGGTCCGGGCCCGGCAGCCGTATGTCCAGTTCCTCCTGGCGCAGGAACCCGTAGTCATCGGGGTCCGCGGCGTCCGGGGAACCGGGCAGCACCTGGTGGATGCCGCCGCGTCTGCGCAGCAGCAACGGGCCGAGCACTGCCGCGAACATGCCAACCGCGAGCAGGAACCAGAGAATCTCCATGAGTCAAGCGAACCAGACACGACCGACATCTGACCACTACGCTCGGTTCCCATGAGCGACGAGCACAGCGTGCACCAGAGTTTCGAGACCCTCGCGATTCATGCGGGCAACACCGCTGACCCCCTCACGGGCGCGGTCGTGCCCCCCATCTACCAGGTCTCCACGTACAAGCAGGACGGCGTGGGCGGGCTGCGCGGCGGCTACGAGTACAGCCGCAGCGGCAACCCGACCCGTACCGCCCTTGAGGAGAACCTGGCGGCCCTGGAGGGCGGCCGGCGCGGGCTCGCCTTCGCCTCCGGCCTCGCCGCCGAGGACTGCCTGCTCCGTACGCTGCTGACGCCCGGGGACCACGTGGTCATCCCGAACGACGCGTACGGCGGCACCTTCCGGCTGTTCGCGAAGGTCGTGTCCCGGTGGGGCGTCGAGTGGTCGGTCGCGGACACCACGGACCCGGCATCGGTGCGGGCCGCCATGACGCCCCGTACCAAGGTGATCTGGGTGGAGACCCCCTCCAACCCGCTCCTCGGGATCACGGACATCGCGGCGGTGGCCGACGTGGCGCGCACGGCGGGCGTGAAGCTCGTCGTCGACAACACCTTCGCCAGCCCCTACCTCCAGCAGCCGCTCGCGCTCGGCGCGGACGTCGTCGTGCACTCGATGACCAAGTACATGGGCGGCCACTCGGACGTGGTCGGCGGTGCGCTGGTCGTCAACTCCGACGACCTCGGTGAGGAGTTGGCGTACCACCAGAACGCGATGGGCGCGGTCTGCGGGCCGTTCGACGCCTGGCTGGTGCTGCGCGGGATCAAGACGCTGGCCGTACGGATGGACCGGCACAGCGAGAACGCCACGCGGATCGCGGAGATGCTGACCCGGCACCCGAAGGTCAGCAGCATCCTCTACCCGGGGCTGCCCGACCACCCCGGCCACGAGATCGCGGCCAAGCAGATGCGGTCGTTCGGCGGGATGGTCTCCTTCCGGGTCCGGGGCGGCGAGGAGGCGGCGGTCGCGGTCTGCGACCGGGCGAAGCTGTTCACGCTGGGTGAGTCGCTCGGTGGGGTGGAGTCGCTGATCGAGCACCCGGGGCGGATGACGCACGCGTCGGTGGCCGGTTCGGCGCTGGAGGTTCCGGGGGATCTGGTGCGGCTCTCGGTGGGCATCGAGTCGGCCGACGACCTGCTCGCGGATCTGCAGCAGGCGCTGGGCTGACGGCCGGGCCGGAACTGGACCGGGAACTGGGCTGACGGCTGGGCCGAGAACCGGGCTGAGGCCCGTCCGGTCGGGGCGGCGGATGGCTGCGGACGGGCTCGCAGTCATCCGTCGCCGCTCAGTAGCCCTCCACCGGCGGTGTGATCCGGGCCGGGGGCGGCGCCCACGGCTGGGTCAGGGTCGCCCACACCACGAATCCCACGAGCACCGCCGCCAGCAGCAGCCACGCCGCTCTCCGGCCCGCCGTGCGGCGACGCCGTATCCGGGTGCCGCGCTCCGCCGCACGGACCGCCAGGTCGGCGGGGACCGGCGGATGCGGGCCCTTCAGCATCCGGCGGACCATCTCCTCCTTGCGGTCCGGCAGGCTCACGGCGTCGCCACCTCGGGCCGCCGGGGCGCGGCCTCCGGCGGGGTGCTGCGCAGGGTCGCCGTCGCATGGCCGCAGATCGCACGGACCCGCTCCGCCGGCAGGCCGACCGCCGCCGCGACCTGCTCCTCGGGGATCCCCTCGTACAGCCGCAGCACCACGATGAGGCGCTCCTGCGGGGTCAGCCGCCCCAGTACGCCGCCGCCCGCCGGGTTCGAGGGACGGCCTGCGCCTGCCGTCCGTCCCGGCCGGCCCGGCAGCTGCGGCCGGTGGTGGCGCCAGGCGCTGTGGGCGAAGTGGGCCGCCAGCTCCTGACGGGTGTGTTCGTACGGATCGTCGCCGCGCAGCCGGTCCCAGTGCGCGTACGTACGGGAGAGCGCCGCCAGCAGCAGCCGCTGCGCCCGTGGGGAGTCTCCGGTGGGCTCGGCCGTCAGCAGTACGGCCGCATGGAGGAGCCGTCCGGCCGCACCCGCGACGAACGATTCGAACTCCTCGTCGCGGCGGCGTTCCCGTGCTGCTGTCCGCTCCCGCACAGTGCCTCCCTGCTCTCATCTGAGAGCAGGCCGCGGCACCCGGTCAAGAGGTCGGCGCGCCCGGCTCCTGGGTGCCTGCCGTACGGGTGGGGAGCGACGAGTTGAAGCGGGTCAACAGGGCGCAGAAGGTTTCGCGCTCCTCCTGCGTCCAGCCCTCGGTGACCTGGACCATCAGCTCGCGCCGTGAGGAGCGCACCTCTTCCAGGCGGGTCTGGCCGCGCGGGGAGAGCTGCAGGACGACCGCACGCCCGTCCTCGGGGTGCGAGGTGCGCTTGACCAGCCCGGTGTCGACGAGCGGGGCGACCTGCCTGGTCACCGTCGAGGAGTCGATGCCCATGCTCGCGGCCAGGGCCTTCACTCCCATCGGGCCCTCCCGGTCCAGCCGGTTGAGCAGCAGATAGGCCGCGCGGTCCATCGAGTTGCGCGCCTGGCCGACGCCTCCCATCCGGGTCTGCTCGGCGCGGCGGGCGAAGAGGGCCACCTGGTGCTGGAGGGCATCGAGGAAGCCGGGGTCGATATCAGAAGTCATGTCCTGAGAAAGGGGCATGGCCGGGGGCTCTCTTCGTACGGTGGGCGGACAGTGGGGGACAGAGTACGCGGCCCGGAGCGGGCCCGTACCTGCGCTGCTTCAACCGTTGTGAACATGACGGTCCAGCCGTTGCCTGTCCGTCGGCTCCGGCGGCCAGGACGGCGCCGAGCTGCGAGACTTGGCGCCATGAGCTTCGGTACGTCACACCCCCTGCCGCCGCTGATCCTTGACGACGTCCTCGGAGCGCAGAAGATGCTCTCCGGAGTGTCACGGATGACGCCTGTCGAGGGCAGCAGACATCTCTCGCGTCTCGTCGGGTCACCGGTCCGCTTCAAGTGCGAGAACCTCCAGCGGACCGGTTCGTTCAAGCTGCGCGGCGCCTATGTCCGGATCGCCGGGCTGACTCCCGAGGAGCGCGCCGCCGGGGTCGTCGCGGCCAGCGCGGGCAACCACGCGCAGGGCGTCGCCCTCGCCTCGTCCCTTCTGGGGGTGCGCTCCACGGTCTTCATGCCGATGGGCGCCCCGCTGCCGAAGGTCGCCGCGACCCGTGAGTACGGCGCCGAGGTCCGGCTGCAGGGGCAGGTCGTCGACGAGACGCTCGCCGCCGCCCAGGAGTACGCGCAGGAGACGGGCGCCGTCTTCATCCACCCCTTCGACCACGCCGACATCATCGCCGGGCAGGGCACGGTGGGCCTGGAGATCCTGGAGCAGTGCCCCGAGGTGCGGACGATCGTCGTCGGGATCGGCGGCGGGGGTCTTGCCGCGGGCATCGCGGTCGCGGTGAAGGCGCTGCGGCCCGATGTGAAGGTGGTCGGTGTGCAGGCGGCGAACGCCGCCGCGTACCCGCCCTCGCTCGCCGAGGGGCGCCCGGTGTCGGTCGAGGCGCAGGCGACGATGGCCGACGGCATCAAGGTGGGCCGCCCCGGAGACGTGCCGTTCGGGATCATCCGGGAGCTGGTGGACGAGGTCCGCACGGTCTCCGAGGACGAGCTGTCCAGCGCGCTGCTGCTCTGCCTGGAGCGGGCCAAGATGGTCGTGGAGCCGGCCGGCGCCAGCCCGGTCGCCGCCTTGCTGAGCGACCCCGGGGCGTTCGAGGGGCCGGTGGTCGCGGTGCTGTCGGGCGGCAATGTGGACCCGTTGCTGATGCAGCGCATCCTCACGCACGGGATGGCGGCCGCGGGCCGCTTCCTGTCGCTGCGGCTCCGGCTGACCGACCGCCCGGGTGCGCTCGCGACCCTGCTGCGCGTGCTCTCGGCGGCCGACGCCAACGTGCTCGATGTGAGCCATGTGCGGACGGATCCGCGGCTCGGCCTGACCGAGGTCGAGGTGGAGCTGCATGTGGAGACGAAGGGCCCCGAGCACTGCACGGAGGTCAGCGCCGCGCTGCGGGACGCGGGGTACACCGCCATCGGGTGAGGTGTGGGACTTGGGGCGTGAGGCGTGGCGGATGAGGCCTGGTGGCACATGAGGGCGGCGACGCCTGGCCGGGTGGTCACCATGGGGCCAGAATGTTCCCTGAACGTTCACCGTCCAACGACAGACCACGGGACAGCCGGGTTCCTACTCTTGCGAGGCTCCGCACCACGCGTACTTCCCCCACTCATCGGAGGACCGCTGTGCCTGGAACCATGCTCCGTACCACCCGCCGCACCCTCGTCGCCCTGGCATCCGCCGTGGGCATCGCTGCCGCCTGGGCCGGAGCCACCCCGGCGCAGGCCGCCGGCGTTCCCACTCCCGACCACGTCATCGTGGTGGTGCTGGAGAACCACGGGTACGACCAGATCATCGGCAGCCCGGACGCCCCATACATCAACTCTCTGGTGGCCGGTGGGGCGAACCTGACGAACATGCACGCCGAGACCCACCCGAGCCAGCCGAACTACTACGCGCTCTTCTCGGGCGACACCCAGGGCATCACCGACGACTCCTGTGTCACCCCCGGCTTCAGCGCGGCGCACAACCTCGGCTCCGAACTCATCGCCGCGGGCAGGAGCTGGGGCAGCTACAACGAGTCACTGCCGGCGCAGGGGAGCACCACCTGCAAAAGCGGCTCGTACGCGCAGAAGCACAACCCGTGGTTCGGCTTCAGCAACGTGCCGGCCTCGACCGCCGACACGTTCGCCCAGTTCCCGTCCGACTTCACGAAGCTGCCGCAGGTGTCGTTCGTCATCCCGAACCTGCAGAACGACATGCACGACGGCACCGTGAAACAGGGCGACACCTGGTTGCGGAACAACCTCGGCGCGTACGCGACCTGGGCCAAGACCCACAACAGCGTGCTGGCCATCACCACCGACGAGGACGAGGGCACCACCAGCAACAACATCCCGACGGTCCTCTACGGCCAGCCGGTCACCGCAGGCAGCAGCTCGTCGGCCCGGTACAGCCATTACGACCTGCTGCACAGCGTCGAGGACATGTACGGCCTGCCGCACGCCGGCAAGTCGGCCTCGGCGTCCGACATCAGCGGCGTCTGGACCTCGTGAGACATCACCTGATCGCGACTGCGTACGACGCATGACCACGGGCCGGCGGAGCGACTCCGCCGGCCCGTGGTCATGCGGGGCCCCGGACACCGATTCGCGGAACCCCCTGCGAAGACGCGATACATCGCGTTAGTGTGTGGCCTGCGTCACTCGCCGGGGGGCGGTGTGGCTGAGGCAAATCTACGATGTGTCCGTAAAAGTACCCAAAAATGCAACATGGGGGAGCGCACATGCCTGGCGCCATCTATGCCGAGGGTCTGGTGAAGACCTTCGGCGACGTACGAGCACTGGACGGCGTGGATCTCGATGTGCCGGAAGGCACGGTCCTCGGCCTGCTCGGGCCCAACGGCGCCGGCAAGACGACGGCCGTCCGGGTCCTGACGACCCTGCTGCAGCCCGACACCGGGCGGGCGGTCGTGGCCGGGATCGACGTGCTCACGCACCCGACGGAGGTACGCAGGTCGATCGGTCTGTCCGGGCAGTTCGCCGCGGTCGACGAGTACCTCACCGGCCGGGAGAACCTGCAGATGGTCGGGCAGCTCTACCAGATGTCCGCACGCGACGCGAAGCGGCGTGCGGTCGAGCTGCTCGACCGCTTCCACCTCGCCGACGCGGCCGACCGCCCCGCCAAGACGTACTCAGGCGGGATGCGCAGGCGGCTCGACCTCGCCGCCGCCCTCGTCGTGTCGCCGCCCGTGATGTTCATGGACGAGCCGACCACCGGGCTCGACCCCCGGAACCGTCAGCAGCTCTGGGAGGTGATCCAGGACCTGGTGGCAGGGGGTACGACGCTGCTGCTCACCACCCAGTACCTCGAAGAGGCCGACCACCTGGCCCATGACATCTGCGTCATCGACCACGGAAAGGTCATCGCCCGCGGTACGTCGGACCAGCTCAAGGCCCGCACGGGTGGCGAGCGCGTCGAGGTCGTCGTCCACCAGCCCGGCCAGATCGGCCCCGCCCGCGAGGTGCTGGCCGCTCTGGGCAAGGGCGAGGTCGCCGTCGCGGAACACACCCGGAAACTGACCGTCCCGGTGACGGGCGGCGCCAAGCTGCTCGCCGAGGTCATCAGGGACCTGGACGGGCGAGGCGTGGAGATCGACGACATCGGGCTGCGCCGCCCCACGCTCGACGACGTGTTCCTCTCACTCACCGGCCATGTGGCCGAGGCGGAGGCCGACCCCGACGCCGGTGGCGGCACCCCCACAGGCACCGCGACCACAGGCACCGCAACAACAGGCACCGCAACCACCAGCAGCGCAACCACGAGCACCGAGGAGGCCGGCGAATGAGCGCCGTCACGGAGGCCGCACCCAAGCCGCTCGCCCCGCGGCCGCGCGGCGGGATCATCCAGTCGGTCAACGACTCCCTGGTCATCGCCAAACGCAATCTGATCAGGATGACCCGCATCCCCGAGATCGTGGTCTTCGGCCTGGTCCAGCCGATCATGTTCGTGGTGCTCTTCAGTTACGTCTTCGGCGGGTCCCTGGTCGTCAACGGCTCGACCAGCGCTGTGGGTTACCGCAACTTCCTGATGGCGGGCATCTTCGCCCAGACCGTGACGTTCGCCACGGCCGGTGCGGGCGCCGGTATCGCCGACGACATGCACAAGGGCCTGATCGACCGGTTCCGCTCGCTGCCGATGGCCCGGGGCGCGGTGCTCACCGGACGTACGATCGCCGACCTGGTCCAGACGGCGCTCACCCTGGTGGTGCTGGCGATCGTGGCGCTGCTCGTCGGCTGGCGCACCCACGAGAACATCGGGAAGGTGCTCGGCGGCTTCGGACTGCTGCTGCTGCTCGGGTACGCCTTCTCCTGGATCGGTGCGCTGATCGGCCTCTCGGTCCGCACACCGGAAGCGGCCACATCGGGCGGGCTCGTCTGGCTCTTCCCGGTGACCTTTGTCTCGAACGCGTTCGTGTCGACGTCCATGATGCCGGGCTGGCTGCAGCCGATCGCCGAGTGGAACCCCTTCAGCGCGACCGTCCAGGCCTGCCGCGTCCTCTTCGGCAACCCGGGTGTGTCGACGTCGGACGCCTGGCCCATGCAGCACCCGGTCTGGGCCTCGCTGATCTGGTCGCTGGTCATCTTCGCGATCTTCCGCACCCTGGCGGTCCGCAAGTACCGCTCGGCAGCGGCCTGACACCGGGCAGGCCGCCCACAGTCTCTGATCTCACAACCTCTGAGCCCACAACCTCTGAGCCCACAACCTCTGAGCCCCCGGCCGCGGTGCGCGGCCGGGGGCTCATGCGGTGCTGTGTGTCCGGGTCGGGGTCAGCCCTGGAACGGCTCGGCCTTGAGGATCTTCACCGTGGCCGTCTTGCCGTTCGGCAGTTCGTAGTCGGCGTTCTCGCCGACCTTCTTGCCGATCACACCAGTGCCCAGTGGGGACTGGGGGGAGTACGTCTCGAAGTCCGAGCTCGCGTACTCGCGGGAGGCGAGCAGGAACGTCATCGTGTCGTCCTCGTCGCCGTCGAAGGCGATGGTCACGACCATGCCGGGAGCCGCTTCGCCGGAGGCCGCGGGGGCCTCGCCGACCTTCGCGTGTTCGAGCAGCTGGGTCAGCTGGCGTACGCGCAGCTCCTGCTTGCCCTGCTCCTCCTTGGCCGCGTGGTACCCGCCGTTCTCGCGCAGGTCACCCTCCTCGCGGGCGGCCGCGATCTTGGTGACGATCTCCGAGCGTGCGGGACCCGACAGATACTCCAGCTCAGCCTTCAGCTGGTTGTACGCCTCCTGGGTCAGCCAGGTGACGTTTTCGCTGGTCTGGGTCACTGGTGCTCCTCGTAGGTACCGGAAATACAAAGCATCGCCCTACCCAGAAGGATGTGCCTCCAGGGGCGGGCGAAACCACGAGCCTAACAATTCAAGAGCCGAAGGGGGAGGACCGAAGCGTCAGGAAGGTGCACCGGCGGATCCGGAACCGCGTGCCGCGCCGTCTCCGCGGGCGCCGCGTCCGGCTGCCGGGCCGGGCAGGAGCTGGTCCGGCAGGCAGGCACCCGCCGGGCGGGTCAGGTGGTGGTCTGGCAGCCGACGAGCTCGACGCTGGTGGCCCTGGACGTGGTCCGTACGGTGACGACCTGGTCGATCCGGGTCTTCTTCTCGTCGAACCTGGCGTCCTTGCGGCCGACCTCGTCACCGTCGGTGGCCCGCAGGCGCAGGGTGCAGGTCCCGTGGAGTCCGGCGTCCTTGCGGACCTCCAGATGGACGTCGACCGCGTGGTCCGACGCGATGTCCCAGGCGATGACCTCGCCGCTGACGGACTTGCCGCCGACGGACTGGTAACCGAACCAGCCGACGACTCCGATCACCACGGCGCCGAGCACCGCGCCGATGATCTTCAGCTTGCGGTCCGCGCGCTGGTCCGCGGAGCGGCCGTAGCGGCCCTCGGGAAGCTGTTCGCCAACCGCCGTCATGATCGTTCCTCCAGTGCAGGGGATCCCGGAATTTTCCGTCCCCTCAGTCGGTCACTATAGAAGCCGCCGATTGCGACGAATCACTGAGGATCCTGTCTTGACTGAGCAGCTTCGCCTGATGGCCGTCCACGCCCACCCCGACGACGAGTCGAGCAAGGGTGCGGCGACCATGGCCAAGTACGTGTCCGAGGGGGTGGACGTGCTGGTCGTGACCTGCACCGGAGGCGAGCGCGGCTCCATCCTCAATCCCAAACTCCAGGGTGACGCCTACATCGAGGAGAACATTCACGAAGTCCGCAAGAAGGAGATGGACGAGGCGCGCGAGATCCTCGGGGTCGACCAGGCCTGGCTGGGCTTCGTCGACTCGGGCCTGCCCGAGGGCGACCCGCTGCCTCCGCTGCCCGAGGGCTGCTTCGCACTGGAGGACGTCGATGTGGCCGCGGGACGGCTGGTGCGGCTGATCCGGGAATTCCGGCCGCAGGTCATCACCACGTACGACGAGAACGGCGGATACCCGCACCCCGACCACATCATGACCCACCAGGTCTCGATGGTGGCGTTCGATGCGGCGGCGGACACCGAGAGGTACCCCGAGGCCGAGTTCGGTCCGGCCTTCCAGCCGCAGAAGCTCTACTACAACCAGGGCTTCAACAAGCCGCGCACCGTGGCGCTGCACGAGGCGCTGCTGGCGCGCGGCCTGGAGTCGCCGTACGCGGAGTGGCTGGAGCGCTGGAAGACGTTCGAGCGCGCCGAACGCACCCTGACCACGCACGTTCCCTGCGCGGACTTCTTCGAGATCCGGGACAAGGCGCTCATCGCGCACGCCACGCAGATCGACCCCGACGGCGGCTGGTTCCACGTCCCGATGGAGATCCAGCAGGAGGTCTGGCCGACCGAGGAGTACGAGCTCGCGAAGTCTCTCGTGCCGACATCCCTCCCCGAGGACGACCTCTTTGCGGGCATCCGCGACAATGCCTAGTTATGAGCGCTAGCCAGGCATTGACGCACCTCGTCCCTCTGGCCGAGGTCGACGACAACAAGGTGACTCCCGGGCTTCTCGGCTTCCTCGTCTTCGCGGCCCTGGCCGTGGGGGTGTGGCTGCTGATGAAGTCGATGAGCCGGCACATGGGCCGGGTGGCCTTCAAGGAGGCCCCGGAGCCGCAGCAGAAGCCGGAGCCCGCCGCCCGGCAGTCCGGGTCCGAGAGCAAGCAGGGCTGACGCCTCCGGGGCCGCGTCCCGGCCCCGGAGCGGGCGCACGGCCGCTGGTGCGTACGGCTCGGGCCGTACGCACCAGCGGGCTGCCGCCGTCCGGTGGCGCCGCGCTGCCTACGGCCGTGCCACCGGCACCGGTACGCCCATGATCTCGCGGGCGTTCCGGCCCGGCACCATGCCGAGCAGCCAGGCCTGCCAGCCGTCGTCCAGTGACACCCCGCGCTCCAGGATCAGGGCGTACGCCTCCGCGCATTCGGCGAGACCGGGGTCGCGGGCCGGGTGTTCCGCCCGGATCAGCCGGGACAGCTCCTCCGCCGCCACCGCGGTGCCCACCTCCGAGCCGCCGGGCGACGCGTACGGCAGCAGCGTGCAGCGCAGGAAACGGGCCCAGTCGCCGCCCCGCCCGTCGTCGTACGTCGCGAAGAGCGCCGCCGCCTCGTCGCAGAGCTGGAGCGCCTGGGCCGCGCGGTCGTTGCCCGCGTCGATCAGGGCCAGCTCCAGACAGGTCCACGCCTCGCCGTGCGCCACCCCGATCCGGTGGAAGTCGGTGCGCGCGTCGACCAGCAGCTGGCGGGCGAAACCGCTGTTGCGGAGGTTGCCCGTCTGCGCCGCGCGCTGGTCGCGGGTGACCCGCCCCGAGTGGTGTCGGGCGCAGGCCAGCCCGTACCCGTCGCGCATCCGCGAGAACATCGTCCGGGCCCGCTCCAGCTCCCGTACCGCCTGGTCGCGGGCGCCGCGCTCCTCCAGGGCCTGGCCCAGGTAGTAGAGCGTCCAGGCCTCGCCCCGGGCGTCCTCGTTGTCCCGGTGGCGGGAGAGCGCCTGGCGCAGCTGGTCCACCGCGACCGACGCGTCACCTTCGACCAGCCTGGCCCGGGCCAGCTGGGTCATCGCCCAGGCTTCGCCCCGGCCGTCCCTGGTCTGCCCGTACGCGTCGAGCGCCGTCCGCAGCTCCTCGTCCGCCCGGACCACCTCGCCCAGGCGCAGGCAGAGCTGGCCCAGCTGGAAGTGCGTCCATGCCTCGCCGTGCAGCGAGTCGCTCTCCTGGTGCAGGGTGAGCGCCGTCGAGAGCAGTGTCAGTGCCTCCGTCAGATTCCCCAGGTCGCGCTCCACCGCCGCCAGCGCGTGCAGCGACCAGGCGCGGTCCGCGGCCAGCTCCGGCGCCGCCTGGAGTGCGATCGCCTCCCGCAGCCGCGCCGCCGCCTCCGTCAGATTCCCCTGGTGGTGCAGGGTGATGCCGAGCGAGCAGAGTGCCAGCGCCTCGCCCGCGCCGTGCTGCGCCTCGTGGTAGAGGTCGACGACCGAGGTCAGGGTCGTGCGGGCCTTGTCCAGCTCGCCGAGCTGGCGGGCCGCGATCCCCGTACGCCACTGCACCGACCTGGCGAGCAGCCCCTTCCCGACGGCCTGCGTCAGCTCGCTGATCTCACCCAGCCGGTAGAGGTCGCCGCGCAGCAGGCAGTAGTCGCAGAGGGCGCCCAGCAGATGCAGCACCACGTCCTGGTCGACGCCCTCCGCCTGGCGCAGCGCGGAGGTGATGAAGCTCGACTCCTCGTCCAGCCAGCGCAGCGCCGCGTCCAGCGAGGCGAAGCCGTGCGGCCCGAACTGGCCCGCCCGGGTGGAGAGTTTGCCGTCCACCAGCCGGATCACCGCGTCCGCGAGCTCGGCGTAGCTCTGGATCAGCCGCTCCTGCGCGGCCGTGCGCTCCTGCGGCTGCTCCTCGTCCTCCAGCCGGGCCTGCGCGAAGGTGCGCACCGTGTCGTGCAGCCGGTAGCGGCTGCCGCGTACGTGGTCGATCAGGCCGGCCCGGGACAGCAGGGTCAGCAGCCGCCGCGCCTCCTGGTCGTCGGCGCCCAGCAGCGCCGCCGCTGCGGCCGCGCCCAGGCTGGCGCGCCCGGCCAGCGCGAGCCGGCGCAGCAGCCGCCGCCCCTCATCGGGCTGGTCGCTGTAGCGCAGCGCGAGCGCCCGCTCCACCGGGTCGAGCTGCCGGTACGTACCGAGGTGCGCGGCGAGTTCACGCGTGGAGCGGCGGCCGAGCGAGGAGCCCGCGACCCGCAGCGCCAGCGGCAGTCCGCCGCACAACTCCGTGACCCGATCGGTCGATTCGGCGTCGTACGGGCTCTCCGGCTCCTCCGCGGTCTCCCGCAGCAGCTCCTCCGCACCCGCCGCGTCCAGCGCCTCCACCGGCAGCTGGTGCACCCAGGCCCGGATGTCGCCGGGCAGTTCGAGCGGGGCGCCCGACGTCACCAGGACCAGGCTGTCCGAGCGCTCCGGCACCAGGGCGCGCACCTGCGCCGGGTCCGACGCGTCGTCCAGTACGACGGTGACGGCCAGCTCGGTCAGATGCTGGTGGTACAACTCGCTCAGCCGCTTCAACTGCTGTTCCGGCGACGAGCGTTCCCGGAAGAGCAGCTGCTCGCGCGGGGCACCGAGCCGGTTCAGCAGATGGAGCAGCGCGTCCCTGGTCGACAGGAGGGCCTCGTCGCGGGTCGCGCCGCGCAGATCGACCACGCAGGCCCCGCGGAACTGGTCCTTGAGCTGGTGCGCAGCGCGGACGGCGAGCGTGGTGCGCCCCGAGCCGGGGGCACCGTGCAGCACCACGACCGTCGGCCGGGTCTCGGTGGAGGCGCGGGCGGCGTGCACCCACTGGGCGATCTGCGCCAGCTCGGCCCGGCGTCCCGCGAACGGCCCGTCCGCCTCGGGCAGATGGCTGAACGACTGGTCGAGCGTGGACCGCCTGCGCGCCGCCGCGCTCTTGTCGGTGCCGCGCAACTGCGGCGGCACGGTGCTCTTGGCCTTCTTCTGGTTCTGGGGCACCGCGAGCATCCGCTGCTGGTCCAGGTACGGGCGGATGCCGCGTACCTCCAGCGCGGTCAGCCACTGGAGCCGCAGCTGCTCGGTCCCGCCGGGCTGCCCCTGGGCCCCGGCTCTGCGGTGGGCCGCGGGCCAGTGCGCGGCGGTCACCCTGGCGACGGTGGCGGCGGCCCCGGCCACGGCGACGACCACGCCCGACCCGACCGCGGTCCCGCCGCCGGTGCCGAGGGCGAGGTCCGCACCGCACGCGGCGATGGCGGCAACCACGGTGACCAGTGCGGGTGTTGCGAGGGACGCGCGGTTGAAGTGCGCGGAGAGCGGATGCTGTTCGGCCTCCGCCGCGTCGAGTGCGCGGGTGTACGCGGCGTACTCGTCGGCGGCGCTCCCGGCCAGCGAATCGAGCGCACCGCGCCCGCGCGCCAGCAGCGTCCCCGCATCGGCCCGGCCGCCCGCCCGCCGCACCTCTTCCTCCACGGCGCGCGCCAACAGCCGCTCTGCTTCCGCCCGATGGCCGTCCCGCATATGCATTCCCCCTCCGGGATACTCCGTTCGGAATGCAAGTGTCCTGCGCGGGGCGCCCGAACGCGAGGGAACCGGGCCGTGTACCGGGAAACGGCACCGGTTCCGCACGGGTCCGAAGTGGCGACCCAGTGACAGGAACCCGGCCACATCCGGACGGCACGAGCGGTGTACCGGGCGGCTACTGTGCGCTCTCGTCGTTCAGCCAGGGCGGAGTGTGGAACGTGCCGCCGTACATGGGAAGTTCGATGGCCGATCCGTACCGGGCGAGCTGGGCCCAGGGGCGGTTGAGCCCGGCGGAACCGTAACGGCGCACCCGGGTGACCGTGTCCAGGTCCAGGACGTCGACGAGGATCTCCTCACCGCTCCCGGCCTGCTGGCGGACGATGCCCTCCGGGTCGACCAACGCGCTGGTGCCGACGCCGGCCGGGTCGGCGGCGTTCACGTTGAGGACGTACAGCTGGTTCGTCCAGGCGTTGGCGCGTGCGCAGACGAGTTCCATCTCACGGTCCCGGGTGGTGGTCAGCGTGGGCTGGATGACGATCTCGGCGCCCATCCAGGCGAGTTGGCGCACGGTCTCGGGAAAGGAGCCGTCGTAGCAGATGGCCAGACCCACCCGGCCGACCCCGGGGATGTCGAAGACGGTGAAACCCGTCCCGGGGGCCGCCTTCTCGTACGGCTGCCAGGGGAAGACCTTGCGGTAGCGGGCTGCGATCTCGCCCTGGGGAGAGACCGCGAGCGCGGTGTTGTGGATACGGCCGTCCTCGGCGCGTTCGAAGACGCTGCCGGGGACGAGCCACAGCCCGGTCTCCACCGCGAGGGCGCGGAGCCGGTCGGTGAGTGGGCCGGGGATGGTGACGGCGGCCTGTTCCATCCAGTCGTCGGGCGCCGGCCCCAGCAGCGGTCCTTCGGCGGCGAGGTGCAGTTCGGGAACGGTGACCAGCTGGACGTGGGGGAACAGGTCACGGGTGGCGCGGACCTGATCGGCGAAACGGAGCCAGGTGGCTTCGAGGTCGTGGGGAACGGGGACGGTCTGGAGTGCGGCGACGGCGAGTGTGCGCATGGGGTTGTCAGTCCTCGGTGATGGTGAGCCGGGCGACGGCGGTGCGGCCATCGCGGAAGAAGCGGGGGAAGCGGGAACGGGCGATCAGTACGGCCGCCACGCCCAGGGCGATGGAGCCTGCTCCGAGCAGGAAGACCCCGCCCACGCCGTGGAAGGAGGTACTGCCGTAGGTGGGCGCGTACATGTCGTGGGCGCTCCGGGCGAAGGCCGCCAGCATCATCACGGCGCCCAGCAGCGGAAAGAGACCCTTCATCAACAGGTCGCGCGGCGAGTCGCGCAACTGCTTGCGGAAGTGCCAGACGCACGCCAGCGCCGTGGTGCCGTAGTAGCCGGCGATCAGCAGGCCGACGGAGAGGATGGCATCGCCCAGGAACCTCGCCGAGAGCAGCTGGAGCATGACCAGCAGGGCCGCGGTGGTGGCGCCGAAGAAGACGGTTCCGAAGGCGGGTGTGCGATGGCGCGGGTGGATACGGGCGAACGGGGCGGGCAGGGCGCCGTGCGAGGCCATGGACAAGGTGGCCCGGGAGCTGCTGATGAGGCTGGTGAGCAGGGCGGAGAGGGCGGAGAGGCAGACGGCGAGCTGGACCGCCTTGGTCAGGGCCGTGCCGAGCACGGAGGGGGCGAGGGTGGCCAGGATGTCGGTGGCGTTGGCGGGGTTGCCCAGTCCGTTGCCGGTGCGGGCGGTGCCGGCGAAGCTGATCGCGGCGAAGGCGGTGAACAGGTAGGTGCCCAGCAGGACGAAGGTGGAGACGAGCACAGCCCGCCCGGGGACGCGGTCGCTGTCGCTGGTCTCCTCGTTGACGGTGATCAGCGCGTCCCATCCCCAGTAGATGAACAGGCACAGCAGCACCGCCTGGGCGCAGGGTCCGAAGCCCCCGAAGGCCAGGGGGTCGAGCCAGGCCAGGGACGGGGTGGCGGCGTGATGCCGCAGGAGGGCGGCGGCGCCGAACCCGAACAGGGCGGTGAGCTGCAGTCCCAGCAGGACGTACTGGAGCGGGGCGGCGATCTGCAGGCCCCTGCGGGCCACAGCGGTGAGGGCCGCCAGCAGCAGGACGGCCGTGGCGGTCACGGCGGTGGTGCTCTGCTCCAGCGCGTGCAGGCCGAGCGCCTGGAGCAGGTAGGTGGCGCCGACCTGGGACAGTGCCGTCATCGCGATCAGGGTGGCGATCTGTACCACCCAGCCGCCGGTGAGCCAGCCGGTCAGGGGGCCGAAGGCGCGGGTGGTCCACACGAAGGTGGTTCCGCAGTCCGGCATCTGCCGGTTGAGTTCGCGGAAGGCGAAGGCGGTGAGCAGGATCGGCACGAAGCCGAGCAGCAGTGCGGCCGGGGCGAGGTGTCCGACGACCAGGGTGACCAGGCCGAGTGTGACGGCGATGCTGTACGCCGGGGCCACCGAGGACAGACCGAGGGCGACGGCCGCGAGCAGGCCGACCGAGCCCGATCGCAGCCCTTTACCGGTGGAAGGGGGCGGGCTGCCGGTTGCTTCGGCGGTGTCGGTCGGGTTCATCGTCACGGTGGCGCTCCTGACACGGGCACGGCTGTTGTTAAATTTGGATTTAAGAGCGCTGTGCCAGAACCGTCAAGGCCTGCGTCGATGTTTGTTAAACTCGGCGAGAGATCAGGACCGGGGAAAGGGGACACCATGGCGGCGAAGAAGGGCGGCGGGAAGGAAGCCCGCCGTGCCGAGCTGGGCGCAGCGGTGCAGCGCGCCTTGCTGACGCGCGGGCTGGACGGTCTGCGCCTGCGCGACATCGCCGAGGAAGCCGGCGTCACACCCGCCGCGGTGCTCTACTACGGCGATCTGGACGCCCTGGTTCACGAGACCTATCAGCGGGCCATCGAGCGGTACAGCCAGGAGCGCGAGCAGGCCGCCGACCGCTTCACGGACGCCCGCGAGAAGCTCCGCTCCTGCATCGACAACGGCGTCGCCAGCGGCCCCGACGACGCTCTGACCCGGCTGCTCTACGAGTACTGGCCGCGCTGCCTGCGGGATGCCAGGGCCGCGGCCCTGGACAGTGCACTGACCGAACGTCAGATCTCTGTCTACGCAGGCATCCTGGTGCTGGGCCAGGCCCAGGGCCACTTCGCCCTCCAGGACCCGCCCCGCCTTGTCGCCGCCAACTTCGTCGCCATGGAGGACGGCTATCAGATGGAGGTTCTCGCCGGCCGCCGCACCCGCGCCGAAGTGATCACCGCCCTGCACGCCCACGCACGGGCCGTCACCGGCCACGACCTGGCCGGCGGCACTGAGCGCTGAGTACTGACCAACCGGCCAGATGGTTCCCAGGTCCGCGGTGACGGGGAGGATTCAGGCGAGTTGGGCCGTGGCAAGCCGAACCGTGGAAACCGTTCGCTCACAGGTCCAGGATGGTCGCCACCAGTTCGCGGCGGCTGCGGACACCGGCCTTCGCGAAGACGCTCTTCAGGTGGTCCTGCACGGTGGCTGTGGTGATATGCAGTTCCATGGCGATGGCCCGCGAGGGCAGGCCGGCGACGACCCGGGCCAGGACGTCCCGCTCGCGCGGCGTGAGCCCGTACGCGAGCAGCAGCACCTCGGCCACGTCGGCGGCCGGCGCCGGGTGCACCGTCACGGCGACGGGCGCCGGGTACGGGCCACCGCTCATCGGCGAGGCGTGGACCGAGAGCCACCGGCCCGACCGGCCACGGATCCGCCCGTAGGCCGGCAGCGCCGCGCCTCTCCCTCGCGCGGCGACCTCCAGGACCGCGATGGGCAGCTCCGAACCGGACGAGGCCAGTTCGTCCCGCCAGAGTTTCGCGGCCGGATTCTCCGAGAGCAGCCGCAAGTCCTGATCGAGCAGGAGCACACCTGCCTCGGCCGGGCCGGGAGCGGCGTCGGCGGGTGCCCGGTGGACGGCCCGGCGCAGGGCCGCAGCCACCGGGGCGGACAGCCGCCGCAGCACGTCGACGTCGGCCGGGGTGAAGTCGGGCCGCCCACCGCCGCCGAACAGGGCGATGGCGCCCCAGCACCGGCGGTCCACCACGAAGCTCGCCCGCAGCTCGTGCCGCGCGTCGATCATCGGGAGCACGGCCCGGTACCGGTGGCTGGACTCCGGGTCACCGCCGGTGGCCGCACCGAGCGTGCCTGCGGGCATCTCGGAACGGGCGAGCGCCGCGAACTTCAGTACGTCGTCCACCAGGTACTCGTTGTGCGCGGCGGATGCGGCCGCGGCCGGCGTGAGCCCGGCACTCACGTCGTCGGTGATCAGCAACGTTGCGGGGTCGATCGTGCCGAAACAGTAGGAGTCGGCCGGGACGAGCCGCGTCAGCCGCTCGGCGATCCGGCGTCGCAGCTCCCGGGAGCCGAGGTCGAGACGGCAGATCGCCTCGATGTCACGCACGGTCTCGCGCTGGGCAACCGGGGAACTCACCGGCCGGACGATACCCCAGAAGTGTGGGAGGGCCGGGCAGTTGCCCCGGTGGCTACCCTCGGTCCGGAAAGCGGAAGGCAAAAGCACAGGAGGTATCGCGGCATGTCCCCGTCCATGCTCATCGTCGGGCTTGATCCCGCGCTGGTGGACGACGCGCCCTCGTCGCGGGCGGCGTTCCCCGAGATCGACGCCGAAGCGGTCCGGGCCGGCGTGGCCGCCGGGCGGGCCCGGCTCAAGGAACTCGGCTTCGCGGTCGACGTCTGCCCGCTCGACTACGGCCGCACGGCCGAGGCGGTCTACCGCGCCGCGCTGTCCAGGAAGGACTACGACATCGTGGTGATCGGCGCCGGCATCCGGCTGGACCCGGCGCTGACCCCGCTCTTCGAGGTGTTGGTGGACACCACCCATGAACTGGCACCCGGTGCGAAGCTCTGTTTCAACGTGAGCCCATCGACAACCGTCGAGGCCGTCCAGCGGTGGTGGCCCGAACGCAGGCCACTGGTCTAGTACTTGACCCAAGCCCTGAGCGTCCGCAGGCGCGGCGGACACGACAAAGGGAAGGTGCAAACACATGGATGCCAGTGGCGTCATCGACGGGACGGAGACGGAAGGGACCGAGACGGAAGGGACCGAGAAGGAAGGGACCGAGACAGCTGGGGCCGACCCGGCAGAGCCGTCGGTTCCCGCGCCGGACAGGATCGAGGGGGGCGTCTCGGGGGAGCGCCTGGTGCTCTTCACCGACGCGGTCACCGCGATCTCCATCACCCTGCTGATCCTGCCGCTGGTGGACCTCGTCCCGGAAGCCGCGTCCGCCCACGAGGGCGCCAGCGAGGTGATCACCGGTCACCTCGACCAGATCTGGAGCTTCCTGCTCAGCTTCGCGGTCATCGCGAACATCTGGCGGGAGCACCACCGGACCTTCTCATCGGTCGCGACGTTCACCCGCTCCCTGATGGTGTGGAACATGGGGTGGCTGCTCTCCGTCGTCGTACTTCCTCTGCCGACGGAGATGCTCGGCGCCTTCGGCCGCGACCGATTCGTGGGGGCGTTCTACTACTCGACCCTCCTGACCAGCATGGTCTGCCGGTTCGCGATGCTGAGGATCCTGAAAACCACCCCGGCACTCCTGGAGGAAGACGGCCAGGCGGCCCGCCGGAGGACCGAGGACCTGTACACCGAGAGCTGTCTCAACGTCCTCGCCCTGGTCATCGCCTTCGCCATCGCGCTCGCCGTACCCGTCCTGCAGTACTACAGCCTGTTGCTGCTCGCCGTCCTGCCGAGGCTGGCGCGTCTGCGAGGCCGGCGCACCGCCCGCTGACGGCCGGGCGTTTTCGCTGTCCGAGGCCTGAATCGCCGGGCTGCTGAGAGGGACGTGGGAGGGTTGGCCCCATGCCGAATCGCCTGGCCCACGAGACGTCCCCCTACCTTCTCCAGCACGCCGACAATCCGGTCGACTGGTGGCCCTGGTCGGCCGAGGCCTTCGAGGAGGCGCGCAGGCGCGGGGTGCCGGTGCTGCTCAGCGTCGGGTACTCGTCCTGCCACTGGTGCCACGTCATGGCGCACGAATCCTTCGAGGACGGGCCGACCGCCGCTTACCTCAACGAGCACTTCGTCCCGGTCAAGGTCGACCGGGAGGAGCGCCCGGACATCGACGCCGTCTATATGGAGGCCGTCCAGGCCGCCACCGGACAGGGCGGCTGGCCCATGACCGTGTTCCTCAACGCCGAGGCCCAGCCCTTCTACTTCGGTACGTACTTCCCGCCCGCGCCCCGGCACGGCAGCCCCTCCTTCCGGCAGGTGCTCGAAGGCGTCACGGGTGCCTGGACCGACCGGCGCGGCGAGGTGGACGAGGTCGCCGCCAAGGTGGTGGAGGATCTGGCCGGCCGCTCCCTCACCCACGAAGCGGCCGGTCCACCCGCCGCGGACGACCTCGCGCGGGCGCTGCTCGCGCTGACCCGCGAATACGACGCCAAGAACGCCGGGTTCGGCGGTGCGCCCAAGTTCCCGCCGTCCATGGCCGTCGAGTTCCTGCTGCGCCACCACGCACGTACCGGCTCCGACGGCGCCCTCCAGATGGCCGCCGACACCTGCGGGGCGATGGCACGCGGCGGGATGTACGACCAGCTCGGTGGCGGGTTCGCCCGGTACTCCGTGGACCGGGAGTGGCGAGTGCCCCACTTCGAGAAGATGCTCTACGACAACGCCCTGCTCTGCCGGGTGTACGCGCACCTCTGGCGGGCCACCGGATCGGATCTGGCGCGCCGGGTGGCCCTGGAGACCGCCGACTTCATCGCCACCGAACTGCGCACCCCCGAGGGCGGGTTCGCCTCCGCGCTGGACGCCGACAGCGAGGACGCGGACGGCCGGCACGTCGAGGGCGCCTACTACGTCTGGACCCCGGCCCAGCTGCGCGAGGTGCTGGGCGAGCAGGACGGCGAGCGGGCCGCGCAGCTGTACGGGGTCACCGAGGAGGGGACCTTCGAGGAGGGCGCATCCGTCCTCCAGCTGCCCGGCGACGACGTACCCGCTGAACTGCGCGAACGGCTGCTCGCCGCCCGGAGCCTGCGGGCCCGGCCGGGCAGGGACGACAAGGTCGTCGCGGCGTGGAACGGCCTGGCCGTCGCGGCCCTCGCCGAGGCGGGTGCCTACTTCGACCGCCCCGACCTGGTCGAGCGCGCCACCGAGGCCGCCGACCTGCTGGTGCGGCTGCACATGGACGAGGGCGCCCGGCTCACCCGTACGTCCAGGGACGGCCGGGCCGGCGCCAACTCCGGTGTCCTTGAGGACTACGCCGATGTCGCCGAGGGGTTCCTCGCCCTGGCCGGGGTCACCGGGGAAGGGGTCTGGCTGGAGTTCGCCGGGTTCCTGCTCGATCTCGTACTCGACCAGTTCACCGGTGCGGACGGCACGCTCTACGACACCGCGCACGACGCCGAGCCGCTGATCCGCCGCCCCCAGGACCCGACGGACACCGCGACCCCTTCGGGCTGGACCGCCGCCGCCGGAGCGCTGCTCTCGTACGCCGCGCACACCGGCTCCGAGGCCCATCGCAGCGCCGCCGAACGGGCGCTCGGTGTGGTGAAGGCGCTCGGCCCGCGTGCGCCGCGCTTCATCGGCTGGGGGCTGGCGGTGGCGGAAGCCGCCCTCGACGGGCCGCGCGAGGTGGCGGTCGTGGGACCCGCGGGTGACGCCGGTACGTCGGCCCTGCACCGCACCGCGCTCTTGGCCACCGCCCCGGGCGCGGTGGTCGCCGCGGGGGAGAGCGGCAGTGACGAGTTCCCGCTGCTTGTGGACCGGCCGCTGCTCGACGGGCGCGCCGCCGCGTATGTCTGCCGGAACTTCACCTGTAGCGCGCCGACTCCCGATCCGGCCGTGCTGGCCGAGCAGTTGGGCGGTGCGCAGCAGGACGCGTAGCGGCAGACGCGTAGCGACAACTGTGGCCGGGACCCGTCCCCTTCGGAGCGAAGGAGGCGGGTCCCGGCCACTGCCGTGTGCGGTGCGGGCCGTCAGTAGGCGACCAGCGAGATCGCCACGTACTGCGTGATGAAAGCGGCCAGCGTCAGTGAGTGGAACACCTCGTGGAAACCGAACCAGCGCGGTGACGGGTCCGGGCGCTTGAGCGCGTAGATCACGCCGCCCGCGCTGTAGAGCAGCCCGCCGACGACGACGCAGACGAGGACGGCCACCCCGCCCACCCGCATGAAGTCGGGCAGGAAGAAGACCGCGGCCCAACCCATCGCGATGTAGCAGGGCGTGTACAGCCAGCGCGGCGCGCCGACCCAGAAGACCCGGAACGCTATTCCGGCGAACGCCGCCCCCCAGACCGCCCAGAGCAGCGGCGCCGCCGTCGACCCGGGGAGCAGGAGCAGCGTCAGCGGTGTGTAGGTGCCCGCGATGATCAGGAAGATGTTCGCGTGGTCGAGCCTGCGCAGGATGGCCTCGCCGGTGCGGCCCCAGGTGCCGCGGTGGTACACCGCGCTCACCCCGAAGAGCATGCAGGCGGTGAGGATGTAGATCGCGCAGGCGATACGGGCGCGGGTGGAGTCGGCGAGGGCCACGAGCGCGAGCCCCGCGACGATCACGGCCGGGAACATTCCGGCGTGCAGCCAGCCGCGCAGCAGCGGTTTCACCGGCTGGATGTTCTCCGGGGTGAGCGCGGTCGCTTCCGGTGCGGCGGGAGTCATATGGCGATGCTACCTACGTACCCGTAGGTTCCCGGCCGCGCGGTAGGCCGGGCCGGTGACGGCAGTGACGGCAGTGACGGCAGTGACGGCAGTGACGGCAGTGACGGCAGTGATGCCGAGGCCGGCGGTGAGAGTGGCGACGCTCACGTGAGAGACCCCCTGGACAGATGGGCGGATTGCGCGGATCATCAGATGAGTGCGAGCGGCACCGGATGAGCGGCTACGAAGCATCCGGGCCGTAGCCCCCAAGGGGCAAACCAACCCTCAGTCCTTCACATACGTGCATTGGAGCAATCGTGGCGCGCGACATCGCGGCTCCCCCTGTCCTCCCGACCCAGCACCAGGAACTGATCTCGTGGGTCAACGAGATCGCCGAGCTGACGCAACCGGACAGTGTGGTCTGGTGTGACGGATCCGAAGCCGAGTACGAGCGCCTGTGCGGCGAGCTCGTGGCCAAGGGGACGTTCAAGAAACTCGACCCGATCAAGCGCCCGAACTCCTACTACGCCGCATCCGACCCGTCGGACGTCGCGCGCGTCGAGGACCGTACGTTCATCTGCTCCGCCAAGGAGGAGGACGCCGGCCCGACGAACCGCTGGAAGGCCCCGGCGGAGATGCGCGAGATCTTCTCCGGCTCCGGCGGCCAGGGCGGTGTCTTCCGCGGCTCGATGCGCGGCCGCACGATGTACGTCGTGCCGTTCTGCATGGGCCCGGTCGGCTCGCCGCTCTCCGCGATCGGCGTGGAGATCACCGACTCCGCCTACGTCGCCGTCTCGATGCGCACGATGACGCGCATGGGCCAGGACGTCCTGGACGAGCTCGGCTCCGACGGCTTCTTCGTGAAGGCCGTCCACACCCTGGGCGCCCCGCTCGCCGAGGGCGAGGCCGACGTCCCGTGGCCGTGCAACTCCACCAAGTACATCTCGCACTTCCCCGAGGACCGGGAGATCTGGTCCTACGGCTCCGGGTACGGCGGCAACGCCCTGCTCGGCAAGAAGTGCTACGCGCTGCGCATCGCGTCCGTGATGGCGCGGGACGAGGGCTGGCTGGCCGAGCACATGCTCGTACTGAAGCTGACGCCGCCGCGCGGTGAGTCCAAATACGTTGCCGCCGCGTTCCCTTCGGCCTGCGGCAAGACGAACCTGGCCATGCTGGAGCCGACGATCTCCGGCTGGACCGTGGAGACCATCGGCGACGACATCGCCTGGATGCGCTTCGGCGAGGACGGCCAGCTGTACGCGATCAACCCGGAGGCCGGTTTCTTCGGAGTCGCGCCCGGCACGGGCGAGCGGACCAACGCCAACGCCATGAAGACGCTGTGGGGCAACTCCGTCTTCACCAACGTCGCGCTGACCGACGACGGCGACGTCTGGTGGGAGGGCATGACCGAGGAGACGCCCGCGCACCTCACGGACTGGAAGGGCAACGACTGGACGCCCGAGTCCGGCACCCCCGCCGCCCACCCCAACGCCCGCTTCACCACCCCGGCCGGGCAGTGCCCGATCATCGCGCCCGAGTGGGAGGACCCGAAGGGCGTGCCGATCTCGGCGATCCTCTTCGGTGGCCGCCGCGCCTCGGCCGTGCCGCTGGTCACCGAGTCCTTCGACTGGAACCACGGCGTCTTCCTCGGTGCGAACGTCGCGTCCGAGAAGACGGCCGCCGCCGAGGGCAAGGTCGGCGAGCTGCGCCGCGACCCCTTCGCCATGCTGCCGTTCTGCGGCTACAACATGGGCGACTACATGGGCCACTGGGTCAAGGTCGGTGCTGACAAGGACCCGGCGAAGCTGCCGAAGATCTACTACGTCAACTGGTTCCGCAAGAACGACGCGGGCAAGTTCGTCTGGCCCGGATTCGGCGAGAACAGCCGCGTCCTGAAGTGGATCGTCGAGCGCCTGGAGGGCAAGGGCGAGGGCGTCGAGACCCCCATCGGCGTCCTGCCGGCCAAGGGTGCGCTCGACACCAACGGCCTGGACGTCTCGGAGGCCGACATGGACTTCCTGCTCACGGTGGACAAGGAGGTCTGGCGCGAGGAGGCGGCGCTGATCCCCGAGCACCTCAACACGTTCGGCGACCACGCGCCGAAGGAGCTGTGGGACGAGTACCGGTCGCTGGTGAAGCGGCTGGGCTGATCCCGGCGGCTCCGTCCGGAGCCGAGCTGAAGCCACGCGGCGGGTCCACCCGACATCCGCCCTGACCTGTGGGGTCATCCCAGGCCCGCCGCGTAACGGCCCGGCCCCCGAAGCCAGATCCGGCTTCGGGGGCCGGGCCATCTGTCTGCGTGAGGAGCCCTTCGTCCGCGTGAGGAGCGGCGTGGGTTGATGGCACCCGGTCCGCGCGCCTCCGCGGCCCGCGAACCGGGGCCTGTCAGTGGGCGCCGGCGAGGTGCCGGGCTGCCTGGTGGGCGTCCATCCGCTCCGCCGCGAGGATCGCCACCGCGGTGTCCGCGCGGGAGGCCGCCACCAGAAGGGCGCGGCCGGCGAGGTGGTGGGCCCGTGCGTGCAGGTCGGCGGGGGAGGCGTTGCTGAGGCCCGCGTGCCGGGTCGGCGGGGTGCCGCGCAACCTGGCCACCTGCTCCGCGATGCGGTCGCCCTCGGCCGCCAGGCCCAGCTCGTCCGTCACCGCGAGGAGTGCGGCCAGATGGCCCGCGAGCTGGATGTCCAGCTCCTCGTCGCGGCTGCGGCGGGGGTAGCCGGCGGCTGCGGACTCCTCGGCCACCGTGTGGACCGACTTGGTGCGGATCGGTTCGTACATGGGATGGCCTCCTCCTCGCGGGCAGGACTCCATCCTAGCGTCCTATATTAGATTCTGTCTAAAGTTGAGCCGGGTCGCGATGTGCCGACGGCGTGACCCCGCCGGTCCGGCCTCCCGGCGGCTCCGGCTACCGCTGGGAGTAGCCGTCCAGGAAGGTCCCGATCCGCGTCACCGCGTCCTCCAGCTCCTTCGCCGTGGGCAGCGTCACAATGCGGAAGTGGTCCGGCTCCGGCCAGTTGAACCCCGTGCCGTGCACCACCATGATCTTCTCGGCGCGCAGCAGGTCGAGGACCATCTGACGGTCGTCCTTCACCTTGTAGACCTTCGGGTCCAGCCGCGGGAAGAGATACAGCGCCCCCTTCGGCTTGACGCAGGTCACCCCCGGGATCTGCGTCAGCAGCTCGTACGCCGTGTCGCGCTGCTCCAGGATGCGCCCGCCCGGCAGCACCAGGTCCTCGATCGACTGCCGCCCGCCGAGCGCCGTGGCCACCGCGTGCTGCGAGGGCATGTTGGCGCAGAGCCGCATGTTCGCCAGGATCGTCAGGCCCTCGATGTACGAGGAGGCGTGCGCCTTCGGCCCGCACACCGCCATCCAGCCGGAGCGGAACCCGGCCACCCGGTAGTTCTTGGAGAGGCCGTTGAAGGTCAGGACCATCAGATCGGGGGCGATGGCCGCCGTCGGCGTGTGCGTGGCGCCGTCGTAGAGGATCCGGTCGTAGATCTCGTCCGAGCAGATGGTCAGGGAGTGGCGGCGGGCGATGTCCGCGATGCCGCGCAGCAGCTCGTCGTCGTACACCGCGCCCGTCGGGTTGTTCGGGTTGATGATCACGATCGCCTTGGTGCGGTCGGTGACCTTCCGCTCGATGTCGGCGAGGTCCGGCATCCAGTCCGCCTGCTCGTCGCAGCGGTAGTGCACGGCCGTGCCGCCCGCCAGCGAGACCGACGCGGTCCACAGCGGATAGTCCGGGGCGGGTACGAGCACCTCGTCGCCGTCGTCGAGCAGCGCCTGCATCGACATCTGGATCAGCTCGGAGACGCCGTTGCCGAGGTAGATGTCCTCGACGCCCAGCTCGATGCCCTTGGTCTGGTAGTGCTGCATCACCGCGCGGCGCGCGGACAGCAGCCCCTTGGCGTCGCCGTAGCCGTGCGCGTCGCCGAGGTTGCGGAGCATGTCCTCCAGGATTTCCGGCGGGCACTCGAAACCGAAGGCGGCCGGATTGCCGGTGTTGAGCTTGAGGATGCGGTGACCTGCTGCCTCCAGCCGCATTGCCTCATCGAGAACCGGGCCCCGGATCTCGTAACAGACGTTGGCGAGCTTCGTTGACTGGATCACCTGCATGTCCGCAACCTTACGGTCACATAACGGGGACGGCCTGGTGTTTTCCCCCACAGGGGGAGCGGCACGGAAGCGGCCCGCCCTGCCGGGGGAAGCAGGATGGGCCGCGGTTCCGGTGGGACTCCCGGTCCCGGAGAGTGGTGAGCCTCTCAGGGCCGGCCGGGTGTACGGCGGACCGAGCGCCCCGCGAGCACATCCGTGCGCCGGCCGTCCTCGATCACGAAGCGGCCGTCGATCAGGACATGCGGGATACCGGTCGGCAGGGTGCGCGGGACCTCGAACGTGGAGCCCGCCGCCACCGTCTCCGGGTCGAAGAGCACCAGGTCGGCGCGGTAGCCCTCGCGGACCAGACCGCGGTCCGGCAGCCGCAGCCGGGCCGCCGGGCGCGAGGTGAGATGCGCCACGCACTCCTCCAGGGACAGCACGCCCAGCTCCCGTACGTACCGGCCGAGGTACTGCGGGAAGGTGCCGTACGCGCGCGGGTGCGGCTTGTCGCCCTGGAGGATCCCGTCGCTGCCGCCGGTGTGCACCCGGTGGCGCATGATCTGCTGGACGTTCTCCTCGTGGCCGACGTGCTGGAGGATCGTCGAACCGAGCCGGTCCTCGATCAGCAGCCGCAGCGCGGTCGCCCACGGCTCCTCGCCGCGCTCGCGCGCACTGGCCGCGACGGTCCGGCCGACATAGCCGCTCAGCGCGGGATCGGACACCCCGGAGATCTCGATGGCGTCCCACTCGATGGGCACCCCGTGACAGCCGTCGGCGCCCTCGACCTCCATGACCTGGCGGATCTTCCGGACCGTCTCCTCGTCCCTGAGCCGCCCCATGATCGCGTCGGGCCCGCCCTCGCTCGCCCAGCTGGGCAGCATGGCGACGAGCGTCGTACAGCCCGGGGTGTACGGGTAGGTGTCGAGGGAGATGTCCGCACCGCCGTCCAGCGCCTCGTCGAGGAGGGCGAGCAGCTCGGGTGCCTTCCCCTTGTTCACGCCGAAGTTCATGGTGGCGTGGGCGAGGTGGAGCGCGCAGCCCGCGGCCCGGGTGAGGCCGATCATCTCCTGGTACGCCTGGAGCGCGCCCGCGCCGTAACTGCGGTGGTGCGGGCAGTAGTAGCCGCCGTAGGAGGCCACCACCCGGCACAGTTCGGTGAGTTCGGCGTCGTCCGCGTACATGCCCGGCGTGTAGGTGAGCCCCGACGACATGCCGACGGCGCCCTGCTCCATGCCCTCGGCCACCAGCTGCTTCATCCGCTCGGTCTCGGCCGGGGTGGCGGGCCGGTCGTCCCAGCCCATCGCGTACATCCGCAGGGTGCCCTGCGGGATCAGATACGCCGCGTTCACCGCGATGCCCCGGTCGAGCCGGTCCAGATAGCCGCCGACGGTGTGCCAGTCGAAGTCGATGTCCGAACCGTCGCCGTTCCATCCGGTGATGGCCCGGCGGACCTCGGTACGGGTGCGGTCGTCGACCGGCGCGTACGACAGGCCGTCCTGGCCGAGCACTTCCAGCGTCACGCCCTGCGCGGCCTTCGCCTCGTGGCCGGGGTCGCGCAGCAGCGCCAGGTCGGAGTGGGCGTGCATGTCGATGAAGCCGGGCGACAGGGCGAGCCCGTGTGCCTCCACCACCCGTGGAGCGCTCGGCCGTTGGCCGGAACCCTCGCGGACGATGGATGTGATGCGGCCGCCGTCGACGGCGACGTCGGCGCGGTACGAGGCCCCGCCGGTCCCGTCCACGACGCGGACGTCGCGGATGACGAGATCCATGACTCTTTGCTCCCTTGCCCTGTTCCCTCTGGCCCTGTTCCCGGCGCTGCCCGGCGCTGTGTCGGAAAGCTGTGTCAGAAATACGTACGGATGTAGTCCGTGACCGTGCCGTCCGCCTCGACGAGCGGGATCAGCTGCCACTTGTCGAAGGAGGTGCAGGGGTGCGAGAGCCCGAGCCCCACCCAGTCACCGACTTCGAGGCGCGCGTCGGCCGTGGTGCGCAGCCAGCCGTGCTGGTCGGAGAGGCCGGTGAGCGTGATGCCGGTGGCTGGGCGTACCTCGCCGGTGCGCGCGTCGCGGACGACCTGCGCCTGCGGCAGGTCGAGGTCGTACGCCGCGTCCCGCTTGCCCGCGTTGACGAACGCCTGCTCCCCG